>CAYXBQ010000007.1:0-88618 GCA_964463375.1 uncultured Ruminococcus sp. | reverse complement strand
TTTTCCCCGCACACGCGGGGGTGATCCTAGCACCGAACTCTCCCCGGCTGACATCATGGCCTTTTCCCCGCACACGCGGGGGTGATCCTCTGCCGCAAGGTCAAGATTATGACACCGCATACTTTTCCCCGCACACGCGGGGGGGATCCTTTATGTCCAAAAATTTCCACAAGTGATCGTCCCTTTTCCCCGCACACGCGGGGGTGATCCTTCTTGATTGCAAATCGTGTGCATGGTGCTTTCCTTTTCCCCGCACACGCGGGGGTGATCCTACAAGGCTGGTGTCCATGCTCCTGCGCCCGGACTTTTCCCCGCACACGCGGGGGTGATCCTCCCACCATCGAGGGATTCCAGCGGCTGCTATACTTTTCCCCGCACACGCGGGGGTGATCCCACAGCGTTGCACAAAAAAGGAGAAAAACGCTGCTTTTCCCCGCACACGCGGGGGTGATCCGTGTGGACGGACGGGAAATGTTGGAGGAGAAAACTTTTCCCCGCACACGCGGGGGTGATCCTCGTCGCTTGCCGAAGCCGAACTCGCTGTGCAGCTTTTCCCCGCACACGCGGGGGTGATCCTATCATAGCCAAACAATAATACTTCCGGGATTGCTTTTCCCCGCACACGCGGGGGTGATCCTAGTTCGCAATCACAAATTGTTTTGGCACATAACTTTTCCCCGCACACGCGGGGGTGATCCTATAGACGTACCAGGGAGCGGGCAGTGGATACCCTTTTCCCCGCACACGCGGGGGTGATCCGTCCGTATCCCGAGCAGATATGGAAAAGGATGCCTTTTCCCCGCACACGCGGGGGTGATCCTGCATTGTCCCCGGAGTACTTCTCGGCAAACTCCTTTTCCCCGCACACGCGGGGGTGATCCTTTTTTTCGGCGCCCGCCACAGCGGTGCACGGTCTTTTCCCCGCACACGCGGGGGTGATCCCAGTTGGAATTTTAACTAAAAGCAGAGGATTTGCTTTTCCCCGCACACGCGGGGGTGATCCTCATCCACATCAAACCCGGCGATCTGCATATTCCTTTTCCCCGCACACGCGGGGGTGATCCTTTTCGATCAGTTCGCCGGACTCTCCGATGTAGCTTTTCCCCGCACACGCGGGGGTGATCCCTCCTTCGCCTCCAGCATTGCAGGCTTGCGCACCTTTTCCCCGCACACGCGGGGGTGATCCTTTTCCGGGACGCTGGATTTGTCCACCATTCTTCTTTTCCCCGCACACGCGGGGGTGATCCTGCAGGATACATTGGGAAAACCGGAGACAAGCTCTTTTCCCCGCACACGCGGGGGTGATCCTGTGCAGGATAAATTCGCCGCACTATCTTCTGCCTTTTCCCCGCACATGCGGGGGTGATCTTACTACGAAAGAATCCCTATAAATCTAAAAGGAATGTACCCAGTTTGATGACGAGCTCATTGGCAAATCACCTAATATTCAATCTTTACACATACTTCATGTGAACACTTCGTGGCGATTGAACTATCCTTACACAACAATCTATTTACAGCATTCCCACTGCCCTTAATAACATTATAAAGTTTCGTTAAGTCATAACTGCTCTTGCATTTATCGGTTAGAGATTGTTTATCATGGTCAATTTGATCAACAGTTTACATGATATATTTACATTGACTGCAAAGGGGACATCTTGCCCAAAAAGAATTTCCCAACATCATCGACATACGATTTTGCAATATCGAGAAACGTTGTTGTTTTATCTTTAGTTATACTCCCGATCTTTACATTTGTGAACGCTTCTTATAATTGGTTTGATTTGATGGATATAGTATAGCGTTTTTTTTCGAGGCAAGTTTTTGTTATCCCTTGACAAAAAATGCATAACGTGCTATAATAAAGTCAATAGAGAAATCAAGAATTGACAAAGAAGGTTGCCACCGCTAACCCGTGCGAGATACAACCTCTAGAAATGGAACTGTTCAGTATGGAAACATTTATGTTTGTTGCTACTGTGATTGGTTTGATCGCTGCGATCATCACGATCGTGGATAAGGTCATTTGGCTCTGCCAGAAGATACAGGATGCACATGCGGAAAAATTGAAATGCCGGAGAAAGACCATGGACGGTTAAAAAGAGATAGGACTATTCGCCACGTGACATAAATATCCTGTGAGAAATGACACTGTCGGTGATAGAAAAAGCAAAATATGAAAGAAACAATAAAAACGATGTCCAGAGCAGTACGCAACCCAGGCGTGCTACTTGGCGAAATATAAATGCCGTTGCCGTGTGGGGTAATCTGCGAATTTTGCCCACTTGGTTGGTTTTTTAACTTTTTCCCCGCACACGCGGGGGTGATCCTGTGCTATAATATAGTCAAGTAAAAACTTAACTTTTTCCCCGCACACGCGGGGGTGATCCTCCATGCCCCCTCTGTCCAGTCTGGGTGGGCGGCTTTTCCCGGCATATACACAAAATAGCCTTCGTTTCCAAAATGGATCGAGGGCTTTTTGTGTTGGTAAAGTTGTACTATCAAATACCCAAAATCAGCTGCCGTCTTTGCCGTAGTCCCACCTCACTTTTTATATATTTTGTTAACAATCCCCCGTTCCTATTGACAAGTTCATGCGGATGAACTATAATGGTTCATGCAAATGAACTTCTTGAAAATGGGTGTCCCATATGAACCAAAACGATAGATCGTGGAATCCTTGGCACGGATGCCGAAAATGCTCGGAGGGCTGCCAAAACTGCTATATGTTCTATCTCGACAAAGCGCGGGATCGGGATGGGAGCGAGATACATAAAAATAAAACCAATGCCAACCTGCCTGTCCAAAAAGATCGACAAGGAAATTACAAGATCAAAGCAGGCGAGTTTGTCCGTGTTTGTATGACCAGCGATTTCTTTCTCGAAGAAGCAGATGCGTGGCGTGACGAAGCATGGGAGATGATCCGCAAACGCCCCGACGTGACCTTCTCACTCCTGACAAAAAGAGCACATCGTATCCGGGATTGTCTGCCACCCGATTGGGGAGACGGATGGGATAACGTGTATATCGCTGTCTCCTGCGAGAACCAAAAAAGAGCCGACAAACGTATCCCTCTGTTGCTCGACATTCCTGCCAAACACAAATGGGTGAGCCTCAAGCCCTTCATCGGTGCGATCGACCTCGATACATACCTGGCAACCGGCCAGATCGAAACGGTCCTTGCGGGCGGTGAGAATTACGAAGGCATGCGGCCGCTCCACTATGCATGGGTGAAAACGGTATACGACCAATGTATCACGTACAACGTGGAGTTCATCTTTGGGCAAACCGGAAATGTGTTCGTCAAGGATGGCAGGACCTATCATATCCATGATCGGAAAACACAGATCGACCAGGCGCTTGCTTCAGGGCTGCAAAATCGAAATATACAAAAGGAGGAACCCAAAATGACCAGGGAAGGGATCTACGAGTTTATCCACAAACAAAAAACAGCGCTCCTGTCGTCCGTTGGTGCGGATGGTTACCCGGCTACAAGAGCCTTGATCCAGCCGGTGCTGATCGATGGCAACGACATGTACTTTGCCACCTATACCTCGTCCAGAAAGGTGGCGCATTATCGTGCAGATCCTAAGGCGTGTGTGTATTTCTACGAAAAAGGACAACGCTTCTCCGGTGTGGAGATCAAGGGTCATATGGAGGTGCTTACCGATCAACCCACAAAGGATCGGTTCTGGAAGCCCTTCTTCAAACGCTTTTACAAAAAGGGTGTCACCGATCCCGATTATTGCATTTTGAAATTCACAGGCTTCGAAGCGCAGTGGTTCACCGATCAAAGAACCGAAACGGTCAAGCTGTAAGGAGAATCGACATGCAGAAATACATGGAAGCCAATGTCGTATTCTCGAAATTCGCAAGAGATTATGTGGCACTGAAAAAGGATCTGCCGATTCGTCCCAGCGAAATGGGCGTGCTCAGTATGATCAGCCAAAGCGATCAAGATTGTACACCCATGATGCTTGCAGAAATGTTCGGTGTGTCCAAGCCCATGATCGCAGCACACATTCAGGTACTTCTTAAAAAAGGATACATTTACAAAGCCGCATCCGACACGGATAAACGAAGCTATTTCGTTCGCCCCACGGAAAAGGGAAAAGCACTGGCGGATTTTTTTGAAACCAGGCAGACCGAATACATCAAAACCATGGAAGCAAAGCTCGGAGAGGCGGAATTTGATACGCTTGTCTGCTTGCTCCAGAAAGCACAAACCATATTGGAAACGATCAAAGAGGTGTAAATATGAAGGAACTTACATTTTATCCCCAGCATCCATCGGGCATGAAGACCCATGAGATCGAAACAACAGCCATGCCGATCCTCCCCCAGGACGCACCATTTGCTGTAAAAACACTTTGCGATGCATTTGACGCAGATGCGGAGCGCTTCTATGCCCAATATGTAGATAAGCGTTTTGCAGTCACGGGTGTTGCAAAGAAAGTTGGTCCCGATATCCACAATAAGCCGTCCATCGAAATATCCGACAGCGTAAGCGGTCAGACCTATGCACTGGTGATCTTCCCGACAGACGACTTTTATAGCCAGGTAGCCGTCGGAGATACCGTCGTTGTCCGTGCCAATTATCTGGTTATGAGCAACCACTATGGCCTCGTGATGAAGTTCAGCGAGCTTGTATCGGTGGAGCCATGCGCACAGTGACCCTACAGTATCCGTTGTTTGACGGCGAGAAGATCATAGAAAACGCTTCTGTTACCATAGAGAACGGTATCATTGCCGCCGTGACCGAAGCAAATAGTCCGCAAAGCGACTGCCTGCTGATGCCCGGTCTTATAGACGCACATACGCATATGACCAGCGATGCGCAGGTTCAAACGATGCTGCAAAACGGAGTTGTCGCCACCTGTGATGTATGCGCACCGGCCACTCTTGTGGAAAGGTCAAAACAGTTTACCATCGTATCCTCCGCAGGGATGACCATGGGAACACTGCACGGTAGCGGCTACGTGAAAAAGGCGATGGAGAGTGGCGCAAAGTATATAAAGGTTCTGCTGTTTGAGCCGAACCTGATGCCTAAGTCGGTACTGAAAAGCATTTGCGAGGCAGCGCATGATTACGGCCTCAAAGTGGCTGTACACGCAACGAGCGTAAAGGCAGAGAGCATGGCAGTGTCGTGTGGTGCGGATATCCTGCTGCACGTGCCCATGAAGGAAGCACTGCCCACGGATCTTGCCAAAGAAATGGCGGAGCGGGGGATCGCCGTTGCGCCCACCCTTGTAATGATGGAGACCTTTGCCCACAGCGGCAGAAACGGCTACATGCCTGCGCATTACCAGAACGCAGAAAATGCCGTCCGTACACTGTATACGTGTGGCGTGCCCATTTTGGCTGCCACCGATGCCAATACGGGCGACTTTGCACCTGCTGTTGCGTACGGGACATCGATGCACCGGGAAGCATTGCTTCTTTGGAAAGCAGGAATGGCACCTGTGGATGTTTTGGCAAGTGCAACGAGCAAGGTCAGCCAGGTGTTTGGTGTAGGTGACCTTGGTTCTGTTGCGGTGGGGAAAAAAGCAAGCCTGATCTGCATAAACGGCAGACCGGACAAGGATATTACCACCATCCAAAAGATCAAGCATATTTGGATAGAGGGAGAACAGCTACTATGAAAATGATTACGATAGAAGAACATGTTCCGCTGCAAACGCTTGGCAAGGCACTGGCAAACTATCCCTCGGAGGATGCAATGCGCACAGCGATAGCAGGATCCCCTACGTTGCCGTATTTCCCCGATACCGAACTGTATTGCAATATAGAAAAGCGTATCGAAAATATGGATACATACGGAATCACGAAGCAGATCCTGTCGGCACCGGTTTGCACACAGCTTTTACCCAAAGAAGAAGCCAGCGTTGTAAGCGATGCCAACGACGAACTGGCAGAGATCGTACAAAAGCATCCCGACCGATTTGGTGCCTTTGCTGCGCTTCCCTGGAAGCATGTGGGTGCTTCGGTGAAGGAACTGGAAAGAGCAGTCACTAAGCTGGGCTTTTGCGGTGTCATCCTTGCAGGACGAGCATCAGGAGAGGCTGCATTTCTCGACGACAAGGCATTTCTGCCCATTTTAGAGGCTGCGGAGAGCTTGCAGGTGCCGATCTATATCCATCCCGCACCACCAATGACGAGCGTTCAAAAGTGCTATTATGACGGCCTTGGGGACAGACTGAGTGCAAGACTTTCGCTATACGGCTGGGGCTGGCACAACGAGGCGGGGATACAGGTCCTGCGTCTGATCCTTTCCGGTGTGTTTGACAGATTCCCGAAATTGCAGGTCATCGCCGGGCATTGGGGAGAGATGGTTCCATTCTATCTCTCTCGTCTGGACCAGGCTTTACCACAGTCGGTAACAGGGCTGGGTCGAAGTGTGACCGAAACGTTTCGTGAAAATGTTTTCGTTACACCGAGCGGGATCTTTACGTATCCGCAGCTCAGATTTTGCATGGACGTGCTTGGCGTAGACAGGATCCTGCATGCGGTGGATTATCCGTTTATCTTGAACGACGAGGCAGGAACTTTTCTCGAAAATGCGCCGATCACCCAAAGCGAAAAGGAATGTATTGCATATAAAAACGCAGAAAAATTATGTAGGCTCAAATAATACCTATGCACACATTTTATAAAAATGAGGTGATGCAACATGAAGCACAATGAAACGGAGATCTTTGCGAAAGCACCCATCGCAAAGGCTGTATTTTTCAATACGATACCAGCGATATGCAGTATGATCATGGTGATGATCTATAATCTGGCAGATACATTTTTTGTCGGGCGAACCGGGGACCCGTACATGGTCGCAGCGGTGTCCTATGCACTGCCCATCTTTACGATCCCTTCCGCATTCGGCAACCTCTTTGGTATAGGCGGTACCTCGGTAATATCCCGTGCTATCGGAAGAGGGGATAGGGAATATGCCAAAAAGGTCTCGTCCTTCTGCTTTTGGGGCGGTACAGCGGTCGGTATCGTTTGCACGGTCGTGCTGTTGCTTTTTGCGGCTCCGATCAGTAGAATGCTTGGTGCCACAAGCACGGAAACCTTTGCATATACGAGAGATTATCTTGCCACCGTGTCGTGGAGCGCCGTGTTTATCGTCATTGCCAACGCATTCAGCAATATCATTCGTGCGGAAGGGCAATCTATGCACGCCATGGCCGGTATGCTCATCGGCAATCTTGTGAATATCATTCTGGACCCTATATTCATTTTCCCACTGGGCATGGGCATCACAGGAGCCGCTATTGCAACGGCGATCGGGAATATCATCGGTGCTGTATATTATGTTTTGTACTTCCTATTCGGCAAGTCGAAGCTGTCCATCTCTCCCAAAGACTTTGGTGTACAGAACAAAATTGCCCGCTCTGTTTTGGTGATCGGCGTCCCGGCTGCATTGACGAGTATTCTCATGAGCATTTCCAACATTGTCGTCAATAGCCTCATGTCCACCTATGGAGACCTGGCTGTAGCAGGCTATGGCGTAGACCTGAAGGTACATATGATCATCTCCTATGTGGTGATCGGCCTGGGGCAGGGCATACAGCCGCTTTTGGGCTATTGCTACGGCGCAGGCTTGCAGGAACGGTACAGCAAGATCATGCGGTTTTCCATCCTTTATTCGCTGATCGTTTCCACTGCATTGACCGTAGTTTGCATTCTCTGTGCCAGACCCCTTGTCGGTCTGTTCCTAGACAATCAAGAAGCATTTGACTATGGTGTGCACTTTACCATCATATCGCTCTTGTCCGGGCCGATCTGCGGTGTGCTGTATGTGCTTTTGAATGCACTGCAAGCGAGAGGGGCGGCTAAGGAATCCTTTATCGTTTCTATGAGCCGACAGGGCTTTGTATTCTTTCCGTTCCTGTTCTTGCTGCACCATCTTATGAAAATGGACGGTTTGGTATGGACACAGCAATTTGCGGATCTGATCTCGTTTGCTCTTGCGATAATTCTCTATATAACAGTCAGTAAAAAAAGAAAGGGTGAAACAACATGACAGCAAATCTACAAAAACTGGGACTCGGTTGCATGGGAATGTCCAACCGGCGCAATCCGGATGCTTCGATCCAAACCATACAGAAAGCCCTGGACAGCGGCATTACGCTGTTCAATACAGGGGAATTCTACAATGGGGGAGAAAGCGAGATGATCGTGGGAGAAGCGATGCGCCACGTGCCGAGAGACAGCTATTTTCTGTCGGTAAAATTCGGCGTACTGCCGCAGCCCGGTGGAGGCATATACGGCCTGGACGTGAAGCCGTTCCACATCAAAGGCCATCTGGCCTATTCACTGTCACGGCTTGGCATGGACTATGTTGACCTCTATCAGCCCGCCCGTCAAGATACCGAAGTTCCCGTAGAAGAAGTAGTCGGCGAAATTTCCAGACTTGTAGAAGCGGGCTATGTACGCCACATCGGCCTTTCGATGGTGGATGCCGAGACACTGCGCCGTGCCTGCAAGGTGCATCCCATTCACACGGTAGAGATGTCCTATTCGCTCATCGATAGAGACATCGAAAAGGAGCTGATCGACACGGCAAAGGAGCTTGGTGTCAAAGTCCTTGCCTTCGGAACGATCGGCCACGGGTTGTTCGCAGATACGGTTTTGGAAAACATGGACAGCAATCCTCGTTTGGCACGTGGTATGCTCTCGCCCGAACACAGAGCTACCAATCTGCCAATGCTCCAGGCGTTAAAGACCATCGCTGACGAAAAAGGCATCGGCCTTTCCCAGCTTGCGCTTGCGTGGTCTCTTGCTAAATACGATCACGTGCAAAGCCTGGTCGGTACCACCAATCCGGAGCATCTGCAAAGTGCGATCGATGCCATGCAGATAGAATTTTCCAAAGCGGATATAGAACGGATCGAAGCGGCCATTCCTGCAAAGGCATGCAGCGGCAGAAGTATGCGCAATTTCCGCTTCACCAACGGGCAGATGTCGCTGCGGTGATCTTCCGATTCTCGCAAGGGATCTGCTACACAAAAGCAAAAACGACCGTACCCCTGTATGATGATACAGGCATACGGTCGTTTTTCCTATGTCAACGCTGTCCCACCACACAGGGCAGAGCACCAGCGTCAACGGTTTTTACCCCTTGCGATTGCTGTTTCCCCGATCGAACGCCGGATTCCAGCCATAGAAGTTCTGCGCATCCATGTTGTCCTGTGCGATCCGCAGCGCTTCACCGAACCGTTGGTAATGCACCAATTCCCGTTCCCGGAGAAAATGGAGCGGTTCGCACACATCCCGGTCGTCGATCAGCCGGAGCAGATTGTCGTAGGTCACACGAGCCTTTTGCTCTGCTGCCAGATCCTCATTGAGATCCGCCAACACATCCCCTTTCACCCCAATATACTTCGCATCACAGGGCACACCCGATGCCGCCTGCGGATATACACCCGCCGTGTGATCCACAAAGTACGTGTCAAAGCCGGATCTGCGGATCTCGTCTTCGCTGAGGTTCCGGGTCAGCTGGTGCAGGATCGCACTGATCATCTCCACATGTGCTAACTCCTCCGTGCCCACATCCGTCAGGATCCCCGATACCTCTCGGTAGGGCATGGAGAAACGCTGGCTCAGATACCGTGTCGAAGCTGCAAGCTCCCCGTCCGGCCCACCCAGCTGGGAAATGATGATCTTGGCATACCCCGGATTGGGATTCTTGATCTTCACCGGGTATTGCAGTTTCCGTTCATAGATCCACATACACAAGTCCTTCCTTCTTCATATTCCCCTGTCTCACTGCCCATCGTACTCCCAGGGCCAGGGAGAGGTGACCCACTGCCACTGGTCACAGCCTACATTTTGGCCATACATGGTCAGAGGACCGTATCGGGTCTCATACCGCTCCGTCAGCTCCCGCAGACGTGCGTTGTATCGCTGAAAATACGCCAGCGCTTGCCGACAGTTGGGATGGGTGTCCAGATACAGCCCGGTTTCATATAACACGAAGGAGACCTGCTGGATCATGCGGTATAGCTTTTTTTGTTCGTTCATACGTCAATCCCTCCCGCAGCTACAGCCTTTGTTGCCGGAACACCGGGATGGCCGCCAAGGGAACAGCAGACCGGTGAACAGCGTACCGCTGGCCAGTGCAGCCTCCGGCTCCTGGATCCCTTCCCAAGGCTGGTTGGGTACATATGCCATCGCCAGCGGAAATCCTGCCAACGGATCCACACCGGTCCCCGCCACACAGCTGCCCATCTCCTGCCGGGAACTGCGACTCTTACCGGGACACACCGGACAGCTCTGTCCACTGCGACCACTCTGTCCGTTCCCACTGCAGGGACAGGTACCCATATCCGCCAAAGCCTGCCGCAGCACCGCATCCTCCGGCATATCGGCGGGATTGCCGTACTCTTTTCTGTACTCCATAGGGAGTTGCCTCCTGTTTTCACGAATTGATCCGTTTTTGCCGGGTATGAGAAGCACGGATCGGATTCGCTTCTCGTCACAGTGTATGCGGCGAGAAAACATGTGGTGACATAGAAAGGCGGCGGATGGTTAGGACACAAAAAAGAAGCATCGGCACCCAAACAGAACCCCAATGCTCCTTATAAAATTCAAACTATCTGCCAAAGCCCCCATGCAAGCCCCACTTGTAAGAGAAAGATCACCGGTATGCCCAGCATAAATTTCAGGTGCTTCGTTTTGTGCCGGATCAGGTGCATGGTCAGGTACATCGCCACAGACCCACCCAGTGCCGCCAGCCAAAGCAGCGTTGCTTCCGGGACTCGCCAGGCTCCCTTTTTTGCCTTATGCTTATCGGCGATCGTCACCACCACCGATATAAGGGATATGCCAAGGAGATAGATCCACAGGATCTCATTAAGCATACGCCCACCTCACCGATACTTTTCCGCTTCCGTTTGTGCCAGCGTGTCACAGCGTTCGTTGTAGGGATGCCCGGCGTGTCCCTTGACCCATACGAATTCCACCTTGTGCCGACTGCACAGCTCCAGCAGCTTCTCCCACAGATCCGGATTCAGTGCCGGAGAACCATCGCTCTTTTTCCAGCCCCGCTTCTTCCAGCCGGCCGCCCAGCCCTTGCCCATGCCGTCGCACACATATTTGGAATCCGAGGTCAGCGTGACCATACAAGGCTCCTTCAAGCACTCCAGCGCCCGGATCACGGCGGTCAGCTCCATCCGGTTGTTGGTGGTACCGGCCTCCCCGCCACACAGCTCCTTTTCCTTACCATTATATACCAACACAGCGCCCCAGCCTCCCGGACCGGGATTTTGCTTGCAGGAGCCGTCGGTGTAGATCTCCACTGCTTTCATACATTTTTCTACCTTTCTCATTCTATTGCCTTCCGCTTCTGCTGCCTGTATTCCCGTGGCGAGAGACCGTATTGCTGCCGGAACATCTCCGCAAAGTAGCTGGCCCCGGAGAATCCCACACTGTATGCGATTTGGGTCACAGTAAGATCGGAACCCGCCAGCAACGTCGCGCCCTGTTCCAGCCGACACCGGTTGAGATACGCAATGGGGGACGTGCGGATATATTCCCGAAACAGAACGCAGCAGCCGGTCTTACTGACATTGCCCGCCTCACTGATGTCCTGTAGGGTGATATTTTCTTTGTAATGATCCCCGATAAACGCCACCATATCCTTGATGGAACGCAGCTGCTGCGGATGTCCCGTGGTGACTTTTGCCGGACTCCGCAGCTGATATAGCCCATGCCAAATGTCGTATAGCCGCCCCATCCAGAGCAGCTCATGTCCCGCCAGATCACGAAGGGTGTAAAGTGTGTCGCAGGCTGCCAGGATCGAACCTTCTGTGGGATCGTCTCGATGCAGCACCCGACTGGACATGGTCTCATCGTACAGCACCGGCAGCATAAACTTTCGTTCAAAATAGAGGTTGCCACCCAGCAAAGACGGATGAAACAGCACACAGCGATATGCTACTTCGGTTTGTTCCGGTACAAAGGCGTAGTGGAGCTGTCGGGTATTGATAAAAATTCCGTCCCCCGGCTCGATCAGGATCTCTGCCCCATTGACATTGTAGTGCAGTACACCACTGTCCACCAAAATACATTCCAGCTCTTCATGCCAGTGGCTCATAGCCGTGTATCCGGGATACTGAGACATGCGCCCCTGCGTGACCAAAATCGGCGTATCTTCATTGGAATAGGCTAAGCTTTCACGCAGATCGCTGTTTCCGTTCATTGCCACCACTCCTATGCAAGAATGTTATACTTTTCTGTCGGATTTTGATAGATTTATCTGCATTGCTTTTCTATAATTATACCAGCTTTCTGTTGCAAAGTCAAGAGGTGTATCTACATAGTGCGACCCGCAATATACCTTAAAATGCACGACAGCATATTTTCCTGTGAGGTGTACCATATGTTTTCACTGCTCATCGCCATCATCTATCTATCCTTTATCAGCTTAGGTCTGCCGGACTCTCTGCTCGGTTCAGCCTGGCCGGTCATGCGGATGGAGCTTGGCGCATCTCTGTCCATGGGCGGCATCATCACCATGCTCATCTCCGGCTGCACCATCCTATCCAGCCTGTCCTCCGACCGTGTCACCCATAAGCTGGGTGCGGGCCTGACCACTGCCGTCAGCGTAGCCATGACCGCTATCGCTCTGTTCGGCTTCTCCGTTTCGGATGCATTCTGGCAGCTATGTCTGTGGGCGATCCCCTATGGCCTGGGAGCCGGCGCCGTGGACGCTGCGCTGAACAACTACGTGGCACTGCATCTGGCAGCACGACACATGAGCTGGCTCCACTGCTGTTGGGGATTGGGTGCCTCCATCAGCCCGTACATCATGCAGTATTGCCTCACCAGCGACATGCGCACCTGGTCGGACGGCTACCGCATCGTCTCCTGCATCCAGATCGTGTTGACCATTTGCATTTTCCTGTCCCTGCCGCTTTGGAAGCAGAAACAGGGAAGCACTACCCACGAGATCGCACCGGAGAAAACCGAGCCGCTGGGTGTGCGAAAAGCACTGCGAATCCCCGGCGTGCCCTACCTGCTGTGCGCCTTCTTTGGTTATTGCGCCATGGAAGCCACCGCCATGAACTGGGCTACCAGCTACTTAGTAGAGTACCACGGTCTTGCCTCGGAGATCGCAGCCGGATACGGTTCCCTTGTGTACTTAGGACTGACCGTCGGTCGGTTCCTCAATGGATTCATCGCCGATCGAGTGGGAGACAAGCGGCTGATCCGGCTGGGTTCCGTCATCCTGCTGGGCGGTATCGTCCTGATCGCCATCCCCACCGATACCTGGGTCACAGCCGCCATCGGTATGGCCATCACCGGTTTTGGATGCGCACCCATCTACCCCTGTATCATCCACAGCACCCCTTCTAACTTTGGTGCGGAAAATTCCCAATCCATCGTGGGGATCCAAATGGCAAGTGCCTACGTGGGCAGCACCCTATGCCCGCCGCTGTTTGGCTTTTTGGCGCAGCATATCGCCATGGGACTGTATCCGTTCTATATAGCCGCGTTTGCCATCTTGATGTGTGCCATGTCGGAACGACTGAACCGGCTGCTGCAGCACAGGGATGGTACATGTGCATAAAAACGCCGGTAGTGAAGAAACGCTCGTTGAAATATATTTACGCAAATATACGTATATGCAGGTGGTATAGCAGCTATATATTGTGCAAAATTACCACGCTTTTCTGGAGATATTTGGGATAAGAACAAAAATAGACAAAATTTCATTTATTTTTGCAAAAAATCCGACAAAAACGATTGACATTTTCGAAAATGTGTGTTATAATACCATATGTTTAAGAGCCATATCATAAGAAATGAGGTGCTGACATGCAGGGAAGGGCAAGAAGTGAAGAAGCTGTAAGACAGCGGAAGGAAGAGATCATGGAGCGGTGTTTCGAGTGTTACGCCGACAACGGTTTCAATGGGACCGGCATCAAGCTGCTGGCCAAGTATTGTAACTGTACCTCCGGGAATCTGTACGTGTATTTTGAAAATTTGGACGATCTGATCATCCAGTCCACGGGCTTTTGCATGAGCAAGGTGGAAGATGAGTTTATGTCGAAGGCGCCCAAGAATCCGGCGGAGCTTGACAAATTCATCGATGAGATCCCCTATTGGACGGCTCGCGAGCACGGCAAGAAATACCGTCTGATGTACCAGATCTACACCCACCCGAAGTACATGGAATATGGTAAGAAGTTCTATGATGGCGTGAACGAGCGGTACAAGGAGTATGCGCAGTCTCTGGAAGAGGGTCTTGGGATCCCTGCAGAAACGCTTACCCCGCTGATCTTCATCCTGATCCGTGCCTGCGTACATTATGCCATGTTCGAGGACGAATATTACCTGAAGTCCCAGATCCGGGTTCTGAAGGAGAGCATCGCTATGTTCCAGGAAAAGTACAAAGCAGAATAATTTTTTCAGACCCATGCCGACTACCGTTGGTGTGGGTCTTTTTGTGTTACATGCGTCAATATAGATGAACCGTTGGCGAAAAATGCTGTGTAGTTCAATAAAAAGCCGAAATTTGTATCCAAATTGATAACATATTTCGGGGGGGGGGGTTGATTTTGTCGATGCAATCGTGTATACTATACAAGATCCCAGCAGATTTCATCAAAAGAAAGGGCTATATTATGCAAAAGAATCTAAAAAGCGTATGCCTGCTCATGGCGTTGCTGCTTGCTGCCGGCATTGTGTCCTGTGGGAAAACCGAAGAAAATGAAACTTCCACCACAACGGACACTACAGCAAAGACCGAAGAGACCAAGGAGGAAGGTCCCATTGTCTATGCCGCCGACTATCTGCCCGATGCCGACTATGAGGGCTATGCCTTCCGTACCGTAAGCAATGCATATCCCAATAGCTTCAGCATCATGACCGTTGCCGATGCCGCAGAATTGACAGGCGAAACGTACAACGACGCACTGTATCACCGCAACCGGGAGATCGAGAGTACCTACAACATCGTATTCGCTGCCGATTATGTGGAAAATTACTGGAATATGACCGAACAGTTCCGCAAATCTGCTCTGTCCAGCTCCGACGATTACGAACTGAATATGCTGATCTGCCGGGATGCTTTCTCCATTGCACAGGAGGGACTGATGATCCCGATCGGCCAGCTGCCGTATTGCGACATCACGCAGCCCTGGTATGTGGAAACGATCAACGATGCTATGACGATCGATGGCAAGCTGTATTTTGCCTACAGCGATGATGCGATCAATTTGTTTGAGTGGACGAATCTGGTGCTGTACAACAAGCAAATGGCACTGAACTACGGTTTGCCGGAACTGTACGATATGGTGCGGGATGGCACCTGGACGATCGATGCCTTTTTCTCCATGGCAGAGACCGTGGTCACCGATGTGGATGGGGACGGAAAATACAACGATGCCGATGTACTGGGCGTGATCAGCCAATATGATTTCTACTATCCGACCTTCTGGGTCGGTGCAGATCAGGATACCGTGCGTAAGGATTCGAATGACCTGCCGTATCTGGCAGTAAAAGACGACGACCAGTTCTTTACGCTGCTTAATAAGATCGTGGAAAAAACCGAACAGCAGGGCATATACTTCGATACCTTTGATGATAAGAAGCTGGCTGTGACCATGACCATTGGTCCGGATGACCAAGCCAGAAACGATGGGCATACATTGTTCTCTAAGGGTGTTAGCCTATTTGAGATGACAAACGTAGGCTCACTGCAATCCATCCGGGATATGGAGGATGATTTTGGTCTGCTCCCCGTTCCCAAGCTGTCCGAAGATCAGGCAAACTACCGCTCCCGTACCATCGACGGCTGGCTGTACTGCGTGCCGGTGTCGAATACCCACATCGAATGCACCAGCGTGATCATGGAAGCCATGGCAGTGGGCGCAAAGAACACCCTGGTTCCGGCATACTATCAAGTGGCTCTGCGGGAAAAATATACCCGTGACCCCGACTCCTCGGAAATGCTGGATATCGTATACAACACCCGTGCCTTCGATATGGGTGACGTATTCTGGATGGACGATATTCGCAACGTATTCGTTGGGCAAATGCGCAACGGCAAGACCGATTTTGCCTCTGCCGTGGAGAAAAACCTCACGAAGATCAACACGACGATCGAAAAAGCCATTGAAAGCTTTGAAAAGGAATAACACCACATCCTTTCCGCTTCTCGTATAATTTCCCGAAAAATGCAAACAATATCTCCGACAGAGAAAACCACCGAGGTTTCTGTATCGCAAAGGAGAATAAAATGAAAGCAACGGGAATTGTTAGAAGAATTGATGATTTGGGTCGCGTGGTGATACCAAAGGAAATACGTCGAACTATGCGCATACGGGAGGGAGATCCCCTGGAAATATTTGTAGACAGAGAGGGTGAAGTCATCTTCAAAAAGTATTCCCCCATCGGAGAGCTTGCCCAGTTTGCCGGTCAGTATGCGGAAACGCTGTATAAGACCTGCGGCCTGGCCTGCGTGATCTGCGACCGGGATGCCATTGTGGCCTGTGCCGGGATCCCGCGAAGGGAATACACGGATCGCAAGCTGGCACAGGAGGTGGAAAGCATCATGGAGACCCGACAGCTGTACACCTGCGAAGGCAAGGAGCCCATGCCTTTGGTGGAAGGCGCTGCCGCTCGTGTATCCTGCCTAATGCCCATTTCCAGCGAAGGCGACATCACCGGCTGTGTGGCATCGGTCTTTGCCGACGAAACAAGCACCAAAGCCCCCACGGATCTGGAGACCAAGCTGATCCAAACAGCCGCCGGATTCTTAGGACGACAGCTGGAAAGCTGAAGCAACTGCATAATAAAAAGAGAACTGTACGACCAAATGCGGTTCTCTTTTTGCTTTGTTCAAAAGATCGGCGTACATTTGGCAAAATTGTCAATTATGGCTTGACAATTGGAGACCACTGTTATATAATAAGGATACCTACAGAAAATAGCAAGGAGAATCGACCTATGAAACGACATATTTGTATCCTGCTGCTACTGTCTATGCTGTGTGGCACCTGCGCTTCCTGTGCCTCCAACACCACCACAGCCGAAGACGAAAGCACAGCCCAGACCGATGCGCCCGTGACGGAAACGGAGACCACCGAAGCCGATCTGTACGCCGCAATGCTGGCCGAGGTACCCACCGGAGACTACGGCGGCTACGACTTCCAAATGCTGAACAACGAAAGCAACTTTGCCTATACCCTCATGACCGCCGAGGAGCTGACCGGTGAAAGCATCAACGACGCAGTCTACAACCGAAACACCACTGTGTCGGACAAGCTCAACATCACCATCACCGAGAACATGATCTCCTACGGCAAGGTCACAGAAGAAATGAAGGCCTGCATCACCGCCGGAGACGATACCTATTCCTGCTTCTGGAACGAATCCCACTTTGTGGCACCCTTTGCTCTCCGTGGAGAACTGTTGAATGTCAACGATATGACTGCCATCGATCTGGAAAAGCCCTGGTGGAATGGCAGCGCACTGGAAGAGATCTCCTTTGGGGATTATCAGTATTTCCTGGTGGGCGACCTGCACCTGATGTTCAAGGAATCCTATTGGATGTGCGGCTTCAATAAGGATATCGTGGACGAAAACGGTCTGGAGGATCCCTATGCTCTGGTACGGGAAGGGGATTGGACCATGGATACCATGCAGGAATATATGCGCACGGTAGCACAGGATCTGGATGGCAACGGCGAGATCAATTTGGGCGACCGCTTTGGCGTGACCTGCTACATTGGCTGTACCCATGCCTTTGTGATCGCCGCTGACGAAGCGTATATCGAACGGGACGAAAGTGGCGTACCCCAGATCAAGACCCCCGACGACCGCTTCTATGCCGTATACGAAAAGCTGGTCTCTCTCCTGTATGCACCGGAGGCGGACTACGTTTGCCTGGATGGCAAGACCAAAGGTCTGGAGCCCGACGAATGGCATGAGGTGTTCAGCTCCGGCCATGCCCTGTTCTACCTGGAACCGGTGGGCTCTCTGAAAAAGCTCCGGGATATGGATGCCGAATTCGGTATCGTGCCGTTCCCCAAATATAATACGGAACAGCAGGACTATGTGACCTATATCGCAGGCTATGCCGCCTTCTGTGGTGTCCCGATCACCACCTCGGATATGGAGCGCACCGGCGTGATCTTAGAAAACCTCTGCGCCCAATCCTACGGAGAGCTGCGGAATGCCTATGTCGAGACTACGCTGAACTTCAAATATATCCGCGACCAGGAAAGCGTAGAAATGCTCAACCTGATCCTGGAAAGCGGCCGCTTCAGCCTGACCGACACCTTAGGCGTATCCACACCGCCGTCTACATACCTGCAAAATGCTACCGCCGGTAAAGCGGAGCTGGCCTCTGCCTACGCCAAGATCATAGATGCGGCTAAAAAGCTGCTTTCAGAAAACATTCAAAAGCTCATGAAAGCTGAATAAGCCCCATTGACAAATCCCTCCCAATATGGTATCATATTCCTGTAAGATCACCATATCAGGAGGGTATTTTTATGGAAAGAATCAAAAAGCGTCTGGCCTATGACTGGCGCTTCCGGCTGTATCCCGACGGCACATCCCCGGCAGAGGTGTTCGCACCGGACTATGACGACTCCCAGTGGGAGTGTGTCCGTGTGCCCCATGACTGGGCCATCACCGGCGTGTTTGACGAACACAACGACTGTAGCTACTCTGCCATTGCCCAGGACGGCATCACCCGTCCCATCGAGCATAGCGGCCGTACAGGTGCACTGCCCATCGTAGGTCTGGGCGTATATCGACTGGCACTGGACATCCCGGCAGAGGCACAGGGCAACCGGCTCTCTCTGGAATTCGATGGCGTTATGTGGGACTCCGACGTGTACGTCAACGGCAAGCACGCCTTCTTCAACCATTTCGGCTACAAATCCTTCTCCGTGGACATTACCGACCTGGTGGCGTGCGGCAAGACCAACTACATTGCCGTAGCAGCCAGAGTGTACGAAGACTGCTCTCGCTGGTACCCCGGTGCCGGTATCTACAGAAATGTGTACCTGGTGCAGAAATCCCCCATCCACATGGATTACAACGGCGTATGGCTCCGGCAGCTGGAGATCGCCGAAGGATCTGCTACATTCCTGTTGCAGCTGGACTACACGGGCCCGGAGACCGTTTCCTTCCAGGCGGACATCGTAGATCCAAACGGCACGACCGTAGCACAGGTACAGCACGGCACCTATCTGGGCGAGCTGTCCGACATTTTCCAGATCCCCCATGTACAGCTGTGGGACATCGACACCCCCAACCTGTATACCGCCAATATCCGACTGCTGGATGAAAATGGAAATGTGCAGGACACCGCAAGCGTGAAGTTCGGTGCCAGAAAAATCAAGTTCACCCCGGATGGCGGCTTCTACCTGAACGACAGACAACAAAAGATGAACGGCGTGTGCAATCACCACGACTTAGGCTCTCTGGGTGCCGCTGTCAACGTAGCAGCCCTGCGGAGACAGCGGCGGCTCATGAAGGAAATGGGTGTCAACGCCATCCGTACCAGCCACAATCCCCCCTCACCGGAACTGCTGGATCTGTGTGACGAGCTGGGCTTTTTGGTCATGGACGAATTCTTCGACGAATGGTATATCCCCAAGGTCACCAGCGGCTATGCCAAGTATTACAGAGAACACGCCGCCGGAGATGTGGTGGATGTGATCCGCCGAGACAGAAACCATCCGTCTGTGGTGCTGTGGTCCATTGGCAACGAGATCAACGAACAGGGCGACAAGGAAGGCTGGCGTGCCGCCAAAATGCTGTCCGAAACGGCACACCACACCGACCCCACCCGTCCCGTTACCGCCGGATTTGACCGTGGCTGGGCTTGCTTTGACAACCACCTTGCCAATTTCGTGGACGTAGTCGGTCTGAACTATAAGCCCTTTATGTACGCCGAAGCCCACCGGAAGCATCCCGACATGGTGCTGGTAGGAACCGAGACGGCATCCTGCGTGTCTACGAGAGGGGTCTACAGCTTCCCGGCAGCGATCAACATTCCCGTACGCCTGGAGGACGATCTGTCCGTGTCGGCCTACGATATGGCGGCACCGGGCTGGGCCTACTATCCCGAACGAGAATTTGCCGCACAGGACGACTATCCCTATGTGGCAGGCGAATTCGTCTGGACGGGCATGGATTATCTGGGTGAGCCCACACCGTACTACAACAAGTGGCCGTCTCGCAGCTCCTATTTTGGTGTCGTAGACCTTGCCGGTCTGCCGAAGAATCGGTTCTATGGCTACAAGGCCCATTGGACAAACGACGACGTACTGCATATCTTCCCCCACTGGAACTGGGCAGGGAAGGAAGGTCAGATTGTGCCGGTACACGTGTACAGCAGCTATCCCATGGTGGAGCTGTTCGTCAACGGCATTTCTCAAGGCAAGCGCACCTTCACCCGGATCGGCAACATCGCAGACAGTGCACCCGGTACCGATATGCCCCGGTACAGACTCATGTGGAACGACGTGGTGTACCAGCCCGGTGAAGTGAAGGCCATTGCCTATGATGAAACCGGCAGCGCCGTAGCCGAAGCCATCGTTCACACCGCCGACACCGCCGATCACATCGTATTGACCGCCGACCGCACGTGTATTGCCGCAGACGGAGACGACTTAGTGTACATCACCGCCGCCATCGTGGACAAGAACGGTGTGGTGTGCCCTTATGCCGATGACAGGATCACCTTTGCTGTAGAAGGGGCAGGGGAACTGCTCACAACCGACAGTGGCGACCAGCGGGAAACCGAATCCTTCGCAAGACCGGATAAAAAGGCACTGGCCGGCTATACAGTCGCCTGCATCCGTTCCATTTTGGATAAGACCGGCACCATGACCATCACCGCCACCGCAGAAGGCCTGACCGGTGGAAAGATCGCAGTAGAAGTGAAGTAAAAACAAAAACAACAAAAGGATCTGGTAACAACGATAGTTGCTGGATCCTTTTTCGTAAAAAAGAAAATCGATGCCTGGTTCAAAGCCCGCAGCATCGTGTGCTTTTAAAGTAACCACTGATCATAATCAGTGGTTACTTAGGGAACACCAACTCGGAAAATCCGGAGCATCGATTTCTCCTGTATTATAGCACATACTATGGCCAATGTCAATAGAGAAACAAAAAATCGGCTACCCAATTGGATACCCGATTCTGCATCTGAGTGACTGGACTTGAACCAGCGGCCTCTACCACCCCAAGGTAGCGCGCTCCCAACTGCGCCACACCCAGTTGTTTATTTACTGTTCCCTGACAGCTTTTATAGTATACCACATCTTTCCGGATTTGTCAACCCCTTTTTGCAAATTTGTGAAAAAAGTTTTTGTTTCGGGAAAACTGGTAAACTATGCACACGCAAAAGAAACCGATGCCTGGTACCAAGCCCGCAGCAACGGTGTGCTTTTGGGGGGAACCCAACTCGGAAAATCCGGAGCATCGATTTCTCTTGTATTATAACACATATTATGGCCAATGTCAATAGAGAAACAAAAAATCAGCTACCCAATTGGATACCCGATTTTGCATCTGAGTGACTGGACTTGAACCAGCGGCCTCTACCACCCCAAGGTAGCGCGCTCCCAACTGCGCCACACCCAGATTTCTGTGTGCTACATGCTCTCTCGCTGTCAGCCTATATAGTATACCAGATTTTTCTCCGTTTGTCAACCCCTTTTTGCAAATTTCTTTTCTTTTTTTGAAAAAAGTTTTGTGTATGGGCGGAGAAGGGGAAAACGCAAACTTTTTCCCAACAATTTCCCCCATATCCGTGCAATTCCGAAAAAAGTATGCTATAATAGATACAAAAAGATCCCCATACACAAGGAGGAACCCCTATGCAGTTTGAACCCCTGGAACAATGGATCTGGCTCCCCACCGACCAGTATCCCGACCGCCAAACCACCACCCATTCTTGCATGTCCCCGGAGGACCAGGCGAAGGATGGCCACTATACTGTGGTGTCTTGCACGAAAACCTACGCATTCGATAAACCCATCGCCGAGGTGCAGCTTCGCACCAGTGCCGACACCTTCTTTCGCCTGTACCTGAATGGCGAACGCATCGTGACCGGCCCCGCATCGGTTGGCGGCGATTTTCTCTCCAACGAACGGGTACGTCCCCAGCACTATGCCACCGAGCGCACCCTGACCAGCGATTATGCCGATCTGGCAGCCGGCAAGCTTGCCTTCCAAGCCATCGTGCGGATGCAGTCCATCCAGATGTTCGAGTTCTCCCAGGGCCACGGCGGCTTCTTCCTGACAGCCCACGTGCGCTTTGCCGATGGAACCAAGACCGTGCTGGTTACCGACGAAACATGGCAGATCCAGCACCTGCCCGGTCATACCGCCGCCCAACGCTACGACGGCACCATCCCCACCCCCGCACCGGTACAGGCCCAGCGTGTCACCAACATCTGGCACAGCCTGACCTCCCCTATGCCCACAGCCACCGAGACCGTCATCGTCCCGGAAGGGAACACCATCACCCTCCATGCGGGCGAGACCTGCGATGTACGGCTGCCCATGGATCGGATCTACACCGGCTATCCGGCTGTGTCCGTGGATACCAAGGGTCTGCTGGAGGTGGAAATACGCTGCATCGAAACAGATGCCGACGGCGGCTCCGCAGAATCCTACTGCTTCGACCATCCGGACACCTATCTGGGCATGACGCTACACAGTGCCGGTAAGCTGCGTGTCATGGCGACCAACAAGAGCGATACCGATGCCCACATCACCATGACCTTCCACGCCTCCCATTATCCCGTGGATGTACAGGCCGTGACCACCACCAATGACAAAGATCTGGATCTGGTGCTGGATGTGTGCGCCCATACCTTAAAATATTGCCGCCAGACCCTGCATCTGGACAGCGGCAGACACTGCGAACCCATGGCCTGCACCGGAGACTACTATGTAGAATCCCTGATGACCGCCTTCACCTATGGGGATATGCGCCTGGCTGCCTTTGACGTGCGCCGTACAGCCCAGCTGCTGCGGTACAACGACGGCAGAATGTTCCACACCACCTACTCCCTGATCTGGGTACAAATGCTGTGGGACACCTATATGCTGACCGGCGAGACCGCACTGCTGGCAGACTGCGAAGAAGCATTGATCTTCCTGCTGGAGCGGTTCGCCACCTATTTGGGCGAGAACGGCATCATCGAGAATCCCCCGGACTACATGTTCATCGATTGGCTGTTCCCGGACGAGATCTCGACCCACCACCCGCCGAAGGCTCTGGGGCAGACCTGCCTGAACCTGTTCTACTACGGTGCGCTGCGTACAGCTGCCAAGATCTACACCAAGCTGGACGAAGCTGCTATGGCTGAGAGCATGACAAAGGCCGCCGACCGGATTCAGACGAAGATCATCGAGCTGCTGTATGACCCTGCCAAGGGACTGTTCTTTGAAGGCCTGAATACCCCCACGCCGGAGCATCTGATCGCATACTTCATGCCGCAGAACGTGGAGAAGCGTTACTATCGCAAGCACGCCAATATCTTAGCCGCATACTTCGGCATTTTCGATGTACCCACCTGTCAGTCGATTTTGGACAAGGTCATGACCGACGAAAGCCTGGGACAGGTACAGCCGTACTTCGCCCACTTCCTGCTGGATGCCATCTATCGCAACGGCCTGCGGGATAAGTACACCCTGACCGTGCTGGAAGACTGGAAAGCACCTGTCAAGGAATGCCCCTATGGTCTGGCAGAGGGCTTTATCAAACCGGAACCCACCTACTCCTTTGACCATAGCCACGCCTGGGGTGGTACGCCCGCCTATGCACTGCCGCTGGCTCTGACCGGTCTGGAGCTGGTAGAACCTGGCTATCAGGCGATCCGTCTGCATCCGTCTCTGTTAGGTCTGACCGAAGCCACCACCCAGATCCCCACGCCCTATGGCATGATCACGGTACAGCAGGAAGCTGGAAAGGATCCCGTGATCACCCTGCCGGATGGCGTGACGCTGTTGTCATGAAGTACCGCCGATATGGGACGCTCCTGCTGCTGGCGGCAATGTTGACCGCTTGTGGCAGTGGCGGCATCCGCACAGAAACCATGACTCCGGAGGAACGGGCGGAGTCCCTGCGAGTCGCAGAAGAATCCATAGCCGCCGCCGAATCCGAATCCCTGCGCCTGGAAATGGAATCCAAAGCCGCAGAAGCAGAAGCCAAACGAAAAGCCGAAGAAGAAGCAAAAGCCCTAAAAGAAGCCCAGCTTGCCGAAGACAAAGCGATGGCAGAAGCGGATTTTGCCGAAAACCGGTACACCACCTTCCAGGGCGTGGACTACGAGCTGACCTTCATGGACTCCTTCAACGGCCACTTTCTGGATACCGACAAATGGGCGTACTGCCCCAATTGGGAACGGGATCAGTGCATCTGGACGGACGAAGCTGCCTACCTGAAGGACGGTGCCCTGATCCTGGACGTGACGGGGGATAGTGTCCCCTATGCCGCCGGTGCCATCCGCACAAGAGATTTGTTCGAGCAGACCTACGGCTATTGGGAGGTCCGTGCCAAGCTGCCCCAGGCGGAGGGGATCAATGCGGCCTTCTGGCTCATGTGCGACGGTGCCGGACACGCCGAAGTGCCTGGTGGAGCGGATGGTGTCGAGATCGACATCCTCGAAGCGCCTCACCACGACTGGCAGCAGGTCCAGCACGCCCTCCACATGGACGGATACGAAGCCAAACACAAAACGGTGGGCCATCCCATGGACATCCCCGGCATCTACGACGACCAGTGGCATACCTTCTCCTTAGTCTGGACACCGGAGAACTATACCTTCTACATCGACGGAGAAAAGACCTGGTCCATGTTCGGAATGTGGATCTGCCATGTGCCTTGCTATGCCAAGCTGACCGTATCGGTGGGTGGCTGGGCTGGAGAGCTGGATCCCACCTTGACCCCGGTACAGGGCATGGCTGTGGACTATATCAAGGTCTATCTACCCGTGGATGGCTATCCCGAACCGGTAGCCGAGACGGCAGAAGAATAGATCCATACCACTATATAAGGAGTGATGATCATGTATAATGCGATCCCCATGGAATCCACCTGTGCCACCATCGCAGCACTGCTGGGTATCGATCCCCCGACGGATGCCCATGTGCCCTGCGATCTGGTGGTGGACTATGTAAAAGCGCAGCTGCCGCAGTGCGAACGCGTCGTCATGTACAACCCCGATGCCATCGCCATGCATATGTGGCAGAAGTATCCCCAGCTGTACACCCCGGTGCTGGCCCTCATGCCTTTGCCGATCCCGATCTGCACCGTCATGCCGTCTGTGACACCGGTATGCTTTGCATCCATGTACACCGGTGTGTCGCCGGCGGTGCATGGGATCCGCAAGTACGAAAAGCCGGTGCTAAAGCGGGACACCATCTTCGACTGCTGCATTCGGGCAGGGAAGAAGTGTGCCATCGTCTCCACCGAAGGGGACAGCATTTCCAAGATCTTCTTAGAGCGGGACATGGATTACTACATTTACCCCACCATGGAGGAGGTCAACGAAAAGGCGCACCAGCTTATCTTAGAAGACCGCTACGACCTGCTGGTGATCTACAACACGAATTTTGACTCCATCATGCACCGCCACGGCCCGGAGTCCCCGGAAGCATTGGCAGCACTGGACGGAAACTGCAAGGAATACGCCGCTATTGCATCCTTGCTCCGGCAGACCGGCCGAAAGACCGTGTTGGCCTTTGCCCCCGACCACGGCTGCCACGAGATCGACGGCGGTGCCGGTAGCCACGGTCTGGACATGGAAGAAGACCTGAACATCCTGCATTTCTGGAAGTGTATTGGCTAAAAACAAAAAGGAAGGCGCTCCACAACAGGAACGACCTTCCTTTTCTTATGCGTATTACAGCCGTACCTCCACCGCCTGGTCGATCTCCATCGAATCCGGCGTGACATGGCAGCAGTATGCCCATATCTCCACCCCGGCAGCCGCAGCCTCCCGCAGTGCCTTGCCAAATGCCAGATCTGTCTGGTCGTTGGGCGCAAAATACCGCACATCTGCCATTTGGATCACAAACAGCACCGCCGCCCCATAGCCTTCTGCGACAGCACGCTGCAATTCCAAAAGATGCTTCGTCCCCCGCTCCGTTGGTGCATCCGGGAAGAATACCGCTCCATCCCGTTCCAGCGTCACACCCTTGACCTCCACAAAGGTGCGCTGTCCGTCCTTCTCCACAGCAAAATCGATCCGGGAATCCCCATACCGCACCTCAGACCGTACCGAATCAAATCGATCCCGCAGAAATTCCGCTGCCGCCGCATTGGGTGCCTGAGAATCGATGTTGATGAGCCGTTCCCCCTTTTGCACAGCGATCAGATCATAGTCCGTTTTTCGCTTGCTTCCCGGTTGCGCACGACACAGATACACCAACGTCCCCGGCAAAAGCAGCTCCCGACACCGCCCTGTGTTTTTTACATGACATACCGTGTCCGTATCCTCTATCGGCAGCCGACAGTGGGCGATGAACCGATTGGGGCGGCTGATGAACCGGGCAGGCACGACCGATCGAGCAGGGTATTGCATAAGCACCTCCAAAGAAAAACCGGGGTATGTATGCCCCGGTCATAGATCTTACATAGCATTAGAACGCAGCGATGGTGGCGTCGTCGATCAGGGTGATCCCCGCATCGGTCATGGTCTTGGCAACAGCCTCGTTGTCATTCACCCGCAGTACCACATAGGCCTTGTGGGAATTTTCTTCCGATACAAAGGCATACAGATATTCCACAGCGATGTTGTTTTCGTACACGACCTTCAGCACAGAGGACAGCCCACCGGGAGAGTCCGGGATCTCGGCACCAATGACCTCCGTGATGGTCACTACGATACCGAAGCTAGCCAATACCGCCTGTGCCCTTTCCGTATCGCTGACGATGAGACGCAGCACACCGAAATCCTGCGTGTCAGCCACACTGAAGGCACGAATGTCGATGCCGGCATTGCCCAAAATGTTCGTTACGTTGTACAGGGCACCATTCTTGTTTTCCGCAAACACGGACAACTGCTTGATTGTCATACTGCTTTCTCCTTTCATAATTACACATATATACAGGAAATTTTCCGTCAGGGAAATTTCCATAAGTGGGATGGATCGCTTTCCTACTAAGCGTCATAACATTCCCACTTAATCATACAGTTTTCTCTTGTCGATCACGCGAACAGCCTTGCCTTCGCTACGCACAATGGACTTGGGTTCTACAATGGTGACCTTTGCCAGAATCCCCAGCATGGACTTCAGTGCATCGGTGATCTGCGCTTCCTTCTGGGTCAGTGCGCCCAGGGTATCGGAGAACAGCTCCGGTGTCATTTCCACCAGCACCTCCAATGTATCGCTGGTCCCCTTCCGGTCTACCACGATCTGGTAGTTGGCGGTCAGTCCCTGGTTCAGCAGCACCATCTCGATCTGGGACGGGAATACGTTGACACCCTTGACGATCATCATGTCGTCGCTTCTGCCCATAGGCTTGGACATCTTGATAAAGGTACGACCGCAGGAGCAGGGCTTGTCAGAGAGTACGCAAATATCCTTGGTGCGATACCGTAGCAGGGGGAATGCCTGCTTGGTCAGAGACGTGAATACCAGCTCACCCTTGGCACCCATGGGCAGTACCTTGCCGGTGTTGGGGTCGATGATCTCTGCTAAGAAGTGGTCTTCGTTGATGTGCATACCGGTCTGTTCTTCGCATTCAAAGGACACACCGGGACCGGAGATCTCGGTCAGCCCATAAATATCATAGGCCTTGAGACCCAGCCGATTTTCAATATCACGCCGCATTTCTTCCGTCCAGGCTTCTGCCCCGAAGATACCGGCTTTGAGCTGGATCTGATCCCGGATGCCCCGTTCCTCGATGCTCTCTGCCAGATAGGCCGCATAGGAAGGTGTGCAGCACAGAATGGTGGAGCCCAGGTCTGTCATGAATTGCAGCTGTCGGTCGGTGTTGCCGGAGGACATAGGCAGCGTCATGCAACCGACCTTGTGGGAACCGCCGTGCAGCCCCATACCGCCGGTGAACAGACCATAGCCGTAGCAGACCTGGCAAATATCCTCTTTGGTACCGCCAACAGCCGTGATGGCACGGGCGCAGCAGTCTTCCCACAGATCCACGTCGTGCTGGGTGTAGAACGCAATGACACGCTTGCCGGTGGTGCCGGAGGTGGACTGGATCCGCACACAATCGGACTTGGGTGCAGACAGAAGCCCATACGGATAGGCATCCCGCAGGTCATCTTTGGTCAGAAAGGGCAGCTTCCACAGATCGTCCACAGAGGCGATATCGCCCGGCTCTACCCCGTGATCCTTCATTTTATTTCTATAATACGCATTGTTGTTCCAGACATGATTCACCGTCTGTACGAGCCGCTCATTCTGCCAGGCACGAATCTGTTCCCGGGAGGCGGTCTCGATTTCTTTCTGATAATAGTGCTTTTCCATAGAGGATCCTTTCTTACCTTGTACAGCTTTCGGGTATCCGTGAGCCAACCACCGGCCAGAGGAACCTCGATGCGACGTACATTTTCGTGTATCATTTTAGCAAAAAAAACGCCAAATATCAAGTATCCCCGTGAAAATTTATAAAATATTTTACTTTCTCCCCGCAAGCCCACAGAAATGGTGAAAAATCGGCAGAAAAAACACCGGCAAAACCACCGGAATAGGGAAATATAGCAAAAATATGCCCACCCGTCACGGGTGCATCGACCGGTTTGTGTATACTTAGTGAATGCATACAGAGAATAATTATACATCCGCCCACACCGAAACCGTATGAAACCGGTGGGGATCTTGGAAAAATTCACCTGCTGTTCATTGACTTTCTGCGCCGGGAGGATTATAATATAAGAATAAGACAGAGGGTAGGACAACGAAAGCCCAAAACACTGCTCTCCACACTACGTACACAAAGCTGCCACGGAACAGTGTGAACGCTGCTCCGGCAACCTTATGTTATATAAAAAAGTAATAGTATCACGAAAGAAGGAATTGTTGTATGTCTAACACCGAACACGGCGGCATTCAGATCGAGCTTGCCCACATTTTCCCCATCATCAAAAAATGGCTGTATTCCGAAAAGGAGATCTTTCTCCGGGAGATCACGTCCAATGCCTGTGACGCTGTGACCAAGCTGCGTCGGCTCATTTCCCTGGGAGAGGCCAAAGAGATAAACGCAGACGATGCCAAGATCACCGTGACGCTGGACAAAACGGCCAGAACCATCACCGTCACCGATGAAGGTATTGGTATGACCGAGGAAGAGCTGCGGAAGTACATCTGCCAGATCGCACTCTCCGGCGCACTGGATTTCATCCAGAAATACGAAGGCGAAGGCGATGCCAGCCAGAACGGGATCATCGGTCACTTTGGCCTGGGCTTCTATTCGGCCTTCATGGTCAGCGATACCGTGGAGATCATCACCCGTTCCTACACCGGCGCACCGGCTGTCCACTGGAGCTGCAACGGCGAAGGCGAATTCGACATCACCCCCGACTACGAAGTGACCGACGAGATCGGTGCCTATGGTACGGCTGTGATCATGCACATCAGCGAGGAAGGGGAAGAGTTCCTCTCCGCATATAAGCTGAAGGACGTGCTGGACAAGTACTGCGCCTTCATGCCCGTGCCGATCTATTTTATCGATGCGGATAAGGCAGAGGAGGAAAGCGAAGACCACGAGTGCCATTGCCACGACCATGCAGAGGGCGAGGAATGCCATTGTCATGAAGATGGCGAACACGAATGCCACTGCCACGATCCCAAGCCCATCAACGACACTACGCCCCTGTGGCTGAAGAATCCTTCCGACTGCACCGACGAAGAATACAAGGAATTCTACCGGAAGCTGTTCCACGACTATAAGGAGCCCCTGTTCTGGATCCACCTGAAGGCCGACTATCCGCTGAACTTCAAGGGTATCCTGTATTTCCCCCGGATCGCCAACGAATACGAAAGCCTGGAAGGACAGGTCAAGCTGTACTATAACCAGGTGTTCGTAGCCGACAACATCAAGGAAGTGATCCCGGAATACCTGCTCATGCTCAAGGGCGTGCTGGATTGCCCCGAACTGCCCCTGAACGTGTCCAGAAGCTACCTGCAAAACAGCGGCTACGTTGCCAAGATCTCTGCTCACATCACCAAGAAGGTAGGGGACAAGCTGAACAGCATGTTCACAAACGACCGCCCTGGGTTCGAAGGCCTGTGGCGTGACCTGAAGACATTTGTAGAATACGCATGCATGCGGGATAAGAAATTCTACGACCGTGTGAAGGATACGGTGCTGTTCGAAAAGTGCGGCGGCGGCTTTGTGACCCTGAACGAGTATCTGGAAGCAGCCAAAGAAAAGCACGAGAATAAGGTGTACTACGCCACCGACGCTACCGCCCAGACCCAGTATATCCAGATGTTCCAGAAGGAAGGCATCGAGGTACTGCTGCTGGATCGTGTGATCGATACCCAGTTCATCACCAGCGTGGAGATGAACAACGAAAACGTCAAGTTCGCCCGTGTGGATGCGGAGACCCCGGATGTGCTGAAGGACGACGGCGACAAGACCGAGATCCCGGCATTGAAGGATCTGTTTGGCAAGGTGGCCGGTGCGCATACGACCGTGGCCTTCGAACGGTTCCGGGACGCTGGCACTCCCGCCATCCTCAACGTGTCCGAGGAAAGCCGCCGGATGCAGGATATGATGAAGCTCTACAAGATGGAAGGCATGGGCGATTTCCCGGTGGAATCCACGCTGACCCTGAATACCGCCTCTCCGCTGGTGCAGAAGCTGACAAACCTGTGCGACGCTGGCAATACGACCCTGTCCGAGACCATCGCCCGGCAGATCTTTGCTCTGGCCACCATGTCCCAGCGTGCCTTTACCGCCGATGAGCTGCACACCTTCCTGGCAGACAGCTACAGCATCTTAGATCAGCTGTGCTAAGAGAACCAGCAGACTTTGCTGTCTTCCGGGACAATCTGGCGTACACCGACACCTGCACAGACCAGATCGAGCAGCTGCGGCAGGCACAGCTGGATCAGATCGCCGCGGAAGCATTGCGGTGTTGGCGAAATAATGGAGAACCGGATCAGATCGCAGCCCTGTATTTGACCGGAGACCCCCACGCATTGCCCGGTGAAGTGCTCCCCAACGAAGCTGCTCTGTGCAGTGCCCGGTTCGCCGATTTCTGCCGCCGCTTCACCAAAGGGATGCCCGCCTATGGTCTGTTCGCTGCCGAATCGGATACAGCGGGAGACACCGAGGATGCGCTCCGCACGGCGTATATGCAGAACCGCTATACCGACCAGGCATGGCGCAGCTTTGCCCAGCAGATCCCCGGCATGACCGCAGAGTATTTCACCAGCTATGCAGCGGTGTGCGAAGAGGTGTACAACGGCCGGTGCCACTACTGTATCCTGCCCCTGTATACCTCCACCGACGGACACTTAGTCTCCTTCCGCAAGCTCATCGGAAAATACGACCTAAAGGTCTGTCTGGAGACCGAGGTGGAGATGGCAGATGAATCCGTCATGCGATTCGTGCTCCTGCGCCGAAAGGTGGTGGAGGAAGGGCAGACCCATGTCCCGCCATACGTGACGTTGTCCGTGGTGCTGGCAGAGGACCGCTATATCGGCGCACTGCTGGCAGCCTGCGAGACCTTAGGTGCCGTGGTAACTGCTGTCTACGCCATCCCGCTGGCCTATGGAGATCGCAGCCAGGAATATTGTTTGGAGCTGCATATGGCCGAAGGGGATCTGCCTGCGCTGTCCCTGTTTTTGGAGGCCTCCCAGCTGCGGTATACCATGGTGGGGCTCTATGATGTGGTATAAAATGACCAATTGTATATAACAACAACGGAAAGGAAATACACAAGTATGGAACAATATATGGAACGGTACCAGGCATGGCTGGATTCTCCCCATGTGGATGCAGATACCAAAGCAGAGCTGCAATCTCTTGCCGGCAACACGGAGGAGATCGCCTTCCGGTTTTCTTCCTATATGGAATTTGGAACCGGTGGTCTGCGCTCCAAGATGGGTGCCGGTACCGGTATGATGAACAACTACACCGTTGCCCAGGCCACCGAGGGCGTAGCCAGACTGATCGATTCTATGGGAGACGAGACCAAGGCTCGTGGCGTGGTGATCGGATATGACAGCCGCCATCACTCCGACGACTTTGCCCGCCGCTGTGCCGAAGTCCTGACCGCCCATGGGATCAAGGTGTACCTGTTCGATGCCCTGCGTCCTACCCCCTGTCTGTCTTATGGTGTACGCCACTTTGGAGCCATCGCCGGGATCAACATCACTGCCTCCCACAACCCCAGCCAGTACAACGGCTATAAGCTGTATTGGGAAGACGGCGCACAGCCCACCGCCCAGATGGCCGATAAGGTATCTGCCCTGATCCTGTCTGCCGACATCCTGAACGATGTACCCGCTGCCGACAAGGCCAATTGGGATCTGGTCACCATGGTCGGTGCCGATTTCGACGAATCCTATTTGGCAAGCCTGCTGCAGGAACAGGTGTATCCGGGTCTGGTAGCCAAGGCAGCCGAGCAGCTCAAGATCGTGTACACCCCCTTGTTTGGTGCCGGTGCAAAGCTGGTGCCGGAGATCATGAAGCGCATCGGTGCCAAGTATGTGTACCCGGTAGAAGCGCAGATGGCACCGGACGGTTCCTTCCCCGGTCTTGCCAAGCCCAACCCGGAATATCCCGCCTCCTTCAAGCTGGGCATCGAGCTGGCCGAACAGGTGAAGAGTGACCTGATCATCGCCACCGACCCGGATGCAGACCGTGTAGGTGTTATGGCCAGAGACAAGGACGGCGTGTTCCAGTGCATCAACGGCAACCAGATGGGCTCCCTGCTGCTGGACTACATCTTCAACGCATTGGAAGAACAGGGCACGATGCCGAAGGACGGCTACTGTGTCAAGACCATCGTGACCAGCGAAATGGCTACCGCGATCTGCAAGGCACATGGCGTCAAGCTGTACAACGTGCTGACTGGGTTCAAGTTCATTGCCGAAGTGATCCGGGAGCATGAGGAAGCCGGAGAGGGCACCTATCTGCTGGGCTATGAGGAGAGCTATGGCTATCTGAAGGGTGGTCACGCCAGAGATAAGGATTCCGTGGTGGCCTCCATGCTGATCTGCGAAATGGCTGCGTATTATTCTCTAAAGGGTATGACCCTGATCGATGCACTGCACGGCCTGTACGAAAAGTATGGCTACTACAGCGAAAACGCCGCCGAGATCTATATGGAAGGTCTGGACGGTAAGGCAGCGATCGCCGGTATGATGGACGGTCTGCGGCAGACCATGCCCACTGAGCTGGGCGGCAGTGCCGTTGTGAACTTCCGGGACTACAAGGCCGAGACCTCTCTGGACGTGCGTACCGGCAAGGTAGAGCCTACGGGACTGCCCAAGTCCAATGTGCTGTACTACGCCATGGAAAACGGCTGTGTGGTCGTAGCAAGACCCTCCGGCACCGAACCGAAGATCAAGTTCTATATCTTAGCCTGCGGGAAGGACAGTGCAGAAGCCGCCGCCAATACAGCCGCCTGCACCGCATCCCTGGAAGAAAAGCTGGGTCTGGAAAAGGGCAGCCTGAAGAAGTAATAGCGATAGAGAGAAAGGGATGGAGTGTGGCTCTGTCCCTTTTTCAGAGGCATTATACATCATTCACTATCCACCCCGCCGGATACGGTTTTCCCTTGTTTTATCTGCTGAAATTTGAAAAATACCCCCGCCGGATGCAAATTTTCTGTAGAAAAACGGAGAAAGTTGTGGTATAATAATGGGTGATAGAAATCCAAATCACAGAGAAGGACAGAGTGCATTATGAAAAAATACTTAGTTCTGGAAAACGGTACTGTATTCACCGGAGAAGCCTTTGGTGCGCAGGGAGATGTTGTGGCGGAGATCGTGTTCACCACATCCATGGTTGGCTACGTGGAAGCCTTGACCGATACCTGCTATAAGGGACAGGCGATCTGCCAGACGTTCCCACTGGGCGGCAACTACGGCGTATGTCTGGAGGACGCAGAAACGGAAGGCGATGGCCCGGCAGCCCTGATCGTGCGGGAATGTGCCGAGACCCCCTCCAACTTCCGCTCTGACCTTTCTCTGGATGCGTTCATGCAGCAGAAGGGCATCGTAGGGCTGAAGGGCATCGACACCCGTTCTCTGACCAAGATCCTGCGGGACGAAGGGACCATGAACGGTGCCATCGTATCCGATCCTGCCAGCGTGGATATGGAGGCTCTGAAAGCCTACAAGATCGCCGCTCCCGTTGCTGCACTGAGCACCAAGGAAAAAACGGTCGTCAACCCGGATGGCAAGTACACCATCGCCCTGTACGACTTCGGTCACAAGAACGGCATCGTCAAGGAATTGGTGGACAGAGACTGCGCCGTACACATCTTGCCCTATGACACCGATGCAGCAGCCGTATCTGCCCTGCAGCCGGATGGCATCGTGCTGTCTGCCGGCCCCGGCGATCCGAGAGAATGCACCGCCGCCATTGCCGCTATGCAGACCTTAGTCACACAGAAGATCCCCACCATGGGCATTGCTCTGGGTCACCAGATCTTAGCACTGGCAAACGGCTTCGAGATCGAAAAGCTCCCCTACGGCCACAGAGGCGGTAGCCAGCCCGTACGGAACCTGACCGCCGGGCATCTGCACATCACGGCACAGAACCATAGCTACGCCGTACAGAACGACAGCATCGACGAGACCGTGGCAGTACCTTATTTCGTAAACGTGAACGACGACTCCAACGAGGGCCTGATCTACCAGAACGCCCCCGCCTTCTCCGTTCAGTTCCAGCCTGTGTACGCCAACGGCCCTACAGATACCTCCTATCTGTACGATCAGTTCCTGGAGCTGGTGCAGAATCGCAAATAATCTATAGACAAAACGAAAGTCCGATGCAGCAGAAATCGTTGCACCGGGCTTTTTTGCATAAAAAAACTGCCCACCCCAAAGAGGAGCAGGCAGTCGATCGATTTACTGCGCTTTCTTCGCCGTGACCTTCTTGATCACCAGCAGTACCACAAACATGATAGCAATGGACATGGGCAGGGAGATCAGCCAAGTGATGGAACCCAGTGCCATCTGCATCAGAGCGGTCAGGATGTAGCAGAAGAAGGATACCACAGCCACCGTCACCGCATAGGGGATCTGGGTGGACACATGGTTCAGGTGGTCACAACGAGCACCGGCAGAGGACATGATGGTGGTGTCGGAAATGGGAGAGCAGTGGTCGCCGCAAACAGCACCAGCCAGACAAGCGGACATACCAATGTACATCAGCTCCGAATCTGCCGAGAAAATGGAGGTCACGATGGGGATCAGGATCCCAAATGTACCCCAGGAGGTACCGGTGGAGAAGGAGATGAAGCAACCAACCAAGAAGATGATGGCGGGTAGGAACAGCTCCAGGGCAGCAGCACCGTTCATAATGGACTGCACGAATTCGCTGGAACCCAGGTTGTTGGTCATGTTCTTCAGAGAACCGGCGCAGGACAGGATCAGGATGGCAGGTACCATAGCCTTGAAGCCTTCGGGAATGCATTCCATAGCATCCTTGAAGGAGATGACCTTTCGGCACAGCAGGAAGACGATGGTGATGACCAGGGCAATGATACCACCCCAAGGCAGACCGGCGGTAGCATCGGTGTTGGCAAAAGCATCGATGAAGGACAGACCGTCAAACATACCGCCAACATATACCAGACCCAGCACACATACCACAATCAGTACACAGATCGGCACTACCAGATCGATCACACGACCGTTTTCACTGCCCTTTTCCATTTCCAAAGCATCGTGCTCGGAACCGGAGGTGAACAAATCGCCCCTTTCGATGGCATTCTTTTCATGGATCGCCATGGGACCGTAGTCAAACTTCATCAGGGTGATCATGATGATGAACGCCAGGGTCAGCAGAGAATAGTAGTTGTAAGGGATCGCACGAATGAACAGAGACAGACCATTGTAGCCCGTGCCCTCTGCATAGTCCGAAACCGCAGCCGCCCACGAGGAGATGGGTGCGATCATACATACGGGAGCCGCCGTGGAGTCGATCATGTAGGACAGCTTTGCACGGGAGATCTTGTGGGAGTCGGTGACCGGCAGCATAACGGAACCAACGGTCAGACAGTTGAAATAGTCATCGATGAAGATCAGCACGCCCAGCAGGAAGGTAGCCAGCATAGCACCTACACGGGTTTTGATGTTCTTCTGTGCCCACTTACCAAAGGCAGCAGAGGCACCGGTCTTGTTCAGCAGTGCCACCATCACGCCCAGCAGCACCAGGAAGATGAAGATACCGGCAGACCCGGATACCGAGGCGATGAAGCCTTCGTTGACCACCTGGTCAATGGTGCCGGCGAGATTGAAGTTGGCAGCCAAAAGCCCACCAACGAGGATCCCAATGAACAGGGAAGAATATACTTCCTTGGTGATCAGCGCAAGGCCAATGGCGATCACAGGGGGCAGCAGCGACAAGGCTGTACCAAATACCATCGGCAGATCTTCCGCCGCTTCCGTTTCCTCAACGACCTCTTCGACAGCTGCTTCCGGCGCATCCGTCGGCGCAGTGGTCTCCGGTTCGGCCTCTGCCAGTACCGTGATCCCCATGGTCATGAGAGTCACCGCCAGCACCAAGAACAGAGCAAACAGTGTTCTCGAACCGGGAATGGAGAAAAACTTTCTCATAAGAATGTCCTTTCTGCCGCAATATACGGCAAGACTACGGCGCCTCCCAAGCGGTATCACCCACGAGCCGTTGCAGTCTATTCAATGTACGGTAATATCATACCATAAAATGTGCCAAATTACAACCCGAAATTTCCAAAAACATAGCCAAAATTACCCGGCACTCCTCTGTGCAATCTGCCAAAAAAACGTATATGTATGCGTATATGAATAGATTTCGTCGTATTTCGGGAGCAAAAAGCGCCAAAATGCTTCTTTGCAAACACCTTGACGCTTTTTCATTTTCACATATAAAGCTTCTGTGGGAGCCTTACTGGTTGGCTTTTACCATATCATCGATGGTGGATTGGATCTTGTTCTCGTTCTTTTCGATCTGGGACATCAGATCCCGCTGGTTTTTGGAGTACATGGAGCTGAAGAAGCCGTCCCGTACATTGGGGCAGAAAATGGTGTCGCCCAGGTCCAGTACACGGTTGGCAAAGATCAGATCCAGCATGGCAACGGATTCTTCGTCACGGGAATACTTACCCTTCAGAGAGATCTCATAGTATGCCGGCGTAATGGACTTCTTTGCCAGATAGTTGACTACTTCCAGCGTAGCACCGGTCAGCTCCAGATTCGTATTGGTGATGGGCACGATGGGGGTCATGATGTAGCTTACACGTGCGTAGTAGGAACCCTGGTCTTCGTCATACATGGGGTAGGGAATGATCCCAAAGTCGGTCTCCATATCCCGCAGCGCCGTTACCCAGAACAGGGAGCAGTCCATGAACAGCCCCTTGTTTTCCTGGAACATGGCAATGTTTTCCTTGTTCACATCTTCCGGCTCCGTGCTCAGATACCGGGCATTGTTGTCATAGGTGATGGCAAAGACCTTATCGATCACGTTGACGAACCGCTCGTCCTTCATGGACATCTCCGGAATACCGGAATCGTTCAGGCCAATGGTGATCTCCCCGGCACCGACCCAAAAGCTGGGCAGTACGTTTTTGAGCGTTCCCAAATAGCCATAGGTGTCCCCATCGGTAAACTTGCCGTCCCCATCCGTATCCACGGTCACAGTCTCCATCATCTCAGCCATCTTGTCCATGGTCCATTTGCCGTCGTTCACCAGATCATAGGGGCTTTCCAGATCGTTTTCATACATCTGTGCCTTGGAGAACAGCAGGATAAAGGTCAGGTCATGGGTGGTGATGCTCAGATCCCCGACAGCAGCATACCGCATATCGCCCAAGCACAGGGACTGGTTGACGCTCTGATCCCAATAGGACTTTTCCAGATCGATGTAGGGCAGATCGTTGTAGTCCAGCGCATATCCGTCGGCCAGCAGCACCGGTGCCGCCGCACAGTACAGATTCGCCACCTGGATCACGTCATCCCCGGCCTGTACGATGGAACGGATCTTGGTGGTAGCCGGATAGCCTTCGTCGATCAGGTATTCATTGATTTCAATATCCAGCATTTCCTCCGCCGTGTGGATGGTGGTATACTGGGCATCGTTCAGTACCTCACCGGTCAGCTCCTCCATGACGATGGGGTTCCGTGCATTGGGATTGTCCAGCACGCCAAAGGTAAAGGCAGAACCCGTAAAGGAAAGCCCCTCCGGCAGATCCGGGGTCTCCTCCGTCTGTGTCTCGATCGTCTCCGTGACGGTGTCATTTCCGGTAGTGGGCGCTTGGGTCTCTTCCGTGGTACCATTGCCGCAGGAAGCCAAAAGCAGCAGCAGACAAAGTGCGAGAGATATAGTCCGTTTCATAGGTGTGATCCTTTCTCGTGAAATATGTGTTCATATTATTATAATACAACCTATCCAAAATAGCAAGAGTTTTTTGCATTTTTCTCCCGAAAGCGCCGCCCTCTTTTTCAAGATTGAGGAAAAATCCGTTTTTTTCCTGCAAAATCGCCTATAATACTTGACTTGCTGTCAAATTCGTGGTAAACTTAACTGCGATAGAAAACTATAAAAGTCCCCCTCAGAAAGGATATTGTATATGAAGATCAGTACCTCTACCCACCATATCTTCCAGAACTGCGGCATGGAAGCAGGCATGAAAATGTTTGCCAACGCCGGCTTTGGTGCCATCGACTACGGTATGTTCCACCTGCCCTGGAACGGTGACCTGTTCGTGAACGCAACAGAGACCGAATTCGCCGATTATTTCCGCCACGTAGGCCAGACCGCTAAGGATTGCGGCATTGAAGTGTACCAGTGCCACTCCCCCTTCCCGCTGAAGATCTACGATCCCAAGAGCGACCCCGGTATGCTGCAGTGCGCCATCAAGTCCATCTACGCCGCCGCATACATGGATTGCCCCAATATCATCATCCACCCCGCCATGCACCCCAGCTTCATCTACGGTCAGAATATCGAGGAATGCCGCCAGAGCAATCTGGATTTCTACAGCGCCATGGTACCGGCTCTCCAGGATACCGGCGTGACCATGTGCGTGGAGAATATGTTCGCCGGCGACCCGGAGACCGGTAAGCTCATCCCCACCACCTGCTCCAAGGTCGAACAGATGATAGATTTCATCGATACCCTGAACGATATGCACGGTCCCCACTTCGCCGCCTGCCTGGATACCGGCCACGCCATGATCTCCGGCTCCGGCTGTACCCATATGCTGAAGGAACTGGGTCACCGCAACCGCACCCTGCACATCCACGACAACAACGGTATGTCCGATATGCACCAGGCACCCGGCCGCGGCAAGATCAACTGGAAGCAGTTCGCCGAAGCCCTCCGGGAAGTGCAGTACCAGGGTACCTTCAATTTCGAAGCAGACACCTTCTACGCAGAATATTGCAAGAAGGATATTTATAACAGAGAAGTTCTCCAGGCAGCCTGCCATATGCTGTACGCCATTGGCCGTTCTCTGGCAGACATTGCAGAAGGGAAGTACCAGGCAGAATGAGACCCGATCGTATTTTCAAAGCCGCCATTTTCGACTTAGACGGCACACTGGCGTACACCGCACAGGATCTGCTGGATTCCATGAACCGCATGCTGGCAGAATATAACTACCCCCCGAAAAACTTCACCCAAATGATGTCCTACATCAGCTGCGGCGAATACGACTTTGTGAAAAACTCCCTCCCCGCAGAGGTACAGCTGGATCTGGAACAGGTGGAACGCTGCCGCAAGACCTACGTTTCTATCTACAATCAGCATTTCTTAGATTCTACAAAGCTGTATCCCGGACTGGACAAGCTGCTCCACGATATGCAGACCGCCGGTATCCAGCTGGCAGTCAACACCAATAAGACCCAGGAGCATGCCCAGGCCATCATCAACAAGCTGGCACCCGGTGTGTTCGCCATTCTGAAGGGCGACGGCCACTACCCCAGCAAACCCGATCCCACAGGCGCATTGGAGATCGCACAGGAATTCGGCGTAGATCCGGCAGACATCTGCTATATCGGTGACTCCAATATCGATATGGAGACCGCAGGCAACGCCGGTATGTTCGCCATGGGTGTCAAGTGGGGATACCGTCCGGATCTGCTGGAATCCGCCGGTGCCAAGACCACTGTGGAGACCGCTGAAGAGATCGCCCCCTGGTTCGGGCTGTAAGGAGTATCCCATGCCCCATATCCCATCAGGAGACACCTGCGACCTGCCCGTCCTGTCCTTCCGAGAGGCACTGGAAACGGTGACCGCTGGGGACTACGACCGAGAAAAGTGGCTGTATGTCCCGGATACCTACGATGAATACCGATATATCTTAGGCACAAGGGGAGAAAAACCGCTTGTCTGCATTGGCATCAATCCCTCTCTGGCTCGTCCGGATGCACTGGATAACACACTGAAATCCGTAGAGCGCATCGCCCACGGCAACGGCTACGACAGCTTTCTCATGATGAACGTCTATGCCCAGCGTGCCACGGATCCCAAGCACATGGAAAGGGCAGAGAACGCCTTTTTGCACCGGGAGAATCTGGAAGCCTTTCGCTATGTGCTGTCCTTAGCCGGAGAAAGACCCGCCGTCTGGGCTGCCTGGGGGACCATCGTGAAGGTGCGGCCGTATCTCATCGACTGTATGTCGGACTTCATCCGCATCGGAGAAGAGCAAAATGTGCGCTGGTTCACCGCCGGTCAAAGAAGCAAAAACGGCGGTCACCCCCACCATCCCCTGTATCTGCGCAAGGATTCCGTATTGGATCCCTTTGACGTGAAGGAATATCTGGAAACCATAAAAAGCAATCGATGACCAAGAGGCCAAGAAAGGAATACAGTATGCATATCACAGAAGAACTCCGCAACGGCAAGCGGAAGAGAGTCATTTTGGATACCGATACCTACAACGAGATCGACGACCAGTTTGCGCTGGCATTGGCAATGCTGTCCCCCAAGGAGATCGAGCTGCTGGCTGTCACGGCGGCCCCCTTCCACAACGGCAACAGCGACTCCTACGCCGATGGCATGGAAAGAAGCTATCGGGAGATCGGCATCGTGATGGAGCTGGTGCAAAAGTCCCACGGCGTTTCTCCCGTCCCCTATTACCGTGGCTCCACCGAACGGATGCCGGACATCCAAACGCCCGTCCAGAGTGAAGCTGCCGACAAGATCTATGAGATCGCCATGTCCTCTGAAGAGACTACCTATGTGGTAGCCATCGGTGCCCTGACCAATGTGTCCTCTGCCATCGTGGCTCATCCGGAGCTGACCGAAAGGATCGCCGTGATCTGGCTGGGCGGCAATGCCCGTTGGTACGAAGGCGGCGGTGAATTCAACCTGCAAGGGGACAGAAACGCCACCAATGCCCTGTATGCCTCCAAGGTACCCCTGCTGACCGTGCCGTGCCAGGGCGTAGCATCCACCTTGATCATGACCCTGCCGGAGATCGAATACCAGCTCCGTGGTACCAGCCCTTTGGGTGATTATCTCTGCGATAACATCAAGAACTGCGAACCGGCCGATCACCCCATTTCCTGGAGCCGCGTGATCTGGGACATCTCCACCATTTGCTGCATCGTGGATCCCGGCTGCTACTGGTGCTCCGATCAGCCCCGGTTCTATACCGACGAACACTACGGCTACCACCCCGGCCAGTACGAAGGCACCTACGAACACGTAGACGGCATGCACAGAGACAGAGTGTTCTCGCTGCTGTACGGCAGACTGCTCGGCAAGTAAAAAATACGCAATTATACAATTAAGCAACGCAAAAGAGGCATACAAGCACCCGTGTGGTACTCGTATACCTCTTATTTTTATATCCAATTTTGGAGCTGTGCCAGCACCTCTGCTACCAGATCGTCCGTGTCCCGCAGTGTCCCGTCGGGTCTGTCCGGCACCAAACGATAGCCTGTCGCATGGCGGAACCAGGTGAGCTGCCGCTTCGCATATTGCCGACTGGACTGCCGTACCATGTCAGCCGCTTCGGTGAGCGAACATTCTCCCGCAAAATAGGGGAAGAATTCCTTGTATCCAATGGCCTGCCAAGCCGTGCCCAGTGCCGCATCGGGATGGGACTGCGCATAGTCCCACAGCATCTTCGCTTCCTCTAAGATCCCTTCGGAAAGCATGATGTCCACCCGCCGGTCGATCCGGTCGTATAACACCTGCCGATCGGCAAAATCTAAGATCACTCGAAATTCATCGTAGCGACACCCAGCCTGTTTTTGCAGCCGATCGGTCTCCGTTTTGGTCTTGCCCGTGGTGCGGTAGACCTCAATGGCACGGATCACCCGCTTCACATTGTTGCAGTGGATAGCCGCTGCCGCCTCCGGATCGATCTCACAAAGCATCCGGTGCAGTGCTTCGTTCCCCTGGGAGGCCGCATAGGCAGCCAATTCCTCCCGCAGCGCATCATCTCGGTCGTTCTCCGTAAAGGAACTAAGGTGTACAAGAGAATCGAGGTATAGCCCCGTGCCCCCGCAAAGAATGGGCATCTTCCCCCGGCTTGTGATGTCGTCGATCCAACCGTCTGCCAGCGATACCCAGTCTGCCACGGAAAACGCCGCCGTGTAGGGACAGATCCCGATCCCATGGTGGGGAATGCCATCCATTTCTGCCGGTGTGGGTGCTGCTGTGCCGACTGTCAGCCCCGCATAGATCTGCATGGAATCACAGGAGATGATCTCCCCATCCAGTGCATGGGCCAGTGCGATGGACAGTGCCGTTTTGCCGGAGGCTGTAGGACCGGTGAGAGAAAGGATCTTATTCATTGGCGATCTCCATAGGGAAGTATTCGGCAAGGATCATATTGGCTTTGCTGGTCTTGCTTTCAAAGTCTGCTGAGATGGTGCCGGATGCCGCCGTCTCCCGAATGAGCTGATAGGTCCCAGCCGCCATATTGGGATAGGCCGTACCAAAGGCGGGCGCAAAGTCAAAGGTGACGGTGTCCAGCAGCAGATCCAGCATATTCACAGAATCGTTGTCCCGCAGGGTATAGATCATGCTGTGTTCCACATAGGCATCGTTCAGCACCTCCCAGGAAGAGGCATGGATGGCAGACAGCAGCACCGAGGACAGCTCCGTGTTGACCGTCCCCGCCGGTACCCCGAACACCAGGGTCGTGTTGGCAGCCAACGTCTGGTGCTTGTCGGCTTCGGACATCTTCGGCAGCGGCAGGATCCCCCAGTCCACGGTCGCATTGGTGAGCCAGGTGGTCACATAGGCATAATCGATGAGGAACAGCGATTCTCCCCGACTGAAGCAGCCGATGGCCCCGGCAGAAGGATCCGTGATGGCCTTGTCGTCTGCAAAGATCCGGCTGGCATAGTCGATGGCAGGTGCAGCGGATTCCACCGTATAGGAGATAGCCGGGATCAGCTTTTCTCCGGACAGCACATATTTCTGCCCACAGGAGACAAATACAAGATCCGCCAGTCGGGAGGCCGGATTCTGCGAGGTCACCGTGTAAAACGAACCGCCATGTGTATTCATAGTTTGCACAGCCTGTACATAGGTATAGAACGCATCCCAGGTCCAGGTGCCATCGTTCACCAGATCATACGGCAGATCCAGCATGGCATTGCCGATCACATCCTTGTTCATGAACACGGCAGTCAGATCCGAGGGAGAAACAGACGCATAGCCTGCCACGCCCCAGGTGGTGTACCCGGCGGAAAGCGCATCCACCGAGCTGCCATAGAAATAGGGCTTGTCCAGATCCAGATAGGGCAGAGAACGCAGGTTTTCCAGCACCGCCCCATTTTTGAATTGTCCCATCATATACAGCGGGATCATCAGCAGATCCGAATAGTACGACCCTGCTGCCACCGCATTTTGCAGCTCCTCCAGCATGAGAGAAGCATCCCGTGTAGACGTAGCCAAGGAGATCTCATACCGTTCCTCCAGCATCCGATTCCGCTCATAGGCCAGCTGCGAGACCGGCGTATCCAGCGTGTCCGGCTCTAAGTATGAGAAGCTGGGGGAGGTGATGAACACTGTAGCGCCATCGAAGGTCATCTCCGGCAGCGCCGACAGATACCGCTCGATCTGCGCATCTCTGTCCTGGTTCACGTATGGCGTAAAGGGTGTGACCGTCTCCGTCTCCCACGTCTCCGTTGTCTCCCCGGAAACCAGATTTTTGTTGTGCAGCAATATATTTTCACCAGATAGATCGTTGACCACCATCAGCCCACAGCCGGTAGAGGAACCCGCTACCAGCGACAGGAGCAGTAGTGTAGCACAAAGTTGTTTTTTCATGCAGTACTCCAAAATTGTATTCCCTCTGCAAGCAGTACCGTTTTGCGCGCAGAGATCGTATTTCCTATAGTATACCCTTTTTTGCCGCCGAAATCAATTCCTTATTGTAAAAAAACAGCGATTTTTCTGCACCAACTTGTTTTTTCACTGAAAAAGCTGGGAAATACCGGGTGATTTTCCATGGAGAATATTACCGCTTCAAATTAGGGGAAACCTGTGGTATAATAAAGCCGTCCCCAAGATCTGACGAAACAGGAAGCGGGACACAGACAATGGTACGAGAAAACCAGAAAAGGAGAAAATACGATGCGAAAACATACCCCCATCCTACGGCTCTTTATAGCCGGGATCTTTGCCCTGACCATGCTCATCCCCACTGCCGCTGCGAACCAGATCCAGGTCTATGCAGACGGCTGGGCCTATCCCGGCATGGTGCAGGTGCAAAACGGTCAGGCATATGTATCGCTGCGGGAGTTTGCCACCTACATGGACAACGCCATAGTGCAGTGGCAACCGACAGACCGCAGTGCCACCGTTCAAACCGATGGCCTAACGCTGACCGCCTGGCATGGCAAAAGCTATCTACTTGCCAACGGACGCTACCTGTGGTGTCCCGGCGGCACATACATCGAGAATGGCACGATGCTGGTACCGCTGACAGCCATCGCCCGTGCCTTTGGCTTTACCCATACCTGGACAGGGCAGGCGGCAGCATTGCAGCGGATCCGTGGTGCCATCGAGCCGGGCGAACAGTTCTACGATGCCGATGCCGTGTATTGGCTTGCCAAGATCATCCACGCAGAAGCACAAGGGGAGCCATTGACCGGCAAGGTCGCCGTAGGGGAAGTGATCTTAAACCGGGTGGAAAGCGATGAATTCCCGGATACCATCTATTCCGTGATCTTCGACCGGACCCACGGCGTACAGTTCACCCCCACCGTCAACGGTGCCATCGAAGCGGAGCCGGGGGAAGAATCCATCATAGCCGCCAAATTGGTGCTGGACGGTGCCAGAACCGGCGATGGACTATTATATTTCCTAAACCCCGCCATTGCCACCAGCACCTGGATCATGACCAACCGCCCCTACGCCCTGACCATTGGCAGTCACGCCTTCTATCGCTAAACAAAAATGAGCCTAAGCAGTTTTGCTTGCCAAGGCTCATTTTTTGTATCAAAGTTATTTCCCAGCGACCCGCTTGGCGACCCGCTTGGCGACCCGCTTGCGGATCTTCATAATATCCCGCAGCATCCGCAGACTGTCCCGCACCAAATGGATCTTAGATTCTCGATGGTTGATGATCTTCACCGCCATCTCCTCCACCACAGCACCCTTTTGCAGTGCCCGCAGCAGGATCTCAATGTCAAACGCCCAGCCCCAGGTTTGGTTTTCGGCGAACACAGCCTGCCCCATGGAACGTGTGAATCCCTTGAAGCCGCATTGGGAATCGGACAGTCGGAACCCCGCCGCAATGCACAGCACCTTGATGTATACCTTAGAAGCCAGCTTCCGCAGCGGCGTGTATCCGGCATAGCCATCCGCCGACAGATTCCGAGAACCGATCAGCACATCACACCCGCTCTTCTCCCAGCGTGCAGCCGCCTCTCCGATCACCTCGACCCCATAGGCCAGGTCACAGTCGGTGTACAGCACAAAATCTCCCGTAGCCACCGCCATTGCCAGCCCGACAGCGTGGCCCTTGCCATAGTTTTTGTCCGCTTCCACCACCTGTACAGCACCATGTCCCAGTGTAGTTTCTGTTGCAAAAGCACGCACCTTGTCCCCGCAGTCGTCGTGGGAGCCATCGTTGGAGAACAGCACCTCATAGGTGTTCCCGGTCTTTTCGCCCCAGCCTTCCAGATATTGGCATAGAGTGCCCGCCGTGTCCGTCACAATGGCCGATTCGTTATACATGGGAATGATCACAGAAAGCTTCATGCCCGCTCTCCCTTCCGATATACCCGCAGCAGCACATCCACGGTCACGGCGAGCGTATCCTGCATACCCAGCCGTGCTTTGCCTTCCGCTGTGGTCTTATAATAAAACGGTGTCATCATAAAGAGGTTCCCGAGCGTGTCTTTGTCCGGCAGTGTCACCGTATAGCGTACCGACTGCGTATCCACCAACGTAAAGCCCGGATACACCGGTTCCTTGTCCACATATTGCACATCCGTATACAACAGCTCCCGCATTTCCCGCAGATGCTCTCTACCGGAGGAAGCCGTCACCAAAAAGCCATCGTTCCGCAGTACCCGCAGATTTTCTTCCACTGCCACCGGCGCAAACATACTGATCACCGCCGACACAGACCGATCCGCCACCGGCAGCGAAAACAGATTCCCCGGACAGAAGCAGACCGACATATCCCGCTCTTCGTCCAACACCGTGGAGAACCCATCCCGGCGAGCGTTCTTCATCCCGCAGGCCGCACCGTATTTGGACGCATCAAAGCCTAGCGTCAGCACCCTGCGTTCCCCCAGTTCAAATAGTCCCCTGGTGTAGTGCAGCGTATGCCAGCCTTCCCCACAGCCGCTGTCACAGAGCACCACATCTCCGGTGGGCAGTACCTGACCAAGCAGTGCTGCGATCCCATCGGCGATAGGGGCATAGTATCCCTCCGCCAAAAATTCCCGTCTGGCTCGCAGCATATCCTTTTCGTCTCCCGTGCGGGCATTCTTGCCTTTCCCCGGCGGCAAAAGATTCACATATCCTTCCTTTGCCAGATCGAAGCAGTGTCCCATTTCGCACCGCAGTGTGTTGCCGTCCCGTACAAAGGTCGTATGGCACAGGGGACAGCGCAGTATTTGTAATGTATGCATCGTCGTACTCTCGTTTCTGGAATGGATCCAATGTCTATATATTCGATCAGTCGCTCACGATATATTCCACCAGCCGTGCGTGCAGGGCATATCGCTGGGTAGAGGCCCCATTGGTACAGGTGGACAGGGTGATGATCCGGTCTGAGGTGGTAAACTCCACATCCTTGACCTTGGTGGCATCCTCTTTGATCTTGTCTGTGAAGGCCTTAAAATCCTCGAAGGAGGTGAAGCCGGTCTTAAAGTAGTTGTTGTCGTAGCGGCTCTCGTAAATGGCGAAGGGCTCGTACACAAATTTCCCATCGAAGGTGTAGATCACGATCTGGGTATTTTCAAACACATCGTCCTTGAAAAACTCCGTCACATCGTGAAACATAGCACCGGAGGTGATGTTGTGGGCATAGAACACCGTGTTGTAATTTTTATTGATAGAAGTATTGCATCTGTAGTCCGCATACACAGAGCCGATGGGCAGATAATCCCCGGTAAAGGCATGATCCAGGTAGTAGTCGTTGTCGTCCCCCTGCACGATGGGGTAGTTGATGTTGGTGCCATCCACCACGATCCAGCCATAGGTATCATCGTTTTTTGCCGCCAATACCTGCAACTGTGCCCGGATCCGCCGCAGTTCTTCCGTAGCCGCATTTTTATCCTCAACCACCAACACCGGCTCACCCGCCTCCAGCCGTGCGATATTGTCCGTGACACTGGAGAGGGACGTGATCTCCCGATCCTTGTCCAGCCGTGTAGCATCGCCTTCGCTGCCTGTGGTGTTCACCTCGATGTCGCTGAGCAAAAACTCACTGGCAAGCTGGCTGTAGATCTCCTCGCCCTTTTGCCGTGCCGTCAGATTCTGCACCAGCATAATACAGCTGATCACAAAGGCCACAGAGGAGCCGTAGAACAGGAACAGTCGAAAGAGCTCTGCCGGGGTCTTTTTCTTTTTGACAGCAGCAGCCGACAAGGGCACATCCGCCTCGGTGAGCTGCTCCAGAGAATTGAGGAATTCCCCGTTTAGATAGTTTTCACTTTCCTCCAGATCCAGAGTCAGCTCCTTGTCCGGGTCAAAGGGTTCTGTATCGTTGCGGTGGCACAGATGGGATAGGCGTGCGTAAAAGTTTGATTTCATGTTTACCTCAGCTGGGGTGATATGGGTGCAGTATAGGCACATACTATATATTATAAGCAAACTTGCGGCAAAAACAAGACCTTTGCAGAAATTTTCTCTTTTTGGTCAATGAGAGTTTACAAATTCCCCACTTTTTCGGTAGAAACAGGAGAAAAATAGGTATCGGCGGGAACGGTGCATGACGACCCTTGGAAAAGAAAAACCGAAGTTTCCCGAAAAACCAGATCTTGCCGCTTGCTTTCCGGCCGAAAATGTGGTATACTGTCTTGTGATCACAACAGCCGGAAGGGAGGGCGGCATAGTATGTATTCGAAATTTGTCAAAGAACTGCAGTCCGGCGGCATGGCGGCACTGCTAAAACAGGCAGGCGGCGTGCTGGTGGCCTATTCCGGGGGTGCCGATTCCACCTTGCTGCTGCACTATCTGCATACCTACTGTGGGGAGAACCACCTGTCTCTGTACGCCGCCCACATCCACCACGGGATCCGTGGAGCAGAAGCCGACCGGGATGCCGCCCACTGCCAAAAAACCGCCGACGCCCTGGGGATCCCCTTGTACACCTACCACCGCAATATCCCGGCACTGGCGAAAGAGCGATCCATGGGCATAGAGGAATGCGCCCGGCTGGAACGGTATGCCTGTTTGGATGCGACCTGCACGACCCTTGGCAACCCATCTCTGCCTATCGCAACGGCCCATAATGGCGACGACCAGCTGGAGACCATCCTGTTCCACCTGCTGCGGGGAAGCGGACTGAACGGCATGTGCGGCATATCCCCCATCCGAGACGGTCGGTACCTGCGGCCGCTGCTGTCCTTTTCCGGTGCCCAGATCCGTTCCATATGTGCAGCGGAAGGCTATGCCTACGTGGAAGATAGTACCAATACAGACACCGCCTACAGCCGCAACTACCTGCGCCACGAGATCATCCCCCGCCTACGCCGTCTGACCCCCCATCCGGAAACGGCAGCCTGCGCCATGGCTACGCTCTTATCGCAGGATCAGGACTACCTGCAAAAAGAAGCCGAAGCCGCCTTGCGGGATTGCACCCTACCGAAGACCGACTGCATAGACCGGTATGCCCTCTGTCAGCTGCACCCGGCATTGTCCACCCGTGTCCTGCGTCTGGCATACGAAAAGCACGGTAGCTTCATGACCAAGGAGCAGACCGACACCCTGCTGGCGATGGCCATGGCACCGGACAGGGAAGAGCGACACCTGTCTCTCCCTGGTAAGATCCGGGCTGTAGTAAAAGGGGACTGCATCACTTTTACAAAAGAAGAACCACATCCCATCGAGCCGCTGTCCCTCATCGAGATCCCGGCCATTGCACCGGAGGAAACGATCATTTTACCCTGGAAAACGCAAAAAATCGTCCTTTCCCGGAAAAATTTACCGACACGTCCCGAAAACTTAGAAAATATTTACAATTTATCAATACAACGTCCCATCAATTTTGCTACAATAAAGGGCGTACTCTGTTTACGCACCCGCAGACCGGGGGATACTATCCGCTATGGCGGTATGTCCCGCAAGGTGCGCAAGCTGCAAAACGCATACCATACGCCACCGGAGGACCGGGATACCATGCCGATCCTTTCCGATGCAGAGGAGATCCTGTGGGTCGAGGGCTGGCAGGAATGCGACAAGGTGCGTTTCACAGACACCACGGACGATGTCCTGTGGATCGAAGTATATACAAAGCCGTAAAAATAGTATAGAAATTCAAATGACAGAATATGGAGGCAACCATGGTACGGAAGACAGACCTGGACAAGGATATAGAAAGGGTGCTGGTCTCGGCAGAGGAGATCGAAGCCCTGACAGAAAAGATCGCCGATGAGATCGACCACGACTACAGAGGAAGCGGCAAGAAGCTGCTGCTGCTGGGCATTCTGAAGGGCAGCGTGGTTTTCATGGGTGAGCTGATGAAAAAAATGACCATCCCGGTGGAGATCGACTTTATGAAGGTGTCCTCCTACGGGGCCAGTACTTCCACAACGGGCCGGATCAAGATCCTTCTCGACATACATAGAAATAACTTAGCAGAGACCGACATCATCATCGTGGAAGACATCATCGACAGCGGACGCACCCTGTCCTACCTGAAGGAATATCTGGAGCTGGGCGGCGCGCACTCTGTCCGTACCTGCACCATGCTGGATAAGCCCTCTCGCCGGGAAGTGGACTTCACACCGGATTACCGCGGCATGGAGATCCCCGATGAATTCGTGGTAGGCTACGGCCTGGACTACGCCGAGCAGTATCGGGCGTTGCCTTACGTGGGTGTCCTGAAGCCGGAGATCTACGAAAAAAAGTGATCTCGGCGCAGATGCCGTGGTCATAGTGCCATGGGCCTATTATGATCGATTCCTGCCTCTGTGAAGTAGCAGGGGTGCAAATACATACAAACATTGGGGAGTTGGAATGAAGAACAGCTTAAAGATCGCCATATTTTATATTGTGCTCATCGGGATCCTGATCGTAGCCACCGCCTCTCTCTGGGACAACATCCCGGAGGAAAAGCTCATCTTTTCGCAGGTCGTGGATCTGTTCCAGAACGAACAGGTACGTCAGTTCCAGGTGGATGAGGACAATACCCTGACCATGATCGTCAGGACCAAGACAACGGAAGGTGTCGCTGCGGAAACAGCCCTTTCCTACCAGCTGCGGGATCTGGATCTCTTCTTAGATGAACTAGGAGACTTGATCCAGCAGCAGCATGAAGCTGGCATAATCGAAGACTACGATTATCCGCCGCCGTATGAGATCCCCTGGTGGGTGTCTCTGGTGCCCTACGCCATCGTCATCATCCTGATGATCGCCATGTGGATGTTCGTGGTCAACCAGGCCACCGGCGGCAAGGGCTCCAAGATGGGCTCTGTAGGTCGGGCTAAGGCAAAGCTGGTGACAGCGGACAAAGCCAAGGTCTACTTCAAGGACGTAGCCGGTGCAGACGAAGAAAAAGCAGAGCTGGAAGAGATCGTCGAGTTCCTGCGCAATCCGGAGTATTTCACCAAGCTGGGTGCCAAGATCCCCCACGGTGTACTGCTGGTAGGCCCTCCCGGTACCGGTAAGACCTTGATCGCCAAAGCCGTTGCCGGAGAAGCAGGCGTACCGTTCTACTCCATCTCCGGTTCGGATTTCGTGGAAATGTACGTGGGCGTAGGTGCCTCCCGTGTCCGTGACCTGTTTGATACCGCTAAGAAGAACCCGGCTGCCATCATCTTCATCGACGAGATCGACGCTGTTGGTCGTCACAGAGGTGCAGGCCTGGGTGGTGGTCACGACGAAAGAGAACAGACCCTGAACCAGATCCTGGTGGAAATGGATGGCTTTGGTTCCAGCGAAGGCGTGATCGTCATGGCTGCCACCAACCGTCCGGACATTCTGGACCCGGCACTGCTGCGTCCCGGTCGTTTTGACCGCCAGATCACCATGAATGCCCCGGATGTAAAGGGCAGAGAAGACATCCTGAAGGTACATGCCAAGAATAAGCCCTTCGAAGCCGATGTAGATCTGGGTGTCATCGCCAAGACCACCGTAGGCTTCACCGGTGCCGAGCTTGCCAACCTGCTCAACGAAGCCGCACTGTTGGCTGCCAGAAAGGGCAAGCACCTGATCGGTATGAACGACCTGGAAGAAGCCATGATCAAGGTCATCGTAGGCCCGGCTAAGAAGTCCCGTGTGATCTCCGAGGCCGAGCGGAAGCTGACAGCCTACCACGAAGCCGGTCACGCCGTCACCACCTGGGTGCGCCAGAAGGATGAGCCGGTACACCAGATCTCCATCATTCCCAGCGGCAGAGCAGGGGGATACACCCTGTCCTTCCCGAAGGAAGATAAGTCCTATATGTCCCGCTCTGCCATGGAAAACGAGATCGTCACCCTGCTGGGCGGCCGTGTAGCCGAACAGATCATTTTGGGTGACATCTCCACCGGGGCATCCAACGACATTCAGAGAGCCACCAGCATCGCCCGGCAGATGGTCACCAAATACGGTATGTCCGAAAAGTTAGGTCCCATCCTGTACGGCAGCGAATCCTCCAGTGACGAGGTGTTCTTAGGTCGTGACTTCAACAATACCCGGAACTATTCCGAGGAGACGGCATCCCTGATCGACAGCGAAGTGAAGCGCATCGTTTCCGAAGCGTATGCCCAGGCCGAGCAGATCCTGCGGGAAAACATCGACCGCCTCCACTTCATCGCCGCATATCTGATGAAGAACGAGATCATGGAAGAAGCGCAGTTCGTCCGTGCCATGAGCGAACCCGGCATCACGCTGGAAGAGCTGGAAGAAATGGTGGCAGAAAAGCGCCGGAAGAGCCGGGAAGAAAACGAAGCCCATGCCCGTCGTCTAGCCGAAGAAGAGAAGCAGCGGGAAGCCGAACGTGCCGCCGAAGCTGCCAAGGATAAGGAACGGCATAAGGAAAAGGAATACGACACCGATCACAGCGATATGGGTCGATAAAACGCAAAGGGATCCTCCTATGATATGTTTGCATATCAGGGGGACTCCCTTTTTTATGCCGGGACGCATGTACAGGATGAACAAATCGAAACGCCCGAATGGAAAGCGCCATATGTTGCTGCGCCAAATCCAAAAAAACTGCGAAATGCATCTTGACATTTATCGGCATTTGTGGTATACTTTTTCTCGGTTAGCAAAGACTAACCAAAACAGCGCTGTCGAAGGATCCTGTGGCAGCGTTTCGTATGCCTATTAGGTTAGCAAATGCTAACTGTATAATAGAACCAAAAATACAAAAAAGGAGAACTTTTATGAACCTCAAGAAAACCATGCAGATCCTGCTTTGCGCCGCCCTTTTGACCAGCGCAGCCTCCCTCAGTGCCGGTGCAGAAGGCGAGACGGTATATGGCACCATGCAGATCCCCTACGATGCATTCTATGCAGCCGAAGGTGTCGCTTCTGCTGTAGATGCCGTATCCTCTGCCACCACCTCCAAGTGGAAGAACGAAAACCTGACCGCCGGTACCTACAACGCAGAAAATGCAGACGGCAGCGGTACCATTCTGGGTGTTGTATATCCCGTAGCCATTTCTCAGGCGGACCTGGATGCCTTGGGCGACAACAACTATAGCTTCACCAAGCTGGACGAAGCACCGGCTGCCTATAAGGAAGTGACCGTGACCGATGGCGTAGCTGCCTTTTCCGCTGTACAGGGTGCTACCGCCGCCATCGAAGGTGTGAACGCCACCATCACCGTAGACACCGTATACGGTGACTACTGCATCGATGCCGCTGTAAACAACGCCAACGGTACCTCCGATGTAGGCCGGATCTACGGGATCGTGCTGCACACCGCAGACGGTAACGGCTATGGCATGCGTCATCTGGAAAACATCTGGCGGGACGAGATCGCATGGTCCTCCGGCTTTGTGACCACCGAAAGACACGGCAATGCGCTGGTATACGATGACTACGTAGCCATGGTTGGCCAGACCATCGACCAGATCACCTACATTACCGACTCCGGCTACCACACACTGGCCACCAGCCTGTACGTGCCTGTAAAGTTTGAGAACACCTTGACGGTTGCAGATGCCGATATCGCCGCAGGGCAGACCGCTGTATCCATGACCGGCTTCCCGGAAGACTACAGCAAGACCTACACCGTAGACGGTCTGACCGGCACCGTGACCGACACCACAGTAGCTTATGAAAACGCCATGCCCGGCAGCTACACCCTGGTTGTTTCCGATGCAAACGGCAAGTACGCCGATGTAAAGACCTCCTTCACCTTGACAACCGATGGTATGCCCGCTACCGCAGCCGGCAACGGTCTGGCAAAGGCCGACGGTGCCACCGATGCTGAATACGCCAACTTCCTGTCCAAGATCTCCAAGGTCACCGTTGGGGAGAACGAATATGCCGCCTCCGGTAAGCGTGGCGTGAAGATCATTGGCGAAGACGGTGTTATCGATGCCGCTGCCGCCAAGGGCGAAGACCTGGTGTTTGCCGCTGACGGGGACTACACCCTGACCGTTGCAGCCACCGGCTACAACAACACCTTGACCTTTACCGTATCCGTACAGAACGGCACCGCTACCGTAGCTGTGGATGAAGTGGTAGAAACCATGCCTGCCGCTGAGACCACCGCAACCAGCGAAGATGTTGTGACCACTGCTCCCCAGACGGGTAACACAGCCCTGGCTGCCGCCGCTGCCGTACTGCTGCTGGGTGGTGCAGGTGCTGGTCTGGTCCTGCGCAAGAAGAAGCAGTAATCCCCCGGTCTGACCGGATCCATACCCTCCATAGGCTGCCGCAGTCATCCCAAAGCCGCTATTTCGGTTTCAGGTGGCTGCGGCCTCTGTGTATGGGGAATCTTACAAAATAGGAGAAACATATGCTATTCCTTCTCGCCCTTGTGCTGGCGGTACTGCTGGCATACACCGGCCGCAACGTACTGAAAAAGCATGCCAACCTGTTCTACATCCTGGCTGCCGCCCTGTCTGTCGTTGTGACTGTGTTTGACTTTCGTGGCGCACCGTCCTTCCTGCAAAACTACGTGATCGGCCTGTTCAGTCGCGGCGCATTGGCAACGGCCATCTGGTGCATCGTCATGTGGATCGGTGCCATGTCCAACGGTTCTGCCTTGATGAAGGCCTTCATGCCCATCCGTGGGGAACTGTCCATCTTAGCCGCCATCCTGACGCTGGGTCATAACCTGGGCTATGGTAAGACCTACTTTGTCCGTATGTTCACCGATGCCGGTTCTATGAAGCCCACCCAGCTTGCCGCCGGTATTCTCTCGCTTGTCATGCTGGTGATCATGATCCCCTTGACGATCTTGTCCTTCCCAAAGGTCCGCAAAAAGCTGGCTGCCAAAAAGTGGAAGCAGCTCCAGCGGACGGCATATCTGTTCTATGCATTGCTGTACACCCACATCATGGTGCTGTTTTTGCCCATGGCGAGAAACGGTCGTCTGTCCTACCAGATCAGCGTGTGCGTCTATAGCATAGTGTTTATCGCCTACGCCGTGTTCCGGATCCGCAAGGCCGTTTGCAAAAAGCATACGGTAGATGCCAAGCTGGCCAGTCGGATCAGCGGTGCCATCGTGGTAGCGGGGATGCTGGTAGTCCTGCTGCTCATCCAGTCTCCCAAAGCCGCAGAACCGGCAATGTCTGTGGATACGCAGCCGGAGCCCCCAGAAACGACCGCAACGATCCCGGAACCCGAAACCACTACAGATACCGATGCAGCCACACCGACCGAAGAAACGACTCCCCAAAGCCTGTACAAGGACGGTACCTACACCGCCTCTGCCTATGGGTATGACGGTGACATCACCGTAACGATCACCATCGCCGACGACACCATCGTATCCATCGATGCCAAGAGTGCCGAAGAGGACCTGTGGTATTTTGAGCAGGCCGAAGCTCCCGTTATCAATGCCATCCTGACGACCCAGTCCACCACCGTGGATGCCGTGTCCGGTGCTACCTACAGTTCCAAGGGGATCATGCAGGCGGTGGAAAAAGCCTTGCAGGAAGCCAAAAATGTCGGCTAAGGGCAAGCGTATCGGGGCACTGTGCAGTCTGCTTCTGCTGTTGACCGGCTGCACATCCCAAGTCCCTGACACAGTACCCACTGCCCCCATCCAAGCGGAAGCGGATCTGTTCGCCATGGACACCTTCATGACCATGAAAGCCTATGGCCCCGGCGCAGACGCATTATTAGCAGAAGCCAAGATCAGGATCCGGACCTTAGAGCACAGCCTATCCGTGACCGAGCCGGACAGCGATATTGGCAAACTGAACCGAGCCGGTGGACAAAGTGTCACCGTCACAGCGGACACCACGGCGATCCTGGAAACAGCCATCACGCTAGGCAACCTGACAAACGGAGCCCTGGACGTATCCATCTATCCTTTGGTAGCTGCCTGGGGCTTCACCACCGGCCAGAACCAGATCCCATCGCCAGACACCATTGCCGATCTGCTGCCTCACGTGGATTACACCAAGATCCAGCTGACCGACGATACCGTGACCCTGCCCACCGATATGCAGATCGACTTAGGCTCCCTTGCCAAAGGTTACACCGGAGATGTGGTGGCAAAGCTGCTGCGGGAGGGTGGCGTGACCTCGGCACTGCTGAACTTAGGCGGCAACGTCCATACCATCGGAGCCAAAACGGATGGCACGCCCTGGAAGGTAGCCATTGCCGATCCCTTTGCGCCGGAGAACAATATGATGGTGCTGGCGGTCACCGATGCGGTGGTCATCACATCCGGCAACTATGAGCGGTATTTCATAGGCGAAGACGGCGTGCGCTATTGTCACATCCTCGACAGCCAAACGGGCTATCCAGCCGACAACGGCATCGTGTCCATGACCATTGTAGGCGACAGCACAAGGGACGACTGCGGTCTGCGCTGTGACGGCCTGTCCACGGCACTGTACGTCAGTGGTTCCGATCGGGCAAAGGAGATCTGGCAAAGCTGCGGGGATTTCGATATGGTGTACGTCACCGAGGATGGACAGATCTATATCACAGAAGGGTTGGCAGGGCAGTACACAAACGTGAGTGCCATGCCTGTGGAGGTGTTGTATGCAGAAGCAGAATAAAGGGATCTGCCTGGTCGCCACGATCCTGGTGCTGGTACTCATAGCCAGCATTATCGGCATGGCAGTGCTTTACCAAAGAAAACCGGGACAGCTGGTAGCCATCGTGCAGGATGGGGAAGTGCTGGAGACCATCGACCTGTCCCACGCTGCCGACCGCACCTTCACGATCCAGTCTCCGGCAGGCGGCGAAAACGTGATCTGCATCGAAAACGGCACCCTCCGCATCCAAGCTGCCGACTGCCCGGACGGTACCTGCGTGCAGATGGGGATCCTGCATAGCGAAGCGGAACCGCTGGTGTGTCTGCCCCATAAGCTGCTGATCCGGTTCCAGGAGGCGGCATCATGAACACCAAACGCCTGACAAAGCTGTCCCTCCTTGCCGCAGTCGCCCTGATCATTTTCATCATCGAGCTGCGCATCCCCAATTTAGTCCCCATCCCCGGTGTCAAGCTGGGTCTTGCCAACATCATCACCGTGTACGCCGTATACACCTGCAAGCCGGGCGAGGTGTGGCTCATCGTGCTGGTACGGCTGGTGCTGGGCAGTATGTTCAGCGGCACGGCAGTTTCGTTTTTATATAGTTTTGCCGGTGCCGTGTTTTGCCTATGTGGGATGCTCCTATTAAAGCATGTGATCCCGAAAAAACACATTTGGCTGGCCAGTCCCTGTGGTGCCGTGTTCCATAATGTAGGCCAGATCACAGCCGCCATCCTGCTCATGCGCACCACCGCCATTCTGGTGTATCTCCCGGTACTGCTGTTTTCCGGCATCCTTGCGGGACTATTTACCGGTCTGTGTGCCCAAATTTTGGTAAAACGCCTGCCTATGGCATGATTTTTTCCGGTTTCGAAAGAATTTTACAAGATATTCACGTTCGTCTCTTGCAAAAACGGCAGGCTTGTGGTACAATATAAAGGATACAGGAGTAGGGGAGGAATAGCCATGCTTGTGGGATTGTGCGGACGGAGCGGGTCCGGTAAAGGATATATCGCCGCCATGTTTGCGGACAGAGGCGTACCGTCGGTGGATACCGATGGGGTGTACCGGGATATGACCGGTCCCGGCGAAGTTCTGTCTCCGTGTATGGCAGCATTGGTGGCGCGTTTTGGCTCTGCCATCGTCACACCGGAGAACGCCTTGGATCGAGCGGTCATGCGTTCGCTGGTGTTTGCAGACGGCAGTGACCCCGAAGAAGCGGAACGCTGTCGGCAGAATTTAGCGGACCTGAACTGCATCACCCACCAGTATATCTTAGCCGAAACGGAGCGGATCGCCGCTATGTACACCGCCCAGGGAGCCGACATCGTCCTGATCGACGCACCGGTGCTGTACGAAAGCGGATTCGATGCCCACTGCGCCGCCGTTGTCTGCGTGACAGCCCCCGAGGAGGTGCGCATCCACCGGATCATGAAGCGAGACGGCATCGATCGACCGGCGGCAGAGAAACGCCTGCGGAGCCAAATGTCCCAGGAGTCGCTGGTGGCCCGAGCCGATTATGTGATCGAAAACGATGCCGACCGGGAGACTCTGTATAGCCGGGTGGATCGGGTGATCGAAGCACTGCGTGGGAGGAAAGCATGAAATTCCGCAGTACCCTATTCCGCAGTGTGGTGATCCTTGTGATCCTGTGCCTGTCGCTGGCCTGTGGCTTTTTGTACCAGACCATTTGGCACCGGATCGATCTGGAAAACCACCCCGTTCGGTTCGCCGAATTTGTTACCAAATACGCAGAAGAATACGGCGTGCCCGAATACATCCTGTATGCGGTGATCAAAACGGAGAGCGATTTTGAAAGCAATAAGCTGTCCGAGAACGGCGAAGTGGGGCTGATGCAGATCTCCCCGGATACCTTCTCCTGGCTGCTCACCCTGACCCGTGAGGATCTGGAGCCCGGCATCCTGTACGATCCGGAGACCAACATCCGCTACGGTGCCTATATGCTCTCGTACCTGTACACAGAGTACAGCCGATGGAATACCGTTTTTGCCATCCTGCACGCCGGCCAGAACACGGTGGATCTTTGGATGACCGACCGCAGCCTGACCGATAGCCTGGGCAACCTGACCACCTTCCCGGACGAGGCCACACAGCAGTATGTGGATACCGTGTGCGAGAACGTGGAGGTCTACCAGGAACTGTACTACAGCTAAATCTTGTAAAATATCATGTATACATGAAAGGAAATATCATCATGGCAGACAAGACCAAGGGACAGCAGCTGAAAGAAGAGCTGTTCTACACCAAGAAGTCCGCATTTGAAGTGAAGACCCACGAACAGCTGGCAGAGGCTATGGAATACGCCAAGGAATATATGCACTTCCTGGACGTAGCCAAGACCGAAAGAGAAGCCGTGCTCTACGCCATCGAAAAGCTGGAAGCCGCTGGATTCCGCTCCTACAAGCTGGGCGATAAGCTGGAAGCCGGCGATAAGATCTACTACAACAACAGAGGCAAGAGCCTGTTCGCCATCCGTGTCGGGAACGAGCCCATCGAAAATGGTATCCGCATCTGCGCTGCCCACATCGACTCCCCCCGCCTGGACCTGAAGCAGCACCCCCTGTATGAATCCGAACATTTCAGCTACCTGAAGACCCATTACTATGGCGGGATCCGGAAGTATCAGTGGGTGACCATTCCCCTGGCTCTGCACGGCGTTGTGACCAAGAAGAACGGCGAGACCGTGGAGATCCGCATCGGTGACCAGCCCGGCGATCCCGTACTGTGCATCACCGACCTGCTGCCCCATCTGTCCAGAGACCAGAACGGCCGTGCCCTGGGTTCTGCCTTCGACGGAGAAAGCCTGACCCCCATCATCGCCTCCTCTCCTTATATCGAAGAAGACGGCACTGTGACCCCCGCTGACGAAAAGATCAAGCTGAACGTTATGGCTGCTCTGTACGAAAAGTACGGCATCGTAGAAGCCGATTTCATGAGCGCAGAACTGACCATCGTACCTGCCGGCAACGCCATGGACGTAGGTCTGGACCGCTGGCTCGTTGGTGCATACGGCCACGACGACAGAGTGTGCGCTTACACCGAGCTGACCGCTCTGCTGGAGAATACGGAGACCGATCACACCGTTATGGTCGTGATGGCCGATAAGGAAGAAACCGGTTCCGACGGCGTTTCCGGTATGAAGGGCCACATCTTTATGGATCTGATCGATGAACTGGCCTGCGAGCTGGGCGGCAATCCCTCTGTGATCCGTGCCAACTCCAAGTGCCTGTCCGCCGACGTGACCGCTTGCTACGACCCCGTATATGCCGGTGTCAGCGAAAAGCGGAATACCGCTCTGGTACACTGCGGCGTTGGTATGGCGAAGTACACCGGCGGCGGCGGCAAGAGCGGTACCAGCGATGCATCTGCTGAATTCGTTGGCGAAATGCGCAACCTGTTCGACGAAAACGGCGTGATCTGGCAGACCTCCGAGCTGGGTAAGGTAGACCAGGGCGGCGGCGGCACCGTAGCTATGTACATTGCCAACATGAACATCGATACCGTGGACCTGGGTGTACCGGTTCTGTCCATGCACGCTCCCTTCGAGATCATCTCCAAGAGCGACCTGTACGAAGCGCACCGTGCCTTCTCTGCATTCTGCAAGTAATAGGGAAGTATTAGACGTGTGTCTATCAAAAAAAGTAGACGACTGCCTAAGTAAAAACAAGGTATTTTTATAAAAAACAAACGCTGGGGAAATGCTTCTTTTATCAAAAAGAGGTGTTTCCCCATGCGGAATTTTTCCCCCATTGTAGACTGCCGGGGGATTTTGCTGTGTAGGCAGCAGATAGGAGTGAAGCTATGACTGTTCAGATGCAAATGGATACCAAACTGCGGGAGATGGGCATCGTGCCGGTGGTCAAGTTAGACGACGTAAAGAATGCCCTGCCGCTGGCTCGTGCCCTGTGCGCCGGTGGACTGCCCTGTGCCGAGATCACCTTTCGCACCGAAGCTGCTGCCGATAGCATCCGTGTGATCCGGGAAAACTGCCCGGAAATGCTCATTGGTGCCGGTACCGTTCTGACCACGGAACAGCTGGACAAAGCCATCGAAGCCGGTGCCCAGTTCATCATCTCGCCCGGCCTGAACCCCACCATCGTAAAAGCAGCGCAGGACAAAAATATCCCCATCTACCCCGGCTGTGCCACCCCTACCGAAGTGGAAACGGCTCTTACCCTGGGGCTGACCACCGTGAAGTTTTTCCCGGCTGAAGCAGCTGGCGGCACTGCTATGCTGTCGTCCCTGGGCGCACCGTACCAGCAGGTTCGCTTCATGCCCACCGGCGGCATCGATAAATCCAACCTGACAAAATATCTGTCTCTGCCCAACGTCATCGCCTGTGGCGGCAGCTTTATGGTCAAGTCCACGTGGCTGGAAACCGGCAACTGGGAAGCCGTTCGTGCCGAGACTGCCGCAGCCGTGCAGACCATGTTAGGGCTGGAAATGGGACACTTCGCCATTATGGCAGAAAATAGGGAAGATGTGGCTGAGAGTGCCAATGCACTGGGAGAGCTGCTGTGCCTGCCTGCCAACGTGAATCCGGATGGCCGTGGTGCCATGGTCGGCAATGCCTTTGAGGTGCTGAACAGCCAAGAAGCGGGACTGTATCCCCACGCCGCTCTGCTGACCAACGATCCCGCAAGAGCCAAAGCCTGGTTCATCAGACGTGGCTACCACTTCCGGGAAGATACCTGCCAATACGACGAAAAGGGCAACCTGAAGGTGGTGTATTTCGACGGCGAATGGTGTGGGATCCGGATGCATCTGCTAAAGAAGGCAAACGCCTAATAGAATAAGACAACTGCCAAAATTACAATACGACAGGAAATCTACCGATATGCTGACAAAACTACAGGACGCAGAAAAGCGTTTTGATGCCATCGAAGCTGCTCTGGCCGACCCGGATACCATGGCAGATATGGAAAAATATACCGCACTCATGAAGGAGCGGAAAAATCTGGGCCCGACGATCGAGAAGTATCGGGAATACAAAAAAGTATATAACGACACCGAGGAAGCTCGCCTACTCATGGACGAGGATCCGGAGATGCGGGAGATCGCGGCGGAAGAATATAAGTCTGGCAAAGAAGCACTGGCTCGGCTGGAAGAAGAGCTGACCATTTTGCTGCTGCCAAAGGATCCCAACGATGATAAGAACGTGGTGGTGGAGATCCGTGCCTGCGCCGGTGGCGACGAAGCGGCACTGTTTGCGGGCGTGCTCTACCGCATGTACACCATGTATGCGGACACACACCGGTACAAGACCGAGGTGGTCAGCATGAACGAGACGGGGCTGGGCGGCTATCGGGAGATCACCTTCATGGTGTCCGGCGAAGGCGCATATTCCCGCCTGAAATACGAAAGCGGCGTTCACCGGGTGCAGCGTGTGCCGGAGACCGAAACGGCCGGCCGGATCCACACCTCCACAGCCTCTGTCGCCGTACTGCCGGAAGCGGAGGACGTGGAGATCGAGATCAACCCGGCAGACCTGGAGATCGAGACCATCAAATCCAGCGGCGCCGGCGGTCAGCACGTCAACAAGACCGAATCCGCCATCCGCCTGATCCACAAGCCGTCCGGCATCGTTATCGAGTGCCAGGACGAGCGGAGCCAGTACAAAAACAAAGATAAAGCTATGAAGCTCCTGAAAACCAAATTGTACGACAAAAAGTGTCAGGAGCAAAATGAAAAGATCGCCAGCCAGCGCCGCAGTCAGGTGGGCACCGGGGACCGCAGCGAACGGATCCGCACCTACAACTATCCCCAGAGCCGGATCACCGACCATCGCATTGGCCATACCAGCCACAGCATGGAAGCATTCCTCAACGGGGAACTGGACGACATGATCGACGCATTGGCCACTGCCGAGACGGCAGAACGCCTTCGTTCCAGCGGCAGCGATGCTGATTAAGACGATTGCCTAAAACACCGGAAAGCGTGTGGCTGGGAATCAACCGAAGAGAGACAATTGCCTAACATAGACGAAAAGCAGGGGAGGGCAAAGAAAACGACCATGGAAACCGAAATTTTATCACTGCATGGCAGTGGACGAGATGCAGCTTTGAAAAAGGCAGCCGCCTATATTCAAAATGGCGAACTGGTGGGGATCCCCACGGAAACGGTGTACGGACTGGCAGGAAGTGCCCTGTACCCGGAAGCTGCCGCCAAAATATATACAGCCAAGGGTCGTCCCTCCGACAATCCCCTGATCGTCCACGTGGCAGAACCGGCGGAAGCGGAGAAGATCGCCCACACCACGCCGATGTATTATGCACTTGCCGAACGGTATATGCCGGGCCCGCTGACCATCATCCTGCCCAAGAAACCCGTGATCCCCGATGCGGTATCCGGTGGACTGGCGACGGTGGCGATCCGCTGTCCGGCCCATCCCGATGCCCGTGCGCTGATCCAGGTGTCCGGACATCCCATCGCTGCGCCCAGCGCCAACAGCTCCGGCAAACCTTCTCCCACCACAGCCGCCCACGTATACGATGACCTATGCGGAAAGATCCCCTTGATCCTGGACGGCGGCCCCTGCTCCATTGGCGTGGAATCCACCGTGATCACCTTGGGATCCGATGGCGAAAGCTGTACCATCCTGCGTCCCGGTGCCGTCACCAGAGAAATGCTGTCCACGATCTGCCGCCGGGTAGAGGTGTCCGAAGCCGTGACCGATCCCGGAAAAGCGGGCGATAAACCCCAATCTCCCGGCATGAAGTACAAGCACTACGCCCCAAAATGTCACGTGATCCTGGTGGATGCGCCGGATAGTCCTGCTTTCGTGCAATACGTGCGTTCGGTGGGTCACGGAAAATACGGCGTGCTGGCAGTGGACGAAGAAGCAGAGCAGTTCCCGGATGCCACTGTGCTGCTCATGGGTGCCGCTGCGGATGAAGCCGAACATGCCCGCCGTTTGTTTGCCCTATTGCGAGAGGCCGACGAAAAAGATTTGGATACCCTGTACGCCCGCTTGCCCGGTGAGGATGGCATAGACCTTGCGACCTATAACCGGATCATCCGTGCCGCCGGTGGACAGGTCGTGCATATTTAGTAGGCGAATGCCTAAGAAAAAAGACAAAAGCCTAATAGAACACATTGTATGAGACAACAAACATCGTGAGATCGTGAAGAGGAAATCATGCCGAAGAAGAAAAACGAAAAACCAACGGAAAATCTGACCCCTGCTGTCATCACGGACCAGCCCATCACCGAGACCATCGAAAAGAACTACATGCCCTACGTCATGACGGTGATCGTGTCCCGGGCCATTCCGGAGATCGACGGGTTCAAGCCCTCCCACCGAAAGCTGCTGTATACCATGTACAAAATGGGGCTGCTGACGGGCCAGCGTACCAAAAGTGCCAATGTGGTGGGGCAGACCATGCGACTCAATCCCCACGGCGATATGGCGATCTATGAGACCATGGTGCGCTTGACCCGTGGTAACGAAGCCCTGCTGCATCCTTTTGTGGATTCTAAAGGATCCTTCGGGAAGCAGTACAGCCGGGACATGGCCTTTGCTGCCCCTCGTTATACAGAAGTAAAACTGGATAGCTTTTGTAGCGAGATCTTTGCAGGGATCGATAAAAACGCCGTGGACATGGTCCCCAATTACGACAACACCATGGAAGAACCGTCTCTGCTGCCCACCACCTTCCCCAACGTACTGGTCTCTCCCAATATGGGTATCGCAGTCGGTCTGCAATCCAACATCTGTTCTTTCAACCTGGCCGAGATCTGTGACGGCACCATTGCGCTGCTGAAAAATCCGGAGACCAGCGTGGACAAGCTGCTGGATCTGATCGTGGCACCGGATTTTGCCGGTGGAGCCAACCTGATCTACGACCGTAGCCAAATGAAGAAGATCTACGAGACCGGTACCGGTTCCTTCCGGATGCGGGCACGATACACCTTCGATAAGCAGAAAAGCTGCATCGAGATCCTACAGATCCCCTATTCTACATCTATTGAGATCATCCTAAAGCGGATCCTGGATCTGGTCAAGGAGGGCAAGGTCAAAGAGATCACCGACGTGCGAGACGAGATCGACCTGTCCGGCTTCAAGCTGACGCTGGATGTGCGCCGCGGTACCGATCCGGATGCCCTGATGAACCGCCTGTTCAAGCTGACTACATTAGAAGATACCTTCGCCTGCAATTTCAACGTGCTGATCGATAAAACGCCCCGACTGCTGGGGATCCGGCAGATCCTTTTGGAATGGATCCGGTTCCGGATGCGCTGTGTACGGCGGGAGCTGAGCTACGATCTGGCGAAGAAAAAGGATAAGCTGCACCTGCTCCGGGGGCTGGGCAAGATCTTGTTGGACATCGACAAGGCCATTCGCATCGTGCGGGAGACCGAAAAGGAATCCGATGTGGTGCCCCGCCTGATGGAAGGCTTCTCCATCGATGCGATCCAGGCCGAATATATCGCCGAGATCAAGCTGCGCCACCTGAACCGGGAGTACATCGTCGAGCGGATCCAGGAGATCGAAGCATTGCAGCAGGAGATCGCCGAGCTGGAAGCGCTTATCGGAGACGACCTAAAGGTGAAGGAGTACATCGTCAAGCAGCTCCAACAGATCAAAAAGAAGCACGGCAAACCCCGGAAGACCCAGATCATTTTTGCCGATGATATTCCCGATGTGCCGGAGGAAGAACCGGTGGAAAATTACGCCGTCCACGTGGTGCTGACCAGAGAAGGGTACTTCAAGAAGATCACCCAGCAGTCTCTGCGCATGGCAGATGCCCATAAGCTGAAGGATGGGGACGAGATCGCCAATGCAGAGGATACGGACAACACCGCCGAGCTGTTGTTCTTCACGGACAAAGCGCAGGTGTACAAAGCAAAGGTGGAGGACTTTGACACCACTAAGGCCTCCGCACTGGGCGAATATATCCCCGCCAAGCTGGGCATGGACGATGACGAGCATCCCATTATGATGAAGGCTTTGACCGGCTATCCGGAAGACCACAACATGATCTTCCTGTTCGCCAACGGCAAGGGTGTCAAGATCCCGGTGCAGGCCTATGAGACCAAGAACAACCGAAAAAAGCTCACCGGTGCCTTCTCCGATGCCTCCCCCATCGTGGCGGCCATTTACGAAGACGGCAAGCCTCTGGATCTGTTGCTGGAGAACAGCGCCGATAAGGGGATCTTGATCTCGTCCGAGCTGATCTCCGTGAAGACCACCCGTACCTCCCAGGGGATCAACCTGATCCAAATGAAGGAACCCGTGGAGATCACCCGTGTGCGGTATGGCGAAGCGCTGACCGGTATCGAGAACATCCAAAAGCTGCGGAAGAATAAGTTGCCGGCTGTCGGCATATCCCTGTCGGTGTTGGGCGAGCAGCTTTCGATAGAATAACATCCAAATCGTACAAATACGACCCAAATCCTATGCAAAAACGGCGGTAAGTGTAAATTCGATGTGAATATATGCTTGCCGCTCTTGCTTTTTTGCAGAATTTCCGGTATAATAAGGGTTGTGAATGCGGAGGATGCCGCGGTGCCGGAAATCCACTGCCCCAACACCGGCAGCGTCTTCCATATTTGAGAGGTTTTACATATGAAAAAACATACCGGATGCAAATGGCTCTGCGGCATATTGGCCCTGCTTTCTGCCATGACCGTCACCGTGTTGGCGGCGTCCTACGACAGCTCAGAAGACCCGATCATTTCCCTGAGCTACCTAACCGATGTGTTCCGTCCGGCCATCGTAAAAGATTATGAAGAAAAGATCGCTGCCCTGGAAGCCAAGGTCGATGCCCTGTCCGGCGGGAGCTATACGCCTCCGACAACGGAGCCGACACCGGACACCAACGTGTCTGCCACTGCTGCCACCTACGAAGTGATCGAAATGAAGTACGGCGACTGCCTGTTTGCCGAGGGCCCCATCGATATCCTGCTGCGCTCCGGAGCGGCCATCTGTATTGCCCCCAATGCCAGCCAGGGCATCTCCGACTATACGGAAGGCAAAGAGATCTACAACGGTGAAAACCTGACCATCAACCACATGTGCCTGATCCCCCGAGGAGACGGACGTGGCATTATGGCAACCGCACAGACCGTCTACATCATGGTGAAGGGAGAATACAGCCTTGTCGAATCAGCAACCTGAAAAAATGCCCCGTAAGAAGCGAACACGGGAAGAAAAGAAAAAGCTGGCTATGCGGATCCTTGCCATGTTTTTGGCGATCCTGATGGTGGCCGGTGCTGCCTATTATGCCATTTATCTGATGACCCTGTCGGTTTCTGCCGCCACCGTGCACGCAGCCGACCCGGTACAGGAAACTGCCATATTGGATACATCCTCGCTACTGGACAGCGGGGATGTTCCTGTTCGTGTGGGACTGATGATGGGGGACAGCGTGACGACGAGCTTTGAGGTGACCTCTACTGCCGGCTTTGTGCTGGGCATCACCGAGACCACCGGCAGCTGTAGCTTCACCCCTATTTGGGAGCTTGCCGAGACCAAAGTGACCGTAGCCAACGACGGAAACCTATCCAAGCGGAACATGAGCTATTCCATGGCGGCCAGTGCCTACGATGCCGTGATCGGCGGATACCATGTGCAGATCGACTGCGACAAATACGACAAAAGCACATACACCAGCCTGCTTGCCACGGTGAAAAGCACATTGTCCGGCTATGGCCTGCCTGTGATCCCCGCCTATGTGTACTCCGGCTATACCATCCGTGTTGGTGCCTTTACCACCCGTTCCGAAGCAGAAGGCTGGGCAGATACCGTTGGCAAACTATTCCCGAACGAGACCGTGTACGCCACCGGTGCCAGCGCAACCTCTGTGACCGTGCTGGATCCTCAGACCGACGAGATCCTGTTCGAATACGACTGCGGCGGCGAAACGGAGCTGGGTCTGCAAGCCCAGAAAGACCAAAATGGCAACCGTTGGCTCAAGACTCCCGCGGCCAATGTGTACATGGGGATCTTCGCCTTCAGTCGGTACCAGGGTGGAGTTGCAAATGGTGTGGCGCTGACCAACATCCTGCCCCTGGAAGCCTATGTGGCGGGCGTACTCCCTTACGAAATTTCGAACACATGGCCGCTGGAGACCCTGAAAGCCTTTGCCATCGTGGTGCGTTCTTACACCATGACCAACGCAGAACGGCATAGCGGCAGCGAGGTGGACATGTGCAACAATGCCCACTGCCAGGTATACAAAGGCGCAGGCCGGATCAACCAAAACGTGATGACCGCTGTCAAGGAGACCGCCGGAAAGGTCATGACCTACAACGGCGAGATCGTAGATGCCTATTATTCCTCCAGCGTAGGCGGGACCACCGTCAGTGCCAAGGATGCCTGGGGCGGGAATATTCCCTACTTACAAGCAAAAGAAACACCCTGGGAGGATTACATGAACCACGAAAACGCCTTCTGGATCGTGGAAATTTCCCCCACTGAGCTGGCCGAACGGCTCCGGCAGGCAGGACATGCTGTCCATGGCTCTGTCACCGGCGTGGAGATCGTCCAATTGGCTGAAAACTCCACATACGTAAAACAACTGAAGATCACCGACAGCACAGGCAACGTGACCTACATCACCGGCACAGACGCAGTCCGCACATCTCTGACCCCCAACGTGAAGAGTGCCAACTTCGTGGTCGGAAAGGGCAAGGTGGAATATACCGAGCACGTGGTGGAGGTGACCAAGGTACCTACTACAACGGTAGAGACTACAGCAGAAACCAAAGCGGAGACTGCCCCGGTCGAGACCACCGTCACCCACAATACCCCGACCTATGACTACGATAAGGATTATGGCTACACAACACTGTACGGCTACCACGTGCTGACCGCCGAGGAGGAATACGTGTCCGACATCGACTTCTCCGTGACGCTGGTGACCGAGGATGGTACACAGATCTACGAACGGTCGGATATCTTTGTGCTGTCCAGCGAATGTGCCAGCGCCTTCACCGGTGAAGAAGCGGTGGTGCGCAAGGAAGAGCCCAAGGCCGAAGAGGTACACGTGACCGAGACCTTAGCTACATCCACAGAGACCATCCTGCATAAGGTGGCATATGCTGAAAACACGAACAACTTCATCTTCGTAGGCAAAGGCTGGGGACATGGTGTCGGTATCAGCCAATATGGTGCCTATGACCTGGCGAATTTAGGCTACAGCTGTCGCCAGATCTTAGAGGCCTATTTCGATGGCATCGCCCTGACGGATTACCACAGCGTAGCGCATGCCAACGGATGATAGGCTCCTGACGAGAACTGCTTCCAAGGAGAATCATGCAAAAAATGCAAAAGACAAAATCCAAGTATACCTCTACTCTGCACGCCTGTTATTTAGGCTATATCACCCAAGCCATCGTCGTGAATCTGGCACCGCTGTTCTTTGTGATCTTCCAGAACGACTTTGGCGTGTCCTATATGGATCTTGCCAACCTGGTGCTGGTGACGTTCGTGGTACAGATCGCCACCGATGCCACCATGATCAAGCTTACCCCCATCTTAGGGTACCGAAAAAGCGCCGTGCTGGCCCATGGCTTCTCTGTAGTCGGACTGGTGCTGCTGGCCATCCTGCCCAATATCATGGATCCGTTCACCGGTATCTTGATCTCCGTAGTGCTGTATTCCATCGGCGGCGGCCTGACCGAAGTGGTCATCAGCCCCATCGTAGACGCACTGCCGGGAGATGCCAAGGCTTCTGCCATGAGCTTGCTCCACGCCTTCTATTCCTGGGGGCAGGTGCTGGTGGTGATCGTATCCACCGTGATCCTGGCACTGGTAGGGCATGACAATTGGCAGTGGATCCCGCTGGTGTGGGCACTGATCCCCTTTGTGAACCTGTTCAACTTCCTGCGGGTACCCATCGTAGAGGTGTCTGAGGAACAAAAGAGCAACGGCATCGGCACCTTCCTGCGTTCTCCTATATTCGTGATCGCCCTGCTGATGATGATCTGCGGCGGCGCATCGGAACAGGCTATGGCGCAGTGGGCCTCTCTCTTTGCAGAGCGGGCACTGGGCGTATCCAAGGTCATGGGCGACCTGCTGGGTCCCTGCCTGTTTGCACTGTTCATGGGCATCGGCAGAACGGCATACGGCATCTTAGGTGAAGAACGGATCAACATCGAAAAGGCCCTGTTCTTCTGCGCCACCCTGACCGTAGGCTGTTACCTGGTGACCGTATTCGTGCCGATCCCGGTGTTCTCTCTGCTGGGCTGCGCTGTGTGCGGTCTGGGCGTGAGCATGATGTGGCCGGGCGTGCTTGCCTATACGTCCAAAAAGTACCAGTACCGGGCAGGTCCCGTGCTGTTCAGTATGCTGGCGCTGGGTGGTGACATCGGCTGTTCCCTCGGCCCCTGGATCACCGGCGTGGTGTCTGATCTGTATACCGCTACCGCCACAGGTGCCAATGTGGAGAGCCAGGCCATCCGGTATGGGATCCTTGCCGCCATCGTGTTCCCGGCGATATTGGTGGTGCTGCTGTGCATCATGCGAAAGCTGCGGGATTCGGAAAATCAAGTGAACGCTAATTTAGATGGATCGGCGTTGACTTAAACAAAATAAAACCATACGAAGACGCAGGACCGCAGCAGATCTTTTTCCATGGATCACAAAACGGCTCTGCGTTTTCTGGCATGAACGTATAAAAAGATAGGAGAATCGAAATGAAGATCGAGCTGAAACAGTATTTGGCACCCGACACAAAGGATGCCGCAGAAGCGATCCGGGCTGCGCTGGCCGACTGCAAACCGGGAGATACCCTGTCCCTGGGCGGCGGCACCATCCACGTGTATCCGGAACACACAGTGGTGCGCCCCTACTACGTGTCCAACAACGACTACAGCGACAAGCACATTGCCTTTGACCTTCGTGGCAAGCGGGATCTGACCATTGATGGGGAAGGGGCAGAGCTGATGTTCCACGGTGCCATCACGCCCTTTGTGCTGGACGAGGCCGAAAACATCACCATCCGGAATCTACACGTGGACTATCGCAATCCCTTCTTCACCCAGGCAAGGATCACAGCCGCCGGCGAGGATTTCACGGATCTGACCTTTGACGGCGACACCTTTGCCTGCAAGCTCAAGGACGGCAAGCTGTGCTTCTATTCGCCGGAGGATGGCTGGGAAAGTTTGGAATACCGTGTACTGGTCACAGAGTTCGACGACAACGGCAGACCGTCCCCCTACCTGTATCCCTATTTCACCGTGTTGGGTGAGGTGGAGCAGGACTTCCTTGCCGGTATGTACCGCTACTTCACTGCCGAGCAGATCAGCGAAAACACCATCCGTCTCCACGGCAGCATCGGCTATACCCATACCGTAGGCAACTGGTGGGTCTGCACCTTTGGTGGGCGGCATAACCCCGGTATCTTCATCACCGACTCCAAAAACGTCACCCTGACCGACATAGAGCTGTACCACACCGCCGCTATGGGTGTCATCGGACAGTGCTCCGAAAATATCCGCCTGGAACGAGTCAACTGCCGTGTGCGCCCCGGTTCCGGCAGAGTTCTCTCCGTCAGCGCCGATGCCACCCACTTCGTCAATTGCACCGGTCAGATCACCTATAAGGATTGTACCTTCACCTCCATGCTGGACGACGCCGGCAACTTCCACGGGATCTACACCATCGTGGAAGAGAAGCTGGATGCACACACCCTGCTCCTGCGCTACGGCCATTTCCAGCAGCGTGGCATCAACCTGTACCGCCCCGGAGACGTGGTGCGTTTGGTGGACAACCAGACTATGCTGCCGTATCAGGAGCTGACCGTCACCGATTCTGAGCTGCTATCCGGCGAAAATCTGAAGCTGACAGTAGCGGAAACCCTGCCGGATTCTCTGCAAAAGGATCACGTGATCGAGAACCACACCCGTATGCCCTCTGTACACCTGGACGGTTGCACCTGCGGCAACAACAGACCCCGCGGCTTCCTGCTGACCACTTGCAAAAAGGTCCTGGTTGAAAATTGCACCTTCTACAACATGAACTGCGCCATCGAGTGTGCGGGAGACGCCAATAGCTGGTACGAAAGCGGCCCGGTACAGGATGTGACCATTCGGCACAACAACTTCGCCGACGCAGCCTACGCAGGCGGGTATGTGGTGACTATCGCGCCGGCTGTTCGGGAAAATGTCGGCCAGCACTACCACCATGGTATCACCATCGAGGACAACCACTTCCGCCTCCACGAAAAGCGGTTCCTGTACGCTCGCTACACCGATGGCCTGGTGTTCCGTGACAATACCTACACCGAAGACCTGACCCTGCCGTCGCACCCGGTAGGCGCACCCATCGTGACCGAAAACTGCACGAATACCACCATCGAAGAACCAAAGACGATCTAAGGCACCACTGATTTTGCATCTGTACCATCAGAAATGTGCGGTGGTGCCCTTAACGGAAGCAAAAAAGTCTGCCGTTCCGATCCCCACATAGCAGGGAAGGACAGCAGACTTTTTCTATTTTTTATTTATGCCTGTGCCAGTGCTTCTTCCAGTGCCACAGCCAGCTGGTCGCCGCAGGAGGTAGGCTTGAACCCACAGGTGTTGCCCCGCAGCAGCTCGATCACACGAGAGGCTTCCATGCCTTCCACCAGCTTGCTGATGGCTTTCAGGTTCCCATTACATCCACCGGTGTACTTGACATCCTTCACGATCCCGTCCTCCAGCGCAAAATCGATCTGCGAGGAGCAGGTCCCCTTGGTCTTATATGTGTAATACTGCATGTTTTATACGTCCTTTCAAATTATTATGATCAGTTGCTTGATGGCGGCCAGCCGGGTGTCGGCGGATCCGTCAGGGTCACATAGCCACTTTGTGCTGCTACAGCAAAATTGTTGTTGCTGGATGCGCTTTGGCTAAAACCGGTCCCCAGATCGTTGCCATTGACCGTGACCGAGCCGTTCTCCACCTTCACGTTGTAGTTCAGAGAACCAACAGTCAGCCGCGGTACGATATTCGCCTCGATCCGTTCGCATTGGATATTGGCCATAGACAGCATACCCTTGTCCACATCCATGGTCAGCGTGGTGCATTCGATGTTGCAGGTCCCAAAGGTACTGTCTGTCATCTCCAGCCCCACCGTTTCACCCGTGAGCTGCATGGTGGTGGCAGTGCTGTTGGTGCAGATCAAATGACCGGCTGTCAGCTCCATGGTGTAATCGGTGCCATAGGTGATGTTTTCCAGATACACATTGCAGTTTTCGCCGGTCAGGGTGACGATCTTCAGATCCACATTCTCCCCACCCAAATAGATGTTGAGCACCTTATCGCCCACCGGTTCTTCCTCCTTTTGAAAGGAGAGCATATACCGCAGCCCCTTGAAGGACACACCGTTCTCCCAGAACTTCAGCATGGAAGTCACGTCCGCCACCTCGTCAAAGGTCACGACCCGGTTGGAGGTGTTGCAGGAATAATAATTGTCCCGGAAATTCACGGTCTCCATATACGCCGTCTCGCTGCCGCCATAGATGTGTACGTCGGCATCGCTGACATGGATATCCAGCTTGGAAATGGCGGTGTCTGCCAGATCGATGGTGTTCACCAGACCATAGTCCCTGGTCTCCGCAAACAGCGCCTGTCCTTCCGCCTCTGCCATATTCCGGGCAATGAGACAGGTGACCAGCCCCGCCACGAACAGCAGGACCGCTACGATCATAGAAATGATAGATGCAGGTCTCACAGCTTATAACACTCCCTTCTTGCCAGATAGAACAGATTCCGGAGCCGGTGGAATACAAAGACGAAAAATACCGTCAGCCACTTCATGACCCAGGGCAAAAACCGGATCGCCAGGTTGTATAGCACCACTCCGGCAAACAAGGCAGCACCAATGATCATCACGCCCAGCCCGATCTCGTACAGACCGGCGGCCACAAAGGAGAACAGCTGCGTGATCCCATAAATGATCCCCACCAGCGCCAACCCACAGCCGGCCGCCACGACCCCGATCATGCCCGCCACCAGACCAATGATGGCTAAGATGAGTCCCAGGAATGCCACGCCGAACAACGCTAAAATGACAGCTACCAAGCCTAAGGTGATGGGCAGCGTCACGATCAGCACCGACCAGAAGATGGCAACCCCTTTGGTGGTCTTGTCCTCGCCCGCCGGTGCCTGGAAGAAATCCTCCGATCGTTGTGCCGGCGGTGCACTGCTGTAGCTCGGCGGCGACTGCACATAGGTCTCAGCCGGCTTTGGCACATACACTTCCTCCGACACAGGCTCCCGCCCAACGACCTCTCGCTGTACAGGGATCTCCGACTGGGGCATCGCAGCAGGCACAGGTGCAACAGGCTCCCGTGGCGGGGGAGATTCCACCGGCGGCTTTTGTCCAGCCTTCGCAGTAGTACGAGCGGCTCTATTTTTATGCAGGATCTCGGCAATGCTGTCGGCGATCTCCCCGATCTCAGCGGGTGACCGGATGCTTTGGATCTCCGCAAGGTCATCCTCGGTGAAGGTACGACCCAGCGTAGCCACATGCCGAGCCGCTGCTTCCGGTGGAATGCCACGATCCACCAGGGCGTTTTTCAGGCCCTCCAGAAAATGGTCCAGTTCCATGACAGGCTTTTCACTCCTTTTTTACATTTTGGAATAGACATTTCACAAATTTCATGGTATACTATGGGGGTAGGCAAAAACTGCCATGCGTTTCCCCAAAACGTGCGGGAAATGCGGTTAACTATATTTTATCAAAAAATGGAGAAATAATCAATATGAGAATGCGAAAAAAACGGCACGGAAATGAAAGACTGGAAGCCCTGGGCGCACTTTTTCTGCACGAGACAGAAGAAAAGTGGTCGGACCTCGCTGCATACTATGAGAAAGATCAGCCATTGGCCATCGAGATCGGCTGCGGCAAGGGCGGCTTCATCACCGGTATCTCCCAGGCACAACCGGATCACAACTATCTCGCTGTAGAGAAGATCAGCGATGTAATGGTGTGTGCCGCCGAAAAATATGCCGGAGACAGAGGCCTTGGCAAGCTGGGCAACCACGGTGGATGGCAGGCACCCGATGGCACCATCTACAAAGACGGCCAGTGCTGGGACATTCCCATGTGTGACCGGGGCAACGTGCGTTTCGTCATTGGCGATGCAGCCGAGGTGCTGTCCCATCTGCCGGACGGATCCGTGGACGTGATCTATGCCAATTTCAGCGATCCCTGGCCGAAAAAGGGCTACGCAGACCGCCGGCTCACCAGTCCCATCTTTTTGAAAGAATACTGCCGTGTCCTGCGTGTAGGCGGTGCCTTCCGGTTCAAGACCGACAACGACGTCCTGTTTGACTACTCCCTGGAGACCATCGGAGAAAGCCCCCTGCGCATGACCTTCTGCACCAGAGACCTGCACCATTCCGAGCGAGCCGATACGAACATCATGACCGAATACGAACGGAACTTCAGCGAAAAAGGCGTGTGCATCAAGTCTCTGGAAGCCGTCAAGGAATAAAGAGCCGTTCCCATGAGGATACTTCCTGAGGATATTTCCTGAGGAAGTATCCTCGTTAGACGCACCATGACACAAAAAGGTTCCCTGGATCTGCAAAAAAATTCCAAAAGGGGCAGGATACGGTGTCATACCACCGGTGCCGAAAAAAGAAAAAGACTTGACAAAGCAAGCCGAATATGATATACTAATGGGTACAGACGGCATCTCTTAAAAATGCATATCCAATTCCATTTATATTGTACTACACGACATGGAATTTGTCAAGATGTTTTTTGTGAATTTTTTGTGTAAACGTGAACTACATAGAACGGAGGACATATGAACGCACTGATCAAGCTGGGGGATTTTGCCCTGCAAAGTTTAGCCTCACAGCCGGTGGACGACAAGATCCTGGCACTGAATGATATATCGAAAGAGCATGGTCTGGTGCTGACCCCGGAGGATGCGAAAGAATTGTCCGAGGTGCGGGCACGTTCCCTCAAGGACAACGAACGGCTGGAGATCGGACTGGGTGCCATGGAGGGGATCATCCGCCGCTTTTCCCAGTCTGCCTTCATCAACCAGGAAAACTATGCCTACATCATCGCCGAGGTCACGGATCTGTTCTACTATATCAAGACCGAGACCGACGACAAGATCAGCGACACAGAACTGCTGGACGAGCTGTATCTCCGTTTTGAGCAGCGCTGCCGTGGTTCGGTGGATCTGCTGATGAGCCGGGAAGGGGAGACACTGATCCGTAAGATCAACGCCGGAGAGAACTACGAAAAGTGGTATGGTGCCACAGACCGTGTGGATGCCAGCCGGGATACCAGCGTGAACGCCCGTCGGGATGAGGACGGCTCTGTCATGCCTTATCTGACCGACGAAGACCGGAATCTGGTACGGGAGCTGGAGGAAAGCTGGGCAGACGAAATGGATGAAACGGAGGACGAAGACGATGACTGATACGCAGCAAAGCACAACCGGACAGCTGATGGCGCAGGGCACATTCCTGCCGGAAAACCTGCGTCGGGACGACTACACCAATACCCTGACCGTGGAGGCAGCTCGTGTGGGCTTCTACACAGCGGAGGACGTGCTGGCGGTGCAAAAGGGGCTTATGGATACCTTGGCAGTGGTGATCGGCTATGCGTCCAAAAACGAATCCACATCGGTGCGGATCGATAAGGCAAACGGCTACCTGGGCTGTATCCTGTACAACTGCGACACCTATCTGTTGACCCTACAGGATCCCCAAAAGGCCGCCGAGGAACTGCGCTCGCTCCCCATGGAGGAACTGTACAACCGTGGCTTTGCCATCAATCGGGATCATTTTCAGCGAGCCAAGCGGCTGTTTGCCAATGTGCGCTACACTCGCCTGCACGATGGTTCCAAGACCTACAACCGAGCCATCGACATCCTGCTGCCCCATTACCTGGCTGCCTACGATCCCCGCTTCAACAGCCAGGATCAGCTGTATATGTCCATCCCGTCCCTGCACATCCGTGGCCCCTTCCACATCGATGCCGCCGCTGATATGCTGGAACGCCTTCTGGAAAAGCAAAAAGGCCAGCAGAGCGACGTAGAGCTGTAACGAAAAACATACGCATATTCCCAGAGAAGATCGCATACCCATAGTACCGGGTCCTGCGGTCTTTTTCATTTTGGAAATAGGTACTGCCGGGAAATACTTCTGTCATAGCACCGTGTGACAAAAAATACAGAAGAAAACGTGTATACTATACCGTGTATACTACACACAGACGAGCGGGAGGGATGGCTATGGTTCTCTATGCCGATGTGTTGTTCTTAGTGGATCTGTCCATGGACTACCTGACCCTGCATCTGTGCGCCCGCCTGACCCACCGCAGGGTCCACCCCATCCGGCTGCTTGTGGGTGCTGTCACCGGTGCCATAGGCAGTGTACTGCTGGTCTGCATGCATGCGGGGCGAGGCATGACCTTTTGGGGTGGCCTGCTGCTGTCCGCACTGATGACCGTGATCCCCTTTGGCGTGGGCAAAACGGCAGGTGCATTCCTGCGGCAGTACCTGCTTGTGTGGGGCAGCGGAGCCATCACAGGCGGCTGTATGAGCCTGCTACTGTCCCTGGGAACACCAGTATACCTCTCCGGCGGAAGCAGCACACAGCCGTTCCTGCCCCTGTTTCTGGCCACCACCGGCATGGTCTACAGCCTGCTCCGCATCCTGCAAAAACGGTTATATACCCAAACCGCCGAGGTGCAGATCACCTGCCACGGTCAAACCGCACGCTGCACCGTACTGGTGGATTCCGGCAACCTACTGACCGATCCCCTGACCGGCCGTGCGGTTCTGCTGGTGTCCCAGAAGGCCGTGGAAAGACTGCATTTGCCTGTGGACCTGGTGGAGAGCGAAAAACTGCTGCCGATCCCCGCAAACAGCATCCACGGCACCCGGCTCCTATGGGGACTACGGCCGGACGCATTATATGTCAACGGCATAGCAAAGGATGCATTGGTCGCCGCAGAACCTGTTCCACCGGACCACTACGGCGGCTACAGCGGCACCTGTCCCTCCTCGTTGGTATGAAAACGTGATGAACAATAGAAAGTGAGGCAATATACGTATGATGATCCAGTCGTCAACCATGCAGGCGGTCAGCAGCTTCCGTGCCACAGTGGGCAGAATGATGCTGGCTTTCTGGAACGGCAAAGAAGGCAACGAATACTACATAGGCGGTACCGACGTGCTGCCGTCTCCCCTAACACGTGAGGAAGAAGCGGCAGTGCTGTCCCGCTTGGAGACCGATCCCCAGGCCCCGGACATTTTGATCCAGCATAACCTACGTCTGGTGGTGTACATCGCCAAAAAATTCGAATCCACCGGCATTGGCATCGAGGACCTGATCTCCATCGGTACCATCGGCCTGATCAAAGCCATCCACACCTATAAGGTGGACAAAAATATCAAGCTGGCCACCTACGCCTCCCGGTGCATCGAGAACGAGATCCTCATGTACATCCGCAAAAACGCCTCCCACAAAGGGGATGTGTCCATCGACGAACCGCTACACATGGACTGGGACGGCAACGAGCTGCTGCTTTCCGATGTACTGGGCTCGGAAGAAAACGAGGTCAGCCGGGACCTGGAAAAAGCGGAGGACGAAAAGACCATTCGAGAAGCCGTAGCTGCACTGGAACCACGGGAACGGGAGATCATCGAGATGCGCTATGGCCTGGGCGGCAGAAAAGAGATGACCCAAAAAGAGGTGGCTGACGTGCTGGGGATCTCCCAATCCTACATTTCCCGGCTGGAAAAGAAGATCATCGCCCGCCTGAAGACCCGCATTCTCACCAAAATTTGAGCGAAAAAGAGGGCAAAATCCCGGCAAAGACAAAAAAGTGAAAAAAATCGAAAAAAGTTTTGCAAAACCTATTGCAATTTGGCGCGCAGTGTGGTATAATCCCATATACGTGAGTATCTGTGGAATGAGGTGAAAAACAATGAAAACAGGAATCCATCCCGAATATAAGGAAGTAACTATCCGCTGCGCCTGTGGTGAATCTGTTACTACTCGCTCTACCAAGGGTGATGCTAACGGTGAACTGCGCGTGGACATTTGCTCCAAGTGCCATCCTTTCTTCACCGGTAAGCAGAAGTTTGTTGATGCCGGTGGACGTGTGGACAAGTTCAAGAAGCGTCTTGAATCCCGCAAGTAATTTGGCAACGGGCATCATATGTCTGTATCCGAGAAATGCGTCGGACAGGAAAGCGAAGTGTTTACTTTGAAAACCTGTCCGGCTTTTTCTTTGCTATAACCGAGAAAATAAAGACCCCGACAGGTGCTTGTCCCAACGCAAAATGTACCTGTATAGGAGGTATCGTATGGAAGAAAAACAAATCAGACCGGAAGAAAACCGCAAAAAAGGCATTCTCTGCGCCATCCATAAGCAGGGAGAAGAAAACGAATGCATGGTCAGCTTAGGCGAACTGGAACGACTGCTGGATACGGCGGGCGGCGAATGCGTGGCATACCTGACCCAGATGCGGGATCTGCCGGACGCAAAGACCATGTTTGGCAGTGGCAAGGTAGCAGAGCTGGCAGACCTGTGCAGCAAATTGGAAGCAGATCTGGTGGTCTTCGACTGCGAGCTGACCCCGTCCCAGATCCGGGAATTGGAGGATGGCGTCGGTGGCAACGTGCAGGTGATCGACCGGAGCATGCTCATTTTGGACATCTTCGCCGACCATGCCCGCACTGCCGAAGGCCGCTTGCAGGTAGAGCTTGCCCAGCTGCGGTATACGGCACCTCGTCTGGTGGGGAAGGGCAAGGAGCTGTCCCGTTTGGGTGGTGCTGCCAAAAATACCGGTATCGGCTCCCGTGGCCCCGGTGAGACCAAATTGGAGATCGACCGCCGTCGGATCCGGGAAAAGATCACAGCACTGGAAACGGAACTGGATCGGGTGGAGAAAAACCGCCAGACCATGCGCAGCCAGCGTATGCGTGCCGGTGTGACCCAGTGCGCCATCGTAGGCTACACCAACGCCGGCAAATCCACCCTGCTGAATGCTCTGACCGGTGCCGGTATCTTAGCAGAGGACAAGCTGTTTGCCACGCTGGATACCACCACCAAGCAGTACGAGCTGCCGGGCGGTGCCAAGATCCTGCTCACCGATACCGTAGGCTTCATCCGCAATCTGCCCCACCATTTGATCAAGGCCTTCCGCTCGACATTGGAAGAAGTGAAGTATGCCGACATACTGCTGGTGGTGGTAGATGCCTCTGACCCGGAATGCATCGCACAGGTGCAGGTGACAGTGGATCTGCTGACCCAGCTGGATGCCGGCAACAAGCCCGTCCTGTTTGCATTCAACAAATGCGATGCCGGATTGGCACCGGAGCCGATGCTGCAGCTGAAGCAAAGTGCCCACGGAGAAAACCACGATATGGTGTTCATCTCTGCCAAGACCGGTGCGGGACTGAGCCAGATGATCGATAAGATAGAGACCATGACCAGCGCAGGCAAGAAAAGAGTCCACGTATTCTTCCCGCCGGACAAAGGCTCGCTCACCGGTATTCTCTACCAAATGGGCGAAGATGTGGAACTGGACTATCGGGAAGACGGCATATACGGCACTGTCACCGCAGACGAAAAGCTGCTGGGCAAGATCCGTCCCTATGTGACCGACCCACTGCCGGAACCGGATCCGGATGAAGACGAAGCATAAAGGTAAAGAAAGCAGGAGAATGGCATGAAGAAAAAGGCAGCAGAGGAAAAAGCACCACAGCCGGAGGTAGAAAAGCGGATCACTCTGGCTAAGGAAGCACATGTGGAAATGGAGGAGCGCAAATCGGTGTTCATCGGCCATGCCAAGCCCGTGAACAGTGAAGAAGAGGCACGTTCCTTTATCGACGAGATCCGGCACCAGTACGCAGATGCCACCCACAATGTGTACGCCTATCTGCTGTCCGGTGGTGCCGTAGCCCGGTATTCCGACGACGGCGAACCCCACGGCACATCCGGTGTCCCGACACTGAACGTGCTGAAAATGTCCGGTGCCATGGATCTTGTTGTGGTGGTGACCCGGTATTTCGGCGGGATTCTGTTGGGTGCCGGTGGCCTTGTCCGTGCCTATTCCGCAGCCGCACGCATGGCAGTAGAAGCGGCAGGATTGGCGGTGTTCGAGCCATGGAACCTGATCGGCTTCACCTGTTCCTACGGAGACTACCAGAAGATAACGGCAGGTCTGCCCAAAACCGGTGCCATCGAAGAGGATGCAAACTTTGGCGAGGATGTAACGGTCACAGCTGCCATCAAAGCAGAAGACACCGACACCCTGCTCACCTGGCTGTCCGAGATCACCGCCGGCCGCTCACAGGGAGAGATCTTAGATACCGAGGAGAGGGCAGCTCCGTTGCAGGCGTAAAAATAGATAGGAGACTACTTTGAAAAGGGTCTCCTTCTTTTTGCCATGGGTCACCAAGCAACCCATCGTTTGCTCGAAAATGACAGGATTTTCAGTCGAAAAAAAGAAAAAAAGAAATTCATGCGTATATTAAATATGAAAACGGAAAGGCATCGCCAAAAGGAGGAGAGAGCAACATGATACCACGTGCCGTGATCGACGATCTGTGTGCCCGATGCGATATCGAAACGCTGATCTCCTCCTATGTGACGCTGAAACGGGCGGGGAACAACCAAAAGGGACTTTGCCCCTTCCACAGCGAACGCACGCCGTCCTTCACCGTGTATCCCCAGACCCAGAGCTACTACTGCTTCGGCTGTGGTGCCGGTGGCAATGCCATCGATTTCCTCATGCGGATCGAGAACCTGGATTTCCGGTCTGCCGTGGAGCAGCTGGCTGAGCGTGTGGGCGTGAGCTTGCCCGGCTGGGATGAAAAGCCGGGAGAACGGGAAGTGGGTGTCAGTCGGAAACGGGTATTGGCTATGAATTTAGAGGCCGCCCGTTTTTATCGCACCATGCTGTTCGACGAACAGATCGGTTCCGCCGGTCGTGCGTATTTTATCGAACGAGGACTGTCCGGCAGTACCGTGAAGCATTTCGGTCTGGGATATGCACCGCCTTATGGCAACCGCACCCTGGCGCATCTCAAAAGCTTAGGCTTCACCGAAGAGGAGCTCCGCACCGCCTATTTCTGCGGCAAAAGCGAGCGTGGGTACTACGACTACTTTCGTGGCCGTGTCATGTTCCCCATCATCGATGTGACCGGCAGTGTCATCGCGTTTGGCGGCAGAGTGCTGGACGACACAAAACCAAAGTATCTGAATACCTCCGATACACCTGCCTTCAAAAAAAGCCGTAACCTGTTCGCCCTCAACTACGCCAAGGACCACGCCGAGGACGGTCTGATCTTGTGCGAAGGGTATATGGATGTGATCGCCCTGCACGCCGCCGGATTCCAAAACGCCGTGGCAACATTGGGTACCGCCATCACATCGGAGCAGGCCCGACTGATGAAGAAGTACACAAACAAAGTGATGATCTCCTACGACAGCGATGAGGCCGGACAAAAGGCGGCAGACCGTGCCATTCGCCTGTTGGAGGAAGCGGGACTGGAAGCCAAGGTGATCCGGATCCCCGATGCCAAAGACCCGGACGAATACATTAAAAAGTTTGGTGCAGAAAAGTTCAAACAGGTGCTGTCCGGCAGCCAGTCGAAATTCGAATATATGCTGTCGGGTATTCGGGAGAAATACGATCTGAATGCACCGGAGGAAAAGGTCAAGGCTGTCCGTGAGGTGTGCCGAAGCATCGCTGCGGTGTATTCCCGCGTGGAACGGGACATTTACGTGGCCAAAACCGCCGAAAGCTTTGGTGTCGCCAGAGAAAGCATCCAGCACGACGTAGATGTTATCATCCGGCAAAACAAACGAGAATACGAAAAAAAGCGCAAGGGTGAGCTGGTGCGCACCACGGCAGGACTGGGAGACAGAGTCAATCCGGACTATGCCAAGCGTCCCAAGGCTGCCCGGTTGGAGGAAGACGTGCTGGGCATGATCTTCACCAAAAGCGAGTACGCCGCCATGGCTGTGGCAGACGGGCTCTTGACAGAGGACGATTTTTTCACCGATCTGGGCAAACGCTACTACCGCTTCATCGAGGCCAGCGTAAAGGCAGACGGCTTTTCCATGCCCATGCTCAGCGAAGCTTTCTCCCCGGATGAGGTCTCCCGTGCCTATCGGATGCAGAACCAGCGGGCAGACCTGCCGGATAGCGCCGAGATCTTCCGCACCTATGCCGCCCAGCTGCGCAGTGAAGTCAAAACGGCCGCCTCTTCCTTGTCGCTGGAAGAGTTGGTTGCATATAAAAGAAATCAGAACAAGGGGTAATTATGGGAAACGACAAAAATTTGGATATGGACGCTCTCATGGATAAAGACAAGAGCGTAAAAGGGCTGGATAAAACAGACGACCTTTTGGAAACGGAAGACTATGCCACCTTTGACATGGGCTCTCTGGACAAGGTGTACGGCAGCCTGGACAGCACCCGCTATATGGAAAGCGACGACAGCTACGCCGATATGTCCGACTCCAGCGATATGGACGACAACGAAGACATCGATAAATTCCTCAGCGAGGAGGGCGTAGCCGTAGACGACCCGGTGCGGATGTACCTAAAGGACATTGGTAAGATCCCGCTGCTGGATTCCGACAGGGAATTGTACCTGGCAGAGCGGATCACCCAAGGGGACGAGGCCGCCAAAAACGAACTGGTGGAAGCCAACTTGCGTCTGGTGGTCAGCATCGCCAAAAAATACGTGGGGAAGGGCATGTACTTCCTCGATCTGATCCAGGAAGGCAACCTGGGTCTGATCAAAGCCGTAGAAAAGTTCGACTATACCAAGGGCTACAAGTTCTCCACCTACGCCACCTGGTGGATCCGGCAGGCTATCACCCGTGCCATTGCTGATCAAGCCAGAACCATCCGTGTGCCGGTACATATGGTGGAGACCATCCATCGTGTTTCCCGTTGCTCCCGGCAGCTGCTACAGGAGCTGGGCAGAGAAGCTACCGTGGAGGAGATCGCCGAGCGGCTGGGCATGAGCGCCGACAAGATCCGGGAGATCATGAAGGCCGCACAGGATCCGGTCTCTCTGGAAACCCCCATCGGTGAAGAAGACGACTCCCACCTGGGCGACTTCATCCCGGACGATTCCTCCCCCACCCCTGCCGAGGCCGTGTCCTACCAGCTCCTGCGGGAACAGCTGAGCAAGGTGCTGCATACCCTGACCCCCCGTGAGGAAATGGTCATCAAGCTCCGCTTCGGTCTGGAGGACGGCCGTACTCGCACCCTGGAGGAAGTGGGTAAGGAATTCAATATCACAAGGGAGCGTATCCGGCAGATCGAGGCAAAGGCCCTGCGGAAGCTGAGACACCAGAGCCGCTCCAAGATCCTGCGTGGCTTTTTGAACGATATCAACTGAGGAATGTATCCCCAAACTGTCGGGTAATGACAGGAATTCAATCAGAAAGGACAGCGGGACTCTCCCGCATGGATCCTGTATATGAAGCATAGTGATGATACCGAACTGTATCTATCGGAAAACGACGATGGGTACGATACGATCGAGGAAGAAGACAAGACCGACTATACCATAGAAGAAGACCCTGCTTTGGCGGAAGAAGAAAACAATGTAGACGTGGACGACGATGACGATTACATGGACGCAGAGGAAATGGAGGACATCCGCTCCGAGGCCGAAAGCTTCCGTTCCGCCGACGATATGATGAAGGCACTGTCTCAGGAAGGGCTGGCTGTAGACGACCCGGTGCGGATGTACCTGAAGGAGATCGGCCAGATCCCGCTGATCGCCCAGGAGGAGGAAACAGAGCTGGCCAAACGGATCCTGAAAGGCGATCAGGATGCCAAGGACAAGCTGGTGGAAGCAAACCTGCGTCTGGTGGTCAGCATCGCCAAACGGTATGTGGGCAAGGGCATGTTCATTCTGGATCTGATCCAGGAGGGCAACTTAGGCCTGATCAAAGCCGTGGACAAATTCGATTACACCAAGGGCTATAAGTTCTCCACCTACGCCACCTGGTGGATCCGACAGGCCATATCCCGTGCCATTGCCGACCAGTCCCGTACCATCCGCATCCCGGTACATATGGTGGAGACCATGCACCGTGTAGCCCGGAGCCAGCGTAAGCTCACCCAGACTCTGGGCAGAGATCCCACCTACGAAGAGATCGGCCGGGACATCGGTGTCAGTGCCGCCAAGGTAAGCGAGATCCTAAAGGTGGCACAGGACCCGGTATCCTTAGAGACCCCCGTGGGCGAAGCAGACGAATCTCATCTGGGCGATTTCATCCCGGACGACGACTCCGCTACCCCCGCAGATGCAGCCGCCTACCAAATGCTCCGGGAACAGCTTTCGGAGGTGCTGCAGACCTTAACACCCAGGGAGGAGAAGGTGATCCGGCTGCGCTACGGTCTGGATGACGGCCGTCCCCGGACTTTGGAGGAGGTGGGACAGGAATTTCAGATCACCCGAGAGCGGATCCGCCAGATCGAAGCAAAGGCTCTGCGCAAGATCCGCCACCCCAGCCGCTCCCGGTATCTCAAGGATTATCTGGAATAAGGGCGAAGAAATACGAAAAACGCCGCATATCGAAAAAATTAGCTGTATTGCATAGGAATCGCCGCTCACTTTTGGCATTGATTCCTAAGGAATTCATTGAATTGCCCAAAAGTAAATGATCAAATTTGGGCAAAGTGCTGTAAAAAACTCCTTGAAACGCCGAAGTGTTCAAAAAAACAGGGCGAAAAAAATACGGCATTACCCAAAAAACAGCTTGACATATCGGCAGTTTTCGTGTACAATACTGTAAGAATTATATTGCAGCCTGTAGGCTTGCAATGTTGTAGCCTGTAGGCTGGCAGCGTGCGAGTTTGCAGAACGCAAAGAGCGAATGACCCACATTCTACGAGGAGGATTCCTAAATGAACAAGAAGTTATCCAGTCTTTTTCTGGCCATGATGATGGTGCTTTCCATGATGGCCGGATGCTCTTCCAGCTCCGGTGAGGACGAGACCGTTGAGGCCAGCGCTGATACGGAAGAAGCATCCCGTATCTCTATGACCCTGACCCTGTGGATCCCGACATCCGAGGACACCACGGAAGAAGCCATTCTGGCAACCCAGGATGCCATCAACTCCCTGACCCAGTCCAAGTACGATACCGCCATCGAGCTCCACGCCATCCCGGAGGATGAATACCAGGATGCCATCGACGCACGCATGGAAGAGATCGCTGCTAAGAAGGAAGAAGAAGCATTGGCAGAAGAAGCTGCCCGTGAAGCTGCTAAGGCTCTGAAGGAACAGGGCGGTGATGCTGCTGCCGAAGAGACCGAAGAGGAAAGCGAATCCGAGACCGAAGGCGACGAAGAGACCTACGTCAATGACCTGGGGATCACCGTTGTGAAGTATCCCGAAGTAGAAGAGACCCAGATGGACATCTTCTTAGTTCGTGGCTACGAAAATTACGCCCGGTACATCGAAGAGGAAGCCATCCAGCAGCTGGACTCCGAGCTGAGCGGTACCTCTAAGATCCTGAAGACCTACATCTACCCCACCTTCCTGACCCTGGCCAAGAAGGGCGGTACCTATGCGATCCCCAACAACCGTCCCGTTGGCGAGTATGAATATCTGCTCATCAACAAGGAACTGGTTGAAGCATACGACTACGACATCGACGATCTGAGCTCTCTGATCAAGTGCGAAGACTTCATCACCGATATCGGCTACCAGAACCTGGACGGCGTTGTGCCGCTGCTGGACACCTACGATGCCTCCAACATGGTATACTGGTCTGAAGACGGTTCCTGGTCTCTGCTGGGCTCCCAGATCACCGCTGCTATGGACTACAACGTAAAATGTATGCCCAAGAGCGTGATCAGCGCACCGGTGTACACCAACACCCTGCTGATGATGAAGAGACTGCAGGCAGCCGGCTACGTTGGCGATGGCACTCTCAAGGAAGGCGAAAAGTTCGCTGTTGGTATCATCAAGGGCGATGCCAATACCCTGGCACAGTATGAGGATGAATACTACTCCTCCATCTACTCCAAGCCCATGGCTGAAGAAGAAGACATCTACGGCAATATGTTTGCTGTGAGTACCTACTCCAAGAGCCTGGCTCGTTCCATGGAGATCATCACCTACCTGAACACCGATACCGAGTTGCGTACCGTCCTGCAGTATGGTGCTGAAGGCGTTCATTGGCAGATCGACCCCGATAACGAGGACACCATCATCAAGCTCAGCGACGACTACCAGATGGATCTGTATTCCACCGGTAACGTGTACATGACCTATCCCGACTACGGTATGACTATGGCCGATTGGGATGCCGGTAAGCAGCAGAACCTGGATTCCATGGTATCTCCTTACCTGACCTTCGACTTCTCCACCATCTACGAAATGGAAGGCGCTGACCCGAATCTGAAGGACGATCTGGCAAAGCTGTCCAAGGAATACAAGGAACAGATCGACGCTATGACGGCCGAAGAATTCAAGGCAGCCATCAACCAGTTCAAGAAGGATCTGAAGAAGGACGAGACCATGACCGCAGCTACCGACGTTACCGACGAAGGTACCGGTCCCTGCGCCGTATACAACGCATACTTCACCGAAAACTATCCGAGCTGATCAACCAGTTCGGATGCAAAAGCACCGTACATCCTGCGGTGCTTTTTGCGTATTCATTTCCTTTTCAGCATGTGCTGAAAAATTCTGCATATGCTAAAAAGGGAGGTGATGCAAATGCTGTATACCCTGCGAGAGCTGGAATGCCGAGACGTGATCAACCTGCGTGACGGCCGCTTCCTTGGTCATATCACCGATGTGGAATTCGACAAGGACTGCGGCAAGCTCACGGCCGTGTTCCTGTCCGCCGGCGGCTTTTGGTCCATGGGCAAAGACGAGATCCGCATTCCCTGGGAGGATATTCGCTGCGTCGGTGAAGATGCAGTACTGGTGGAATATCGCCGAGACTGCAAGGACTGCGGCTGCACAGGCCATCGTCCACGGCGACCGGGGTGGTTCTGCTTGTAATGGAAAACATAAGCATGGAAAGGGGAGCGATCCCCTTTTTCTGCCTATGCAATATATGAACAAAATGTAAAATCTATATAACCTATTGCCTTTTAGAAGAAACTGTGCTATAATATCGGAGTACGTGATCCGGACAGCTTTCTTAGTGCGTCCGCGCGTAACAAAAATATATCATCACACACATCGGACTGGATTTCTGTCGGTCCCCGTAGGCATGGACCTGGCGGGGTGCAGAAATATGTCAGATGGTGGAAAAAACCGAAGGAGGACATTGATATGTCTATTGTTTCCATTAAGCAGCTGCTGGAAGCCGGCGTTCATTTTGGTCACCACACCAGACGCTGGAACCCCAAGATGGCCGAATACATCTTCACCGAAAGAAACGGCATCTACATCATCGACCTGCAGAAGACCATCAAGAAGTTTGAAGAAGCCTACATGTTCGTTCGTGACACCGCTCAGGAAGGCGGTTCCATCCTGTTCGTAGGTACCAAGAAGCAGGCTGCCGATGCTATCCGTGAAGAAGCTGAACGCTGCGGTATGTACTTCGTAAACGTACGTTGGCTGGGCGGTATGCTGACCAACTACAAGACCATCAAGATGTCTATCGAAAGACTGCGCTCCCTGGAAAAGATGCAGGAAGACGGCACCTTCGATATGCTGCCCAAGAAGGAAGTTGCTGCTCTGCAGAAGGAAATGTTCAACCTG
>CAYXBQ010000006.1:57657-90898 GCA_964463375.1 uncultured Ruminococcus sp. | reverse complement strand
TATACCATATTTTTGCTTTCTTGTCATCTCTTTTTTTCGTAAGCGATTGCCGTGTGCGAAATGCATCCCGATTTTGCACAAAGGCAACAGTATCGAACACATGTGAGACGTTGACACTGCGGAAGGCTACCGCACGGAACGGTCAAGACCGTTCCCTACAGCAATTGGGGTTTGTCGTAGGCAATTGTGGGTTCACCGTAAGCGGTTGTGGGTTTGCCGTAGGCGATTGTGGGTTCACCGTAGGCGGTTGTGGGTTTGCCGTAGGCGATTGTGGGTTCACCGTAGGCGGTTGGGATACGCCATAGTCAAAAGAGGATCGTGTTCTCTACTTTTTCAACAAATTCCCTTGACAAATCCATGGGAGTATGGTATCATATGGGCAAGAATATGGGTATTTCTCCCAAATTTTGTCGTGCAAAGGAAGAAAATCATGTCGATCATTCCGCTTACTATCGATTTTGCAAAGCCTGCCGGTGCCATTCGTCCGCTGCATGGGGTGGACTGTGCGCCCTACTCCAAAAACGACCGTGGTGCTTTTGCCACAAAAATGTTCACCGAAGCCAAGATCCCCTATTGTCGGCTCCACGACTGCATGGGCAGCTACGGCGGTGCCCATTACGTGGACATCCCCAACATCTTCCCCAACTTCGATGCGGACGAAAACGATCCCGCAAGCTACGATTTCTACATGACCGACGACTACATCGCCGCCATCGTGCGGGCCGGCACTAGGGTGGTCTATCGGCTGGGCATCACCATCGACTGGGGGTACCACAAATACCACACCATGCCGCCGCAGGATTATGGCAAATGGGCCCGCATTTGTGAGCACGTGATCCGCCACTATAACGAAGGCTGGGCCAACGGCTACACATGGGGCATCACCGACTGGGAGATCTGGAACGAGCCGGAAAATCCCCCCATGTGGTCGGGCACCAGAGAAGAATATTTCGAGCTGTACACGGTAGCGGCTACGTATCTCAAGGGCTGCTTCCCAGAGCTGAAGATCGGCGGCTACGGCAGCTGCGGGTTCTACGCCGTCACACGGGACCATGTGGACGATTTCTACCGCTCCTTTGTGCCCTACTTCACGGATTTCCTTGACTACATCACCCTGCACGGTGCGCCCCTGGACTTCTTCTCCTGGCACATCTACAACGACGATCCCCTGGAGGTGTTGGAACACGCCAAATTCGTGCGCAAGACCCTGGACGAAAAGGGCTTCCCCCACACGGAATCGTCCCTGAACGAGTGGAACTATGGGGCAGAGGGACACAGCCATTTGGAGAAAAAGACCATGGTGGGTGCCACATATGTAGCATCGGTGCTCTCCACGTTGCAGGACAGCGGCATTGTGGACACCGCCATGTACTACGATGCGTCGGCGCAGTGTACCTACAACGGCCTGTTCCGCATGGAGGATCACAAATACATGAAGCCCTTCTACGTGCTGTGTGCCTGGGGCGAGCTATGGTCGCTGGGGCAGTATCATCCGGTGCTTCATGGGGACGACACAAACGGCATCTATGCCACGGCGGCATCCGGCAACGGCAAGGCGGGGATCCTGTTTTGCAATCCCACCGATGGGGCAGCCACGGTAGAGGTGCGGCTGACGGGACTGGTACCGGGGCAGGTGCTGCGGACGTATCTATTGGACAACGACCACGACATGGTGCCTGTGCGCACGGAGATCTTCCGGGGAGACGAGCTCCTGCCGGTTTGGGAGCTCCCGGCGAAGGCGGTACTCTATGTGACTTTGGAAAAAGAGTGAATATCGCACATCTCATTTTTGGGCAGCTTTGACAAATGCACATCTTCACATAGTTCTCACACGCTGATGCTTCTCCCGAGCTTCAGCGTCCCGGGCTTTCAGCGTCCCGGTGCTTTGGCGGGATCTGGCAGCTTTCCCCCGGTTTCTCCGTGGTTTTACACAAGTTTTACACAAATCCTTTGTGTGAATCCACCAAATGTTGGTGCGGAGAGCGAATCAATGTCGTACAGTCGTATGCTTGACAGCGGGTGTGAACTGTGTTATAATATAAGTGTTAAAAGAAACATAATCACATAAAGGAGAATCTAACAATGTTATATCTGATCGACAGTGCGGATCTGGATGCCATCAAGAAGTGTATTGAGTACTACCCGGTTGCCGGTGTAACCACCAACCCCACCATCATTTCCCGGGAAAAGAGCGATTTTCGCAGCCTGCTTTTGTCTATCCGTGAGCTGATCGGAGATGACAAGATGCTCCATGTACAGGCCACCGCTACCGAAGCCGAAGAGATCGTGAAGGAAGCAGAGGCCGTTCGCGACATCGTGCGGGGCAAGTTCTACATCAAGATCCCGATCACCAGAGAAGGTCTGAAGGCCACCACCATGTGCAAGGACAAGGGCATTGGCGTGACCATGACCGCTATCTTCACCCAGCAGCAGGCGCTGATGGCTGCAAGTGCCGGTGCCGACTTCGTTGCACCCTACATCAACCGGCTGGACAACATCGTTTCCGACGGTGTACACGTGGTGGAAGAGATCAGCCATATGTTCAAGGAACGGAACATCCAGACCCAGGTGCTGGCTGCCAGCTTCAAGACCGTGGAGCAGGTACATAAGATCGCCATGACCGGTGCCGGTGCCATCACCATCAACCCCGATCTGTTCGACATGCTGATCTACCATCCGCTGACCTACTACGCCATCGACGACTTCAACCACGACTGGAGCGACGTATACGGCGACCAGAAGATCACCGATCTGCTCAGAGAAGGCAAGTAATTCACACAAAACAAACATTTTTGCATACAGAAAAGCACCAGCTTGGATCTTGCATCCGGCCGGTGCTTTTTGCTTTTGTCAATCTAAGAAAAATGCGTTGATCTCTTCCAGTGCGGTGTCCACGGATTTTTTCTGTGCTTCCAGCTTGGAGACCAGGTTGTTCTCCCGCCCAGAGCTGATGACGCTTTCGGCAGTGGAACGGATGGTGCCCAGCGAGGTGAAGTGCAGGTTGTACGCCAGCTCCTCGAAGACCAGATTCAGCATCCGCACGGTGTCCGTGTCACGAGCCACCTTGCCGCTGAGGGTGATGTCCACGTAGGCCGGTACCACGGTGTCGTGAGAGGCGGCGTTGAAGGCGTTCATGATGTGGGCGGTGCGATCCACGTCCTCGGCGGTCACGGGGATCATTTCCATGAAGGGGTTGATGATGATGGAATAGTGTCTCTCCTGCTCCTCATGCAGCTTCGGCGGGGGCACGATCCCGAAATCCGCTTCCATTTCCCGCATGACACGGGACCACGCCAGGCATTCGGAATAGAACAGCGCACCGTTTTCCACAAAGAGCTGCTCCTGGATCCGGTCGCCCAGTCCACGGAGGTGGCCGCTGTGCTTGCTGGCACGAATGTCGAACACGGCATCGTCGGGGCTGTTGACCAGGTCATAGATCTTGGAGTAGGCATCGTAGAACTCTTCGGACAAGGTACCGTTGATCACCCGGCCGGTCTCGTCGTCGATGCACATATACCGGCAGTCCATACCGTTGATCAGCAGGTCCGCCATGATACCGGTGTAGGAGATCCAGCCGTAGCGGTCCTTGTCGGTCATTTTACCGTCCCCATCCACATCGGCTACCACGGCCTTGCACAGCTCGGCGAACTTGTCGATGGTCCACTTTCCTTCGTCCACCAAAGTATAGGGATCCTCCAGCCCGTGTTCGTCGATCATATCCTTATTGAAGAACAGCGCACGAATGCTGTCCAGTCTGGTGGTGTCCGCAGAACCGGTGGCAAAGTACAGCTTATCCCCAATGGTCAGGTCGTCCACGGCGTTTTGATCCCACCACACATGGGAAAGATCCAGACTGTCCACGGTGTTCAGGTCGTACACATTGTTCTCCATGGCGATGGCGTAGCAGTCCATGAGGGTACACAGGGCTAAGTCAAAATCGTTGGTGCCGGCCTTCACTGCGGTACGGATGCCGGACAGGTAATCGCCCGTGTTGTTTTCGGTGATCTCCACGTTGTACAGCTCGTTGACCCGCATATTTCGTTCGTAGAAAGCATCGTTCACCGGCTCCCCGGTGGATTCCTCCGGCACGATGAGGGTGTAGGAATACCACGTGGCGGTACAGCCATTGAGGATGGTGAAGGTGTAGCCGTCGTAGTCTTGGGCAGACAGGTCGTTCTTCCAGTTGAATGCCGTTTCCACCGGTGTGGTATCCACGGCATCGGTGGCGGCGGTATCGGCGGTGGTTTCCGCAGTGGTGTCTCCGGCGCATCCGGCAAAGGTGGCAAGGAGCAGGGCGGCACACAGTGCCAAAAGGGTGATTCGCTTCATGGTATTCTCCTATACGATATGGTTTTTTCGCCAATTTACTACCTACAGTATACCATATTTGCACAGTTTTGTCAATTCTTTTTGCAAAATACCATATATATTTTACGTTCATTATACAGTTTTAGAATGCAAAAGAAGCCGTACACATTTCTGCATACAGCTTCCCTACAGTATTCTTTTATTCCGGCATGACCACAAAGGCGTTGTTGATCCACCGTTCGTGACCCAGGCTGGGGCGGTTGATGTAGCCGTCGTTGTACACCATGGCGGTGGAGCTGCCGCCGTCCAGCATGGCAGCGTTGATGGCACCCTCCGCAAGCATCACATCCTGTAGCACGTCCAGATCACAGCCCAGGCTCCAATCCACCTGTCGGCCGTCGATGACAAGGAACAAAAACTCGCCGGTCTCTCGCTGGCCAATGGCGGTACGCGGTGCGATGCCCCAGCCGCCGGTGCCGTTTTTGATCATGCCCTCTCCGTTCACCACTAAGAACGGCTGGAAGGTGACCGCACTGACGATGTCGTTGTCCAGTGCCCATTGGGAGGTGCAGTGCCGCAGCACCAGTGCGCCGTCGCCGTTGATGCCGATCATGTTGTACACAATGGCATCGTCGGCCTGGTAGGGGTACACCAGCTGGCTATCCTCGATGAGTAGCCCGGCAGGCATACCGCCGTTGGAGTCGTAGTTGGCACCGTCCTGGAACCCGCCGCCGTTGATCCCGGCCACCGCACCACTGTTTGCCACCATGGTCTTGACGTTTTCGCCGCAGGTGTACTGCTTGGAGGTGTCCACCAGCTTCACCCGCATGGGATCCTCGATGAGCATCACATATCCCCGCCAGCCACTGCCGCTGACCTCCTTCAGGTACAGGCCGCTTTCCAGCTCGTCATAGCCCTCGGCGATGTAGTCGGGGCCTTCCGGCACAGGGGGGTCGGTTTCCGGCGGCTCCGTTTCGATCGGTGTTTCCGTGGATTCCGGCGGTTCGGTCTCCGGGGGCGTGGTTTCTTTTTTGTTGAAGCTCAGGATAATGGAGTCGTGCTGGGAGTCGTCCACCCGGTTTGCCTCCATGATCTCGTTGATCCGCTCCTCCGGAATAAATAGTGTTGCCAAATATTTGTGGTTCATCGTGGTCATAGCGGTGCAGACCCACATGGTCTGTAGCTTTTCGGATGCGCCCGCCACGATCAGTATATAAAAAGCTAAGATCCCGGCGATCCCCAATGTGGTGACGGTACATAGGACACCGGAAAAGAGCCTGTACAGACTGCGCTTGCGTTTTTTCATAGTATCTCCCATAGGTAATGTGCAATGTGCTATAAGACGACAGCTTTTTTGTGAAGTTCCCGGTATGGGTAAAAAATCCCGGAAAAGATTTCCGTGAGCCGGTCTATCTGCGCTCCCTCGTGCATACCGGTATACCACGGAGGTGCCTGTATGTTTTTTGCTACCCTAACGCCGGTGATGCTGCTGCTCTGTGGTGCGGTGCTGTCCTGTGGGATCGGGCTGCCGCACATTCTTCGACCGAAAACCTTTTTGAACGCCCTACAGGATCGTCCCACCCAGGCAGGTGCCACATCTGCGACCAAAGCGATGACGGTCGCATTGGCTGGTACCCTGGGGGTCGGGAACATCACCGGTGTATCCTCGGCGATCCTGCAAGGGGGCGTGGGGGCTGTTTTTTGGATGTGGATCGGTGCGCTGTTCTCCATGGCGGTCAAATACGGGGAGGTGGCGTTGGCGGTGCGGTATCGCAAGCGCCGACCGGATGGGCAGTATAGCGGCGGGATGATGTACGTGATCCGGGACGGACTGCCCTTTGGAAAAGGGATTTCGTGGATGCTCGGCGGTGTTTTTGCGCTGCTCTGTGTCGCCAATGCGCTGGTGACCGGCACGCTGGTGCAAAGTCACGCCGCCGCTTGCGTGGTGCCCTTTTTCTCCCGCTCCACCACCGGGCTCCTGTTGGCATTGTTGGTGCTGCTGGCGATCCTGTACGGCACCGATCGGGTGGGCGACATCACGCTGGGGCTGATCCCCCTTTTGTCCGGCGGCTTTTTGCTGCTGTCTTTGTGGATCATCGTGGGGCATATCCCGCTGCTGCCCTCGATCCTGCGGGAGATCTTGCGGGAGGCCTTTGCCCTGTCGCCTACGGTGGGGGCCGGCAGTGCTATGCAAGGCGGATTGTTCTGCGCCATGCGATACGGCATCACCCGTGGCATCTTCTCCAACGAAGCCGGCTGTGGCACCTCGCCCACCGCCCACGCCGCCGCTGAGACCAAAAGTCCCTTTCACCAGGGCTGCTTTGGCATTTTGGAGGTCCTTTGCGACACGCCGGTCTTTTGCACCTGCACGGCACTGGTGCTGTGTATCGCAGACCGCCGGTTTGGCATTTTGTCCAGCGGCACCGAAGACGTGGTGCTACGCGCCTTTGCAAGCTTTGGCGGTACGTTTGTCTACGGACTCCTGGCCGGCATGGTGCTACTATTTGCCTATGCGACTATTTTGGCACAGCTGTATTACGGCAGCGCTGCCCTGCAATATTTCCGTTGCGGCACCGTTTTGCTGTGGCTCTATCGACTGGTCACCGTGGCGGTGGTGGTGGTAGGCAGTGTCATCGAGGGGGATGTGATGTGGCAGCTTGCCGATGGGCTCATCGGGGTCATGACCTGCATGAATACGGCGGTGCTTTTGCTCCTGCGGCGGGAGATCATCGGGACCGTGCCGGGGAAAGAAAAAGTGCAGAGAGGATAGTTTCCTGCCCTGCTTTGCAAAAAATTTACAAATGGATCTGCTTTTCCCCTTGACAAATCCGGTGCTTTCGGGTACAATATATGGGTACTGTCGGGGTGTGGCGCAGCTGGTAGCGCGCAACGTTTGGGACGTTGATGCCGCAGGTTCGAATCCTGTCACTCCGAGTATACCAAAAAGCGAGTGTTCCTACAGCATGAGAATGGCTGTTGAACACCCGCTTTTGTTTTATCGTTGCGCCAGACGTGCCTTCGCCTCTGTCACCGTTTCGCCTTCCTTAGCAAACAGCACCGCCACGCACTTGTCGCAGACCTTGCCAAAGCCTGTCACAACACCGGTCTCGATCTTTTTGTAGCCCCCGACCACCGCTTCGCCGATCTGTTCTACTACATTTGCCAACTTTTTCATCCTTGTATCTCCTTGGGTCCACCATATCGTAGTGGCTATAGTATACCGGAGATCTGTTTGCAAGGTTTTTGCACTTTGTTTGTGTTTTGTTAAACTGCGCTGCAAAAAACAAAAAACTATGGATCCCATAGCGGCAAGCTGGTAGCCGGACTCGAACCGGCGACCTGTTGATTACGAATCAACTGCTCTACCAACTGAGCCATACCAGCATATCCATAGGATCCATAGCCACTATAGTATACCATAACCGTTCCCGTTTGTCAAGGGATTTTCCAAAATTTCTTTCCGGGATTTTTCACCGCCACGCAGCTTTTCTCCTATTTTGGTGAAAAACATGGCGTTAGGGCTTGATTTATTCATATTCACAGCGTATAATAATGATGAGAAAATCTGCGCCCGATGGTTTGCGGGCAAGTATGGATCGAGGTACAGTATGGATCTGATCAAACGTGTCAGTAAGGAAAACTATTATTTGGATATTGCACAGACCGTTTCGGAGCGGAGTACCTGTCTTCGGAAGCGGTACGGTGCCATCATCGTGAAAAACGACAGCATCCTCTCCACCGGCTACAACGGTGCCCCCCGTGGTCGTGCCAACTGCAACGAGATCGGTACCTGTATGCGGGAGAAATTGCAGATCCCACGAGGCGAACGGTATGAAATGTGCCGCAGCGTCCACTCCGAGGCCAACGCCATCATCGCCGCTTCCCGGGAGAATATGCTGGGTGCCACGCTGTATATGTGCTGCACCGACCCCCACGACGGCCACGTGATCGGCGGCACCAATTCCTGCATGATGTGCAAGAAGCTGATCCTGAACGCCGGGATCGCCACGGTGATCATTCGGGAGACGGCCGACACCTACACGGTCATCGACACCCGCTCCTGGATCGAAAACGACGACAGCCTCACCGGGACCATGGGGTACTAAGTCAACACTGATTAAGGTTGAAAACTCGCCAAAGAAGCCATATATCTTAGCTTTTTGGCTCGTTTTCTCGAGTTGATCAGCGTTGACTTAAGATCAGCGTTGACTTAAGACGAATATAGTGGAAAAGAAGAGAGAAAGCATGAAGAGAAATACGATACGAACGATATGCTGCCTACTGGCGACGGTGCTGCTGACGGGATGCAGTGGGTCGCTGGTAAATCTGGAATACAAAGACGGACAAATGATCAACAAGCGGCTGGGGTTGGCGTACGATCCGGCCCCCACCAATTACGAACCGGTGTCGGTGGGGGAGGCCTACGGCTACTACAGTGACATGGACATGACCCTGTACCAGATCGCCGGGCTGGATCCCAAAGAGTGGCTGACCCAGGCATACGCCGGTAGTGCCACCACCATTTTCCATAGCGAAGACATCCCGCTGCCCACCCTCGCCGAAATGGCACCCACCAAGATCCACATCTGCACCGGGGACAACATCACCTATGGCGTGGGGACCGTGGACGACAGTGCTGTGGTGGCGGATGTGGTGGAGCTGTACACCACCGGGGAGGCTACAGAATGGCCCATGCTGGATTCGCTGGAGACCTACGAGCTGAAGTTTGTGTCCCCCACCTATTCCCACATCTACTACAACCTCACCTATTACGAATATGCAGAGGGCGTATATCTCTATGACCGAAACAGCAAGCGGTGCGTAGAGATCGGCGATATGCTGGAAAATTGGATCCCCAATGACTGGGAGGGCTAAGAAAATGGATACGGTGCTTGTGAAAGAAGAAGAAGCGAAAGCGGAAAAGATCGAAACGGAAGAAAATAAGAAAACCATTTTGTTCGTATGTACCGGCAACACCTGTCGTTCCCCTATGGCGGCGGCACTGTACAACGCACGATACACGGACGGCGAGACCGTTGCCCGTTCGGCTGGATTGGCGGCGGATGGCAGTGGGATCTCCCCAAATGCGGCACTGGCACTGCTGAATGCCGGGATCCGTGCCACATGTGACAACGATTATCTGTCCCATGTGTCCCACACCGTGACGGAGGAGGATATTGCACATGCCGAAATGGTCATTGGGATCTCCGGTCGGCACGCCATGCAGCTGATGCTGACCTTCCCCGCCTATGCTTCCCGGATCACATCCTTGCCACAGGATATTGCCGATCCCTATGGGGGAGACAGTACGATATACGAACAGTGTCTGGCGCAGATCGACGAGGCACTGCGGACCATGTTCCTGCCGAAAACGGGTGACGACCATGGTGCCCTGTGAGATCGTGCCGTATGTGCCGGCGATGCTGTCCCAGGTCTACGAGATCGAGCGCACATCCTTTTCGGATCCCTGGTCGGCGGCCAGTCTCCACGACACCGCCATGCGGGAGGACAGCATTTTCTATGTGGCACTGGTGGATGGGATCCCCTGCGGCTTTGGCTGTGTGCTGACCGTGGCAGGCGAAGGGGAGCTGGTGGACATTGCAGTCTCTCCGGTCCATCGCCAAAACGGGATCGGGCAGCAGCTCATGACCGCCCTATTGGATGCCGCTGGGAGTGCCGGGTGCAAGCAGCTGTATTTGGAGGTGCGTGCGTCCAACGAACCGGCGAAGCGGCTGTATCAGGCGAACGGCTTTTGGGAGATCGGCATACGCAAGCGGTACTACCGGGAGCCTGTGGAGGACGCGGTTTTGATGCTGCGGACCGCTGACACCGAGAATTGACTACATTATTATATACAAGAGAGAACATAAGATCATGCGCATATTTGCTATAGAAAGTTCCTGCGACGAAACGGCGGCGGCGATACTGGATGGTGTGGAGACCGAAAACGGCCACAGTCTGACGCTGCTGTCCAATGTGGTGTCGTCCCAGATCGCCATCCATGCCCTGTACGGCGGGGTGGTGCCGGAGATCGCCAGCCGGGCCCATGCCGAAGCCATCTCCCAGGTGGCACACGATGCGTTCCGGCAAGCGGGCTGCGAACCGGCGGACATCGATGCGGTGGCTGTGACCTATGCACCGGGGCTCATCGGCTCCCTGTTGGTGGGGGTCAGCTTTGCCAAGGCGTTTGCATCGGTACAGGGGATCCCGCTGGTGCCGGTGGATCACATCAAGGGTCACGTGGCGGCGGCATATTTGACCGATCCCACCCTAAAACCGCCGTATCTGGCACTGGTGGTATCCGGGGGACATACCTCTTTGTACGAAGTATCCGACTATGAGACCTTCACCGAGATCGGCGGTACCCGAGACGATGCTGCCGGTGAGGCCTTTGACAAGGTGGGACGGGTCATGGGACTGCCCTATCCGGGTGGGGCTGCCATGGACAAGCTGGCTGCCGAGGGCTTTTTGACCTACGATCCCCGGGGAAAAGGGCGGTTGAAGTTCCCCTCCCCTGCCACCTCGGACGACACGCTGGACTTCTCCTTCAGTGGACTGAAGACCGCCGTGATCAACCACATCCACACCACAAAGCAGCGTTTGGGTGGCGAGGAGGCAGCACTGCCCCAGGAGACCAGAGCGGAGATCGCCGCTGCCTTTACCACCGCTGTCACCGAGGGGATCGCCAAGAAATTGGATGTGGCACTGACCCGGCGAAACTATACCACAGTGGTCATGGCGGGTGGCGTGGCTGCCAACTCCCACCTGCGCAATGCTGTCGGAGACGTGTGTCAGAAGCATAAGACGGCCTTTGTGGTGCCGCCCCTGTCCCTGTGCGGGGACAACGCTGCCATGATCGCCGCCTGTGGCTATCACCTGTATCGCTGCGGCGTGCGGGGAGATGCTACGCTCAACGCCTTTGCCAATTTGGAATAAGGGAGGATCCCATGCAGATCACGCCCGTTTATGAAAACAAAGTATTTGTGGTGCCCCAGGACAAGGTGTGTCGGCGGCTGGCTACTGCCACACGAGAGGAGCTGGCGGTGCTGCTGTCGGTGCTGGCCGATCCGGTGTTCACGCCCTCTGACCGTGCTTCTGCCCTGAACCTGACGGAAAAGACCTTTTTGGATGCCTTAGCCGGTTGGCAGCGGTGCGGCGTACTGACCATCTCCGAGGTGGGCGATGCACCGATCCCGGAGGCGACCAAGGATGTAGCAAAGCCTACCGAAAAGGATGCGGCACCCGGGAAGCTGACGGCGGGAGAGGAGCTGGAAAAACAGCTGCCCAAGAAGATGATGCACACCCGTCGGGAGCTGCCCCACTATGCTGCCGCCGATGCCGCCGATTATCTGGAACGGCACGAGGAAATGCGGAGCCTGGTGGACTGCTGCCAAAACATCAGCGGCGATATGTTCAGCACTGCCGAGACGGAGATCCTGATCGGGATGCACGACTATCTGGCCCTGTCGCCGGAATACATCATGCTGCTGTTTGCACATGCCAAAAAGCTGGGGAAAAAATCCGTGCGGTATGTGGAAACCTTGGCGATCAAATTCTTCAATGAAGGGGTCACGGACTACAAGGATCTGGAGGAGCGGCTGCGCTCCATCGAAAAGCTGGACACGGCAGAGCAGTTCGTGCGGAACCTCTTTGGACTGCGGAGCCGGGCACTGATCCCCAAGGAAAAGGCCATGGTGGAAAAATGGGTCATGACCATGCACTACGACCGTGCGGTGCTGCAAAAGGCCTACGAGGTGACCATCACCAACACCGGCAAGCCGTCCATTTCCTACGCCAACGGGGTGCTGGAAAACTGGTACAAGGCGGGACTTGCCAATGTGGCGGAGATCGAGGCCTCCATGGCGGAATACCAAAAGGCCCACGAAAAGGCCGTGCCCGCCACCAGCTTCGACACGGACGACTTTTTCTCCGCAGCCCTGCGCCGGTCTTACGAGGAGGAATAGGAGACGATGGCATATAACCGAGACAATATCCAAAAGGTGAAGGAGCTCTTAGGGGCACGGCGGTCGGAGGCAGTTGCCACCAGCATGCGCCGGAGAGCCGAAGTAGAGAACGCCATCCCCGGCTATCGTGGGCTGGAGGAGGCTCTATCCAAGACGGGTGCCCGGATCATGGGTGCCGCCTTCTCCCATTCCTTAGACGAGGCCACCCTTGCCGCCATTCGAGAGGACAACGTGCGGCTCCGGGAAAAAAAGGCACAGCTGCTCGTGCAACACGGCTTCCCGGCGGATTACACGGACATACACTACACCTGCGAGGCCTGCTCCGACACGGGGTATGTGGGCATCGATATGTGTAGCTGCATGCGCCGGGAGCTGATCCGGGCGGGCATCGAAAGCGCGGGACTGACGGCACTGATCCAGACCCAGAGCTTCGAGAGCTTCCGGCTGGACTACTATCAGGACAAGGACAGAGCCCGGATGGAGAGCAATGTGCGGCTGCTGCGGCAGTTTGCCACAAGCTTTTCGGCGGATACCTCCGACAGCTGGCTGTTCTTTGGTGCCACGGGACTGGGCAAGACCCATTTGTCCACAGCGGTGGCGGGGATCGTCATCAGCCGGGGCTTTGACGTGATCTTTGATTCCGTGCAGGAGATCTTAGCGGTATACGAAGAAGAGCGGTTCGGTCGCGGCGAGGGGATCCAGCACCGGAAGGGACGCACAGTGGAGGCACTCATGGACTGTGACCTGTTGATCATGGACGACTTAGGTGCAGAAATGACCAACCAATTCACGGTGTCCAGCCTGTACAACATGATCAACACCCGCATCAACCGGGGCAAGTCCACGATCATCAACACGAACCTGAACCAAGGGGACATCCGCACCCGGTACACGGACCGCATCGCCAGCCGCCTATTTGGGGAATACAGACCCCTTTTGTTCCACGGCATGGACGTGCGGGCGCAGAAGCTGACCGAGGGACGGAAATAAAGTTGGTACAACGGCAATTTGCCTGTACATAAATCAAAAAATCATACATCCTAAGGAGGATATACAACATGAAAATTGGTGCAATGGTCGAATCGTTCCGGCTGGGTTTCCGGGGCGGCGTAGAAAAGGCTGCCGAGCTGGGCGTAGCCGGTATCCAGAAGTATGCCACCGGCGAAGAGCTGACCTGGACGGACGCACAGCTTGCTGAAGCACTGGACATCGTAAAGTCCAATGGGCTGGTGTTCTCTGCCATCTGCGGTGACTTCGGCTACGGCTTTGACGATCCCGACAAGAACCCGGAAATGATCGAAAAGTCCAAGAGAGTGCTGGACGTGGCGAAGAAGCTGGAATGCAACATCGTGACCACCCACATCCACCAGGTTCCCGTGGAAGAATGCGAGAAGAAGGAGATCATGCGGAAGGCTTGCCGGGAGCTGGCACTGTATGCAGACTCCATCGGCTCCTGCTTTGCCCTGGAAACCGGTCCGGAATTCGGCGAAGTGCTGGGCGGCTTCTTAGACAGCCTGGGCGCAAACGGTGTGCGTGTAAACTTTGACCCTGCCAACCTGGTCATGGTAGCAGGCGACCGTCCGGAAAATGCGCTGAAGTACATCGGCAAGTACGTTGTACACACCCACGCCAAGGACGGTATCAAGCTGCACAAGCCGGCTGAGGGCGAAGTGATCATCGGCGAAGAAGCACAGCAGCACGCAGAGCTTGCCAAGATGGGTCACGAATATCTGGAGCTGCCTCTGGGCAAGGGTGACGTTGACTTTGACACCTACCTGCCTGCACTGGCCGCTGCCGGTTTCGACGGTTTCCTGACCATCGAACGGGAATGCGGCGACGCTCCCGAAAAGGATATTACTATGGCTGTAGAATTCCTGCGGGAAAAGCTGGCTAAGTACAACTTAGGCTGATGCCCATGAAGCTACTCATTGCATCGGACATCCACGGCTCTGCCCTGTGGTGCCGGAAGCTGCTGGAAGCCTACGAGACTGTCGGTGCCGACAAGCTGATCCTGCTGGGTGACGTACTGTACCACGGTCCCCGCAACGACCTGCCGGACGAATATGCGCCCAAGGCCGTGATCGGGATGCTGAATCCGCTGGCAGACCGGATCCTTTGTGTTCGGGGCAACTGCGAAGCGGAGGTAGACGGCATGGTGCTGTCCTTCCCGGTGTCTGCGGATTACGGGATGCTGTGGGACGGTGCGGTCACTATGCTGCTCTCCCACGGCCACAGAGAGGTGCCGAAGATGGTACCGGGAACGGTATATCTGACGGGCCACACCCACGTGCCGCTGGCGGAGGAAGTCGATGGCTACATCCACCTGAACCCCGGCTCCACCTCGATCCCCAAGGAGAACAGCCCCCACAGCTACCTGCTGTACGAAAACGGCACGTTCACCTGGATGGATCTGGAAACCGGCGAGGCATACAAGCGATACGAAATATAAGCGGGGGCTACCCCGGGGAAACTCCTCTATGGCGACATAGGGGAGTTTTTTTGGTGACTGTATATGCTTTGGCAGCTTCAGAATCCCCAAAAACCACAAAAAAAGACGACCCATTTCGGATCGTCTCATCATGCGGGCAAGAGGACTTGAACCTCCACCGGTGCAATACCGACTAGAACCTGAATCTAGCGCGTCTGCCAATTCCGCCATGCCCGCATATTCTTTTTTGTCGTTTCGGGTTTGCCCTGACGACTCCTATATTATACACCATTCGTCCTCGTTTGTCAAGGGGTTTTGCAAAAGTTTTTTTCTTTTTTTGCATTTTTTTGCGCAGACCCATTTTTTCCCTGCCCTATTGCAATTTCCACAAAAATCAGGTATAATATCCGTAGAACAATACCCAAACGATCCAAAGGAGGATCCCATATGAAACGAGCATTTAGTACATTAGCCTGTCCCGAGCTGTCTTTGCCGGATGTGCTGGCATTGGCAAATCGCTGTGGCATACCGGCTGTGGAAATGCGGCTGGACGGTGCGCAGCGGATCTGCGGCATGGGACTGGATAAGGCCGACACCATTCGGCAGCTTTGTGGGGATGCGGGGGTGGTGCTGACCGATCTGGCAACCGGCGTATCCATCAAGGCATACGATCCGGCGCAGCTGCAAATGGGCAAGGACTGCGTGACGTTGGCGGCGGCTGTGGGTTGTCCTGCCATCCGTGTTTTCGTAGGTGCCATGGTCGGTCACTTCCACGAGGTGCCCCAGCAGGACGAAGCAGGCATTGTGCAGCTGCTGGCAGAGCTTTGTCCCTATGCGGCAGAACAGGGGGTGCAGATCTGGCTGGAGACCCACAGTGCCTACTCCACCGGCCGTGCCATTCGGGGGCTGATCGACCGGGTGGATGCGCCGAACCTCTATGCCCTGTGGGATCTGATTCACTCCATCGAATATAAGGAAGCACCGGCAGAGACTGTACGGCTCTTAGGCGACCGGCTGGCGCACGTACACCTAAAGGACGGACGACCCTCCGGGGATCGTGACCGGACACAGTTCATCCACACGGCGCTGGGAGAAGGCGAGATGCCGGTGGGAGAAACGCTGGCACTGCTGCGGGATGCGGGCTACGAGGGCTATGTGTCTCTGGAATGGGAGAAGCCATGGCGGCCGGAGCTGGCGCACTGCTATCCCGATGCAGACGCCACACTGCTTGCCTACCAGGCTTGGCTGGATCGTGCCGAAGAAAGCCTTGCTTGACCGTTTTGTATATCGGTGCGAAAACGGCATTCGATAATGAAATCCACTATATTTTTCAAAAACCTATTGCAATTTCTGTGCAAATCTGCTATACTATCCGTAACACTCTATCTGGAACAAAGGAGAATTTCATATGAATACAAGAATGCAGCGGGATCGGCTGAACATTGGGGCGTACATTTTGCAGCCCTACGCACGCAGTGAGGCGCATATCCGGGATCTGGCGGCATCCGGCGTGGATTTCGTTGTGTGCATGGACAACGATCGGGCGGCACTGGATCTGTTTGAAAAGTACGGCGTAGGTGCCATCGTGACCGGGGTCCTGCCGGGCTGGTGGGGCGGTAGCGGAGACAATGCGGGCAAGCTGGCCGAGACCAATCCGCTGGAAAAATACGATGCGGCAGCCGCCAAGTTCACAGATCATCCCGCCATCTGGGGCATCGATGTGGGAGACGAGCCCTCTGCCCTGGACTTTCCCCACTACGGCAAGGTGATCGACCGGGTGGAAAAGCTGTTCCCCAAGCAGTTCGCCTACCTGAATCTGTACCCCAACTATGCGTCCGTTTCCCAGAACAACGCCGCCCAGACCGTGAACCAGCTGGGTACACCCACCTATGCGGAGCACATCGCCCGGTACTGCGAATGCGTGCCCAGTGACTACATCTGCTACGACTTCTACCTGTACTCCATCAACGTGACCAAGCACTACGAAAACCTGCGGGTGGTGGCAGATGCTTGTCTGCGTACCGGCCGGAGCATGTGGATCGTTTTGCAGGTGAACTCCAACAAGGAAGCCGAATGGATCACGGAAAACGAGCTGCGGTTCCAGGCGTACACCGCCATGGCCTTTGGTGCCGAGAACATCATTTGGGCCTGCTACACCGCCGGTTGGTGGCACAACCAGGTGGTGGACAAGGATGGCAACAAGACCGAACAGTACGACAAGATGACAAATGTCAACCGGGAGCTCCGCACCATTGGCGAGGAATACATGCGCTACCGCCGTGTTGCCACCCACTTCATCGGGTTCGAGGGCAACGACGACATGGCAGCGGTGCAGCAGGAACCCATTGCCGCCCTAAACACGGGTGTATTCTTTGACGTACACGCCGAGGGAACGCCGCTGGTGGCCGGGCAGATGGTGTCTCGTGACAACGATGGTGGTGTGGCGCTGATGCTGTGTGCGGCAGACGATCCCCACGACCGGGCAAACAAGCCCTGCACGATCCGGTTTGGTGTCATGGATGGCAAGAACGTACAGGCCATTGGTGGCTCTGGTAAGCTGCCGCTGATCCGGGAAAGCGATGGTACCTATGCAGTGACGATCCCCTCCAACGCCGGTGTGCTGATCACGGCAAGATAAATTGTGCAAAACGAAAGAGGCTGTAGTTTCGCTGCAACCTCTTTTTGGTTTATTCGTTTGTCTGCGGCAAAAACGCCGGATCGATGACGTTTTCCACGATGGCTCTGGCTTCTGCTGCGGTCAGCGTATAGCCACTAAGCTGCACCCCATGGGTGGCGGCGATCTCGTCGGTGTAATCCTCTAAGAAGTACAAATGGGTGTTGTACCAGCCGGGGCCGTAGTAGAACACGGTGGGTCGGAAGGACACATGGTCGATCATAAGCCCGCCTTCCCCATCCGACACGATGGAAAACTGCAAGAAGCCGCCCACCTGGTTGATGGGTCGAGCCATGCCGGAGAGGAGATTGCCGAGAGAGTAGATGCACAGTGTTCGGTTGCCGTCCTGCCCGGTGAGCCATTCGATGGGCTGTAGGCAATGGGGATGGTGCCCGAGGATCACGTCCACGCCGCAGTCGGCCAGCATTTGTGCCAGCTCCCGTTGTTCGTCGGAGGGGGTGGTGACGTTTTCGATGCCCCAGTGCATGGACACGATGGTAACATCCGGTTCGCGCTGGGCAAGGGCATCCAGATCCGCTATGATCCGATCCCGGTCGATGTAGGGGACCTTGACCACAGCGTCTGCACCTTGGGTGATGCCGTTGGTGCCGTAGGTATAGGACAGCATGCCGATGGTCACGCCATCCTTTTCGAGAAAGGCGGGTGCTGCTTCGCCGATGGATGCGCCGATGGTGGTCACCGGCAGGCTATTCCAGAACAGCACGTTATCGTAGAGGCCGCTATCACGCCGGTCCAGCATATGGTTATTGGCAAGCCCCACGACATCGAAGCCCACCTCCACCAGATCCCTGCCCAGCTGTTGGGGGGAATTGAAGGTGGGGTAGCCGGAGTAGCCGTAGGCCTCGCCCGCCATGAGGGTCTCCTGGTTGATGAAGGCGAAATCTGCCTCGGCGACAAAGTCAGCCACGTCGGTATACATGGGGAGAAAATCGTATTCCTTTTCCGCCGTGCCCCGGGACTGTGCGTCCTGGTAAATATTGGGATGGATGAGGTTATCTCCGGCTGCCACAAAGGTGATCTCCACGCCCAGGAAGGGATCGATGATGGGGGATTCCACGTTTTCCACAGGCTGGTCAGCGCACACGGGTGCGTCCGGCCGGATGGTACCGATGGTTTCGATATGCTCGTCCAGGGCGGTATAGCGATACAGGTCGCAGCCGGTGAGGGCGATGCAAAGCAAACAAGCCGGAAGCAGTCTTTCACACGCAAGGCGAAGCGTCCGGCAGAGATATTGTTTTATAGAAGGATGATTATTTTTCACTGTTTTGCAGATCGGTGATCTCTTTCATGAAGGTATCGATGTCCTTAAATTCCCGATGTACCGAGGCGAAGCGGACGTAGGCAACGGCGTCCAGTGCCTTGAGCTTTTCCATAGCCAGCTCGCCGATCCGCTGGGAAGTGACCTCCCGCCGCAGGGTATTGTACAGCGACGATTCGATCTCGTTTGCCACGGCCTCTGCGTTGACCGGCCGTTTCTGGCAAGCCTTCAGCAGTCCCGTCAGCAGTTTATTCTTATCGAACAGCTCCTTGGTGCCGTCTTTCTTCAGCACCACCGGCTGGTACACATCGACGACTTCATACGTGGTAAACCGGGTATGGCACTGCAAGCATTCCCGCCGACGCCGGATGCTATTGTTTTCCTCCACCGGCCGGGAGTCGATGACCTTGCTTTCCCCATATCCACACGATGGACATTTCATATTTCGGTTCCCCTTTAGTCACTTTTCTTCAGGATACATCTACAGTATACCATATTTTTCTAACCTTGTCAAGGGGGTTTTTGTACATGTGTTTCTGTTGGGCATTCGTAATCCGGAGGTTACGGTAGTAATCCTGAGGTTACGCCAGTAATCCTGAGGTTACGGTAGTAATCCGGAGGTTACGCCAGTAATCCTCGGCGTTCGGGAGGAGAGACGGTCGCTTTCGAGAAAGCCCACTGAGCTGCGCTCAGTGAGCAAAGCTTTTTGGGCATTGTCCATGGACATGTAGTACGGTGCAGGCAGAGCGATTCTGATCTGGTTCGGGTGGCGTACGGCTTCGGGACGTTTGGGTGCATAGCTGGGGTGTACAGCAGCGAAAAGAGGAGATATACCGTGCGGCGCTCCGCCCAACATTGGCTACGCCAAGTTGTGTTTGGGCTTTCGATTTCCACGTAGTGGAATATCGGGTGGAGCGGTCAAGCTCGGCATTGGTTTTGTGATGCACTTGACGTAGTCAACGTGCGCTGCCCAGCCGGTGTATTTCGTTTGGGTGCAGAGAAAGTGGAATATCGTTGGGTGCAGGGAAAATGGAATTTCGTTTGGGTGCAAAAATTTGGGTACGCATAGTACCGTTTCGTACCTGTGCGTACCCAAAGTGTATCTTATTATTTATGCATCATACACGGCGTGTTCCAGATGTCTGGCGGTCAAGGCACCGGAGCCGCCGGCGGTGGTCATGTTGGACACGTACACGGCACAGAGCTTGTTCGCCGGGTCGCACCAGAAGTGGGTACCGTATGCGCCGGACCAGCCATAGGCACCGGCTGGCAGTGGTGCCTGGGAGCCGTTGTCGGCCAATGCCACACGCATGGACAGTCCCCAGGAGAAAGTGGCATCGGTGCCGGGAAGCAGAGGCGGCAGCTGGCGGGTACGCATTTTTTGTACCGTTTCCGGCAGCAGGAGCTGTGCGCCGTCCAGGGTACCGTCGTGGAGGAGCATATGGGCAAAGCGGGTATAGTCCTGCAAAGAGGACATGAGCCCTGCGCCGCCGGTATGGTAGGTGATCGGGAAGTTGGTATAGATATGTCTCCCCATTTCCACCGGCTGTGCCTTGCCGTCTATGGTGGCGTGCATCTGCACCATGCGGGACCACTGGTCCTCGGTGGGGGTGAAGGCGGTATCCGTCATGCCCAGGGGGGCAAAGAGGTATTGCTTTGCATAGGCTTCGTAGGGCATATCGGCCGCCAGCTCCACCAGATGTGCCAGCACGTCAGAGGCAACGTTTGCGCTATAGGAGGTGCGGGTGCCGGGATCGAATTCCAGCAGCGATGCGCCCCAATCGTCGATCTTATCCGCCAGGGTATCGTCTCCCGTCGGGTTGGGATTTTGGCAGAACAGGCCGAAGTTGCCCGATCCCAGGCCGGAGGTATGGGTCAGCAGGTCCCGGATGGTGAAGGGTCTTGCGGCGGGATGGGTACCGGTCAGGCTGCCTTCTGCGTCCAGCTCTGCCACCTGCATATTCCGGAACACCGGCAGGTACCGTTCCACGGCTTCGTCCAGTGCCAGCTTGCCCGCCTCCACCTGCTGCATCACGCACACGGCTGTGACCGGTTTGGTCATGGAGGCCATGCGGAACAGGTGCTTGTCCGTCAGCGGCACGGTGTGGTCGGCATCGGCCCAGCCATAGTTGCCGTGGAAGCACACCTTGTCCTCACAGATCACCTGCACACCGGCACAGGCGACCAGCCCATCGGCCACATCCTTCTTTGTCACGGCATCGATCCGCTTTTCGATTTTTGTCATATCCATAGCATATTCTCCGTTTTCTTCTTTCTTCAATCGTTATATATAGCATCCATCAGCCGCTCCACCACCACGGTGGCCGTTGCCGACTGGACATTGGTGCCGTACACCACGCACAGGTCGTTTTTCGGGTCGCACCAGAAGTAGCTGCCGTAGGCACCGTACCAATAGAAGGTCCCGGCGGGCAGTGGGGCATAGGGGTTTTTGTCGTCCAGCAGCACCCGGAAGGACAGTCCCCAGGAGGCACCCGGCTGTGTCCCCGGCAGACCAATGGGCAGCTGTCGTGTGTGCATCAGTCGCACCGTCTCCGGCCGCAGGACCTGCACGCCGTCCAGTGTTCCCTCGCCCAGCAGCATCCGGGCAAAGCGGGTGTAGTCTGCCACGCTGGACACCAGACCACCGCCGCCGGAATGGTAGCTGCGGGGCACGTTCGCCACGATGTGCTTCCCCATATCCACCGACCGGATCGAGCCGTCCTCCACACGCACCATCTGCACCAGCCGGCTCCACTGCTCGTCTGTGATGGCATAGCCGGTGTCGGTCATACCCAGCGGCAGGAACAGTTTTTCCTTCGCATAGTCCGCCCACGGCATATCGGAGACAAGCTCCACCAGATACGCCAGCACGTCAAAGGCAACACGATAGCTGTAGCTGTGCCGGGTGCCGGGGTCGTACTCCAAAAAGGAGCGGGGCCACTGTTCGATCTTGCTTGCCAATGTGTCGTCGGGACGATAGCCCAGCTCTCCAAAAAAACGCCCAAAGCTCTGCCCGGAGCCAAGACCGGAACAGTGGGACAGCAGCTCTCGAACGGTGATGGGATGGGATGCCGGGTGGGTGCCCACAAGCTCTCCCGTCTCGTCCAGCTCAGCCACCCGCATATGTGCGTAGGCAGGCACGTACATGCACACCGGATCGTCCAAATGCAGTCGATCCTGCTCCACCAGCTGCATGACACAGGCGGCTGTGACCGGCTTTGCCATGGATGCCATGCGGAACAGGTGCTTGTCCGTCAGCGGCCTTTGTTCGTCCCAGTCTGCGTAGCCGTGGTTGCCGTGGTATATGGTCTCGCTGCCGTGGATCACCCGCAGTCCGGCGCAGGACAGTGCTTTTTCCGCCACCGCCTGTCGCAGTACCGCCTCCACAGCCGGGGCTATGGCTTGAATATCCTTCATCATACCTCTCCCTTGTTGTATCGGTATATCCAGTATAGCACAGCGGACCACAGTTGTCAAGAGAAAAAAAACGCATCCGACCACGGCGATCTTTTTGGGCAGGCACCGACGAAAAAAAATTCATAAAAGCGCAAAAAAATGTTGAAAAACAATTGACATACAGGGGATTTTTGTGTATAATAACAGGGTAACGACCGTTTGTGTACGCACGACTGTATGTGTAACATACGGCGGACAATCTTAGAAAGGAATTACTTACATATGCAAAGAGAAAAATTTGCGTCCCGGCTGGGCTTCATCCTGATCTCTGCCGGATGTGCCATCGGGCTGGGGAATGTGTATCGGTTTCCCATCATCACCGGGGCATACGGCGGCGGTCTGTTTGTGCTGATCTATCTGCTGTTCCTGATCCTGCTTGGGATCCCGGTCATGACCATGGAGCTTGCCAATGGGCGTGCCAGCCAAAGAAGCATCGCCACCTCCTATGACACGCTGGAGAAAAAGGGGCAGAAATGGCATCTGATGAAGTATGCCGCCATCGCCGGGAACTATCTGCTCATGATGTTCTACACCGTTATCTCCGGCTGGCTGGTGATCTATTTCTGTAAGTACATCACCGGCAGCATTATGGAATACAAAACGGCGGAGGAGCTGGGTGCGCTGTTTGGCGAGGGTGTGGTCGGCAACGTGCCGCTGCAGATCATCGCCACCTATTTTGTCATCATCGCCTGCTTCCTGGTTTGCTCCTTAGGCCTGCAAAACGGCGTGGAGCGGATCACCAAAGGGATGATGGTGGCACTGCTGTTGCTCATGATCGTGCTGGCGGTGTACTGCTGTACGCTGGACGGCGCGGGCGAGGGGCTGAAGTTCTACCTGATCCCCAGCGTGGAAAACATCAAGGATGCCGGGCTTCTCACCGTGATCACGGCGGCCATGGGGCAGTCCTTCTTCACCCTGAGCCTGGGTATCGGCTCCGTTGCCATCTTTGGCTCTTATATCTCCAAGGATCGTTCCCTGCTGGGCGAATCCATCATCATCACCTCTCTGGACACCTTTGTGGCACTGTGCTCCGGGCTGATCGTGTTCCCGGCCTGCTTCACCTTCAATGGCGGTGTGACAGCCGATGCCAGCACGGTGGGTGCTTCGTTCCTGTTCACCACCCTGTCCAGCATCTTCAACAACATGCCCGGCGGCCGGATCGTAGGCGTGCTGTTCTTCCTGTTCATGATCTTCGCCGCTGTGTCTACGGTCATTGCGGTGTTTGAAAACATCGTTTCCTTCTGGCTGGAGCTGACCAAGCTGGATCGGAAGTGGATCTCCATCATCAACATCGTTCTGCTGCTGGTGCTGTGTCTGCCCGCTCTGCTGGGGAACAACGTGCTGTCCTTCATCAACCTGGGTGGTAAGGCCATGATGGACATCGAGGACTATACGGTGTCCAACATCCTGCTGCCGGTGGGTAGCCTGGTGTACGTGCTGTTCTGCACCACCCGCTATGGCTGGGGCTGGGACAACTACCTGAACGAGGTCAACACCGGCAACGGTCTCAAGGTGCCGAAGTGGCTGCGGATGTACATGAAGTTCGTGCTGCCGCTGATCATCATTGCCGTGCTGATCATGTCCATCTTCTAAAATATCGCAAAACAAAAACGCTGGATCCAACATCCGGCGTTTTTTTGCGGCAGTATCGCACGAAATTGGGCAGCTTTTGCATTACAGCAGTTCTTTTCGATAATATGCTTCGATCTTACGCTTGTTTTGGGAATCCGGCATATCCGGCAGGTGGCGGTCGATGTACCGTTTCAGCGCCGGCTTGTGGATGGGCTTCGGCTTGTCCCCCACGGCACGGGCATGGTTGTTGTATAAAATATTCTCAAGCTGCTCCCCATCCAGGGCGATCCCGTGGATCTGCACGCTGTCGGAGTAGTCGAACCGGTCGTCCGTTGCCAAAAACCGCCATACGCTTTCCGCTAAGTATTCCAGACCGCTGTCGTCGTAGGTGGTGGAGGTGTCCGTGGCGTAGACGAACCGGTCGGAATAGGTGCGGAAGATGCGGTACCATTTGTCATAGTGGTGCCGGTAGCCGTTGAACATTTCCCCGCCGGGTGCTAAGTCGATCTGCACATTCGGATGCTTTTGCAGCAGTGCCTCCAGCTTGTCCGGCTCCTCCGAGTGGAAAAAGGCGTGGGCCAGCTGCACGTGCAGCTTCGGGTGCCGATCCAGCAGACCGTAGGCGTAGTCCATGAGGGCATCGTAGGCGGGATAGGTGCCGTTTCCGTAGAACCAGCCTAAGCTTTTGATCTCCTGGGACACCTTGTCGCCGTCCCAGAAAAAGTCCGGGTCAGCCACGTGCCAGCACATATGCACACCGTATTTTTCACAGGCCGAAATGTAGTCCTCGTACTCGTCCAGATGCGCAGCCACGTTGAGCAGCTTGTAGGCATCCGGCTTGAAGTCGCAGATCTTGATCCCGTCCAGCCCCATTTCCATCAGCTCCTCCAGCTGATCCACAAAGTTGCACACCGGTCCGTTTTTGGGGATCCACAGGCAGCCGTGGGTGAACACATGGGGGCTTTCCAGCTTGGCGATGGCCCCTAAGATGCTCTGATCCATTTCGTAGCCGTCCCACAGGTCTGCGTTGTTGGTGCAGCACATATTGTCCACGTAGGCGATATGATAGTCCCGGCAATAGTCGTCGATCACCTGAAAGGCCGTTTTGTCATCGAACCGCAGCCACTGAGGGATATGCATATGTCCGTCTATTTTCCGCATGGTCATAGAAAACACTCCTTCATTTTTGTGCAGGATATACTATAGTATACCATATTTTCGGAAGGATTGCAAGGGGCTGCGGTGTTATTCCCACATGCAGCCCACCGCTGCACTATGCCTTCGTGGGCGTGGCGTTTGGGTGATCGATGGTCGGCAATAGGATGGGGCTTCATCCAATAAAACTGTTGAATTCCGCCTCGACCAATTCGTAATCGACCGATGACTGAAGCCGCCCGAGCTGATCCTGCCACGAATCCATGGTGGTTCGCACCTTGCGAAAGCCAAGGGATTCGTAAACGTGCTGCGCTCTTGTGTTCGTCAAGCTGGTATCCAGGACGATTTTGGAATAGCCGTTTTGGAACAGCCAACCGATCAGCATACTCAAAACCTTTCTGCCGACACCACGGTTCTGACAATCGGTTTCACAGATCTTGATACCGATCTCTGCTACGCCGTCCGACACGTTGCGGTAATGGCACTCCCCGATCCGGCGGTCCCCTTCTTCTATGACCATCTTACCGTTGCAAAGTCCTTCGATCACTTTTTCTTCGGTCGTTCCCAAACCGTTGGGAAAGCCTGCGTGTGCCATCACCGCACCATCGTTCCACCAAGCAACAAGCTGCTTTGCATCTGCGGCCTCGGCTTGCCGGATGGTCAAGTTCTCATATTGAATTTTCATCGGATCCTTCCTTCCGTTTATCCGTAGATCGCATCTGCCAAGTAGGGATCCTGCAGGGGGAGCGCACCCCGTTTCCGCTGGGCAAAGAGCCAGGCGAACACTTCCCCATTGGCGTAGGTGGGGGTCCAGGCATCGTGGGCGGCATCGGGATACAGGGTCAGTCGGGCATCTCCCCCGCAGGCCTGGACCGCTGCCACCATACGCCGGGATTCGTCCGGAGAGACCACATTGTCCTTTTCCCCATGGAACGCCCACACCGGCACGTGCACCAGCTGTCCGGCATTCCACGCCATACCGCCGCCGCAAATGGGCAGGATCGCCGCAAAATAGTCCGGCATGCTCATGGCAAGCTGCCAGGTGCCGTAGCCGCCCATGCTGTTGCCCACAAGATACAGCCGTGCGGGATCGGTATACGGTGCTGTAGCGATGGTGTGTGTCAGCCGCCGCAGCCGCTCAAAATAGTCGAACCAGGTGCCGTGCTTGCAGTGGGGTGCCACGGTGATAAAGCCGTAATCGGCATAGCGACCGATGGCATCCCGGAGAAAGGGATTCTGCCGCAGCAGGCCAATGTCGTCCCCCCAGGTACCGGCACCGTGGAGAAACAGCACCACCGGATACTTTGTGCCTTCGGTGTAGCTTTGGGGGTAGTAGATTAGGCATTCCATACCTTGGCATTCCATACCTTCAAATGTTTTTGTTTCCATGTTCATTCTCCTTTTATGCTTCCGTTTTCGTCAGCGATACGACACATTCACAATGCTCCGTGCGGGGGAACATGTCCACGGGCTGTACAGCGTCGATCCGGTACCCGCCCTGCACCAACGCCGCCAGATCCCGTGCCAAGGTCTGGGGATTGCAGGACACGTACACGATCTTTGTCGGTGCCATGGTCAACAGCTGTCGGCGCATTTTGTCGGAGCAGCCGGCTCTGGGGGGATCGATCACCACCACGTCGTAGCCTTCTCCCGCAATGGCTGCGTCTCCCGCCCGGAAGTGGATGTTCGTCAGTCCGTTTTCCAATAGGTTCACCTGGGCATCCCGGATGGAGTCTTCGCTGATCTCGATGCCGTACAGCTGCCAATCCGGGTACGCCTTCGCCAGCTGCAAGCCAAAGAAGCCGCTGCCGCAGTACAGATCTGCCGCCCGCACGGCTCCTTCCGTCTGCGCAAAGGCAAGCACCGTCTCTGCCAGCTGCTCGGCACCACGCTTATTCACCTGACAAAAGCCCTCCGGCGAGATCCGCATGGTCAGGCCGCCGTACACCTCGTGGAGGTATCGTTCTCCTTCGACAACTGTATACTGCGGCACCGCATATTTGCCGGTGGGGCTATCGCTGTGGAGCACACCGATGACGGCGGGAAACCGGCTTCGCAATGCGCCCGCATAGGCACGCAGACCCGCCCGGTCGGTATTAGGCCAGCCTTCCTTTGTCTGGATCGACACGGTGCAGTCGCCCTTTTCGGTGCAACGCAGGTACAAGGACACCGGGATGCACTGCCACTGCCACTGCTCCGTAAAAGCGGCGATCTCCCCAAACAAAGGGGGCAACAGGCGGCAGTTGGCACTCCCCGGCAGCACGTTGTGGCTCTCTCGGGCATAGTAGCCCACCGTGCCGGTCTTGTCAAAATGGAACACCGCCTTGTTTCGGTAGCCGTATTCGGTGGAGGACAAGATCGGGCGCACGTCCCCTTCGGCACTGGTCAGGTGCAGCCGGCGCAGGGCCTGGCGTACCGTGTTCTCCTTCACCGTCAGCTCCATCTCTCTGGTGATGTGCCGCAGGGTACAGCCGCCGCACTGGGTGTAGAAGGGGCAATCCGGTTCCATGCGTGCCTGTGCCGGGGTCAAGAGCTGCCGACATACGCCGGTGGCGTAATTCTTTTGCTTGCCGGTGAGGGTAACCTCGATCACGTCTCCCGTTACGGCACCCGGCACGAACACCACCATGCCATCCTGTTTGCAGACGCCGATCCCTTCGCTGTTCATATCCACCACCGGTAGGGTCCAGGTTTTTTCTTGCTCCATCGTTGTTATCCTTTCGTTTTTGTGTCCCGCACGCCTGCATGGGATCGGGCATATACTGCTACCAAAACACCATGTCAGGAGTATCGAGCTATGGACTGTATCATTGCTATGCGTTCCCAGACCTATGCGGCCAAGGGGGGACGGCTGCTGCAAAAGGCCGGGATCCCCTACACCCTCGTGGGCATCGACCCTTCCCTGACCCGCCACGGCTGCGCCTACGGTCTACAGATCCCCGCCCATCACTGCGCCGCCGCCAAAGCCCTATTCGACAAGCACCACCTGTCCTACGGCGACATTTTGGGAGGCTGACTATGCCAACCATCTATTTCGACCACGCCGCCACCAGCTTTCCAAAGCCACCAGCCGTGCGCCGTGCCATGGAGACCTGTATGCAGCTATCCGGCGGCAATCCGGGGCGGGGGTCACACCGGCTGGCGGCACGTGCGGCAGATGTGGTCTACGATTGTCGAGAAACCGCCGGTACGATCTTTGGCACCACACCGGAGCGGGTCGTGTTCACCGGCGGTGCCACCATGAGCCTAAATCTGGCACTCCGGGGACTCCTGCGACCGGGGGATCACGTGCTGGTGGACAATATGGCGCACAATGCGGTGTATCGCCCACTGCACAGGCTGACAGCGGAAGGGCGTATCACCTTTGACGTATACGACGCCACCGGTCCCGTGGAGGCAGTTTTGGCATCCCTTGTGCGCCTTGCGAGACCCAACACCCGGCTGGTGGTCGCCACACACATGTCCAATATTTGCAGTCTGGTGGAGCCGATCGGTGCCGTGGGACAGCTTTGCCGAGAGCATGGCTGGCTGTTTGTGGTGGACGGTGCCCAATCGGGGGGACATTTGCCCATCCACGTGACGGACATGGGGATCACGGCCCTGTGTCTGCCGGGGCACAAGGGACTGCTGGGGCCACAGGGGGTCGGACTGCTGCTGTTCCATCCGTCGGCACCGGACTGCGCACCACTGCTCACCGGCGGCAGCGGCACCCATTCCCTGGATCCCACCATGCCCACGGAGCTGCCGGAGCATTTGGAAGCCGGTACTCTGCCCACCCCCGCCATCGCCGGACTCCACGCCGGGCTACGGCTCTGGCAAAGTGGGGAGCTTGCGCAGATCGCAGCCCATGCCGTCAGCCTTGGGGAACGGTTCACGGAGGCGGCAGGGGCGATACCGGGACTGGAGTTCTACGGCAAGACGGGCGGGGCGGTGCTGTCCTTTGGCATCGAGGGGATCTCACCCTCCCGGATCGCCGCTGTCCTGGATGCGGAAGGGATCTGTGTCCGCAGTGGGTACCACTGTGCGCCCCTTGCCCACCGCACCATCGGCAGCATCGACACCGGCACCGTGCGGGTCAGCTTTGGCTATGGCAACACGGAGCGGGAGCTCGACAGGTGCGTGGCGGTGCTGCGTAGGCTCCGGGATACAACATGACCGTCCGCTCATCAGCTGATCAGCTGTATTTGGCGGGGACAAAACCGTCCTTGTCTCTCCCCTTGCTGCGTCTGCAAAACATTATATTTCCGACCTTTCCATAATTTATGTATTGACAAACGCTGGAAACTATTGTATAATAGTGGATGAAACGTTTTTTATCGTATAGGGAAAGGAATACGCATATGGCTGAGAAGAATACGGTTAACAAAGAAGCACACGCCACCGTACAGGGTGACTTTTTGATTTACAAGGATCGTCCGCTGGTACGGGAAGAAAATATCATTTGCTACGGCAGCATGGAGGAGCCCTTTATGCTCCAGCTGGTGATCATGTCCACCAAGGAATTCCGGGAACAGACGGTACCGGAAAAGGTGGTAGTCCAGCTCATGAACACCGACACGAGCCTCCCCACCCACCAGCGCATCGTAAAGCAGTCCATCCAGGAAGGCCTATACGCCGCCATGGATCTGGGCATCATCTGGCTGGAACGGGCCCTGAAGCAAGAGGACTGATTCGGTAAGAGGTTCAGCTTTGACAAAAACGCATATAAAGGCAGAAGTACAGAGTATCTCCCGTGAGACCCTCTGTACTTTTTTCTTGCAAACTATACATACGTCCGTCGCCGCCAAACCATATCCTATGCCCACTTCTGCCTTATAATGTGTATTGTCCCGTGGTGATGCATTCGGCAAGGTGCTCCTGTAGGAAGGTCAAAAAGCGTTGGGTGGCGATGGGGAGCAGCTCCGGCTCTCGGTAGGCGATACCGATGCGGCGGGTGATCACCGGGTTGGTGAGGATGGCGGTGAACTGATAGTTCGTTCTGTCCAGCACCATGGCCGGCAGGATGCTGATGCCCAATCCCTGCTCCACCATGGCTAAGATCGTGTAGTCGTCGTGTACCTTGTACTGGATCCGGGGGGTCAGGTTTTGGCTCTGGAACGCCGACAGCACCGCACTGATGTCCCCCTCGTCGGCGTAGATCAGGGGCATTTCCGCCAGCGTTTGCAGAGACAGCGACGGCAGCGGGGAGAGCGGATGCTCCTTCGGCAGGACCGCCAAAAAGGAGTCCCGTGCCAGCATGGTATTGCGAAAGCCCGGTATGGCCTCTTGGTACACGAAGCAAAAGTCGATGTATCCCGTTCGCAGCCAGTCTCGCATGAGGGAGATGTTGCTCTGGTACAAATGGAACCGGACATTGGGATACAGGGTCACGAACTTCTTGATCAGGCTGGGAAGCCAGTGCTGGGAAATACTGGAAATGGCACCGATGCGGATCTCCCCCTCGTCCAGATCGCCGATCTCCTTGGCTTTGTCCCCCATGGCACGGAGGCAGGACACGGTCTTTTGGATATAAGGGTACATCATCTCCCCCTCCGGTGTCAGACGGATGCCGCCGTGGGAGCGATGGAGCAGAGTCAGACCCAGCTCCTCCTCCAGCGAACGGATCATCTGACTGACGGCGGCCTGTGTATAGCCCAATGTCTCGGCGGCCTTGGTAAAGCTGCCCAGCTCCACCACCTTACAAAATGCTGTATATCGAATCATTTGTTCTCAGTATCACAGCCACGCATCTGCACCGGGTCGTCGCCCTTTTTGCGGATCACCGTGGCGGCTTCGGTAGGCTCCTCGATCTGCCGCAGCACCTTGGCGGTAAAGTGCCAGCCGTCTCCCCCATCGAGGCTGTAGCTGCACTTGTCACCCACCAACAGCACCTCTGCAAGGGTCTGTTCCCCGGCGGTGGCAGCGTCATACTGCGCCTTGGCGGGCAGCCGGAATCGATAGCTGTGTCCGTCCTCCGCCAGACCAAAGGCAGACAGGATGGCGTGGTGCAGGTCGGCCAGGGTGGCGTGGGCATCGATGCGGATGTGGCGGTACAGCCCGGTGCCCAGAGACACGGAGAACACATAGGAATGCGCCTTTTGCATCCGCACGATGGCAAAGGTCTCGTCCAGCACGTCCTCCAGTGTCTGTCCGTCTGCGTCTTCGAGCCCGGCATCGATCTGTGCCAGCTTCTCCCGGATCCGATCTCCACCGGTGGCAAATATGGCTTCCAGCTCCTCCATACCGTCCATAGCCCGGTCTTCGATGTAGATCCCGGCCGCCTCGCCAAAGGGACGCAGCTTGTACAGGGTCTCTTCGGTTTCGCAGCGGATGGTCTGTGGCTTGCCCAGCTTGTGGATCAGGGACATAAGATGGGTGTAGATGGCCCCGCCCGTGATCTCCATGGGCTGGAATGCGACCTCGCTACAGGTCTTCTGCACGCTGCCACGGACGGTGGACACACGCACATCGGTACGATAGCCGCTCTTACCGCCCTCGCATTCCGTGCGCTCCTGCTGCACCCAACACAGCACGCTCCAGGTCCCCTTGCCCTTGGTATCCCGCAGCTCCGCCAGCCCCTCCGGCAGCACGGCGTTGGTGTAGGTCCCCATCATATCCACGATGGGATGGGCGGTGATCCGGTTGGTCCACTGCTTTTTCTCCCCATCGAACTGCCGCACCAGTGCCACGCCGTCGGGCATAGCGTCGATCTCGCCCAGCTCCGTCAGCAGTCGTTCCACGTGCATGAGGATGTCTGCCAGTTCTTCTGCCTCTGCGGTGGTGACCTTGCCGGGGGCATAGCCGTAGGACAGCTTGGCGAAATAGGGGAGATAGTCATTTTCGTCGGCATGGATGCCCAGCTCCCGCAGGATATTCTGGTTGTACCGGCTCACGTATGCTTCCATCCCGTACAGGCCGATAAACCCCGTCTGCATATAGAGATCGGCATCTTCCTCACAGCACAGGTAGGCACCCTCCTGCTCTGCCACGCAAAAATCTGCGGCGGAGGTGTACACCACCAGTCCCTGCTGCGGACACACGTCCCCCAGCAGCCGGACATACACCGTGTCCTTCCCCGGTCTATCGATCACGATAGGATCCATATCCCGGATCTTTTCCACGATATCCATGCTCAGGATGGTATCGAACCGTTCATATACTTCTTTCCATGCACTTGCGATCAACATAGTTCTTTTTTCTTCCTTCAATGCTTTCTAACAAATTATTCTTCCGGTACTATTATACCATATTTCGGGTCATTCTGCAATCCTTTTTCGGTGTGCAGAACAAAAACTCCTTTGGGTACACACGCCAGAGGAGATTTTGTGGTTCTATTTTCGTTACAGCGAATGCGGTTTACGCATAGAATGAGGGACTCAACGAGTCATTCATCGAACAGCGGTGTCGAGAAATAGCGTTCGGCGGTATCGGGGAGAATGGTGACGACGGTTTTGCCCTTGCCCAGCTTTTTGGCAAGCTGGATAGCGGCGGCCACGTTGGTACCGCTGGAGATGCCGCACATGATGCCCTCCTCGGATGCCAGACGGCGGGAGGTCTCGATGGCTTCCTCGTCCTTGATGATGCAGATATCGTCGATGATGCGCTGGTTCAGGATGGCGGGGATGATGCCGTCGCCGATGCCCATTTGGATATGGGTGCCGATGGAGCCGCCGGAGAGGATGGCAGCGTGTTCGGGTTCCACCGCCCAGATCTCCATATCGGGGTTTGCGTTCTTCAAGGTCTCGCCGATGCCGGTGATGGTGCCGCCGGTACCGATGCCGGAGCAGAAGCCGTGGATGGGTGCACCCACCTGGTCTAAGATCTCCCGACCGGTCACGTCCCGCTGTACGGCCACGTTATTGGGATTCTCGAACTGCTGGGGCACGAACACACGTTTGTCTTCCTTTTGCATACGGAGAGCGGTGGCCAGGCATTCCTCGATGCAGGCACCGATATTGCCGTCGTCGTGGATGAGGACCACCTCTGCACCGTAGTGCTTCACCAGCTTGCGGCGTTCTTCGCTGACGGAGTCGGGCATAATGATGATGGTCTTATACCCACGCACGGCGCCCACCAGAGCCAGTCCTATGCCCTGGTTGCCGCTGGTGGGCTCTACGATGATGGTATCGGGTCCGATCCTGCCTTCTTCCTCGGCCGCCCGGATCATGTTATACGCCGTTCGTGTCTTGATGGACCCGCCAACGTTCAGTCCTTCAAATTTCACTAAGATCTCTGCACCGTCCGGATCGGCCATATGTGTCAGCCGGATCATAGGCGTATTCCCCAGTGCATCCAGTATTGTATTATAAATCAATGTAACTCACCTCGTCTCCGGGATATTATACCAAATCCTGCACCAGATTGCAACCCTCTTACGCAAATTTCCCCGGCGTTTTTTCACATTACGCATGCCCGCACGGAACGGT
>CAYXBQ010000006.1:17795-57557 GCA_964463375.1 uncultured Ruminococcus sp. | reverse complement strand
CCGCACGGAACGGTCAAGACCGTTCCCTACAAAATATGGTTACATCGATCCTCACGATCTCACCTATTTTCTCATCTGTTTTCACAAACCTTAAGAAAACCTTAATCTATCTCCACCTGGTATTTTAAGGTTCCTGTGGTATACTATAGACAACAAGGTTGCTATACGTCAACAAAGTTGCTATACGTCAACAAAGTTCAAGCTGCATCGAAAGGAAAACCTTCTCATGAAAACCATATATCTTCTGCTGACCTGCTCTCGTACGCTGTTCTCCCGGTCTATCCGGCTGCTGACCACTGCCCCCTACACCCATGTGGCTCTATCGCTGGACGGCACGTGCTACTACAGCTTTGGACGCAAGAATCCCTATATTCCCTTTCCCGCAGGGCTGGTGCAGGAGTCGGCGGAGAGCGGGTTTCTGCGTGTCTTCCCCCACACACGCTGTGCGCTATTGTCCTTAGAGGTCACAGAAGCGGCGTACCGGCGGTTGGAGATCCGGCTGGGGCAGATGGTTGCCTCCCAGAAATACTACCGCTACAACCTCTTAGGTGCGCTCCTGTGCGGTGTGGGCATCCGGTACGAACGGCGCAGACGGTATTTCTGCTCTGAATTTGTGGGAGAGCTGCTCGACAAAAGCGGTGCTGCTCTGCTGCCCAAGGTGCCTTCGTTGATGCAGCCCATGGACTACGCCTTTCTCCCCGGGGTGCAGGTACTCTACACCGGTCAAGCGGGGGAGCTTATGGAAATGCTGTGTCCCGTTTCCGACAACATTCTGCTGCCACGCCCTTGCATTCCGGCGTAAATTCTGCTATAATAGGTGGGAGATCTTACTATGTGAGGGTGATTTTATGAAGCTAAATACAGCATTAGAGACCGGTCGTCCGGCGGCTTTGGAGGGTCGGCTGGACAAAGAGGTCCGTGTCTACGATTTTCTGGATGCACTGGGGATCGAGTACGGCAGAGTGGAGCATGAGGCGGCGGCCACCATGGAGGACTGCGCCATTGTGGATGCGACACTGGGCGTGACCATGTGCAAGAATCTGTTTCTCTGCAACCGGCAGAAGACCGACTTTTATCTCCTGCTGATCCCCGGCGACAAACCCTTTAAGACCAAAGAGCTGTCCGGTCAGCTGGGGGTATCTCGGCTCTCCTTTGCGGATGGGGATGCCATGGAGGCGTATCTCGACATCACCCCCGGTGCGGTCAGCGTCATGGGACTGATGAACGACCGGGACCGCCATGTTCGTCTGCTCATCGATACCGATCTGTTGAAAACCGACACGATCGGCTGTCATCCCTGCGTCAATACCGCCAGCATCCGGCTGTCCATGACGGATCTTGTGGAAAAGTTCCTGCCCGCTGTGGAACACGACTACACCGCCGTGACCCTTACAGGGGAAGCATGACGGGACTGCGCCGGAGGTAGGTATCCCCTGCTTCCACCGGCGTATGGCATAGGGTATAGAGACGATCCGCCCGCTGCTGCCACTGGTACTGCACGTTTGCATCCGGCGGCAGCTTTTTCTCATGGGCGGGCTTGGTGAGGATGGCGATCCCGGCTGTTTTCCGCAGGGTATGCAGGTAGGCTTGTCCCCGTTCGTTCATGCCCAATAGGATGGTGTACCGGGGCAGGCCGATGGTGTCCGGCGAGGGGGTGTCGGTCATGGCGAGCAGTGCCGTGCGCCGGAGCCTTGCATCGGTGTACTTTTTGGTGGCGGCTTTTTGGAAAAAATCTTCCCCACTTTCGCTGTCCTGTGCCACCTTTTGCAGTCGCCGGGTCAGGCCGCTTTTGTCCCCTTGTAGGACAGCTTCCGTGGCAAACTGCCGGTAGTACAGCCATGCGATGTCGCAAAACCGCTTTGTATCCGTGAAGGTCTCGAATTTGTACAGTTCTGCCACACCTTCCGGTACGTAGGGCGTGATGTCTTCTCCTGCCAGTAGCAGCTGCCGGATCTTGCTTGCGCTGATCACCCTGTCCGTGTGGGGCGTGCGGTGGATCGCCTGGGGGCAGAGTGCGCTGTGCTGGGCCGTGATCTGCCGCAGGTACCACACCGCTAGCTTATCGTTGGGGGACAGGGCGATGCCGTGGGCTTCCAGCAGTCGTTCGTGCAGGACAGCCGCACCGATGCCCGGTTCCGCTGCCTCGATCTGCCGCATTTGTTCCGCACACGCCGGTGTGTCCAGCCAGGCGGCGGCAGTGGTCAGCATACCCATGTCTCCGGATTCACTGCCGAAGGACAGCACGTCTGCCAACAGTCCCGATGCCACGGCGACCCCACCGGCGGCAAAGGCCTCTCCCCCACCAATGCACCAGGGGTACGGCAGCTCCACCACCAGATCGGCGCCGTTTTCCAGCAGTATGGCGGCTCTTTTATATTTGTCAAGCACAGCCGGCAGTCCCCGCTGGACAAAGCTGCCGCTCAGGATGGCGATGCATATGCCGTCGTTTTGCGCCCGTACCGTGTCAAACAGGTACTTGTGGCCCCGGTGGAATGGGTTCGTTTCACAAATGATGGCGGTATTTTTGCTCATTTTTTGTCTCTTCCTCTGAATCTTCAAAAACTTCTTGTAAATGCGTGCGAAATCCTATATAATTATATATGCTATGCCATGTTTTGTCAAATACATTTTTTCTGAAAACCAAATGGAGGATATGTAACAATGAAAGTTCTTGTTGTCAATGCAGGGTCTTCTTCCCTGAAGTATCAGCTCTTCGATACCGCCACCGAGTCTGTGCTGGCAAAGGGTATCTGCGAACGCATCGGGATCGACGGTCGTCTGGAGCACCGCAAGGGTGAGGACGGCGAAAAGCTGAAGGTGGAGATCCCCATGCCCGACCACGCTGTGGCCACCGAGATCGTTATCAAGTATCTGACCGACCCCGAAACCGGCGTGATCGCCAGCATGGATGAGATCGAAGCCATCGGTCACCGTGTGGTGCATGGCGGCCCTTACTTCTTCGAATCCGTGCTGCTGACCGACGAAGTGCTGGCTAAGCTGGAGCTGTGCCGCAACTTTGCTCCTCTGCACACCGGCGCACACATCATGGGTATCCAGGGCTGCAAGGCCGTTATGCCCGACAAGCCGCAGGTCCTGGTATTCGACACTGCCTTCCACCAGACCATGCCCGAACAGGCTTACACCTACGGTATCTCTACCGAAATGGCTGAAAAGTACGCCATCCGTCGCTACGGCGCACACGGTACCTCTCACCGGTACGTTTCCCGGGAAATGGCAAAGCTGCTGGACAAGCCCCTGGAAGAGACCAAGATCATCACCTGCCACATCGGTAACGGCTCCTCCATCACCGCTGTGAAGGGCGGCAAGTGCGTGGACACCTCTATGGGTCTGACGCCTCTGGAAGGCGTGCTGATGGGCACCCGCTGCGGCTCCATGGACCCCGCTGTTGTGACCTTCTTAATGGAAAGAGAAGGCTGGACACCCGCCGAAGCCGACAACTACATGAACAAGAAGTGCGGTTTCCTGGGTATTTCCGAGATCTCCTCCGACAGCCGTGACATCGAAGCTGCCATCCTGAAGGGTGACAAGAAGGCCTATCTGGCTGCTTCCACCCTGGCTTACCAGGTGAAGAAGTACATCGGTTCCTACGCTGCTGCTATGAACGGTCTGGATGCCATCGTTTGGACCGCCGGTATGGGCGAAAACAACCCCGAGCTCCGGGAACGTGCTTGCGCCGACATGGAATATTTCGGTATCAAGATCGACCGTGAGCTGAACGCCAAGACCCACCACCAGCCCAACACCGTAGAGCTGTCTACCCCCGATTCCAAGGTAAAGGTATACGTTCTGCCCACCAACGAAGAGCTGATGATCGCCTCCGACACCGAAGAGATCGTCAAGAAGCTGGGCAAGTAATTTTGCACGATAACAAAAAACCGTCTGGATCCAATGTCCGGGCGGTTTTCTTTTTGTCTATGAAGGTTTGCTTTGCAAGTGATCAGCCATACAGCTTGCCCATGACCCGCTCTACCACCGCCGCCGGGAACAGCTTGATCAGCAGTGCAAGACATTTGTAGTCTGCGCCAACCACGTTGTGCTGGGAGGGATTTTTTTGTCCGGCCAGCCGTAGGGCCACTTTGGCAGCGGTTGCGGGGGATTTGCCGTTTTGCTCGTCCTTTGCCATCCGGGACACCGCACGCCGGCAGGCATCCTTGTACACGGAATCCGGCGGCAGCTCCATTTGGCGATAGGCCGTGAAGCCGGTCTTGGTGTCACCCGGCTCGATCAGGGCGGCCTTTACCCCATAGGGCTTGGCTTCGTTGCGCAGAGCCTGTACCGTTGCCTCCAGAGCATATTTCCCGGCGGCGTACTGGGACTGGAACGGCAGGGATACCAGCCCCGCTACAGAGCTGACCGCCAGCACCAGACCGTTTTGGTGCTCCCGCATGGTGGGCATCACGTGGGGCAGCAGGCGCAAAAAGCCGTAGTAATTGGTGTCCATTTGCCGCTGTACCGCTTCGATGGGTGTGTCCTCCACGCTACCGGCGATCCCGAACCCGGCACAATACAAAAAGATCCGGGGTGCGCCGCCTTCCCGGTGGATCATGTCCATGGCAGAGCGGATGGAATCTTCGTTTGTCACGTCCATGGGCAGGGTGTGGCACTTGCCGACGGTCTCACAGGCGAACCGGCGTGCCACTGCCCACACGGTGTATCCGGCGTTCTCGAACAGAGCTGCCGCTTCCTTGCCGATGCCGGAGCTGGCTCCCACGATGAGGATCTCGTTTCCATAGGGGTAGCGCATGGGTCATCCTTTCCGCAGCATGGCTTTCACCTTGTCTGCATCCGGCGTGACGTAGGCGGTCCAGTTGGTGTAGTACACCACGAAGCCCGGCTTGGCACCCGCCGGCTTTTTCACCTGCCGCACCTTCAAATAGTCCACCGGCACCATGACACCGTCTGCCGCCTTGGAGTTGTAGGCTGCAATCATGGCCGCTTCGGTGAAGGCTGTTTCGGTGGGTTCGTCCTCGCCGTCCTTGCAGCACAGCACCACATGGGAGCCGGGCTGGTTCTTCACGTGGAACCACCAGTCGTTCCGGTCGGCTAGGTGGGTGGTCAGGTGGTCGTTGGCAAGGTTGTTTCTGCCGCAGTACACGGTGTAGCCCTCGCTGGTCTCGTACCGCTGGATGGACGGGGCTTTGTTTTTCTTTTCGGTGTAGTTGCGCATCTTGGACGCATACCCGGCGTGGTACAGCTCGTCCCGGATCTCCATCATTTCCCGCTCGGTCTCCGCTCTGGTCAGGGCATCCAGCACCGTGTAGATATAGGCCAGCTCCTCCTCGGCCTTGGCAAGCTGCTCGGTCAGATGCACCTTTGCCGCCTTGGATTTGTTGTACTTCTTATAATACACCTGTGCGTTCTGGGACGGGGTCAGCCGTTTGTCCAGCGGGATCTCGACAGGGGCATAGTCCTCGCTGTAGTAGTTTTCCAAAGAGACCTTGTCCATGCCACGCTTCAGGCGATAGAGGTTGGCGGTCAGCAGGTCTCCCCACAGCCGGTAGGTCTCCCCCTCTTCGCAGTCGGCAAGCTCCTCCTTCTGGATGGCGATCTTTTTGGTGATCCGTGTCTCGGCGTTGGACAGCAGCTTGAACACGTCTCCCGCCCGCTTGTGCAGCCGTTCTTCCCTGGCCCGCTCGTCAAAGTAGGCATCCACCAACGCCCCGTAGCTGGGATATTCCTCGGTGGTGAAGGGGGCACTGTACTGGGTCAGGGGCAAAAAGCTATATTCCGCAGGCTTGCCGGTCTCGTCCCGTACCAGGGTCGGTGTGCCGTCTCCCGTGCGGATCTGCTCCAGGACGGCAAAGAAGTTCTCCGTCAGGCCACGTTCGCAGTCTGCCATGGTGCCGCCGGACTTGCCGCAGGCGCGATAGGCGATCTCTCGTGCCACCAATGGTGCGATACCGGAGAAGTTTGCCATGATGAATTTTTCTGCCAATCGATCCGGCTCGGTGTCGGCGGCCAGGTGCTTGAAGATGCGCTCGTCCACCGTCAGGGGGTCCAGCTTATTTTGTCCCGGCGGCAGCTCGTACTGCATACCGGACAGCACCTGTCGTTTTTCGCTGGTGGTGAAATCGATGCTTTTGAGCACACCGATGATCTTGTCCTCTTTGGAGGTGATGATGATGTTGCTGAACTTGCCCATGATCTCGGCGATGATGTGCTTCTGGGTGGGGAAACCCAGATCGTCGTGGGTATCAAAGGTCAGGCGGGCGGCTCGCTCGAAGCCCAGCTGGGTCACCTCTGCCAACCGTGCGCCCACGAAATGCTTCCGCAGCATCATGCAGAACATGGGGGGCGTTGTGGGGTTTTCGGGCTTCATCTGGGTCAGGTGCATCCGGGGACCGGCCGCTCCGGCAGACAACAGCAGACGATGCTCGCCTCCCGCCGCCCGCAGGACGAGGATGATCTCCTCCTTGCCCGGCTGATAGATTTTATCGACTTTCCCGCCGGAAAGACGTTCGTTCATCTCCCGGACCAAAAAGCCAAGCATACCGGCATCTAATGCCATAGGGATCCCTCCTAAACTATCTTGTACGGTTCATTCGTCGTCGTGTTCGTCACATTCGTCATGCGCAGTATAATACACCATGGGCACCACACGGCTGTAGAACCCAAAGCCGGCTTTCTCTGCCAGTGCCATGGAGGGGGTATTGTCCTCGTCACACAGGTACTTGACTGCCTTGCCACGGCGCAGATAGTACCGGGTCAGCGCAGCCACACAGGCCAGACCGTAGCCACGTCGGCGGTAGTCCTCGCCGCATTCCACGTTCAGCTCGATCCAGTCCCAGCCGCCGGTGGTGTCGTTTTCGATGATGTCGTTCACCGCCGCATAGCACACGATCTTGCCGTTTTCCCGGATCACGGTCATAGCGTCGTCTGGGTTGGTGCCGTCCATCTCGAAGGCATCCAGCTCCAGCTCTGCATCCGTGTCCCGGTCCTGCTCGGTCAGCACGGTGATAAGCTCCGGCTCCGTGGCGGTGGTGACCAGGGCATCCAGCTCCGGCGGGGTCAGGCGAAATTCCCGGTGGCTGTGGAGCATCAGGCTGTCCGGGTCGTAGTCCAGCTCCGCCATGATGGGAGAAAGCTTGTCCCGCAGCCACGCCAAAGCCTCGTCACACAGGGGATCGGCGAATTTTGCCTCGCACTCCTCTGCCAATTTTTGGCAAAAGGAATAGACCAGCAGCTCCTTTGTCCCATCGGCAAAGGCGGTCAGCTGCACCGGCACGGCGATATGGTAATGCTCGTCGATGATAGAGCGTTCGAATTCTTCGTTTTCCAATTTGATCATATTATTCTGTCTCCTCCACGTTCTCCCACACGGCCGCCTGTCCGTTTTCCACAAAGAGCACATAGGGCGCATTCTCCCGCACCAGTGCTTCTGTGTCCCGCCCCACGCCCAGCGGATCTGCCACCTTGGCATAGTAGCGGTAGAACCAATCGATGCGGGCGGCGGGCAAAAAGGCGTACCCGGTGGTCTCCCCCACAAAGGGCAGGCGTATATCGGTGCGGACACCATCGTTTGTTTGGCAATTTATATATTTCATCTCGATATACAAAGTCGGGTCGTCCAGGCTTTGCGCCCGCTCTGCCATCATGGTATCCCGATCCTGCAAAAACAACACACTGCCGTCTGCCGGGATGTCTATGTACACGTCCCCCGGGAACGCAGACACGGTAAACTTTTTCTGTGGTGGCTGGGTCTCGTTGACCGCCGCCAAAGCATCGGCAAAGGACAGCAGTGTCTCCGGCAAGCCGTGATCCAGCAGCGGGTCCTCCATCCGAGCGGCGATGGCATCGGCATAGTCTTCGACCACACACAGATAGATCGTTGTGATATTGCGATACTGCTTCAGGAACCGGAACAGGTGGGCAAAGGCATCATAGGACTGTGCCACATCCGGATCCATGCCCACGGCGAACAGCGGCGCATCGGTCACGTCCAGGCGCATATCGTAGTACACGGTGGAGGTGCCACGGGGCTGGTAGTCCTCCGCTGCCGTCCGCACCACATAGGGATACAAAGACATCAGCCCGCCTTGGGTACAAAAGAGCAGCAGCAGCCCCTGTAGCACGGCGACACCTATGACAAATGTGATAAACCGAACCGTGATCGGTTGTTTTATTTTCATGGGTGATTCCTCCTGCGGTTTTTGGTGGAAAAATGTGGCTTTTGGTGACTTCAGTATCGCAGATCCAAAACGTATCGATAGCCTTTCGCAGTCCTTTCGCAGCGCCGAAAGCCTACGCTCTCAAAGCACTTTTGGGAAGCAATATTAAAGTCGTAGATCTCGCCAACGTACAGCGCATCATACCCCATGGCTCGGCCACGTGCGACCAGGGCAGACACGACCTTTTTGCCGATCCCTTTGCCACGGTACGCACGCTCGCCGATCACAATGGGCATATCCTCTTGCCAGAAGGTGACATCCCCAATGGGCTTCCATGTGCTATTCTCCCTGACTTCGATGAAATACAGCTCGCCTTTTTTATGCAGATAGGTGTACATATTCGTCAGGGTCTCATAGGAATAGGGCTCTGCTTTGCCATCCACCAGCAGAACCGTTTCGGGATCCTGATACCACGCAAAGGCAAAATCATACCTGCCATCAAACCGGCGCAGGCGAAGGGCTTCCTCGATCGGCAGGATATCACTGACAAGCTCCGTTTCCGTCAGCGCATCCTCGACCGAATATGGCAACCGCCCGGTCTGGTCTTTTCGAAGATCCATGTTGCTGCGCACCTTTTCATTCGACATTTGTTAAATTACTTTCCCTTGGTCAAAAGACATACACATTCCACGTGCTGTGTCCGGGGGAACATATCCACCGGCTGGAGCTTTTCTACCTTATATTTCTTCCGCAGCACGGCAAGATCCTTTGCCAGCGTTTCCGGGTTGCAGGACACGTACACCAGTCTGGCCGGGTCCATGTCCTCGATGGCACTGAGCATCTCCTTGCCCAATCCGGCTCTCGGCGGGTCCACGAACAGCACGTCTGCCACCTGGCCCTGGGCTGCCAGCTCTGCGGTGATCTTGCCCGCATCGGCACAGCGGAACTCGGTGTTCTCCAAACCATTGATCCGGGCGTTCACTTTGGCATCCCGGATGGCGTTTTCGTTGTTGTCAAAGCCCAGCACTGTTTCACAGCCGTAGTTTTTGGCGGCGGCGATCCCCAACGTACCAATGCCGCAGTAGGCATCCACCACGTGGTCGGTGGGCTTCAGGTTGGCATAGGTCAGCGCCGTCTGGTACAGCTTTTCGGTTTGGGTGGTGTTGACCTGGTAGAAGGACGGGGCAGAAATGCGGAACAGGCAGTCGGCTAACTTATCGGTGATGGTGGGCGTGCCGTACAGTGCCTTGCCCTCTCCCTCGATCCACAGGGGAATGTCCGTGTGGTTTTGGCACCAGACCACGCTTTTCACCTTGGGGTGCTTTTCCACGATGGCCTTCGCCATGTCCTCTCCTGCCGCAAAGGTGTCCGTACCGGTGACCAGCGCCACCATGTAGCTGTCCTCGGCGGCGGCATAGCGGACCATCACGTGCCGGAACACGCCCTTTTTGTGGTGCAGATCCCAGGCAGGCACGTGCAGCTTGGTGACCAGTGTCGCCACGGTGCGAACGATGCGAGCAGCCTCCCTGTTCTCGATCAGACAATTGTCGCACTTCACGATATGTCCCGTGGCAGACTGGTACAGGCCGTAGCGGAACTGGTTTTTGCCGTTGTACTGGAACAGGGCTTGCAGCTTGTTGCGGTAGTGGGTGGGGTCGTCCATGGGCAGGATCTCCTCCACGTGTCCGAAGCGACCCAGCAGCCGGATCAGCTTTGCCATCTTCATGGACAGCTCTTCCTCGTAGGTCAGGTTCCAGGTCTGGCAGCCGCCGCAGGAACGCCGCATTTCGCACACCGGCTCCCCTTTGGTGACGCTTGTTTGTTTTGGTTTAGGTGTATGTCTGTAGTCTCTCATCGTATCCTCGATCTATAAAAACATGGTTAGCTATATTATACCGTAAAACGGGAAAAAAAGCAATAGAAAAAAAGCGCATCGCACCAAAATACCCGCCGGCATACCCCTTTCCCGCTCTTTTCTCGTTTCCTATCTCCATTTTCCTCTTGCTTTTCCGGCGGTTTTATGGCATAATATACTTGATATAGCTACAAACACGAGGTATACACCATGCTGCATCCCATTCGGCATTTCAAAACCATCACCCACCACAAAAAGCTGGTACTGGAAAACGCCATTCGTTGCGGGATCCCGCTGCGGGGGCTGACCCACGACCTGTCCAAATTTTCGCCAACCGAGTTTGTGCCCGGTATGTGCTACTACCAGGGTACCCGCAGTCCCAACGAAAGGGAGCGGGAGCTGTTCGGCTATTCCCGTGCCTGGCTCCACCACAAGGGCCGCAACCGCCACCACTTTGAATATTGGAACGATGTGGATCCCACGACCAAGCGATACGGGCCGGTGGAAATGCCGCTGACCGATCTGAAGGAAATGTTCTGCGACCGGGTGGCGGCAAGCAAAAATTACATGGGAGAGAGCTACACCGACCGCGCACCGCTGGACTATTTTCTCCGTGGAAACGCCAAATCGGAAATGCATCCCCACACGGCGTATGTGCTGGAACGGTGGCTGCGGATGCTGGCAGAGCGGGGGGAAGAGGCGACCTTTGCCCACATTCGGCAGGTAAAGCGGATCGTTTGGAAGAAAAGACAACTCACAAAATGAACGGCTACTTTTATATAGCACTGCTGGGTTCCTGGGAGCGCATCGGTGGGTTCTACCTCTGCTCTGCCAGCCGTTTTTTGGACAATTTAGAAACCTACGATCATCAACATTTTATTTATAGATAGAAGTATACATACATGTTTGAACAAGAATTATTAGAGCTTGCTATATCCATTGGGTACCACCTGCAAATGTGTGGTGCGGAGATCTACCGGGTGGAGGCGGCGGTGAATCGGCTGCTGAAGGCCTATGGGGTGCCGGGAGATGTGTTCGCCATTCCCAACTGCCTGATCGTGACGGTGTGTCCGGACAACGGCAGACCCATGACCCGCATGCGCCGGATCGGCTACCACGGCACCGACATCAACGCCATCGAACAGTTTTACGGTCTGGCAAGGCAGCTTTGCCGAGAGAAGCCGCCCATATCGGAGGCACTCCTGCGGCTGCAAAGGACCAAGCGACACCGGGTGTATTATTCCCTGCCGGTGCTGTGTCTGGGGTACTTTTTGGCGGCGGGCTTTTTCGGCATCCAGTTCGGCGGCACCTGGACGGACGGCATTTTGTCCGGGCTATGCGGTGTGGTGGTGGGGCTGTTTCTCCGTGCCATGACCGTTTGGCAGGTGAACCCCTTCTTCCAAAACATCACCGGTGCCTTCATCATCGCCTTCGTCAGCCAGACCCTGACCCACGTCGGTGCCATTCGGTATGCGGATGCGGCCGCCATTGGTGCCCTGATGCTATTGGTGCCGGGCATGGCGTTCACGGACAGCATGCGGGACATCATCTACGGCGACACCCTGTCCGGCATCAATCGGCTGGCGCAGGTGTTTTTGACGGCGGCGGCACTGCTGCTGGGCACCGGTACGGCCCTGGGGCTATCGAACCTGTTGTGGCACAGCACGGCCTCCCTAGGCATCCACGCCTCCATGCACTATCCGGCGATCGTACAATGTCTCGCCGGTGCTATCGCCTGCGGGGGCTTTTGTCTTCTATACAACATTCGGCTGCCGGGGGTGTTCATCTGCATGGCGGGGGCGTTTCTCAGCTGGGCGGTGTATCTGGGCGCACAATATTTCGGTGCCGGGGTGTATCTGGCGAACTTCTTTGCGGCGGTGGCGGTGTCGTTGTACGCCGAGCTGATGGCACGGATCCGCAAATTTCCCTCCTTCTCCTATTTGGTCATCGCCCTATTGCCGCTGGTCCCCGGCTCCGGGGTGTACTACACCGTGGAATACATGCTGGAGGGGGCGGGGGAGCTGTCTCTGCGGCAGGGGGTACGCACGGCTGCCATTGCCGGTGTATTGGCGGTGGGCGTACTGCTGGTGTCGTCCCTGTTCAAGATGGTGGAAAACATACGCCGGGGACAGTATCTGGATAAAAAATGATTTCGACAAGACTCCTGTGTATCTCCCTACGCAGGGGTCTTTTTTTGTGCGGTTTTACCAAATTTTGTTGGCAAAGTTTGTTTTTTTGCGCATTGACAACCCTATATCGCTGTGTTATACTATATTTATAGAACACAAGACAGGAGAGAACTATGGAAAGATCCTATGCCCGGTTTTATGCGGTGCGAGAGCTGCGTGCCCGACCAAAGACGTTTCTGCCGCTGTTTGCCATATGCTTTGGCGTGATGCTGCTCATGGGCAATTTGCTCATTTACGCCCAGTGTCAGCGCACCTCCGATGCGGCGTACTATCGGGTAGAGACCCAGCTGATCTTGCCGGATCTGACCAACGAGGAGGTCGATACGCTGCGGCAAATGGCGGAGATACGGCAGGTGGATGCGGTGAAAGCGGATGGCGGCTATATCGCCTACGTGGAGCTGATCGACCGACTTGCCACCGATCCGAACGCCATTTGCACCATGCTGCCAAAGTGTATCGAGCGGCTACAGCTACAGGATCGTTCGGCGACATATGAAGTCTTTGTGCAGAACTATGCCAAAAATCCAGCCTACGCCTATGACCATACCAATATGATCAATACGTCCTATGTGGATGCCCTGCGGGAGACTGCCTTTGCGCCGGAAACGCTGCTTTTGGTCTTTGTGGCGGCACTGGCACTGTTTGCGACGGTGGTGCTGGTGTATGCCATGAAGCTGTCCCGGTCTCGGCAGGAATACGCCTGTCTGCTGGGCATGGGGCTGTCCACCCGTGGCATATGGGCGATCCAGATGTGGCAGGGCTTTTGGCTCATCACCGTTGGGTACGTGCCGTCGCAGTTTCTTGCCATCCTCTCCATGAAGATCGTCTCGGTGCTGTCCACCCGCATTTATCCCCATTTCCGGGGCAATACGGTGCTGCTCTTTGACGTGCCGTGGCTGCTGCTGCTCTTTATGTACGGCATGAATCTCTTAGCGGTGGCTCTTGGGATCTTGGTCTGTCTGCGTTCCTGGAAGAAACAGACGCTGACCGGGCTGCTGAACGATTCCGGCACCAAAATTCCCTTTGTGGCAGAGAGTGCCGGAAAGTTTCTCTCCTCCGGCAGCTTTGATGGCTACGGTGCGATCTGGCAAAAGCGGAACCGGAAAACCGTTCGACCCATGCTGGTGCTGTTTTTGTGCCTGCTTCTGTTTCCTTCCCTGCTGGCTGGCATTTGCATCAGCGGCATGCTCTCGAACAGCCAAAATGACATGACCGAGATCGTGACCATGATTGGCACAGGTCAAAACGAGGGGCGCATCTCCTTTGCTCTGCTGGAAGATGTTGCCAATGTGCCCGGTGTCAGCCATCTTTCCACCTCGACCACTGTGGGACACCGGCGGCAGATCGAAGGGGCTGTCCGATATGATTCGATCCACGGCTTCTCTGCCGTCACCGAAACCGAAACGGTATCCGCTGAGCCGCTGGTGGCTACGTTTCTCATGGAAGAAGCCCCCGCCGATGGCACGGTCTGGGTATCCCCGGATTTTCCGGGGGAGGTGGGAGACACGATACAGATCGGCTCTGTTACCGCTGTGATCGGGCAAAAAACGGCAGAATTGCGGTCGTCCCCCAATGCCTGGGCGGACTACATAGACTATCCCGTTCTCCTGCCGCTTGCGCTTGCGGAAGCATTATATGGCGAACCCATCACCGGGGCAAGCTGCCGTGTGACGGTGCATAGCGACCTACCGGAGGAGGAGATCGACGGACTGCTCTCGACCCTGTTCACGCTGGTGGGCGACGATAGCGTATACCTGAACGAGCATGACCGCTTTTTGCGCAGTACCCGGGAGCAGGATGTGCTGCTGGTCAACCTCTACTACCAAAACCGGGTCTACAGTATCAAAAACACGTTTATGGCGTTGTTTTTGCTCACGCAGACGGTGTATCTGCTGCTGTGTGCGGCGGTGGTCATCGGCGGTACGCTGGGCTTTCAACTGGATCGCCGCCGTGGAGAATATGCGGTACTGCGGGCGTTGGGGCTATCGGACAACGCTCTATATCGGCTCAGTGACCGCTTCTGCCGGCCGTTGTTCCGCTACGGGATCCCGATTTTGTACCCCATTATGGTGGTGCTCATCAGTATTTTAGACGACACCATCGCCATCGCCACGGAGCCGTATCTGCACTTGACCGGCACACACAATTTTGTGGAATACATAATCAGCTACGGCATATTGTCCGTGCTGCTGTATCTGCTCTACGCCACCACAGCCCGGCGCACCTCTCGCAAGGCTACCTGTGAAATGCTGGCAGTTCCGCTGGCTGTGGCGGTGAAGGAGCGGGAATGACACACAACTCTGTTGTATCAAAAACCGTAGAAGAGCGCAAATGATTTCCTCAAAAAACCGTAGGGAACGGTCTTGACCGTTCCGCACAACGAACCAATCGAAAGGGATTTTCTATGGCAAATGATGTGATCCTGCGCTGTGCAGGTGTGAACAAGCTATACAAGCAAGGGGAAGAGACCATCTATGCGCTGCGGGACGTATCCATGACGGTACAGCGTGGGGAGTTTCTCATTCTCTATGGCAAGTCCGGGTCGGGGAAATCCACGCTGCTGAACGTACTCTCCGGCTTCGATACGCCCACCGCCGGCCATGTATTCTTGGAAGACGAGGATATGCAAGGCCTGTCGGGTGAAAAATTAGCAAAGCTGCGGAACGAGAAGATCGGCTTCGTGTTCCAGAGCTACCATCTGTTGCCCATTTTGACCGCAAAAGAAAATATCCTCACGCCACTGCTCATTGGCAAACGACCGGTGGAGGAAGGATATTTTCAAAATCTATGCGAAACACTGGGCATCACCCATCGGCTGGAGCATCTGCCGTCGGAGATGTCCGGGGGAGAATGCCAGCGGGTGGCAGTTGCCAGAGCCATGATCGGGCGGCCTGCGATCCTATTTGCCGATGAGCCCACGGGAAATCTGGACAAAAATGCGGCTGGGGAGCTGATCCGGCTCCTGCGCCAGACCCACGACACCTACGGTCAGACGATCCTGATGGTGACCCACGACGAAAGCCTGCTCCCCTACGCCGACCGGGTATACCGAATGGAAAACGGCACACCCCTGGAGGAAGTTAGAAGTTAGAAGTAAGAGGTCAGAAGTCGAATGCTGACTATCGTATTCCCCAAATGTCTGTAGGGAACTGCCTTGGCTGTTCCGTGCGGTAGCCACCGTTGGGGAAGGCAGAAGTCAGACATCCCAACTTGTTGGGCGCAGAAACAAGAAATACGAATTTGCAAAATAAAGAAGTATACACACGTTATGCGGAATACAAAACACTTCCGCTACGTATCGTATACTTCTTTTTTATCCCAACTTGTTTTATCCCAACCTATTGGGATGTTTTACTTATTCTTCTTCGTCCTGGTGTTTACCGGAACGCTGTGCTTCCAGCATCATGTCCTTGACCTTCATCAGGCGGCTTTGGTTGCCACGTTCGTTTTCGTCCAGCTTCATGGCGATCTCCCGGATGGCTCGTTCGTATTGGGGGATCATGATGTATTCCAGTGCGTTGACCCGGCGGCGGGTCCGTTCGATCTCTCCACCCAGCAGTGTTGCCGTTTTTTCCAGCTCCGCCAGATGCACCAGCTCCACCACCGTTTCGCTCACCGCCGCTACCGCACGGTCCATCTCCCCGGAGGTGAAGGCAAAGCCATAGGCAGGTCCGGTGCTGCGGCTGGTCACGGTGTAGCTGTACGTGGGCACCGGCACGCTCATGACGTTTTTCTCCCCCACCGTCAGCGTGCCACCGGCTGTGGGCAGCATCAGGGCTTCGGTGAGCATACGGTCATCGCTTTCGGCCGCCGCTTCTGCCAGCCCCTGCCCCACGTCCGCAAACCGGTCGCACAGAGAGGCACGCAGCTCCTTTGCTTCCTTCACGATCTCCAAAAACTGCCGCATCAGCTCGTCTCGCTTGTCCTTGAGCAGCTTGTGTCCCCGCCGTGCCGTCACCAGCTTGGTCTGGAGCTTTTTTAACTCCATTCGAGTTGGGTTTACTCTAATTTCAGGCATTTGGTATCACCTCCCCAACTCGGTTGGGTTTACTCTAATTTCAGGCATTTGGTATCACCTCCCCAACTCGGTTGGGTTTACACGTATTTCAGGCATTGCAGTGCACCTCCCCAACTCGGTTGGGTTCACACGTATTTCAGGCATTGCAGTGCACCTCCCCAACTCGGTCTACAACAGATTTCTTCATCTTCTCTGTCTCCCAAACCTTATCCTTCGACCGGCCAATATTTGTCCAAGATCTCCGGCTTGATCCGCTTCATTTCGGCTCTGGGCAGGAGCTTCAGCAGCTCCCAACCGATGTCCAACGTCTGCTCGATGGTGCGATTTTCGTAGAAGCCCTGGTTAATATATCGTGCTTCAAAGGCATCGGCGAACTTGGCGTACAGCCGGTCTACCGGGGACAGGGCCGCCTCACCCAGCACCACCATCAGCTCCTTTGCCTCCTTGCCACGGGCGTAGCTGGAGAAAAGCTGGTTCATGGTTCCGGCGTGGTCCTCTCGGGTCTTGCCCGCACCAATGCCCTTGTCCTTCAGGCGGGACAGGGACGGCAGCACGTCCACCGGCGGCATATAGCCCTTGCGGTACATTTCCCGGGACAGGATGATCTGCCCCTCCGTGATGTACCCGGTCAGGTCGGGGATGGGGTGGGTCTTGTCGTCCTCCGGCATGGTCAAAATCGGGATCATGGTGATGGAGCCGTCAGAGCCCACCTTGCGTCCGGCACGCTCGTACATGGTGGCAAGGTCGGTGTAGAGATACCCCGGATACCCTCTCCGTCCCGGCACTTCCTTCCGGGCAGCAGAGACCTCACGCAGTGCCTCGGCGTAGTTGGTGATGTCGGTCATGATGACCAGCACGTGCATCCCGCATTCGAACGCCAGATATTCTGCGGCGGTCAGTGCCATACGGGGGGTGGAGATCCGCTCGATGGCGGGGTCGGAGGCAAGATTGATGAACAGCACCGTCCGGTCGATGGCACCGGTCTTTTTGAAGTCGGAGATAAAGAAATCCGCTTCCTCGTAGGTGATGCCCACTGCCGCAAAGACCACCGCAAAGGGCGTGTCCGTATCGCTGCGCACCGTGGCCTGTCTGGCGATCTGGGCAGCCAAATTGGCGTGGGGCAGGCCGGAGCCGGAGAAGATGGGCAGCTTTTGTCCACGTACCAGGGTGTTCAGCCCGTCGATGGTGGAGATGCCCGTCTGGATGAATTCGTTGGGGTAGTTTCGTGCCGCCGGATTGATGGGGGTACCGTTGATGTCCGGTGTGGCCTCCGGCAAAATGGCAGGACCACCGTCGATGGGCTCGCCCATACCGGAGAACACACGACCTAACATATCTCTGGAAACCGGCAGGCGCACGCTGTGTCCCGTGAAGCGCACCTTGGAGTAGGCAAGATTGATGCCCTGTGCGGATTCAAACAGCTGCACCAGCACGTTGGAGCCGTTGACCTCCAGCACCCGACACCGGCGCACCTCGCCGCTTGGCAGCTCGATCTCGCCCAGTTCGTCGTATTTGACGCCGTCCACCTTGCGTACCAGCATCAGAGGACCGGCAACTTCTTCTATCGTTCTATATTCCCGCTGCATCTTATACCTCCGCCAGCTGCTTATCTATATCGTTGCGAATGTCGGCGAACACCGCATCCACCTCGTCCTCTGCCACGCTCTTGGCACGACCGATCCGCTCTCGCACCGGCAGCACGGCGATCTTTTCAATGTCCGCACCCCGCTGTAGCGCGGCCAAAGCCTGATCCCGGAAGTGGAAGAGCAGGTCTGCCATGGCGTATTGCTTCTTTAGAGAGGTGAAGGAATCGGTGTCCACGAAGGCGTTTTGCTGCAAATAGTCCTCTCGAATGGAGCGGGCGATCTCCAGCGTCAGTCTGTCCTCCGGCGACAGGGCATCCATACCCACCAGCTTCACGATCTCGTCCAGCTCCGATTCGGCTTGCAGGATCCGGCTGATCTCGCTGACCATATCGTTCCAGCCTGCGTCCACCTGCTCGCCGTACCAGCTCTCCAACCGATCTCGGTACAGAGAGTAGGAGTTCAGCCAGCCGATGGCGGGGAAATGTCTGCGGTAGGCCAGGGACGCATCCAGACCCCAGAACACCTTGACGATCCGCAGTGTCGCCTGGGTCACCGGCTCGGAGATGTCGCCGCCAGCCGGGGAGACGGCACCAATGGCAGACAGCGCACCGATCCGGCCGTCCTTGCCCTGGCACACCACCTGTCCGGCTCTTTCGTAGAACTGCGCCAGACGGGAGGTCAGGTAGGCGGGATAGCCTTCGTCACCGGGCATTTCCTCCAGTCGGCCGCTCATTTCCCGCAGTGCCTCTGCCCAACGGGAGGTGGAGTCGGCGATGACCGCCACCTTCAGCCCCATGTCCCGGAAGTATTCCGCAATGGTGATCCCGGTGTAGATGGAGGCTTCTCTGGCCGCCACCGGCATATCGGAGGTGTTGGCGATGAGGATGGTGCGCTCCATCAGGGATTTGCCTGTGCGGGGGTCGGTCAGCTCCGGGAACTCGTGGAGCACGTCGGTCATTTCGTTGCCCCGTTCGCCGCAGCCGATGTACACCACCAGATCCACGTTGCTCCACTTGGCAAGCTGGTGCTGTACCACCGTTTTGCCCGAACCAAAGGGACCCGGTACACAGGCCGTGCCGCCCATGGCGATGGGGAACAGGGTGTCGATGACCCGCTGGCCGGTGATCATGGGTTCCTTGGGGGGCAGCTTGCTCTGGTAGGGACGGGACACACGCACGGGCCACTTCTGCATCAGGTGCAGCTCGATCCGTTCGCCATCCGCACTAACGACTGTACCGATCTTTTCTTCTACGGTATATGCGCCGCTCAAAACATATTCGATGGTACCGGACACGCCCATGGGTACCATGATCTGGTGCCGCACGGCCTCCGTCTCGTCCACGTAGCCCACAATGTCCCCGCCGGAGACTGCCTCTCCCGCCGCCACCGTAGCGTGGAACTGCCACTTCTTTTCTCGATCCAGTGCGGGCAGGTCGATGCCACGGGTGATATTGGGTCCGGCGGACTGGAACATACGCTCCAGAGGCCGCTCGATGCCGTCAAAGATCCCGGTGATGAGCCCCGGCCCCAGCTCTACCGACAAGGGTGCGCCGGTGGAGACCACCTTGTCCCCACGACCCAGCCCCGCCGTTTCTTCGTAGACCTGGATGGAGGCCTTGTCCCCGTGCATCTCGATGATCTCGCCGATGAGCCGGTCCTCGCCCACACGCACCACGTCAAACATATTGGCTTCCCGCATCCCCTCGGCAATGACCAGAGGACCGGATATTTTGATGATTTTTCCTTCTGTCATATTATTTTCCTCTCCATATCATTCCCGGAACAAAATGTCCGCACCGATGGCACGTTCGGCTGCCTGCCGCAGGAGCTGCATCCCGATGCCGCCGCCACGCTCCGGCAAAGCGATCACCGCCGGGGTCAGCTGGGTATCGTATTTCTGCACGTCCTCCCGCAGTGCCGCAGCGTACGCCGGGGTCAGGAACACAATGGCACATTCGTCCGCCGCCCGGTGCAGCATCTCCTCTGCCACCGCCACGGTCTCCGCCTGATACACCGCAAAGCCCGCCGCCTGATAGGTCAGCACGTCGCCCCGTCTGCCGATGACACCGATCTTATTTTTCTGCTGCAAATCAGACATATGCCACCCTGACCCTTTCTCTTGTCTCCTGCCCGGTGAGACCGGCAAGAAGTCCTGCGCCTATGATCCGTCCGTTTTTCAGCTCCGCTTCCCGTTGCAGGAAGAACACCGCCGGCACGTGTACCCCAAAGGGCGTGTACCGCTCCCGGTTCAGGATGGACAGTGCCGCCTCGTCAAAGACCTTCTCCGGCCGCACCTCGCCCCCCTCTGCCACCGTCCGCACCGCTTCCTTCACGATGCCGCCGTCCAGCTGCTCCAACAGTCCCCCGTAGGACAGGCAGCCTTCGCTTGGGCTTGTGAACTGCGCCTTCGCAAGGTCACCACCCGGCACGAACACCATATCGAAGATGGCACGAGCCGTGTCCGGGTTACCGCCAGCGGTACTACCGCTACTCAGGCGCACGGACGAAAGTACATTTGTAAAATCCGCTTTGGCCGCCACATAGTCCCGGAACAACGACACGCCGGTTTGCTCAGCCGCCGCTGCCATGTCCTCGTAGCAAGCCTTGTCGATGATAAAGTCGATCTGCCGCCCCTCGCCGGTGCGGGCATAGGCTGTCATCGCTTCGTCTACGGCATCCCCCATGTGGGTGGGCAGACCGGTGTGGTCCCCTGCCGCCAGCCGCTCGGTCAGTCCAGCCGGCGCAAAGGTGCCGCAGTGGTAGAAGTTGCTGTCGTAATTTTGCCCTATGATCCCGGCTTTCAGGGCCGTTTTGATGTTGTTGCAGTCGTATTTATAAAAGAGAAAGTCGTACACCGCCGGGTCCGGTGCCACCTCGCATACCAGCGCCGCCGCATCGGTCAGTGCCATGTCCCAGGCCTGCTCCAGCGTCTCCGGCAGCGGGTGGTCGTCTCGGAAAAAACCACACTCGATCACCGTGCGCAGCAGCTGTTCCGGTGTGCGGCAGTCCAGCATCCGGTGCAGGCGGGCAGAGGCTGTGTCCTTCCCTTCCGCCGCCCGGATCCTGGCAGAGGCATACATATATTCTGTATCGTTTGTCATGGATCTTGTTCCTTTCTCAAATACTACGTCACGCAAACAGCGTCTGCTGCACCGCCGGATCCAGCTTGTCCCGCAGAGCAGATAACAGCACAGACAGGGCACAGTTGGTCTCCGTGTCTCCGTAGCGCACCACGACCCCGCCGGAGATAGACACCGTCTCCTCTCCCAGCACGATCACAGGTGCCTCAGGCAGCAGCGCCGATACCTGCTTTTGCACTTCACAAAGCACCGCTGTACCATAGGTGTCCTTGTCCTTCTTCGAGAAGTGCAGACTGTAGGTCTCCTCTCCCTCGGTGAAGGCTTCGTCCCGGTATTCCGTGCGCAAAAACTGCACCGTTTGTACCCGCTCCACGATGGCAGAGGCCGCCAGTCCCGCCAAAAATGCCGCATATTCTGCACCGGGCAAGGCTAAGATCGCCTGCTCCGCTTTGGTATACACCGATGCCACCAGCGCCGCTTTTTCCGTCAGCACGACCTCCCGACAGCCCATGGCGGCATTTGCCTGGGCTCTTGCCCGAATGGCGGCCGCATCCTTCTCGATGGCACGACCGTTTTCCGCTTCCAGTGCCGCTACGGCCTTGTCCGTCTCTGCCGTAAGTGCCGACAGCCTTTCGTCCCGCTCCTTTTGGATGGCGGCAAGCTGGCTTTTGCCTTCGGCTTCTATCTTTTCTAAAATCTTCGCAAGGTTGTTCATGCTCTCTACCTCTCCAAAACGGCGGGATCAGAAGAACAGGATGGGCAGCAGGGAGATCAGCAGCGCAAAGATGGCGTAGGTCTCAACCAGTGCCGCAGAGGTGATGGCCTTGCCCACTTCACCGGGTCTCTTGGCGATCAGATGGATGCCGGATGCCGCAACACGCCCCTGGTGGATCCCGGAAAGCAGCCCCACAAAGCCCATGGGAATGGATGCCATGAAGAAATACGCACCCTCGGCGATGGTCAGGTCAATGGGCGTGCCCAGAATGCCGATCTTGTACAGGATCATGAAGGCCGTTACCAGACCGTAGATCCCCTGCGTACCGGGCAACGCTTGCAGCAGCAGCGCCTTACCAAACTTGGACGGATCCTCGCTGAGCATGCCGGAGGAGGCCTCCCCTACGATGCCCACACCCTTCGCACTGCCAATGCCCGCCAGCGTAGCCGCCAATGCCGCCCCCAACAGCGCCAGATTCTGCCCCGTGAGAAACTGATTCAAAAATTCTGCGAATGTCATGATATTGTACTCCTTTATTGGAATTTTTATAGATTTACATACATATAAACCAAATTTGTTGTGAAAAAGTTATAAACCGAACACATCGTCAGCAAGCACAAACTCCCCTTTAACGGAACCGGACGTATTTGCTGTGAGGTGTAAGCGGAACAAAGGGGCGGCCACCGTCTTCGTAGAACTTGCCGAAGAATTCGATGTATTGGAGACGGGACGTGTGGACGAAGGAACCAAGGAGATTGATCGCTAAGTTCATTACGTGCCCGATCGTGCCTACTACGATGAGGAGCAGCACACCGATCACCGACGGACCCGCCATCGTGCCAATGATGTTGAATACACTGGCGATCACCGCCGATGCAAGACCCAGCGAAAGGATCCGGGAGTAGGAGAGTAGGTCGGAGACGTAGTTTACAATGCCGTAAAGACCAAGGAAACCTTTGAGTACCTTCATCACCGGATTCTTCTCATGCCGACCGGACGTGCAGAGGATCATGAGCACACCAAGTACAACGATCCCCAAACCCACCGGTAGAGCGAGAAAGCTTACGCCGGCTCCCAGGAAGATCAGCATCCAGCTGCCCGCATCGCAGACCGCCGAAACACGGTCCCCTTTCTTCCATAATACAGAAAACTGCACCGCAAGCCCCACAAATAGGTGGATCGCACCGATCACGATGGAGATCACCAAAAACTGCATGGGATCGTTCAGCGGATTGAACCAAAGCGCCATGTCCAGCTCACCCGGCCGACCCGCAAAGTTCTGGGCGATCGCCTGGGGCAGGTCTCCAAAATACCCCCCAAATAACACACCCATCACCGCCATACTGCCGCCGCACATGGTGAACATGTTCAGAAACTTCCGCAGTGACCCCTCCGGCTTCATCAGCTTCTTGCCCAGCAGACAGCCTACCATGAGCAGCAGCCCGTAGCCTACGTCCGCAAACATCAAGCCGAAAATGAAAATGTAGAAAAAGCTCATCAGGAACGTGGGGTCAAAGCTGCCGTACGCCGGAAGCGAATATAACGATACCACCGGTTCAAACTGACTTGCCATCGCATTGTTTGAAAGTAGTACCGGTACGTCCTCCTCCGGTGCCGGGTCGCAAAGCCGGTACGCTTCGCCTCGCTCGTTTAACAGTGCCTCCACCGCCGCCACCCGTGCCTCCGGTACCCAACCGGTCAGGATCGCAGTGTGCCTGGTATACCCCAGCTGTCCCGCCGCCTCCCGCCGGGCACCCAGCGTGGTCAGCTTGTCCAGGTATTCCTCTACCATGGGCAGCTTCTCCGACAACACCTCTGCCTTCGAACGATCCGCCGCCAGCGTGTCGCAAAGCCGCTTTTCCTCGGCTGCAAGGGATGTCAATTTTGCTAATACGCCACCGTCTTTTGCCGATACCGTATAGGGAACCTGCACAAATCCGGCTTCGTGGAGCACCCGCAGGACCTCGTCATATTCCGATGCCCACAGGGTCACAGCCAATAGCCGACTTTGGTTCTTCTCACCGGTCGCCCACAGGATCTCCTCGGTCACACAGGCGTATTCGCCCAGCGCCGTGTCCAACGCTGCCATGTCTGCCATGGGCGGCAGCGAACCACAGACCGTGCGGGTGGTGCGGGTGCGTCCCTCCGGCAGGTCTCCGGTGTAGCTTTGCCAAGGGCGCAGACCTTCGATCTGGTGCCGGATCTGCTGCACTTCCCGGCGCACGCTCTCCATTTCTGCCGCCAACGCCACCGCTTCGTCCACCACCGACTCCCCGTCCGGCCAGCCCTCGTCCCATTCTACCTCTATGGGAGAGGCGAACAGGCCACGGCTTTTTACCCGATAGCCGGATAGAAAATCGATGGCTTCTGCTGCCCTTGCCTGTGCGGTCGTGAGCCGTGGGTCTTGTGCGACGTTTGTCGAGGATTCGTTCTCCCCATCCGTCACCAGCTCCACACAGCGCAGTCGCTGCAAGGCATACAGCAGACCGTCCGCATCCTCCCGCAGGACCGCTACGGACAGCTTTTTCATATTGCTAACTGCCAATGCACGTCACCTCCTACATGGGACACAGGATCGCCTGGACCACCAGCGTCACAGCCGCATCCATGTTTGCCGCCGCCCGCTGCCGGACCTCGCCTGCCTCCGCTTTCGCCTGTGCAAGAAGTGCGTCTGTCGCGGCGGTGGTCTCATTCTCCACCTGCGCTGCCGCCGTTCGCCGTTTGTCTGCTAGGGCTTTTTCGACCTGCCTTACCCGCAGTCCGGCTTCTACTTCCGCCTGGTGTACCCGGTCGTCGGCTTCGGCTTTGGCTGCCTGCCGCTTTGCTTCGATCTCGTCTTCCTTGCAGCGGATCTGCTCTATTCCTTCATTCTGCACGATTTTTCTCTCCTTCCTGCATACCGGCGGTTTCGGTGCATCGCCTATCGATCTCGCCGTATTTTGTTGTTTTCTTCATTGTATCACAGCTAAACGCAAATTGCAATAGCCATTTCTGCTGTATTTCACCATTTTTCCACCACTTCTTTTGCGCACTTCGCTGATGGTTTTGTGAATTCTGTGATGTTTGTGAAACCATTACATTCCACCCCATTTGTGTCCGTTTTGCATTTTTTATCCACGGTTTATGCAAATTTGTCTTTCCCCGGCGAAATTCGATCACTTCTCTACCTATTTATATATAGCGCACCCCCGCATTTGCATATCCTCGCCACAGCACATTTGTAGAATCCCCCGCAGGAGAGTCTGTTTTTATTCTCTCCCAACTTTCTCCTCGATATGCCTTGACAAACCCACAAAAAAATCCTACAATATGGATAGCCACAAAATCCCCCGCCGCCAACGGTGCTGTAGCTGCCGCTTTGCCGTTTTACACCCCGGCCGCTTGTGGGACAGGGTCACGGTCACCTGCGTCTCGTCTCCCGCTGTCTCTACGTCTATATGACAAACGTAGCGGTCGTGAGAATCCAACGTGCGGCTGTAGGCTGCGGCGGCACCGGTGAGTGCGGCGTAATACTGCTCCATGCGGACTGCCCAGCGTTTTTCTCTGCCGGTGCCGGTGAAATGCACGGTGGTCAGGGTCACGCCACGGGTGCTTTGGGTGGATGTGGTGTATTCCATTTTGTTACCTCACTGACTTGTTTTATGATAAAGGAATTCGATTATGATGCAATCTATGAACACCTCGCCACTGGCCGATCGTTCTCGCCCCCGCAGCTTTGACGACATGGTGGGGCAGGAGCATCTCTGCGGGCCAAAGGGGATCCTACGGAAGATCGCCGCCACGGGACATATGCCGTCCATGATCTTCTACGGCCCACCGGGCTGCGGCAAGACCACGGCGGCCGGGATCTTAGCGGAGGCCTCCGGCATGACCCTGCACCGGCTCAACGCCACCACGGCTTCGCTCTCCGACATTCGGGACGTTGCCAAGGAGACGGAGACCATGCTGGGGATCGGCGGGGTGCTGCTGTATTTGGATGAGATACAATATTTTAACAAAAAACAACAGCAATCGCTGCTGGAATATTTGGAGGATGGCAGGATCACGCTGATCGCCTCCACCACGGAAAATCCCTATTATTATATATATGATGCCCTGCTGTCTCGATGCTCCGTTTTTGCCTTTCGCCACGTGGATGCGGCTGCCATCGAAAAGCGGCTTCGGCAGGTTGCTGCAAAGACCTACCCCACGCTCACCTTCTCCGACCCGTTTTTTATACGTCTTGCCAATTCTGCCGGGGGAGACGTGCGGCGGGGGCTGACCCTGTTGGAGGTGGCCTCCCACTGTGCGGACGATGACGGCACCGTTGCCGAGGATGTGCTTAGTGGGCTGGTGCCGGAGGGCTATTTGTCCAGCTTCGATCGGGACGGGGACGTACACTACGACCTGCTGTCCTGCCTGCAAAAGTCCATCCGTGGCTCCGATCCCGATGCGGCGGTGTTCTATTTGGCAAGGCTTTTGGAGGGCGGGGATCTGGTCTCCCCTTGTCGGCGGCTCATGGTGATCGCCAGCGAGGACATTGGTCTTGCGTACCCCATGGCGGCGGTGATCGTCCGTTCGCTGGTCGAGAATGCCCGGGAGCTGGGTCTGCCGGAAGCACGGATCCCTCTGTCCCAGGCGGTACTGCTGTTGGCAACGGCACCCAAATCCAATTCGGCAGAGTCTGCCATCAATGCCGCCATGGAGGACGTACACGCCGGGCGGGGGGCCGAGGTGCCGGTGCATCTGCACTCGCCCCAGTTCAAGGGATACCAATATCCCCACAGCTTCCCGGAGCATTGGGTGGCACAGCAGTATTTGCCCGACGACTGTTTGGGTAAGCAATATTACACCTATGGTGACAACAAGACCGAGCAGGCGGCAAAGACCTATTGGGATAAGATCAAGACGAAATAATCGCAAAAGCAAAGGAGGCGCACCATGTTTTCATCCGTCCGAGACCACCACGGCGTACCCACGCTGTTTATCGAACACAAACCTGTGTCCGGCTTCGCCTACATCACCTATCGACCGGTGAACGCACGGTATGGGGATTTTGCTGACCTGGGCTGTCGGCTCTATTCGGTGCCGGTATTTTTCGCCGGACAGACCATCAACGAAATTTCCCGGATCCCGCCCATGGCACCGGGGATCTTCGACACCGATGAGCCGGATTTTGCCCATTTCGATGGGGATATTTTGCAAATTTTGGCAGCTTGCCCGGACGCATGGATATTTCCCCGGGTGAATATTTCTCTGCCCTACGATTGGGAGGAAGCGCATCCGGAGGAGTGCTGTGCCTTTGGGTACACCGAGCATCGGCGGGCGGCCTTTGCGTCGGATGCCTGGGCAGCGGAGACAAAACGGCTGCTTTCGCTGTTTATCGACCATGTGGAAAGTGCCACGTACCGGGAGCATATCGTGGGCTATCAGCTTGCCTGCGGGAACACGGAGGAGTGGTTCCCCTTTGACATGCGGGGCGGCATGGGACTGCGGTTCGACGAGGCTTTTCACAGGTATTGTCTGGAGAATGGGCTGGCGGGTACCGAGGAGGAGCGGCTGCGGTTCGTCTCCCATGTGACGGCCTCCCGGATCGGGGAATTGGCAGCTTTTGCCAAAGAGAAGCTGGACCGGCGGCTGGTGATCGGGTGCTTCTACGGCTACACACTGGAATGCACGGATCCACTGACCGGGCACCACGCCCTGTGGGAGCTGCTCCACTGTGACGACATCGATTTCATCTGCTCCCCCGTGTCCTACGCAGACCTGCGGCCGGTGGGGATGGATCACGCTTGTATGCTGCCGGTGGATTCGCTGAAGCTCCACGGCAAGCTGTATTTTGCCGAAAACGATACACGCACACATCTTTCCAAAGCCCCAAACGATCTGCCCGCCTACCAGGGTCCCATTTGGTTCGGGCCGGAGCTGGACGACAGCTGCCAAGTGATCCGGGCGCATTTTGCCCGTGCGCTGCTCCACGGACACGCCATGTGGTGGTTCGACATGTGGGGCGGCTGGTACGACCACGACCGGTATCGTGCCCTGCTGCGGCAGTGTCGGCAGCTCTGTGAGGCGGCACTTTGGGAGGATCGGCGCAGTATAGCCCAGGTGGCGGTGTTTGTGGACGAGCGCGCCTACGCCAAAGCCGGGTGCGACCGTGCCATGCCCTATGGGATCCGCAAGGTGCTGGGCAAGCTCGGCACGCCATACGACATCTACCTGATGGACGATCTTCCGGCGGTGCAGGCCCGGTACAAGGCGCATATTTTCCTCTGCCCAGCGGAAACACCGGCACTTGTGGACGCTCTATCGATGGTACAAGATCCACTGGTGATCCGGGATCTGTCTGTGACTGCCGAGGACATTTGTGCCTATCTGCGGGGGCAAAAGGTGCATATTTGGTGCGAAAATGCGGTGGTGTACGGCTGTGGAGCGTATTTGTTTGTGGGTCAAATTGGCAGTAGCTCCAAAGTATGTGCAATGCCCGGTGTGCAGCTGGTGCCGGTTTTCGAGGATGATCCTCACGCGCAACTGTATCGCATCCAAAGATAAGGAGGTGCGTTATGTTCATCGATCGGGTACGCATCGACCGGGCGGGGCTGGCGGCGACCGGCTCCTACGTGAACGACCTGCCGTGGCTACAATATATGGAAGGAAACGAGATCCCCTTCTCCACGCCGGTGACGATCTTTGTGGGGGAGAACGGCAGCGGCAAGTCCACGCTACTGGAAGGCATTGCCGTGGCGGCGGGGTTCAATCCGGAGGGCGGCAGTCGCAATTTCGCCTTTTCCACCCGAGAGAGCCACTCGAATTTGTGGGAATACCTAACACTGGTGCGCCGAGGGGAGCGGCCGAAGGATGGGTATTTTCTCCGTGCCGAGAGCTTTTTCAACGTGGCGACCAACATTGAGGAGCTGGACAGGCAGCCCGCCTCCTCTCGCAAGATCATCGAAAGCTACGGCGGCCGCTCGCTCCACGAACGATCCCACGGGGAAAGCTTTTTCAGCCTGGTGATGGAGCGGTTCGGCGGCCACGGGCTGTACATTTTGGACGAACCGGAGGCGGCGCTGTCCCCCGGCCGGCAGCTGGCGTTGGTCTATCGGATCGAGGAGCTGGTGGCAGAGGGTTCGCAACTGCTGATCTCCACCCATTCGCCCATTTTGTCGGCCTGTCCCGGGGCGGTGCTCTGGGAGCTGGGGGAGCGGGGGATGCGTACCGTGCGGTGGGAGGAAAGCGAAAACACCCTGTTTCTCAAGCGATTTTTGGCAGATCCCGGGTACTTTTTGCCCTGATCCGTCCTTTTGCACACATGGATGCGGGTTTGCCCCGGTGGAATTTGTATTTGTTTTTGCAAAATTCCCCTTGACAAATCTGCGTCTGTGGTGTATAATATCAGTGTTGTTGAACCAAAGACAGCAGGTTCCCGTAAAAGCACCGCTTTCCTGCCGAGGCAAGACTGTTCATAGATTTTATCTTTATGTACGATCTTTTTTCGGCGCATGGTGCATCGGAGAAAGATTTTTTTGTTGTCTGCTGTGACGATTTCTATGAAGGAGGATAACAAATATGCCCAGCGAGAAAATTTTGGAACAGAAGAAAGCCGTTGTGGACGGTCTGGTCGAAAAGATGGGTCGTGCTGCATCCGGCGTTCTCGTAAAATATCAGGGTATTACCGTAGAAGATGACACCAAGCTGCGTGCTGCTATGCGTGCTGCCGGCGTGGAATATGCGGTAATCAAGAACACGCTGATCGGCAAGGCTTGCGACCAGGTTGGTTTCGAAGGTCTGAAGGGTGAACTGGAAGGCATGAACGCTCTGGCCATCAGCTTCGAAGATCCCATCGCACCTGCTAAGATCCTGAAGGAATATGCTGAGAAGATCGAAACCTTCGAAATTCGCGGCGGTTTCCTGGACGGTGCTGTTGTAGACAAGGCTACCGTTAACGAACTGGCTAACATTCCGCCCAAGGAAGTGCTCATTGGCAAGCTGCTCGGCAGCATCCAGGGCCCCCTGTACGGTCTGGCTTGCGGCCTGCAGGCTATCATCGACAAGCAGTCCGATGCAGACGGCGAAGCTGCTCCTGCTGAAGAAGCAACCGAAGCTGCTGCTGAGTAAGTCGCTGACGAATCAGCTGCTGGCTGCTTAGCACATACGTGCAACACAAATATCAACAAACCAAAAATTCATTACGATCACACATTACGGAGGATATAAAAATGGCTACTGAAAAGACCACTCAGATCCTTGACGAAATCAAGGCTCTCACCATTCTGGAACTGGCTGACCTGGTTAAGGCAATCGAAGAAGAATTCGGCGTATCCGCTGCTCCCGTAGCTGTTGCTGCTGGTGGCGCTGCTCCTGCCGCTGCTGCTGCTGAAGAAAAGACGGAATTCGACGTTGTTCTGAAGTCTTTCGGCGCAAAGAAGCTGGACGTTATCAAGGTCGTTCGCGAACTGACCGGTCTGGGTCTGAAGGAAGCAAAGGAACTGGTAGAAGGCGCTCCCAAGACCATGAAGGAAGGCGCTTCCAAGGAAGATGCAGAAGCTATGAAGGAAAAGCTGGTTGCTGCTGGCGCCGAAGTAGAAATCAAGTAATTTTCACCCAAATCTGGGGAAGCATTGCGTTCAATGACCAAAGACAGGCATCGGGATCCCCGGTGTCTGTTTTTTGGTTTGGGACGGTACGATATACGAGGACATGGATATGAAACAAACAAGAGTTGTTACGGTGCAGGATATTTCCTGTTTTGGCAAATGCTCGCTGACGGTGGCACTGCCGGTGCTGTCTGCCATGGGGCTGGAATGTGCGGTGATCCCGACGGCGGTGTTGTCCACCCACACGGGCGGCTTTACGGGCTGGACCTTTCGGGATCTGACGGAGGACATACCGGCCATAGCGGACCACTGGCAGCGGGAGGGGATCGGCTTTGACGGGCTATACACGGGGTATCTGGGGTCACCGGCGCAGGCGGCGATGATCGAGGGCTTCATCGATGCGTTCCGCCCCGGCACCGTATTCATCGATCCGGCGATGGCAGATTTTGGCAAGCTGTATGCGGGGTTCACCATGGACATTGTGGAGGCCATGCGCTCCCTTTGCGGCAAGGCGGACTACATTGTGCCGAACCTGACGGAGGCATCGTTTTTGGTGGGCGAGGAATATGATGAAAGCATCCAAACAAACCGGGGCGAGATCCGCAAGCTATTGTGCAAGCTGCTGAACTTAGGCTGCCAGACGGCGGTGATCACGGGCGTACAGTTTGACGGCAAGGAAGGGGCGGCGGCACTGGATCGCACCGGGGCATACACGGAGTATCTGACGGAGCATTTGCCGGTGCGTTGTCACGGCACGGGGGATGTATACGCCAGCATATGTTTTGGCGGGCTGATGCGTGGTCTCCCCATGGGCAAGGCGTTGCAAATTGCCGCCGACAACACGGTTCGAGCCATCCGTGCGACCATGTCCGACGACTCCCAGTGGTACGGTGTCCGCTTCGAGGAAGCCATCCCTGCTTTGCTCCGGGACCTGGGACTTGCATAAAAAAGAGAAAACCACCCTTTTTGAGGATGGTTTTTTATATTTATGTGTATCGGAAGTATCTCATTCTACAACGGAGATGTGACTCCCTTTATTCCTTATAGTCCCCCAAAAATTCCTCGTTGACGGCAAAGATGGCGTCGGTCATGTCTTTGATCTCCTGCAAGCTGCACACGGCGGAGGTCAGGGGGTCCATGCAGACGGCCTGGAAGACCTTGCGCTTATTCTTTTCCATGGCGGCTTCGACCACCAGATTTTCCACAGCTGCGGTGGTATTGACCAAAATGGCGATATGGGCGGGCAGTGCGCCGACGTACTGCTTGCGGAAACCGGCTTCGCTGGCGTACACGGGGATCTCCACGCAAGCGTCGTGGGGCAGGTTGGTGATGCAGCCGTCGTTGAGGACGTTGCCGTTGAACCAGAAGGGGGTATGGTCGCCGATGGTGGCGTTGAAGATATTGGCGGCGTACTCCTTACTGCGTTTGGGGTCCACGGTGGCGGTATCCAGCCAGGTCTGGAATTCCCCACGCCAATCCCGTTTCAGGCGATAGTTCAGGGAGAAGGCGTACTCGCCGGGGTTCCAGTTGGTGCCGTGGGTGCAATATTTTTCGATGAGGTCGGGGCGTTTGCGGAACCACTGGTTATATTCGGAGTTATGGCCGCTGGATTCGGTGACGTAATAGTCCAGGTGCTTGAACATTTCGTTGCGGACGAGTTCTTTGTTATAGAATTCGGGGTCTTCGATCTTTTTGCGCAGGGCGGGATAGAGGTCTTCGCCGTGGTGTTTGAGCTCCAGGTAGAAGGCCTGGTGGTTGACGCCGGCGCACAGGTACTGGACCTCGTTCACGGGCACGCCCAGCCAGCCTGCCAGCATTTCCACGGTTCCCTGTACGCTATGGCAGAGGCCGGTGACGTTGACCTTGGTATAGGTCTGCATAGCCTTACAGAGCATGGACATGGGGTTGGTATAGTTGAGGAAGACGGCATTTGGGCAATATTTTTCGATGTCGTGGCAGATATCGAGCATGAGGGGGATATTGCGCAGGGCACGGAAGATCCCGGAGACGCTGCGGGTATCGCCGATATTGGTATCGACCCCGAAGGTTTTGGGGATCTCGATCTCGTGCCGCCAGATGTCGATGTCGCCATTGAAGACGGTACACAGGACGCCGTCCGCTCCTTCCAGTGCTTCCCTGCGGCTCATGGTAGAGGTGATCCTTGCGGTGCCGCCCATGGCGTGATTGATCTTCTCGCAGACCTTATGGATCAGTGCCAGCCGTTCCTCGTGGATGTCCATCAGTGCGATCTCGCAGTCCGCAAACGCCGGAAACGTGAGCAGATCTCTCACCAGATTTCGGGTAAACACAAAGCTCCCCGCTCCAATAAACGCAAACTTCTTCGGCATTGTTTTGTCCTCCTTTTTCGGTGGAGTAGTACAAACTGTTTGGGAGGAGAGACGGTCGCTTTCGAGAAAGCCCACTGAGCAAAGCTTTTAATTGGAACAGTTTTTCTGATTGCGGGAATATCGTTTCGCTCCTGTTTGTTTTGCTTTTGTCTCTCTTCCGGGGATTGTACCACTTCGGGTTGGTTTTGGGTATGTCAACATTATAGCAGGTCGGGGCGGGATTTGCAAGGGGGTTGGGCAAAAAACCAAAAAAACACCGATCTCTCGACCGATGTTTTTGTTTTCGATTAGAACAAACTCATGGTGCTGTCCACCACACCGGCGGTGATGGAGCCGATGGCACCCAGCATGAGCAGGCTCAATACCATGTTGATGGCGTAGAAGATCAGGTAGGCACGGGCGAAATGCTTGCGGTTCACCTGCACCCGGCTGCCGAAGCCCCAATAGAGCATCAGCACCAGCCCTGCCACCGGCAGAGAGAACAGGATCATCATCAGCACGTAGTCCCCTACCGACAGCACGTCCGCCTTTTCCGGCTGCATATTCAACCCGCAGCTCCCGCAAAACGCCGCATGCTCCGGCAGCTCCGCCCCGCACCGTGGACAATGGTTGCCTCCGTTGTATTCGTTATTATTCATATGATATACCCTCTTGTTTTGTTGAATTTTGTTTGTTATGCATAAGATGACGTCCTACACACGTTTGTCTATGGACGGGATGCATAGCGAATAGTACGTTTCTTTTTCCTCGCGGCGTTGCGACTGGCTTAGTAGGAAATGCGTACCCACACGTAATATTCTATCTAAGGCGTTCGTTTGGTTGGCTGACGTAGGGAAGGATACGGTCAAGACCGTTCCCTACAGATGTTATGGATGTTCAGGCGGACGAGATTTGTTATGGACGGGGCGTCCATCACAGCTGCTGATCACCGAAGCGGATCCAGCCCAGCTTGCGGAGGATCTCGCTGAAGATGAAGGACAGCACTGCCGGGAGAATGATGCAGCAGAGCAGCATACCCAGCCACATGTTGGTGCTGGAACCCATGTCGGTCAGAATGCCTAAGGGGCCTACCATGCCGCAGGTGCCCATGCCCGCCGAAACACCGGTGCATTCCAAACGGAAGACTAAGGTCGAGATCGGTCCTACGATCGCTGAGGCAAGGGTCGCCGGGATCCAGATCTGCGGCCGCCGACATATGTTGCCCATCTGGAGCATCGACGTGCCAAGCCCCTGCGATACCACACCGCCCCAGCCGTTTTCCCGGAAGCTGGAGGCAGCAAAGCCTACCATCTGCGCACAACAGCCGACCACCGCTGCCCCACCGGCGATCCCCGTGATCCCGATCATGGAGCAGATCGCCGCAGACGAGATCGGCAGCGTCAGAATGATCCCCACTACCACCGATACGATGATCCCCATCACAAAGGGGTGCAGCTCCGTTGCCGTGTTGATGAACTCGCCAAGAAAATACATGATGTACGCAACAGCCGGACATAGCAGCTTTGCTACCCCATAGCCCGCTAAGATCGTCACGGACGGCGTTACTAGGATGTCTACCTTTGTCTTTTTCGATACCAGCATCCCCAGCTCTACCGCCACGATCACAGCGAAGAACGCACCCGCCGGCCCCGCCGTGTAGTGGATCACCTGGTCAGCCCCAATGGCGATGTCCGCCCCCAAGCTGTACCCCGCACTGCCCACCACCGCACAGGAGAACAGCACCAGCGGATGGGCGTGCATGGCGTTTGCCACCGCTACACCGATCGCCATCCCCGAAGCCGCAGAGGCTATGCCCGCCAGCTCCATGAGAAAATCCAGATGCAGATATTGGCCGATGGTCTTGAAGATCGTGCCGATGAGCAGCGACGCAAACAGCCCCTGCGCCATGGCTCCCATGGCATCGATGAAGTATTTTTTGAGATAGTCCCGAATCTTTTGCATGAATCTTTTTCCCTTCTGATGTGTTAGCGATAGTATAGCATAAAATCCGCTGAGATACAATGGACAGATTCACACATTTTTTTCACAAAATTCTCCCTTTTTCTCCGGTTTCTACACTTGTTTTTTGCACAAAAATGTGGTAGACTTATAGGACGGGGTTTTGGTGGGAGAGGATGAGAAACGTAAATTTGTGCAAAATGATAAAGAAAGGCGAAAGACAATGGTAAAGACGAATGCACTGCGGCTGGTAGAGGCGGCGGGGATCCCTTATGACACATTGGAATACGAGGTAGACGAAAGCGACCTGAGCGGGGTGCATATAGCGGAGCAGAAGGGGTTGGATCCGGATGTGGTATTCAAGACGCTGGTGACCCGTGGGGACAAGAACGGCATAGCGGTGTTCTGCATCCCGGTTGCCATGGAGCTGGATCTGAAGAAATGCGCACAGGTCTCCGGCAACAAAAAGGTGGAGATGATCCACGTGAAGGAGCTGCTGGGGCTCACCGGCTACATCCGTGGCGGCTGCTCCCCTGTCGGCATGAAAAAGCTCTACCCCACCTGGATCGACGAAACTGCCACCCTCTTCGACCAATTCTACGTCAGCGCCGGCGTCCGTGGCCTCCAAATGCACCTCTCCCCCATCGCTCTCGCTTCCTTCATTGGTGCGCACTTTGCTGATGTTACTTTGTGAGGCAGGGGCGTTTGTCTGGAGAAACGTTAGTAATCCTCGGCGTTCGGGTGGAGATACGGTCGCTTTCGGGAAAGCCCACTGAGCTACGCTCAGTAACTAAGCGTAGCTCAGTAACTAAGCTACGCTCAGTGAGCAAAGCTTTTGGAGCATTGTCTATGGACATATAGTTTGTGCAGGGAAAGCCATTCTGATCTGGTTCGGGTGGCGTACGGCTTCGGTACGTTTGGGCTTAGTGGGACGGGAACAGCAGCGAAAAGAGGAGATATACCGTGCGGCGCTCCGCCCAACATTGGCTACGCCAAGTTGTGTTTTGGCTGTCGATTTCCACGTAGTGGAATATCGGGTGGAGCGGTCAAATGGACATTTGGTTTTGTGATACACTTGACGTAGTCAACGTGTACTGGTCGCCGGTGTATATAGTGCGGTGCAAATCCACATTCGTGTATCTGTTGACGGTACGTGATACAAAACTGTCCATCGGTTGAGCGTGTCAGCCAGCCAAACGCCACTATTTGTTAGAATATTACGTGTGGGATGCATGTCCTACTAAGCCAGTCGCAACGCCGCGAGATAAAAGAAACGTACTATTCGCTATGCTTACCGTCCGTAGACAAACCCAAAAACCAAACGACAAAACCACGCATCCCGTCAGCGGACAAACCCAAAACCAAACTCCACACTCCACTCTCCAAACTAAAAAAAAGCCGCCTCCGTAAACCAACGGAACAGCGGCTTTTCTTTATTTGTGTATCTTACGCCTTGGCGGTCTCTACCACGATGCTGTAGTTTTCGGTGGCGGCATCGATGGTGTAGGTGTCGGCGGCACCGGCGTTTTCACCGTTGACGTAGATGGCGGTGATCTCGTAGCCGTCTTCTACCGTGAAGGTGATGGTGCGGCGGGCACCGTAGGCCAGGTCAAAGGCTTCCTCGGTGTTGGCGGTCACGCCGTTGTCCAGCTTCACGTTTACGTTGTATCTGGCGTATACGGCCGGGTACAGCATAGCGTCGTCTGCGGCTTCTTCTGCTGCAGCGGCTTCTACGACAGGAACGATATAGTATTCGCCCAGCATATTTTCAAAGATGAAGTTGGAGATGAAGGCGTATTCGTCTCTCTGGTGACCCTTGTTGGTCAGGGTGTTGGCGAACAGCACCACGTTCACGTCGTTGCCTTCTGCGTCCTTACCGTCGTAGGCGATCCCCTGGATGGAGCCGTTCAGGTATGCGTCTGCGTAGGTCTTCTGCTCGTCGTCAATGGCCTGTACAAAGCCTTCGGTGGGCGTCTTGTTGCCGTCCATCTGGACCAGCACGTCTGCGCCTTCGGGGATGGTGGTGAAGTAACCAACGCCGTAGCCGTAGAACACGTCATCGTTGTCGGTCACGTAGCTTGCGTTCACCAGGGTGGTGGTGGGGTAGGTCACGTATGCCAGGCAGTCCATACCGTATGCGGAATCCCGCACCAGCATGTCGCCGAACAGAGCCTTATAGCCACGGGCAGCGGAGGAGCTGTAGCCCATGTAGGGAGTACCGGCCTTGACAGCGGCCAGAGCAGCATCGTTCAGGGCGGAGGCACCTACGATCACGTCTGCTTCGGCAGGATCGGTGGTCACGGTGAAGTTCATCATTTCCATAGCGATCCGGTCATAGTTCCAGTTGGTGTTGGTCACACGGTTGGTGTAGATAAAGCCGGAGGGTGCTGCGGCGGGGATCCCGGTGATATATACCTTGGGAGCGGCGGTGATCACCTTGGCCTCCGGAGCATCGGCTTCTGCCACAGCGGTACCGGTCAGCAGGTATTTGTCCGCCACGGTCACCCATGCAGCGGCATCGGTGATGAAGTCGCCATAGAATGCGCTGTCCTCGTCCACCACAACTGCCACCTTGGCACCGGCGTTCAGCAGGGCGTTCACAGCGGCGGTGGAGTCTTCGGAGGCATTGGAGATCACAACGTGTTCGCCTTCGCCGGTCAGCACGGAGGCTACGGTAGCGGCGTAGGTCACGCAAGCATCGTAGTCCATGGCATCGCCGCAAACAGCAGCAATGGCGGTGTAGGCTGCGGGTTCGGTGACGGTGATCATATCAAAGCCACGGGTCTCGTTGAAGGTGGTGATGCCTTCGGAGTACAGGTCGGACCAGTTCTGGATCAGGGTGCCGTCGTACAGAGCACCGTTGGCAACGGAACGCTTTGCCTGGTACATGGACACGATCATGGTGCCAGCCGGGTAGGTCACGTCCTCGTAGGTGAAGGCATCGGTGGTCACGTGGATCTGCACGTCGTTCCGGGACAGCCATACCATCATGTCACGGGCGGCCTGCAGGTTGGTCTGGTTGACAGCGTCCAGGGGGATGATGTAGCATTCGGGATAGAAGTTGCCGTTTTCGCCCTCTGCGTTGTATGCGGGACGGAACAGCTCCATCTCTGCCCCTTCGGTGTCATACTGGTCGGTGAACCACTGACCTACCAGCTCGTATGCGTTGGAGTTGGCATTGGTCACGCCACGCTGGAAGATCTTGGTCTGTGCGGTCAGGTACCCGAGCTTTTCGGATGCAATATAGTTAGACTGACCTAAGATACCGTACTGCACCAGAGCGGCAGCATCGTCGTTGTAGGCGGGCAGCTCCACGGTGTAGGAAACGGTGCCCTGCAGCATAGCGAACTGGGGGGTGTAGGAGGTGGACATATCGTCCCAGGGTTCCCAATAGGGCAGCTCGTTGCCTTCTTCGTCAACTGTAGTATACAGGTAGTCTCTCTGGGGGATCACATAGGAGTTGTATGCTTCGTTGTTGGCAACGGCAGCGATCCCCAGTGCTTCCCCACCGGTCATCAGGTGCTCGGCCAGCAGGTCGTATTCGAAGTTGGGTTCGTGGGGCGGGTCGCAGGGCTCGCACTGGAACTGTTCTACTCTGCCGTGGAATTCCACAAAGGAAACGGGGTTGTAGGTACCAATGAGGTGCTGCATATTCTGGGTCTCTTCGGTGGTCTGGAAGGAGTTGTCCCGGTTCAGGTCGTAGCCGTTGGAGGCGTAGCGGGTCACGTATTCACGGCCTTCTACGTTCTCTTCGGGTACGATGATGAAGAACACGTCGGACAGCAGCTCATCTACAGTCGTAGAAACAACTTCTTGTTCGTAGAACTTGTCCATATCCACCACGCCGGAGACATCCTTGCCATCCCGCAGGAAGCCAAGGTAGGTAGCCACGTCCGCCACCAGATCCGGCACGTGCATACCCTGCTCTGCCATCTCAAGCTCCAGCTGTGCCTTACCTTCCTCGGTCAGGCCGGTCAGGTTGGTGTAGGACAGCACGCCCTCCTCGGTAGCGGCAGCTTCCAGCAGCATCCAGGTGAATTCCATGATACCGTCGGTGGCAGCCACTTCGTTTGCGTGGATGTTGGAGTACAGCACGGGCACACGCAGGTCGTCGTATGCGCCGGCCTCGATGGCAGCCAGTGCAGCGGTGGGATCGGCTTCAGCCAGGTCGGTGAATGCCATCCATGCGTCCACGGCAGCCTTGTCGTCGGCCAGAATCATGTAGGGCATATCCATAGCCTCGTAGATCTCGCCGGAGGAAGTGCCCATGGAAAACTTTTCCAGATACAGGTCGGTGTTGGCGGCAGCGAAGTCCACCATAGCGTCCATATCGCTGTACACCTCCGCCATGGTGTGGAAGGTGTCGTAGGGAGCGATCTTCACCTCGGCACGACCGATCTCGGTCTCGTCCACGTTGGCGGTCAGGAAGAACCAACCGCAGGCATCCAGGTAGGAGCCGCCGTTGGAGTGGGGAGCGGAGTTATCGGGATAGGTGTCGCCGGTCCACCAGTTGGTGTAGTAGAAGTAGGTCTTGCCGGAGAAGGTGGCGGTCAGGTAGCTCTGTCCGTCGATGGTCTCGATGGCGGTCTCTACATCACTAAAGAAGCTTTCGCCGTCCCCGGCCTTCCAAGCATCCAGGCCCACGCCTTCGCCGGCAAGGTCGATCTGGTTCGGGTACTTTTCGCCGTCGTTATAGGGTCTTGCGGTGTTCCGGATCATCTTCCAGGACACGGTAGCGGGATCGATCTCGCCGTCCACCGCTAAAGGGATCATCACCTTGTAGGTGCGCTCCTCTGCCAGGGAGATCATATCCTCCCCGTTCTCGGACAGGTTCAAAAAGGTACCGGTCACGGCAGGTTCGGTGGCTTCTACAGCGGTCGTTTCCACTGCTTCGGCAGCGGCAACCGGTTCAGCGGCAGCGGCATCGTTTGCATAGACTGCGGGAGCCATTTGCACAAGCAGTGCAGCCAGCAGGGCCACGCCGACAGATTTTGTTCTTGCGTTCATGTTATTCTCCTTCATGAGATGGGTCTAATTTTACACATGTTAAATTATAGCACCAACGCCCCCAAAAAGCAATAGGCAATCCACCATCGAAATACCGTTTTCTCTCGAGCAATATTCGGCAAACTTTGGCACATTTGATGAGGGGGCGGGTGGAGAGTGGAGTGGGGAGTGGGTGGAGAGTTGAGAGTGGAGTGGGGTTTTGTTCGTTGACGGGGGCGTAGTGTGTCCGTTGACGGGGGGCATAGTTAGTAGTACGTTTCTTTTATCTCGCGGCGTTTGTGAAGCTTAGTAGGAAATGCATCCCACACGTAATATTCTATCGAA
>CAYXBQ010000006.1:15322-17695 GCA_964463375.1 uncultured Ruminococcus sp. | reverse complement strand
GCGGCGTTTGTGAAGCTTAGTAGGAAATGCATCCCACACGTAATATTCTATCGAAGGCGTTTGTTGGGCTGGCTGCCGGGGGCATAGTGCGTCCGTTGACGGTATGCATAGTTAGTAGTACGTTTCTTTTATCTCGCGGCGTTTGTGAAGCTTAGTAGGAAATGCATCCCACACGTAATATTCTATCGAAAGCGTTTGTTGGGCTGGCTGCCGGGGGGCATAGTGCGTCCGTTGACGGGGGGCATAGTTAGTAGTACGTTTCTTTTATCTCGCGGCGTTGGTGAAGCTTAGTAGGAAATGCATCCCACACGTAATATTCTATCGAAGGCGATCGTGCAGCCGGTGTACGTGGGCGAATACGAAAATTTTTGGTGGTATTACCGTCCGTCTTGCAATTCTACAAGCAACAGCTACACAAACATACGAACGTTAGCCCATGCACCCACGTCCATCAGCCAAACGCCGCTATTGGATAGCATATTACGTGTGGGACGCATGTCCTACTCGACTGCACCAACGCCACGAGGTAAAAGAAACTCCCTATTCGCTATGCGTACCGTCCGTGGACAAAACAAACATACGAACGTTAGCCCATACGCCCCCGTCCATCAGTCCAACGCCGCTATTGGATAGCATATTACGTGTGGGACGCATGTCCTATTAAGCCCAAAGAAACGCCACGAGGCAAAAGAAACTCCCTATTCGCTATGCGTACCGTCCACGGACAAAACAAACATACGAACGTTAGCCCATGCGTACCGTCCGTGGACAAAACAAATCCATGGACATCCCCCACACAAAGGTTTGCCCATGGATTCAAATTTTCACAGGATACGATTATGCAGCATCCACATGTCCCCATGCATTACAGGATGCCCTTGTCCAGTGCGGATTCGATGAACTCGGCAAAGAGCGAATTGGACCAGGCGAACCAGGCTCTGGTGAAGTTGGTGGGGTCGTCGGCGTGGAAGCCCTCGTGCATGTAGCCGGTGTCTGCGTCCGTTGCCACCAATGTATCGATCAGGGAGCGGATCTCCGCCGGGTCGGTGGCGGTCAGGCCCTGCATGGACAGTGCGATATGCCAGATGAAGTGCTCCGGTGTATGGGGGCTGCCCACGCCGCTGGCCGCTTTCCCGGTGTAGTAGAAGGGGTTATCCTCGCTGAGGATGAACCGGCGGGTGTTCTGGTAGATGGGATCGTCGGGGTCACAGAAGCCCAGGTACGGTGCGGAGAGCAGGCTGGGCACGTTGGCGTCGTCCGCTAAGATATGGTTGCCGAAGCCGTCGGTCTCGCAGGCGTAGATCTTGCCGTATTTGGGATGCACCACCACGGCGTACATAGCGATCCCATGCTCGATCTCCTCCCGGAGCTTGTTTGCCTTGCGGATGAGCTCGTGTACCCGGTCCTTGTCACCACCGGCATTGGGGCAAGCGGTGAGCATTTCGCCAAGCTGGCGCAGGGAGACCACGGCGAACATATTGGAGGCTGTCAGGTAGCCGAAGGTACAGGAGTCATCGCTGGGACGGAAGCCCGACCAGGTCATGCCGGTATAGTTGACGGGGTAGCCACGGCCGTCGTTGTGTAGGGTATCGATCCAGCGGGTATCGGGGCGGGTGAAGTAATAGGAAGATTTTTCCATATGGTGTTGTTCGGTGATCCAGAGATCCACGATGGTCTCCATAGCGGCCACGAAGGCGGTATCGAAAATGGAGTCGTCCTTGCAGGCGTTCCAATAGAGGTAGGCAAGGCGAATGGGGTAGCACAGGGAGTCCACCTCATACTTCCGTTCCCAGACCCAATCGTTGGCGACGGGGCGGTCGGTGGTATAGTGGTGACCCACCGGTTCTAAGTTAAAGGAGTTTGCGTATGGGTCTTCCCGGACATAGAAAAGCTGTCGTTTGAGCAGGCCTCGGATCACAGAGCGGATCTCCGTGTCGTCTCTGGTCAGCGGGATATACTGTGTGACCTGTGCGGTGGAGTCCCGTAGCCACATAGCGGGAATATCGCCGGTATACAAGAAGGTGGACCCATCCCCCAGCACCTCCGCCGTCGTCTCCAGCGTATTTGGGTAGCAATTGCGGTACAGCTTTTGCAGCTTGGGATATTGTTGCAGCTTTGCCGCCGTCTCCTCGACATGTGCGGTCACAGAAGCAGGAATATTCTTCACGTTCGTCAGCATCCTTTCATGCATCGTTTTTTTCTTCTATTATAAAGCAATTTCGTGGAAAAGTCAATAGTGAGTTTTTGGTGGGGGATGCGCATGTATGTTATATCCATAGAAACGGTCTTGTACACCCATATGTCCGTAGGGAACGGTCTTGTACCCCCATATTTTCGTAGGGAACGGTCTTGACCGTTCCATGCGGCAGCAAT
>CAYXBQ010000006.1:0-15222 GCA_964463375.1 uncultured Ruminococcus sp. | reverse complement strand
TTGACCGTTCCATGCGGCAGCAATACGGGTTTTCCGGGACACCACATTTTGTTGGACATTCCCGTTCGTAATGGCTCCCGCACGGAACGGTCAAGACCGTTCCCTACAGACATTTAGGAAGACCGTTCCCCCCAAAAAACAACGAAAAGCAAGACCGTTCCCCCAAAAAACAACGAAATGCAAGACCGTCCCCCCCAAAAACAACGAAATGCAAGACCGTTCCCCCAAAAACCACATAGCAAGACCGTTTCCCCAAAAACATCCCCACCCCCCCAATTTTTTCAAGAATTTTCCCGATTCCGGTTGACAAAATGGTTCGTTTATATTATAATAAACCTAAGGTGTACAGTAATCTTGAAATTACTGTTGCATACAAAGACAATCGTAAAAAAAGGGAGTCTAAGAACTATGCTGGATCTATTTGAGAAATGTAGAAAGCGGTCCCGGGTGGATGAGGCTAAGGAGAATGGGATCTATCCCTATTTCCATGCGCTGGAGACCAGGCAGGACGTGGAGGTCATCATGGAGGGCAAGCGGCGCATCATGCTGGGCTCCAACAACTATCTGGGTCTGACCACAAACCCTGCGGTCATGGAGGCGGGGATCCACGCCATCGAGCAGTACGGCACCGGCTGTTCCGGCTCTCGTTTCCTCAACGGTACCCTACGGATGCACCTGGAGCTGGAGGACGAGCTGGCTTCGTTCCTGGGCAAAGAGGCGGTCATGACCTTTTCCACCGGGTTCCAGTCCAATTTGGGCATCATCAGTGCGCTGGTGGGGATCCACGACTGCGTGATCTGCGACCGGGAGAACCATGCGTCCATCTACGACGGCTGTCGGCTGGGCTTTGGGAAGATGCTCATGTACAAGCACGCCGACATGGCGGATCTGGAGCTGCAGCTGCAAAAGGTGCCGGAGAACCGGGGCTGTCTGATCGTGACGGACGGTGTGTTCTCCATGGGCGGGGACATTGCCAAGCTGCCGGAGATCTGCGCACTGGCGAAAAAGTACGGTGCCCGGGTGATGGTGGACGATGCGCATGCGCTGGGGGTCATCGGCAAGGGCGGTCGTGGCACTGCCAGCCACTTTGGGCTGGAGGATGCGGTGGACATCTACATGGGCACCTTCAGCAAGTCTTTGGCATCGCTGGGGGGCTACATGGCGGCCTCTCGTGAGGTGGTGGAATATGTGCGCCACGTGTCCCGGCCGTTCATCTTCTCTGCCTCCATCACACCGGCATCGGCTGCAACGGCTTTGGCGGCACTGCGGCATTTGGAAGCACATCCGGAGCTCGTGGAGCGGCTGGCGGCGGTCAGCAACCACTTCCGGGACTGCCTGAAGGCAAGGGATGTGAAGATCATCGAAGCGGCAACGCCCATCGTGCCCATCTACACCTACACGGAGGAGAACACGCTGACCCGGGCGAAGATGATCTACGATGCGGGGGTATACCTAAATCCGGTGATCACGCCGGCCTGTGCGGAGGGCGAATGCCTGCTGCGTGCCACCTGCATGGCGACCCACACGGATGCGCTGGTGGAAGAAGCCGCCGGGATCATTGCGGACACGTTGGGGATGTGAATTTTTCGAAAGGTCAAAGGTTTTGTCGATTCGGCAAGGCTTTTGGCCTTTTTTTGCGGCGGAGGCATGCGGAGTGGGGCTTGTCCACGGACGGTATGGATGGTTTTATCGTGTGTTATTTTGGTGCATCCATGGACGGGGGGCATAGCGAATCGTACGTTTCTTTTATCTCGCGGCGTTTGTGAAGCTGTGTAGGGAATGCGTCCCACACGTAATATTCTATCGAAGGCGATCGTGATCCCGGTATCCGTGACGGGATACCAATGCTTTGGACATTCTCATCGTCCGTGTATACACGCATGCATTCCCCTACTTTTTTGTAGCTTCTATTTCCCGCTCCCTATTGACAAATCCACCAAAAAATGCTATACTCATACCAAAAGAACCAGCTAACTATAACACGTACCTGCACCCTATGACCGCACAAAACGCACCATCCACTCCACACTCCACACTCCACACTCCACTCTCCACACTCCACTCTCCACACTCCACTCTCCACACTCACAAGGGGGTCTCTTATGCAGTTTGATTTTCTTTCTATGAAACCAAAGATCCAGCAGGATTTCGATGCGGTGCTGGAGCACTATCCCACCGATATGTCTATGGTCCGGGAGCGGGTGCCGGTGGGGGGCGATTGCCTCACTCGCAAGCTGTCCCTCATCCGTGCCGCCGTGGAGCTGTGCCCTGTCCACCTGTTCGATCACTATCCCTTTGCCTTCGAGCTCGATGGGGGTGGCGACCGGGGGTATTGCCACTATGGCGTGGGCTGGCTCTGTCAGGAGCAAAGCGGCGTGGATTTCTCTTCCTTTTATAAGATGCGGTCCGTTGTCCATGGCAACAATTTGGGCTCTCTGGGCAACTACACCGACACGCTCCACCGCACCATCGACTACGACAAGCTCCTTGCCATGGGCTTTGCCGGGGTCTACGAGGAGTGCCAGCGGTACAACGCCACGGAGGTGGATGCCGAGAAGAAGCGGTATCGGGAGGGGGTCATGGAGATCTGCTTGCTTGTGCGGCGGCTGGGGGAGCGGTTCAAGGCGGCGGCGGTGGCGCGGTTGCAGGATCCCACCATCGACGAGGACACCCGATACAACATGGAGCGGATCGCACATTCTGCCAACACCCCCTTTGATGCGCCGGTGACCCTATTCGATGCGTGCAATTCCCTCCTTTGCATTTGCCTATTCACCGCCATGCTGGATGGTGCCGGGATGCACGCCCAGGGACCTATCGACCGGTTGCTGTATCCCTTCTACAAGCGAGATCTGGCGGCAGGGCGGATCACGCCGGCGGAAGCGCAGTTTCTCATTAGCTGCTTCCTGTTCAAAACGGATGCACATGCAAAATATACGGCAGACAGACAAGCCTTTGACAATGGGGTGACGGTGATGATCGGCGGCTGCGACCCGGACGGGAACCCGGTGTACAACGAGATCACGGACATGGTGCTGCGTACCTACACGGAAAACAAGCTGATCCACCCGAAGCTCAACGCCCGAGCCGGTGCCTACAGTCCCAGGGCGTATCTGGACAAGCTGTCTGCTCTGCTCCGGCTGGGGCACAACAACCTGATCATCGAGAACGACGACTACATCGTGCCCATGTTCCAGCGGATGGGGCTATCTCTCGAGGATGCACGGTGCTATGTGGGGGTGGGCTGTGAGGAAGTGATCTGCCGGAACATGCTCCACAGTCGGGCATTTTTGTACCTGAACATGGCGCAGGTGCTATTGGACACCCTGGCCGATCCGGCTACCTTTGCCGAAGACAAGCGGGCTGTGTACCGGCACGGGTGCTTTGACACCTCGACCTTTGATGCGCTATACCATTCGTTCCTTGCCAATCTGCGTTCGCTGATCGTGTATGTGACGGATGCGGTGCGGCCCTACGAGGAGATCCATCCCAGGATCCAGTTAGAGCCCTTGCAATCGGCGTTCACGGCGGACTGCATGGCACGTGGGGTGGACTATTGTGCCGGTGGGGCGAGATACAATGGGAAGACGCTGTCGTTGGTGGGCTTTGGGACGCTCTGCGACAGTCTGCTAAGTCTACGCCGTGCCTACGAAAACGGGACGGTGGGCGAACTGCTCCATGGGGTAGAGACCAATTTTGCGGATGCGGAGCCGCTCCGGCAGCAGCTGCTACACAGTGCAAACCGGTTCGGGCATTCCGCTGGGGCAGACGATTTTGCCGAGGGGCTATCGGTGGATCTGGCGGGGGTATCGCATGGGATCCGAAGTGGCTGTGGGGTACAATGGGGCACGTCGCTGTTCACGTACTATATGTTCCACAGCTGGCGAAGCACGGCTGCCACCCCGGACGGGCGCAGGGCAGGTGAGGATCTCTCCCGGCAGATGAACATGGCATCGTTACCGGAACTGACGACGGCCGCCCTCTCCATGGGTCGCCTCACGAAAGCGGACTATCACGATGTAGGGATGTTCGACATAGCGATCCCCTACGGCGAGGGTGAGCAATATCTCTCCACGATGACGGACTACATACGCACCTGTTTAGACATGCGCATCCCGGTACTCCAGCCCAACGTGATCGACAGGTCTCTACTCCGGGAAGAGCAGTCCCGCCCCGGCACCCACCCCGATTTGGTCGTGCGCATCTGCGGCTACAGTGCCCTCTTCTCGCTCCTCTCCCCGGATGTGCAAGACGAAGTGATCCGGCGGTGTGGCTGTTGACATATAGTAGTACAAACTATTAGGGAGGAGAGACGCGCTTTTTGAAATAAAGCTTCACTGAGCTACGCTCAGTGGGCAAAAACTTTTTTGGGCATTGTCCATGGACATTTTGTGCAGTGCAGGGAAAGCATTTCTGATCTGGTAGCCGGGGCGTACGGCTTCGGGACATTCGGGCTTAGTGGGATGTGTCGTGCAGCGAAAAGAGGAGATATACCGTACGGCGCTCCGCTTTGTTTGGGCTTTGTAGTGGAGCGGTCAAGCTCGACCTTGGTTTTGTGATAGAGCCACCCGCCGGTGTATGTAGTGCGGTGCAGGAAAGAACCAATTTCGATTGGGTGCAAAAACTACATTCGTGTATCCGTTAACGGCAAGTGGTACGAAAACGTCCATCAGCCAAACGCCACTACTCGATAGAATATTACGTGTGGGATGCATTTCCTACTAAGCCAGTCGCTACGCCGCGAGATAAAAGAAACGTACTATTCGCTATGCATACCGTCCATAAACAAACCACAAAACGCACGATAAAACCACGCATACCGTCCATAGACAAACCAAAATAACGCACGAAAAAACCGTCCATGGACAAACGAATGCCCCATCACTCCACTCTCCAAACTCCACTCTCCAAAGGAGGTAACAAAAATCATGCGATACAAACCACTACTGCTCCTGCTGCCGTTGCTGCTGCTTTGCGGCTGCACCAAAACCGCACCGCCGCCGGACACTACCGCTATCGAAACACAAGAGGTGCAAAAGTTTGATGGGTTCACCATTGTGCGGCCGGATTCGGCTTCGGAGGGGGCGGTGCAGGTGGCCATTGGGCTGCGGGATGCCTTTGGGGACAGTCTGCCCCTGACCACCGACTGGGTCGATCGGGACAAGACCATGCCCACCGATACGCCGGAGATCCTAGTGGGGGACACCAATCGGCCGGAGACCTTGCAGTACCGGGATGGGCTGCGGCTGGACGAATTTGCCGTGGCCTATGTGAACGGACGCTATGTGCTGGTGGGCGGCAGCGATGCGGCTTTGCAGGCGGCGGCGGATTGGTTTACAACTGTAGCACTGCCCTATGCCGGCGACACGCTATACGAGGGTGGCAACGAGTACCTCCACAAGTGTAGCTATGGGGCTGAGGCTCCCACCATTGCCGGGCAGGAGATAAACGGATACACGATCCTGTACACGGCGGATCGGGATCGGGAGGGCGAATGCGCCACGCTGCTACAGGAGACCATCGCTGCCCGGACCGGCTGGTGGCTGCCTGCGAAGAAGATCAGCTTGACCGATGTGGGCAAGGACAAATACGCCCGGCAGATCCTGCTCGTGCTGGACGAGGGTCTGGATGGGTACAGCGTTACGGTGACGGACGGAAAAATGCGCATTGCCGGAGCAGATCGGGTCCAGCTGCGGGCGGCGATTTTGGCAATGCAAAACGAAATGGAGGATAGCACCATGCAATACGAAAACGGGACTATTTTGGAAGGAAAGCTGGTAAAGCAGGCCATCACCCTCTATGCCGATGCCACGGCAGCACCGGGGGGAGACGGCAGCGCAGCCCATCCCTATGCCACCGGGGACGAGCTCTATGGGGGGCTGGTGGAGAAGGCAAAGACCGGTGCCTACGCCATCACGGTGGAGCTGGAGCCGGGGGACTATCCCCTGTCCGCCACCATGGTGTTGGACAGCGAAACCATTGGCACCATGGATTCTTCGGTGCGCTTTGTATCCCAGGGGGAGGCACGGTTCTGCGGCTGGGTCCCGGTGACCGGCTTTACGGAGACCACGGTGAACGGGGTCACGGCGTGGGCGGCTCCTCTGCCGGCGGTGCGAGGCGAAGTGCTGTACCCCAACCAGTGCTTCACCACGACTGGCGAACGGCTGCGGCGGCCACGGTATCCGGCGGGGGATGGGGAATTGGAGGCCATCCTGGACAAGCCCATTTCCGAGATCGTGTGGAACGAGCCCATGACCCAGTTTGGCTATGACGACACTGCCATCGAGGGCTTTGGTCGGCTGGACGAGATCCAGATCCACATGTTCCACTATTGGGACGACGAACGGTTGGAGATCGCCGAGCTGGACACGGCAAAAAGGGTCATCACCACCAAAACCGCACCCGGTATCGGGTTCCTCGAATACACCCACGGTGCGCCGTACTATTTGGATAATGTGTACGAAATGCTCCGGGAGCCGGGACAGTTTTATGTGGATAAGGTGGAGAATCGGCTGCTGTACATCCCAAGGGAAGGAGAAAAGCTCGACGGCTTCACCTTGCAGGTGTCGGACATCGATGTGCTGCTGACGGTGGATGGGCTGCACGGGTCGGCAGAGGAACCGGCGGTTGCCTTTTGCAACATCGGCTTTGTGGGCAGCGACTGGAAGACCACCAACCGGGCATCGGGTCAGGCGGCATCGGACATCCACGGGGCAGTGCGGCTGAACGATACGTCCTACGTACAGTTTGATAGCTGCACCTTCGCCCACATTGGGGACTATGCCTTAGAGGTGCAAAAGGGCGTGTCCCATCTGGACGTGACCCACTGCACCTTCACGGATCTGGGTGCCGGGGGCGTGACCATTTACGGTGCGAACAATTTGACGCCGGACAACAATGAGGTGAACCACGACCTGACCATCACGGACAACTACATCGGCAGCTACGGCCGGATCCACGCCAACGGCATCGGCATCGTGCTGCGGTACGCCTACGACTGCACCCTGTCCCACAACGAGATCACGGACGGGTACTACTCCGGCATATCGGTGGGCTGGAGCTGGGGCTATGCCGACCACGCCACCCACGACATTTTGGTGGAAAAGAACCACATCTACAACATTGGGCAATACATGCTCTCGGACATGGGCGGCATCTACACCTTAGGGGTGCAGCCGGGCACGGTCCTGCGGGGGAACCTGATCCACAACGTGTACTCCCGGACGGACAAGGCCTGGGGGCTGTACACGGACGAGGGCTCCACGGATATTCTGATCGAGAACAATATTGCCTATGATGTAAAATCCGAGGCCTTCCACCAGCACTACGGCAAGGAAAATATCGTGCGCAACAACATTCTTGCTCTGGGCAGAGACGGGATCGTCATGGTGTCCCGGCTGGAGGAGCACACCGCCATCCATTTGGAGCGGAACATTCTGCTGTCCGACGGTGCGCCGATCTACCTCCAGCATCCGGACGGGATGAATATGGCGGACGACAGCAACCTGATGTGGAACCTTTCGGGAGATGTATATTGCTCAAGTGCGAAGTTATCGGTAGCGGACATGCAGTCCCGTGGGCTATTCCAGAATGCATTGGTAGCGGACCCGGGCTTTGCGGACCCGAAAAACGGCGACTTCACCCTGCCCGCCGACTCCCCCGCCTACGACATCGGCTTTGTAGACATCGACATGTCCGACGTAGGCATCCGGGAGAAGTAAGAACTGGCGTGTGGGCGTTCGTTTGGCCATGGACGGGGGCGTGGTTTTAGCATATGGGTTTTGGTGTGTACCGTCCGTGGACAAACAAAAACCTTTTCCATCACGATGGCTACCGCACGGAACGGTCAAGGGCACATGCATGTGCGGTTCCCTACGGACGTTTGGAAAGGCGGTTCCCCACAGACATTCAGGGTATATGCCCAAACAAATGTTTTAGATAGAATATTACGTGTGGGACGCATGTCCTACTAAGCCTACACGAACGCCACGTGGAAAAAGAAACGTACTATTCGCTATGCTTACCGTCCGTGGACAAAACGAAAAAAACGCACGAAAAAACCATCCATACCGTCCGTCAACAAACGAAAACCAAACCAAAAACCCACATAATATTGCAAAAAGAAAAATGTACAAGTTTCATACAGCTTGTACATTTTTTTGTTGGATATAGGGAGCGCAGGATCAGCCGAGCTTGGATTCCACTTCTGCCAGCTGGTTTGCCATGGATTCCTTTTTGGCGGCGTATTGGGTGGTGATCTCTATCGTGCCCAGCTTGCTGGTGAAGTAGCCATCTGCTACGTTCAGACCTACGCAGGAGGAAAGGTCAAAGGTGATGTTCTGGAATACGTCCTCGATGATGGCGGCGGACTGCTCGTTTCTCGTCCCCTTTGCCTGGATCACGTTTTCAAACACCGCCGGACGCACCTCCTCGTAGCCGTATGCCGCCATGGCGTCTACCAGCATACCGGTCATGGACAATGTCTCGCCGGTCACGGTCACCGGAATGTAGGGGCATGCGATCGCCCAGGGCTGCCCGTATACGATGTATTCCGGCTGCTCGTTGTTCTCCTTGGGCATGGGCAGGATGCCGTATTCGTAGTCCAGCTCCCGGAAATCCGCAAGGCAGAAGGTACAGGGGTTGTAGAACAGCAGGTTGCCCTCCGTGTACATCTTCACTTCGTCATATTTGCCGCCGCCATGGAACCACACGCAGCAATCCTCTTGCAGGAAGGCCGCCATCTTTTGCATAGCACTGATCAGGTGTTCGTCATCCAGCATGACCCGCAGCTTGCCATCCACGTTTTCCACATAGTGGTAGCCAAAGCCGAACATGGTGGCCTCCGGGGTCAGCACCTCGTAGCCCAGACCGATCCGGTCGTTGTCTGTCAGCTTGCCGTCACCGTCCGTATCCGTAGTGACCTGCCGTGCGCACTCGATCATCACATCAAAGGTCCATTCCCCTTCCGATACCATGGAATAGAAGTCCGGCAGACCTTCCTCGGTCGCCATATCCTGGTTGAACAGAATGACATAGGCAGAGCCGTAGAACCGAGGCGTGATGGGGCCTACCGGGAAGAACAGCTTTTCGCCGATGGTCAGGGCTTCGATGCCCTTTTGCTCCCAATAGATCTGGTCGAGTTGGACGTTTTCCACCGTATTGAAGGGATGGAGCCCGCCGCCGATGGCAAGCGGATAGCCCTGTGCGGCGATGTCCGCATAGAACATCTCAAAGCTGGTGTCTCCCGCCTGCACCTGCTTCAGCACCTTGTTGGGATCCACATACCCTGCCTCCTCGATGATCTCCGTCATAGCCACGTTGAAGTGATCCTCGATAAAGGCCTTGCGGGCGAACAGGGTGTCGTTCACGACCTCCCCGGTGGTCTCCCCCACGGAAAACTGGATGGTGGTGGGCAGCTCGAGACCGTTGATGCCTTGTGCCCCATACACCCGGAAATCGGCACCGGCGTAGTCGGCGGTGGGCAGGCCCTCCAGCAGGGTGGTCTCTTCGGTCTCCGGCGTGGTGTCTACATTTGTGGCAGTTGTACCGGCACCGGCAGTGGTTTCGTTTTCGGTCTGTCCGCAGGCCGCAAGGGTGCCTGTCAGCATAGCTGCCAAAAGAAGCAGCGTGATGGTCTTCTGCATGGTGGTGATTCTCCTTTTTGATGTTTGTGGTTTTTGGGGAGGGTGGAGGGTGGAGGGTGGAGTTTGGAGGGTGGAGGTTGGAGTGATGGGGCGTTTGTCTATCCGCTGACGGGGGGCATAGTTTTAGCGTATGGGTTTTGGTGCGTCCGTTGACGGGGGGCATAGTTAGTAGTACGTTTTTTTCCTCGCGGCGTTGGTGAAGCTGAGTAGGACATGCGTCCCACACGTAATATGCTATCGAAAGCGTTTGTTTGGCTTGCGACAATATCGTTTTGGTTGGAAGATCCCGTCCGTCAACCAAACGAACGTATTGGTTAGAATATTACGTGTGGGATGCATTCCCTACTAAGCCAGTCGCAACGCCGCGTGGAAAAAGAAACTTCCTATTCGCTATGCTTACCGTCCGTCAGCCAAACCAAAGCCGCACGAATAAAACCGTCCATCCCGTCCGTCAACCGAACGAACGTATTGGTTAGAATATTACGTGTGGGTACGCATGTCCTACCGATATTCCACTACGTGGAAATCGAGCCAGTCGCAACGCCACGAGGCAAAAGAAACCTCCTATTCGCTATGCATCCCGTCAACGGATACACCAAAAGAAACAAAACAACCGCAATTCCATACCGTCAACGGATAAAACTCCACTCTCAACTCTAAACGCTCCGCACCACTTATTTCCCAACTTGCTTGGGTGGCTGACTTAAAATCACGTGCAGCATGGCACGGGCTACGGTCAGGCGGCGCACCTTGGCTCGGTCGGATTTGTGGCCGAACTGGACCGTTTCCGTGGTGGTGCCGTTTTCGTCTGCGTAGCCGAAGCACACCGTGCCCACCGGCTTGTCCGGGGTGCCGCCACCGGGACCGGCGATGCCTGTCACCGCTATGCCGATGTCCGCTCCCGTGATCCGGCGCACGCCCTCTGCCATGGCCGCCGCACAAGGCTCCGACACGGCACCCACCGTGGCAAGCACCTCGGCAGGCACGCCCAGCACGTGCTCCTTCACCTCGTTGGCATAGGACACCACGCCGCCGTACAGCACGTCCGAGGCACCGGGGATATCGCCGATCCGGCTACAGAGCATGCCGGCGGTACAGCTTTCGGCGGCGGCGATGGTCTTGTGGTGCCGGCGCAGGGTGTCGATCAGGGCAAGGACCGTGGCGTTTTTGGCCTCCCAGGGGGTCACGGAGCGGGTGTAGATGTACTGCCCTGCCTCCGTGGCGGCGATCTTCTCTGCCATGTCTTCGCACATATGTTCACACTCGTCCGCCGATGTGCCCCGTGCGGTGATGCGGATGCGCACCTCGTGTTCGCAGGCATAGGGAGCCACGGTGGGGTTTGTGGAGGACTCCATGATGGGGCGCAGTATAGCTTCTGCCCCGCTTTCGCCGATGCCGTACAGGTGCAGGTTCAGGCTGTGGATGGTATAGCCGGAGCGGGCTGCCAGCCAGGGCTCCACACGCTCTACGAACATAGGTTCGCACTCGGAGGGTGGACCGGGCAGCAGGATGGCGATTTTTTCGTCTGTGAAGCCCTTCGGCGTACCGACGACGGCGCAACCGGGAGCGGTACCCCAGTCGTTGGCAAAGACGGTGCAGCCCTTGGGGAGCATGGCTTGGGCGAGGTTATTTTCGGTCATGACTCTGCCCCGTTCTCGGAAGAAGGACTCGATGTCGTGGCGGGTGGGCTCATGCATTTCCAGGGGCAAGCCGAAGGTCTCTGCCACGGATTTTTTGGTGATGTCGTCGCAGGTGGGACCCAGCCCGCCGGTGAGGACGAGGATATCGGCACGGCCGAAGGCTTCTCGGATGGCGTCGCCGAGGCGGTGGTCGTTATCGCCCACGACGGTTTGCCGGTAGGACGAAAAGCCCAATGCTGCCAGTCGTCCCGCCACGAATGCTGCGTCGGTATTGACGATATCCCCCAGCAGCAGCTCTGTTCCCACTGCCAGGATCTCGCATATTGTATTGGACATGGTTTTTCTTTGGCTCCTTTTTTTGTTGTTTTGGAGGGAGTAGTACGGAGGTTACGGTAGTAATCCTGAGGTTACGATAGTAATCCTGAGGTTACGATAGTAATCCTCGTCGTTCGGGTGGAGAGACGGTCGCTTTCGAGAAAGCTCCGCAAAGCTTTTGGAAAGGGGTGCGCTGACATATAGTTTGTGCAGGCAGAGCGTTTCTTAGCTGACAGCCGTGGCGTACGGTTTCGGGACGTTTGGGTGCAGAGGTGGGGGGTACAGCAGCGAAAAGAGGAGGTATACCGTACGGCGCTCCGCTTTGTTTGGGCTAAGTAGTAGAGCGGTCAAGCTCGACCTTGGTTTTGTGATAGAGCTGCCCGCCGGTGTATGTAGTGCGGTGCAGGAAAAGTGGAATTTCGTTTGGGTGCAAATCTACATTCGTGTATCTGTTGACGGTACGTCAGCCTAACACCACTATTTTGTTCCGCATCCCGTCCGTCAACCCAACCTGTGTAGGGTGGCACAAAAACCAAAATCAATCGTCAGCATTCAGCGACTCCATAAGTTCCTCTACCGAATGGAACGGACCGATCGTTTTGCCTTCGTCTGCTTCTCGAATCGCTGCTATCGTCTCCGCATTGGGGATCTCTTCTGCTTCTCCCACTTCTTCCGTTTTGGGACTGATCTCCTTCTTCTTCATAAATCCTCTCCCACAAAAGCATAAGAGACAAGACCTACCGTCTGCTTCACAGTATATCTTGTCTCTTACTATTGTTATCCTATAGTATTACCAAACGATGGCATCGCCGCCACGTTCTACGGATTCGAAGGCGGACATGATGATCTTCAGCACGCAGCGCATCTGGTCGTGGGTCACCATCTGTTCCTCCAGACCGTCGATGGCTCTGGTGAAGTTGCGGTAGTAGTCGTGTACATCGGACACCGGCTTCGGGATGTCGTATTCGTCCACGGTGATGCTGTCACGGGGTGCCATGGTCTTGGTAAGTCCCGAGCCGTTGACAACGGGCAGCACATCGGATTCGTGCCATGCCTTGCACTTTACCACGTGGGCAGGAACGGTCCAGTGGGGGATGATGGCAGAGCCCTTTTCGCAGCGCATGTAGAACCGGGGCATTTCGATGAAGTTGTAGGTACCCACCTCGCAGTAGGCCTTCTTACCGCTCTGGTATTCGATGGTCAGCTGGAAGCCGTCGTCCACTTCCTTGTTGGTGATGTGGTCGAAGGAGCAGCGCACGGACTTTACGTCGTAGCCTAAGATCATGCAGGCCTGGTCGATGATGTGGATACCCCAGTCGTAGAGCATACCGCCGCCGTACTGCTTGATGCCACGCCAGTCGGAGGGGATACCACGGGAGCCATGGATCCGGGATTCCAGGTTGATGACCTCGCCCAGCTCACCGGAGTCGTGGATCTGCTTCATAGCCAGTGCATCCACGTCGAAGCGGCGGTTCTGGTGTACGGAGAAGATGCGGTCGTACTTCTTGGAGGCAGCGATCATGCGCTCCAGGGATTCCAGGGACAGGGTGACGGGCTTTTCGGAGATGACGTGCTTACCGGCGGCCATAGCGGCGATAGCGATCTCCTCGTGTACGTCGTTGGGGGTGGCGACGGTCACCATATCGATGGTGGGGTCTGCCAGCAGCTCTTCTCTGGAATCGTAGGCCTTGATGCCACGAGAACGAGCCAATTCAGTCTTTGCGGGGTCGATGTCGTAGATCCCCACGAAATTACAAACGTCGCTGGATTGCAGGTGCTTCACATGGAAGCCGCCGCCCATCCCGCCGTAACCGATCACAGCAGCATTTTTCTTCATAGCAATGTACTCCTTAATTGGAAAGCCGCAAAGAGCAACATCTCCGCAGCAAAATTGTTCATCGTTTCCCACAACGCAGGCAGGAATCTCTCACCTTTATTATAGCAAAAATTCCGCATAAGTCAAGGGGGGATGGGAAAAAAATCAAAAATAAGAGATAAGAAATGGGGGGAGGGGGAGGGAAAAATGAAAAGTGAGGGTTTTCGTTTTGTCTATGGACGGGGGCATAGCGAATAGTACGTTTCAATTCCACTTAGTGGAGTGTTCCACTACATGAAATTGAAACGTACTACTAACTATGCATACCGTCCATGGACATACCAAAAACCATACGACAAAACTATGCCCCCCGTCCATGGACAAAACGCCGCCCCCACTTTTCACTCTCCACTCTCCACCCTCCAAACTTATTTTCCCGCCCCCTCTTGACAGAGCGAAAAAAATGTGCTATACTAATCCCATGGGACTTGTCTCATTCAGCCATGTGCGTACAGAGAGGGTGCGGTCGCTGCAATGCACCTCGCAGATCGAATGGGGTACCACCCTGCCGACGAAAACGGCTTTTTATAAGAAATGAAGTGAAAGCTCGGGTGGAACCGTGTGGAGTTTCTTCTGCACCCCTGGCAGTTTGTCAGCGTGGGTGCTTTTTTGTTTCCGTTAGACCCGCTTTTTCCCCAAACCTGTGGAAAACTGCGTGCCTACAGCCAAGCACCGCCGCTGCTCATTTCAAAAGGAGGATCCGATCATGTTTACTGTATCGTTTCCCGCAAAACAAATCTCGTTTGAAAATCCCATCACCGTCTACGATGCCGCCAAAGAAGCGGAGCTGATCTCCCGTGAGGTCATCGCTTGTGCGGTGGATGGCAAAATGGTCGATCTGACCCATGTGCTCGACGCCGATGCCCACGTGGAGCTTTATACCTTCGACAATAAGGAAGGCAAAAAGGTGTTCTGGCATACCGCCTCTCACGTGCTGGCACAGGCCGTGAAGAGACTCTTCCCCGAGGCAAAGCTGACCATCGGGCCTGCCATCGACGACGGCTTCTACTACGACTTTGACTCCGAGACCACCTTCTCCCAGGACGTGCTGGAAAAGCTGGAAGCCGAAATGAAGAAGATCGTCAAGGAAAACACCAAGCTGGAACGCTTCACCCTGCCCCGGGACGAGGCCATCGCCTTTATGCATCTGCTGAACGAGCCCTACAAGGTGCAGCTGATCGAGGAGCTGCCGGAAGGGGAGATCATCTCCTTCTACAAGATGGGCGACTTCGTGGACCTGTGTGCCGGTCCGCACCTGTTCTCCACCGGTGCCATCAAGGCCTTCAAGCTGACCCAGTGCACCGGCGCATACTGGCGTGGGGACTCCAACAACAAGATGCTACAGCGTGTGTACGGCACCGCTTTCCCCAAGAAGGAAATGCTGGCAGAGCACCTGGCCGCTCTGGAAGAAGCCCGCAAGCGTGACCACAACAAGCTGGGTCGGGAGCTGGAGATCTTTACCACGGTAGACTATGTGGGTCAGGGTCTGCCCATCATCATGCCCAAGGGCGTACACATCATCAACACCCTGCAAAGATGGATCGAGGACGAGGAGACCCGCCGTGGCTACCTGCGCACCAAGACCCCGCTGATGGCAAAGAGAGAGCTGTACAAGATCTCCGGCCACTGGGATCACTATCTGGACGGCATGTTCGTCATCGGCGACCCCAACGACGAGACCAAGGAATGCTTTGCCCTGCGTCCCATGACCTGCCCCTTCCAGTATCAGGTGTACCTGAACAAGAAG
>CAYXBQ010000005.1:0-118229 GCA_964463375.1 uncultured Ruminococcus sp. | reverse complement strand
ACTGCGATCCCGACGACGCTGACTACATCATCCCCGGCAACGACGACGCTATCCGTGCTATCCGCCTGATCTCTTCCGTGATCGCTGATGCCGTTCTGGAAGGCAAGCAGGGCGAACAGCTGAACGATGCCGAAGCAGAGATCACCGCTGCTGAAGCCGAAGAAGACGCTGAACCCGCAAAGTTCTAATCAGTATATAAATACGGATAAAAATCGATAAACGGAGGATATAACAATGGCAGCTATTACTGCAAAGATGGTAAATGACCTGAGAGCCAAGACCGGCGTTGGTATGATGGACTGCAAGAAGGCTCTGGTAGAAACCGATGGTAACTTTGACGAAGCCATCAAGATCCTGAGAGAAAAGGGTCTGGGCAAGGCCGACAAGAAGGCTGGCCGTATCGCCGCTGAAGGTGTTGTAGACATCATGGTCAAGGACGATGTTGCTGCGATCATCGAAGTAAACGCCGAAACCGACTTCGTTGCTAAGAACGAAACCTTCAAGAACTTCGTAAAGGGTATCCTGAAGGTCATCGTTGAAAATAAGCCCGCTGATGTAGATGCTCTGAAGGCTCTGCGCTACGACGACAACTTTGAGACCGTTGAAGCCAAGCTGAAGGATATGATCTACACCATCGGTGAAAACATGAACATCCGCCGCTTCGCTATCGTAGAAGGCGTGTTCAGCACCTATATCCACGGCTCCGGTATGGCTGGCGTTATCGTTAAGTTCAACGCTTGCCCCTGCCTGAAGGACAACGAAGAATTTGCTGAAATGGCAAAGAACGTTGCTCTGCAGATCGCCGCTGGTACGCCCCCCACATACGTGACCAGAGAAGAAGTTCCCCAGTCCGTTCTGGATGAAGAAAAGGAAATCCTGATCGCCCAGATCAAGAACGACGAAAAGAACGCCAACAAGCCCGACGCAATCATCGAAAAGATGGTACAGGGTCGTATCGGCAAGTTCTACGAAAGAAGCTGCCTGGTGGATCAGGCTTACGTCAAGGACGACAGCATGACCGTTGGCAAGTACGTAGAATCCGTTGCCAAGAAGCTGGATAAGGACATCTCCGTACACAGCTTCCTGCTGTTCGAAAGAGGCGAAGGTCTGGAAAAGAGAGAAGACAACTTCGCTGAAGAAATTGCTCAGCTTACTGGCCAAGCCCAGTAAGGTGGACTGACATGGGCAGGCCCAGTAAGTTGGGTTGACCAAGTCGGAAGATAGATCTTCTCAAAAAAATCGTTTTCAAAATATGGTGCTGCAACCGGACAAGTTTCTTCGATGAGCTTGCCCGGTTAGGCACTTTCATAGAAAGACATACACCTTCGAAATTAAAATAGTTCGACCCGATATATTCTATTATATATTCTATTATATATTCTATTATATATCAGCTTTTTGTACCATATTGTCTGTGCCCTGTATCGCAGGACGTGGGCCGATATGGGTCCACTGTATTCCATAAAGTCAAACATGGACTTCTGTGGGGAAGTTCAAATCTAAAAAAGTTGAGGTATATATCATGAAGAACAAGTTCGCATTTCTGCTGGTGGCTATGCTTTGTGCTTCTGCCATGACCCAGACGGTTCTCGCAGCCGATGAACACGGTGAGGTGTATGAGATCGCTTATGGCACGCCGACCATCGACCTGGAGCTGGACGACTGCTATATGGCATCGACCGAGGTCACATTCAATACCGAAATGGGCGATGCAAACGGCTCCGTCTACATGACCTGGGACGAAGAAAAGCTGTATTTCTACATCGAGATCGACGACAAGACCCCCTGCACGAAGACTGCCGCAAATGGTGTTGACCATAATACGGATTCGCTGGAAATGATGACTTCTCTGTACAATTACGATCCCGATGCAGAGTCGATTGTGGCGAATAATGCCGATGATATTGGAGATGCACATTTCCGTATGTTCCGTACAACTGAGAAATTCCCGTGCGTTAACTTGACGAATATGGGATTAGACCCTGCCACACATGGTGGATTCTGCAACTATACCGACAAGAATGACGGTTCTTACATCCTCCACAATGGCGGTACAGCAGATGGTTATGTGATCGAAGGTTACTTCAAGTGGAGCGATGAGTTGCAAAACTCTGACTGTCCTATTGGTGCCGGCTCTCTTATCGGTCTTGGTTTCCAGATTAACGATGACACCAACGATGACGGTACGAGAGACAAAAAAATCTACAGCTTGAACGCAGATTCGACTAAGTCAATGACATCGGAACGTTCTACCGTAGGTGCTTTCGAACTGTTGGAAAAGGTTGAGGTTGTGGAGACGGTAGAAGCTGCCGAAACTGCTGCAACCACCGAAGCTACCGCCGAAGTCGTCACCGCACCGAAGACCTTTGACGCCGGTGTCCTGTGCGCCATCGGTTCTGCCATCGCTGCATTTGGCTTCGCAAAAACGAAAAAGAGATAAACGATCATAACGAATACGGTTTTTCCCGTCATTTAGCGATAAGTGGCGGGAATTTTTTGAGGATTTACAGAAAATCTATAGAAAAACCCTTTACAAATCACGATTTATACGGTACAATAGTATGTAACAACTGGGAAGGGGTATACTGCCATGGAAAATCGTAAACCGGTATACAAACGTGTCCTGCTGAAATTGTCCGGAGAAGCACTGGCTCTCAAGACCATTTCCGCAGAAACCAACAAAGAAGAGATCAAAGAAATATTCGATAGCGCAAAGCTGAACGAGATCGCCGCTGTCGTGAAGACCTGCGTGGATCTGGGCGTGCAGGTGGGCATCGTCATCGGCGCCGGCAACATCTGGCGTGGTAAGCTGGGCGAAGGCGTGACCCGTGCCCGTGCCGACCACATGGGAATGCTGGCCACCACCATCAACTGCCTGCGGTTCCAGGACGCTCTGGAAAAGGCCGGCCTCAATGCCAGAGTTATGTCCCCCGTGGCTATGCCGAATTTTGCCGAGATCTACCACTATAAGACCGCCATCGGATATATGGAAAAGGGCTGCCCCGTGATCTTTGCCGCTGGTACAGGTGTACCCTTCGTTTCCACCGATACCGCCGCTGTGGTTCGTGCCGCCGAGATCCAGGCCGACATGATCCTCATGGCAAAGAGCGTGGACGGCGTGTACGACCGTGACCCTGCCAAGGATCCCGACAACGCAGTCAAGTATAAGACCTTGTCCTACGAGATCTGCCTGCGGGACGACCTGAAGGCCACCGATACCGCCGCCTCTGCCATCGCCGAAGAGCAGGGGATCGACAGCTACGTGTTCAGCTTAGAGGATCCGGAAAACATCATTCGCACCGTCTGCGGCGAACAGATCGGTACCTTAGTGACCTGCCGGAAGCTCGAAAAACCCGAGATCTACGAATAAACTATACAACAACCAAAGGAGATTACAAGTATGAAACTGGATACCAAGGAATTTGAAGGCAAGATGAAGAAGTCCATCAGCGTGTACCAGGAAGAACTGGCCTCCATCCGTGCCGGTCGTGCCAATGCAGCTGTGCTGAACAACATCACTGTAGATTACTACGGCTCTCCAACAGCCATCACCTCTATGGCCGAAGTGAAGGTCACCGATGCAAAGACGCTGGCCATCACCCCCTGGGACAAGACCACGCTGAAGAGCATCGAAAAGGCCATCCAGACCTCCGATATCGGCATCAATCCCCAGAACGACGGCACCGTGATCCGCCTGGTATTCCCCCAGCTGACTGAGGAAAGACGTAAGGAGATCAAGAAGGGTCTGCAGAAGAAGGGCGAGGATGCAAAGGTCGCTATCCGGAATATCCGCCGGGATGCCAACGATAAGAGCAAGGCCATGAAGAAGAACGGCGAAATGACCGAGGATGAACAGAAGGCCTCCGACAAGATCGTGCAGGAGATGACCGATAAGTACATCAAGGAGATCGACACCCTGACCGCTGGCAAGGAAAAGGAGATCATGGCGATCTGACCGACATTGTCCCGCATTGTGCCCGGGTCTTCCGGTTTTCCGGAGCATCCGGGACTTTGCTTTTTGTCAGACCATCATCCAAATCAAAAAGATGAACCAAACAAATGAGATCATGACCCTGGTGGAACGGTCGGGCCTGCGCCACATTGCCTTTATCATGGACGGAAACGGACGCTGGGCCAATGCCCGTATGCTCCCCAGAGAAGCAGGACACAAAGCCGGTGCTGAGGTTTTCAAAAAGATCGTGCGCTATTGCCGCAGCATTGGGATCCGGTACTGCACTGTGTACGCTTTCTCCACCGAAAACTGGAACCGCCCCAAGGCAGAGGTCGATGCCATCCTGCGCCTGCTGGATCAGTTTGCCAAGGAAGCCGATGGGGAAAAGGAGATCGAATTCCATTTCATCGGCGATATGTCCCCCTTCACCCACGACATGCGCAACCATTTGCAAACGCTGGAGCAAAGCACCGCCGGTAGACCCTATGTCCTGAATATCGCCCTCAACTACGGTGGCCGTGCCGAGCTCACCCACGCCGTACAAGCATTGCTGCAGGAAGGCAGGACGGAGATCACCGAACAGGACATCACTGCCCACCTGTACACCGCCCATTGCCCGGATCCGGACCTGGTGGTGCGCACGGGCAGGGAATTGCGTGTGTCCAATTTCCTACTGTGGCAAAGCGCCTATGCGGAGTATTATTTCTCCGACAAAATGTGGCCGGAGCTGACAGAAGCAGATGTGGACGAAATGGTGCGAAGCTTCGCCGGCCGAAAGCGTCGGTGGGGCGGACTGGACAAAGCGTGAGGTGGAATATATGCTAACAAGAATTATTACCGCGATCGTAGCCCTGTGTATTTTTGTGCCCGTGTGCATCTTCTCGAATACCATCGTCATGGAGATCGCCATGGCTGTGCTGAACGTGGTCGCCGTGTACGAGCTGTGGCACTGTGTCCGTGGCACTGCAGAAGACCCGCACCAAATCGGCTCCTTCGCCCTGTGGATCCCCCATGTGGTGGTGGCAGCCGGCGGCGTGTTCCTACCCTGGTTCTTTGGCCAGCTAGCCATGCACACCCTGTTTTTGGCACTGTTTTTGCTGCTACTGTATACATTTGCCGTGGTGGTGTTCAGCCGTGGCAAGATCCAGATCACCGATGCCGCCGTGCTCATGATGATGACTCTGTACGTGACGGCCTCCTTCACCAGCATCCTGTGCCTGCGCCGGGGAGAATCGGGTGCGCACCTATTCCTGCTGCCGTTCATCGGTGCCTGGGTCAGCGATACCTTTGCCTATTTCACCGGCCGCCTGCTGGGGAAGCATAAGCTCATCCCGGAGGTCAGCCCGAAAAAGACTGTGGAAGGTGCCGTTGGCGGGATCCTGTTCACCGGCATCGCCTACGGGATCTTCGGTGCCATTATCGGTGTTACCGGCACAGGTCTGGTGCTGCTGGTGTGCTCCGGCTTTATCATCTCGGTGATCTCCCAGATCGGGGATCTGATCGCCTCGGTGGTCAAGCGGTACTACGGCATCAAGGACTATGGCAAGCTGTTCCCCGGTCACGGCGGCGTAATGGATCGCTTCGACAGCGTGATCGCCACCGCTCCGGTGCTGTACACCATCTCCATCCTGTTTCCCACTATGCTTTGATAACAATTCTATGAAGGATATAAATGCATGCAAATACAAAAAGTAGCCATCCTGGGCAGCACCGGTTCCGTAGGCACACAGGCACTGGAGGTCGTGCAGGATATGGGTCTGTCTGTGTCCCTGCTCACCGCTTGGAGTAAGCTGGATACCCTGACCGAGCAGATCCGTGTGTTCCATCCGGAGACGGTGTTCGTGCCGGATCCCCATGCCGCTGCCATCCTACAGGAACAACTGGGGCAGGCGTGTCCCCGTGTGCTCTGCGACCAAACGGAGCTGCTCCACGCCATCCGCACCACCGACGCCGACTGCATCCTCCACGCCATCGCCGGACTGGCCGGGATCCCCGCCGCCATTGCCGCTGCCGACAGTGGAAAGCGAGTCGCCATGGCCAATAAAGAAGCTGTGATCGTTTTAGGTGAGCGACTGTGGACGCATATCCGGCGTTCTGGCGGGGAACTGATCCCAGTGGATAGCGAACACAGTGCCATCTTCCAGTGCCTACAGGCAAGCCCACAAGCCTCCCTCAAACGGATCCTGCTAACAGCATCCGGCGGCCCCTTCTTTGGCTATACCAAAGAGCAGCTGTCCTACGTGACCAGAGAGCAGACTTTAGCCCATCCCACCTGGCGCATGGGACCTAAGATCACCGTGGACAGCGCCACGCTCATGAATAAGGGCTTCGAGATCATGGAGGCCGTGCGGCTATTCCGTGTGCCGGAGACACAGGTGGAGGTACTGATCCATCGGCAGAGTATAATCCATTCCATGGTGGAATATACTGATAATACCGTGATCGCCCAGCTGGCCCCGCCCGATATGCGCTATTGCATCCGCTATGCCTTCACCCATCCGCAGCGGGATACCGTCACGGCACCGGGACTGGATTTTGCCACCCTGGCGCAGCTCACCTTTGCCGCCCCGGACGAAAATGCATTCCCCCTGCTTCGTGCCGCAAGAGAAGCGATCCGTGCCGATGGTGCGTATCCCGCTGCCCTGATCGCTGCCGATGAAGCCGCAGTCGATGCATTTTTGCGGGAAGAGATCCCTTTTTCCGCCATCGCACCGGCTGTCATGGAGACCATGGCACTAATGGACATAGGAACTGTTTCGACTATAGAGGATGTCCTCGATACGGTAGACCGTACAAAACGGAAAACGGCTGCAATCATACAGCATATCCGCAACAGATAGGAAGTGATCTCTATAAACATCTGGACCATTGTAATCGCCCTTTTGATCTTTGGGTTTCTGATCTTCATCCATGAGCTGGGCCATTATCTTTGTGCCCGCCTGTTCCACGTGACCATCCGGGAGTTCGCCATCGGCATGGGTCCCAAGCTGTTCACCAAGGTATCCAAAAAGACGAGCATCGCCTATTCGCTCCGTGCGCTCCCCATCGGTGGCTTTGTCAGCATGGTGGGAGAGGATGAGGAGTCCGAGGATCCCAACGCCTTCCACCGGAAACCCGTGTGGCAGCGGATCATCATCACCGTAGCCGGTGCCACTATGAATATCCTCATCGGTGTGCTGGTCATGAGCTTTTTGGTCATGGCACAGGATAGACTGCCCTCCACGACCATTGCCAAGTTCCAGGAACCGGCAGCGGTCACAGAAACCGAAACAGAGTCTGCCACCCCGACAACCCCATCCACGGAGACCTATGGCCTGATGGTAGGTGATACCATCACCAAGGTGGGTCCCGCAAAGGTGCATATCGCCAACGAATTGGTGTATGAAGTCATGCGCCGCGGCTGGGAACCGCTGGACATCACCGTGGTTCGAAACGGCGAGACCGTCGTGATCCCCCAAGTACAATTTCCCACCTTCTACGAAAGCGGCACCATCTTCGGCGACGTGGATTTCTACGTGCTGGGCGAGGACGTAAATGCCGCCACCATCCTAAAGCATTCCTTCTACCGTGCCACCTCCACCATCAAAATGATCTGGGAATCCCTCTATGACATGCTGGCAGGTCGGTATAGCATCGAGTCGGTGTCCGGGCCGGTGGGCGTGACGGAGACATTGGGCGAGGCAGCTAAGGAAGGCGTAGAGGATCTGATCTATATGGCCGTGGTCATCAGCATGAACCTGGGTGTCATGAACCTGCTTCCGTTCCCCGCATTGGACGGCGGCCGCCTCCTTTTCCAGCTGATCGAGCTGGTGCGCCGCAAGCCCATCAACCGGGACGTGGAGGGTATGATCCACTTTGCCGGCATGGTGCTGCTCATGATCCTGTTCGTCGTGATCACCTGCAAAGACATCATCAGTTTGTTCTGACCTATAGGAACCCGTAGACCACTGTGCTCTGCGGGTTTTTCTTTTTTACTGCAAAGATCCATTTTTCTCCCAGGTATTTTCAAAATCCCCGTAGATATTTTCGCAGATTTGTGTTATAATAACCCCATGTGTAATTTTGTGACAAAGAGAGGCATATTGTAGTATGGTTCGACAGCAGACAAGGATGGTACAAGTAGGCGACATGGCCATTGGCGGCAGCGCACCTGTTTCCATCCAGTCCATGACCAATAGACCCGCCGCCGACCTGGAGGGCACTACCGCCCAGATTCTGGCGTTGGAAAAAGCGGGCTGTGACATCGTGCGCATGGCAGTCCCCACTGAAGAGGACGCAGCGATCTTCCCCTACGCCAAAGAACACGGCACCCATGTCCCCCTGGTGGCCGACATCCATTTTGACTACCGCATCGCATTGGCCGCACTGCGCCAGGGTGCCGATAAGATCCGCATCAACCCCGGCAACATCGGCGAAGCATGGAAGGTGGAAGAGGTGGCCAGAGCCTGCAAAAGCGCCGGTGTCCCCATCCGTATCGGCGTAAACAGCGGCTCCTTGGACAAAAAGCTGCTGGAAAAATATGGTTCTCCCACCCCCGCAGCATTGGCAGAATCCGCCCTGACCCAAGCAGAAATGCTGGAAAAATACGGCTTCTCTCAGATCGTGCTGTCCATCAAAGCATCCAACGTACAAAATATGCTGGAGGCCTGCCGTATCGTAGCAGATGCATCGGATTACCCCATCCATTTGGGTGTGACCGAAGCCGGAGATTGGTATTCTGGGCTGGTCAAAAACGCCATTGGTATCGGCGCACTGCTGACAGAGGGCATCGGTGACACCATCCGTGTGTCCCTGACCGCCGATCCGGTGGAAGAGGTGCGGGCCGCTAAGGAGATCCTGAAAGCCAGCGGTCGATGGGAAAAAGGCGGGATCAACATCATCTCCTGCCCCACCTGCGGCCGTACCGCCATCGATTTGATCGCACTGCAAGCCCAATGCAAAGCCCAACTGGAACAGCTGGATACCCACGGCAAAACCCTGAACGTGGCCATTATGGGCTGCGTCGTCAATGGACCGGGGGAGGCAAAGGAAGCGGACTATGGCATCGCCGGTGGCAAGGGCTGCGGTCTGGTGTTCCAAAAGGGCAAGACCATCTGCAAGGTACCGGAGGAAGCACTGGTCGATACCCTGTTAGCCCGGATCCGGCAAGACCTGGCCGAGGCAGAAAGTGTGGCTGTCCATGGCTGAGCGCAAGCTGGGCGAGATCTTCAAACGCTTCATCCCTTTGGGCGTGCAGAAGGAGATCTTTGAGACCGCCACAGAAGTCAAGGTGCGTTTGGACAAAGAAAAACGGATCGCTGAGGTCAACTGCCATTTGCCCAAGCTGTACCGGAAAAAGGATCTGTATGAGCTGGAAGGGGAGCTCACCCGTACCTATGAGCTGGCACAGATCCGCATCCTGCCCCATTACCCACCGGAGCTGTTTTCCACCGCCTATATCCCCGATATCCTCACGGAGGCAGCACGGGTGGGCGTGGTGGTCAACGGCTTCTTCAACCGATATACCCTGGAACAAGAGGGCGAGACCCTGCGCTTCCGCATCCCCTTCACCCGAGGTGGCCTGTCTTTGCTGGAGCTGGCACGCACCAGCCAGGTGATCGCCGGTATCATCGGCAGCGAATTTGGCCTACAATATCAGGTGGAGGTGCTGGAAGCCGAGAACGCCCAAAGCCAGTACGAAGCCTTCATGCAGGGACAATTGGAGCAGCTGCAGTCCCATACCGTGCTGATCCAGCAGGAGGCAGAGCGTCTGGAGGCAGAAGCCGCCAAACGAGCCGAAGAGGGCAGTGCCCCGGAAGAACCGGAAAAGCCATCTCTCCCCCACGTGGCCTCTCTGTTCAGCGGCGAAGACCAGGTGGAATGGATCGGCGAAGGCATCGTTCGTTCCGGCAAATGCACCTTCGATGTCTCCGAACCGTCGGTGGTATTCGGCGAGCTGTTTACGCTGGAAAGCGTACAACCGCTCCGTGCCATCCATGCCACTGCCAAAAGCTGCGTGATCTTAGGCGAAGTGTTCGATATCCAGACCAAGGACACCCGCAAAGGCGACAAGACCATGATCACCGTGGCACTGACCGATAAAGAAGCCTCTCTCTACGTGAAGCTCACCGTTCCCATCGAGCAAACGGAGGAAGCCGTGAGCCTGTGGTCCAAGGGCAAGCGATATGCCATCCGTGGCAGCATCAAAAAGGATACCTTCGATGGCGAACTGTTCATGCAGTATACAGATATTTTGCAGGTAAAAGCCGTGCTGCGGCAGGATAAGGCAGAGGAAAAGCGGGTGGAGTTGCACCTGCACACCTGTATGTCTGCCATGGATGCCACCACCAAAGCCGACGAAGTGGTCAAAACAGCCGCCCGTTGGGGTCACAAAGCCATCGCCATCACCGACCACGGCAATCTGCAATCCTTCCCCGTAGCCATGTTGACTGCCGACGGACTGAAAAAGGACGGCAAGGACATCAAGATCCTGTATGGCGTAGAAGCCTACTACGTGGACGACACCTTCCGTGCCTCCTATAAAGGGGAAGACGTGGGCTTTTCCGACGAATGCATCGTGTTCGACATCGAGACCACCGGTCTGTCGGCGGTCAGCTGTAAGATCACAGAGATCGGTGCCGTGCGGATCAAGGGCGGACAGGTGCTGGAACGCTTCAACCGTCTGGTCAATCCCGGCGAACCCATTCCCCAGAACATCGTAGAGCTGACCGGGATCACAGACGAAATGGTGGCAAACGAACCCACCATCGATGTAGTACTGCCGGAATTCTTCGATTTCATTGGGGACAAGCTGCTGATCGCCCACAACGCCACCTTCGACACCGGCTTCATTCGACAGGCAGCCGAAGACCTGGGTCTGCCGTTCCAGAATCCCTATTTGGATACCCTTGCCATGTCCCGGTATATGAACCCCGACCTGAAGAACCACAAGCTGGATACCTTAGCCAAGCACTATAACTTAGGCGACTTCAACCACCACAGAGCCTGCGACGACGCAGAAATGCTGGCGAACATTTACTTCTGTATGGCCGAGGATCTGGAGCAGGAGGGTATCTCCAACATTGGCCTTTTGAACTATGCCATGAGCGAAAAAGCCGACCCGCTGAAGCTGAAGACATATCACCTGATCATTTTGGTCAAGAACCAGGCGGGCATGAAAAACCTGTACAAGCTGGTGTCCGATGGCTATCTGAAATACTACCGCCGGAACCCCCGTATCCCTCGTTCCCATCTGGAAGAGCTGCGGGACGGCCTGATCATCGGTTCTGCCTGCGAAGCGGGAGAGCTGTTCACCGCCATTCGGGAAGGCCGCTCCGAAGCAGACCTGCTGGAAATGGCATCCTTCTACGATTACTTAGAGATCCAGCCCATCTCCAACAATAGCTTCATGATCGAGCAGGGCATGGTCAAGGACGAAGAAGAGCTGCGGAACTTGAACCGCCGTGTCATCGAGCTGGGTCGAAAAGCCGGCAAGCCCGTCTGCGCCACCTGCGATGCCCACTACTTAAATCCCGAGGACGAGATCTACCGCCGCATCATCCTATCCGGCATGAAGTTCAAGGATGCCGACAAAGAAACCTATTTGTACTATCGCACCACCGAAGAAATGCTGGCAGAATTCGATTATCTGGGTGAAGATCTGGCAAGGGAAGTGGTCATTGAAAATCCCAACCGCATCGCCGATAGCATCGACGTAGTGCGCCCCATCCCGGAAGGCAACTACCCGCCCCATATCGATGGCGCCGAAGAAGAGTTGACCACCAAATGCTGGAACCTGGCAAAGGAGCTGTACGGCGATCCCCTGCCGGAGGTGGTGTCTGCTCGACTGGAACGGGAGCTGAACTCCATCATTTCCAACGGCTTTGCCATCATGTACATCATCGCCCGAAAGCTGGTGGAAAACAGCGAATCCAAGGGCTATCAGGTGGGTTCCCGTGGATCGGTGGGTTCATCCTTTGCCGCCACCATGGCCGGGATCACCCGAGTCAATCCGCTGCCGCCACACTATCGCTGCCCCAAATGCAAATGGAGCCAGTTCCTGGAAGGCGGGGAAGTGGGTTCCGGCTTTGACCTGCCGGAGAAAAACTGCCCCGAATGCGGTACGCCTCTGGAACGGGACGGCCACGACATTCCCTTCGAGACCTTCTTAGGCTTCAAAGGGGACAAGACCCCCGACATCGACCTGAACTTCTCCGGCGACGTACAGGGGGATGCCCACCGATTCACCGAAGTGCTGTTCGGCACCGGGAAAGCCTTCAAAGCCGGTACCATCGGCACCCTGGCAGATAAAACGGCATACGGATACATTCTGCACTATTTGGAAGACAAAGGTATTTCCGTCAACCGAGCAGAGGTGGATCGTCTTGTGGCAGGCTGCGTAGGTGTCAAGCGCACCACAGGCCAGCACCCCGGCGGGATCATCGTCGTGCCGGCCGAATATGACATCACCGATTTTTCTCCCGTACAGCACCCGGCTGACGACCCCAATTCCGACATCATCACCACCCACTTCGAGTTCAAGTACCTCCACGATACGATTCTGAAGCTGGATATTTTAGGACACGATATCCCCACCAAATACAAGCGAATGGAGGAATATTCCGGTGTACCCGTGCTGGATGTGCCGCTGAGTGATCCTGCCGTGTACCAGAGCTTCACCTCCACCGAACCCATCGGCGTGACCCCAGAGCAGATCGATTCCAAGACCGCTACCCTGGGGCTGCCGGAGATGGGTACCCGCTTCATCCGTGGGGTGCTGATGGATGCCCAGCCCAAGAACTTCACCGACCTACTCCAGATCTCCGGTCTGACCCACGGCACCGGCTGCTGGCTGGGAAACGCACAGGATCTGATCGCCAATAAGGTCTGCACCATTTCGGACGTGATCGGGTGTCGTGACGACATCATGATGACCCTGATCCACAAATACCACATGGACAAGAGCCTATCTTTCAAGATCATGGAGTTCGTGCGGAAAAACAAAAAGGGCGTGATCATTCCCCAGGAAATGCAGGATGCCATGCTGGAGCATAACGTCCCACAGTGGTACATCGATTCCCTGCAAAAGATCCGGTATATGTTCCCGAAAGCCCACGCCGCCGCCTATGTTATGGATGCCATCCGTCTGATGTGGTATAAGATCTACTATCCCGTAGCCTTCTACGCCGGGTATTTCTCTGCCGCTCCCGATGGCTTTGACGGCGAGATCGTCATGGGTGGCAAGGATCACGTAAAAAACACCCTGACCGACATGAACAAGCACCGCAACGAGCTGTCCCAGAAGGATGTAGACGTAGCCGATGCCCTGATGCTGGTCAACGAATACTACCAGAGAGGGTACGAATTCTTACCCGTGAGCATCCAAAAATCCCACGCCAGCAAATATCTGCCGGAGAACGGCAAGATCCGTCTGCCCTTTTCCTCTCTGCCCGGTATCGGTGCCAACGCCGCAGAAAGCATCATGCAAGCCCGGGACCGCACAGAGATCTATTCCATCGACCAGCTGCAACAGGAATCCAAAATGTCCAAGTCTGTTTTGGAGATCCTGGAACGGAACGGCGCTCTGAAGGGCCTGACCAAAACCAACCAGCTTTCCATGTTTTAAGGAGATGACCATATGATCGGAATCGGTACAATCGTCAATTGCATCACTGTCATTGCCGGCAGCAGTATAGGCCTGCTGGCACGAAAAGGCATACCCACACGATTGCAGGAAGCTATGATGAAGGTGCTGGGCATCGCCACCATGTTCATCGGTATTTCCGGTACACTGGCCGAAATGCTGGTGGTCATGGAGGATGGCCTGTCCACACAGGGGACTATGCTGATGATCCTGTCGCTGGTGATCGGCACCGTGGTAGGAGAACTGCTGCGGATCGAAGAACGCCTGGAATCCCTGGGAGATAAGCTGAAGACTCTCAAGCTGTTCCGGCACGCCAATGCCACCTTCACCGAAGGCTTTGTGACCGCCACATTGGTGACCTCCATCGGTGCCATGTCCATCATTGGCTCCTTCAACGATGGCTTGGGGCTAGGCGCAGAGCTGCTGTACACCAAATCGATCTTAGACTTTGTGTCCACCATGATCTTCGCCTCCACATTGGGCATCGGTGTGCTGTGCTCCTTCGTCCCCATGGGTCTCTATCAGGGACTGCTGACCCTGCTGGCCCGCTTCTTGCAGCCATTGTTCGTCGGCACCACCATGATCTCCGACCTGTCGCTGGTAGGCTCCGTGCTGATCTTCGCCATCGGCATCAACCTGTTTGCCGGTAAGCAGATCAAGGTAGGCAATATGCTGCCCGCCCTGCTGGTACCCATCGTCTATGACCTGGTGAAAACGGTCCTGTAAAACCGAATATGAAAAGATCTCGTCTGTTTTCCAAAAGGGAAGTCAGGCGAGATCTTTGCCTTTATACAGCGCACGAAAGCCGTCCAAGGGAAGAAGCGATCCCCTGAACGGCATATCTTATAACAGCATCAGCAGCGTTCCCGCCACGATCCCCACAAGACCAATGGCGGCTTTTTTCGTCAGTCTTTCGTGGAATACCACATAGGAGAAACCGATGGTGACCAGAATGCTGAGCTTGTCGATGGGTACAACAATGCTGGCAAGCCCATCCTGCAAGGCCTTGTAATAGCACAGCCAGCTTGCTCCCGTAGCCAACCCCGACAGGCAGATGAATCCAAGCTCATTCTTTGGGACAAGACAAACCACCTGCCCTTTCCCCGTCACAAGTACCATGACCCACGCCATGATAAGCACCACAATGGTGCGGATGGCAGTGCCCAGGTTGGACTCCACACCGGAGATCCCGACCTTGCCCAGGATCGAGGTCAGTGCCGCAAATACAGCAGAGCCCAGTGCATACCACAGCCACTGCATGCCCGCCTTGCCACCACCGGTGCTTGCCTTTTTTTCGATCATCAAAAAGGTACCGACGGTGATCAGCACGACCCCGATGATCTTTGGCACACTGATATGCTCATGCAAAAAGAGAAACGCCAACAGGATCGATAGCACGGTGCTGGATTTGTCGATGGGTACCACCTTGTTGATGTCCCCCAGCTGCAATGCCTTGAAATAGCACAGCCAGCTCGCCCCGGTGGCCAACCCCGACAGGATCAAAAACACCAGCGTTTTTCCCCCAATATGGGAGATCTCTCCCTGAGAACCCACCAAAAATACCATGATCCACGAAAAGGCCAGCACCACGATAGTACGAATGGCAGTGGCCACAGTAGAGTCTGTTTTCCGAATACCGCACTTCACCAAAATGGAAGTGAGTCCTGCAAAAAACGCAGAGCCAAATGCAAATACGATCCACATAATCGTCAGTCTTCTTTCTTCAGAAATGTACGCAAATAGTAGTACCTTTGTCAACTTCGCTTTGTAAGGCGATCGTCGCACCCAGATAAGCAGCAGCATGCTTGACGATGGAAAGTCCCAGCCCCGTACCGCCGATGGATTTCGAATGGCTTTTGTCCACGCGATAGAACCGCTCAAACACCCGACTCTGGCACGCCGCAGGAATCCCAATACCCGTATCGGCCACCGTTAAAACACCGTCTTTTGTCACCGTAATGTGTACACTGCCGCCGGGTACATTGTATTTGATCGCATTTTCTACCAGATTGTAGGTGATCTCATAAAACAGCCGTGGAACCCCTTGCCGCACACAGCTTTCGCTCTGCATATGCAGCGTTACGTCGTTCTGTTCTGCCTTTTCGCAGAGCTGCTGCACCACATCATTGGCAACAGCCGCAAGATCGACCGGCTCCATGAGGATCGCAACCCCTTCGTCCAGCTGCGATAGACGAATGATATCTTCGATCAGCGTTAGCAGTCTGGCAGCCTCCTCGTGGATATGACTGGCAAACCGAGGTAGATCCTCCGGCTTTACCATACCGCTCTCGATCATTTCGCTGCTGCCAAGGATGGCGGTCAAAGGCGTTTTGAGTTCGTGGGACACATTGGCAGTGAATTCCCGCCGACTACGTTCTGCCTCCGCTTTCTCCGTCACATCAAATACCAAAAGCACGACACCGCCGTTTTTGGGATCCGTTGATACCGCATTGTCAGATTCGATCCGGCTGATGTCGATCTGATACATCCGCCCATCCCGTTCTATGGAAACTTCGCTGTGTCCGGACTGCGCTGCCTGCATGATGGCCTGGCTGATCTCCCGACTCCGCTCCACGGTCAAAAAATCGCGACCGACCACAAACTCTCCTGCATGGAACACCGTTTTGGCAGCCGCATTGATACTCAAAATACAGCCATCGTGATCCAGCAGGATGAGCCCTTCGTTCATGCTGGACGTGATCTGGTCAAACTCCTCTTGCTTCTGCCGCAGCTGTTGCAGTTGCGCATGGATCTGACCGCTTTGCTGATCGATACGCCGGAGAAGGGGGGCGATCTCGTCATAGGTCTGGTTTTCCAACGGATGGTCTAAATCTAAGCTGTTCAGCGGCTCTACGATCCGTTTGGAAAGGCGGCTGGCCATCCAGAATGCCAAAAGAAACGCTATCGCCAAAACCACACAAATGGGCTGTAGCATCCCCAAAACAAGCAGAGCCATCGTGGCATGGCTGATGGAGATCCGCAGAACAGAACCATCCTGTAGCCGCTTGGCGCAGTACAATGTTTTCTCCAAAAGGGTATTGGAATACCGCTCACTGCTGCCTTGACCGGATGCCAGCGCTGCACGAACCTCCGCACGATCCGCATGGTTTTCCATATCCTCCTGATAGACCTGTGCATCATACAAAACACTTCCGTCCGCAGCGATCCAGGTCAAACGGCGACTGGCTTCGTCGATAGCATCCAAATATGCCATACCGGCACTTTCCACCCCAGCCGCAGCCATATCCAGCTCCGTCCAAAGCTGATCCTGTTGTATGCCGCTAAAGTAGTCGTATAGACACCCCAAAATGATCAAAAAGCTTGCCAGAAGCACACTGCCGACCGCAAGCATAATGGAACGAAAGATTTTTCTGGTCATGGCCTTGCCTCCAGTCGATACCCCACATTGCGCACCGTTTCGATGTATTTTCCGTAGTCCCCCAGCTTCTGCCGCAGGGTGCGGATATGCATATCCAATGTCCGCGTCTCACCGATGTAATTCTCCCCCCATACCTCGGCAAAAAGCTGTTCACGGGTAAAGGCCATGCCCGGATGGGACAGAAACAACCGCAAAAGCTCGTATTCCTTATAAGTAAGCTGGATCCGTTTGTCGTCTATATAGACGGTATGCTCGTCCAGATGCAGCGTCAAACCACCAAATTGCAGCAGCTTTTGCACCGCCGGTGTTTTGTATCGCCGCAGGACCGCTTTGATCCGGGAGATCAGCTCCATCACACCAAATGGCTTCACCACATAGTCATCGGCTCCCAGATCCAGGCTTTGCACCTTGTCAAATTCTGCCCCCTTAGCCGTAGCCATGATCACCGGCATATCACGAAGCCTGGGATCTGCTCGGATCTTTTGCAAAAGTGTTATGCCGTCCATGCCGGGCAGCATCACATCCAACACCACCAGATCCGGCTTCTCGTTTTGCAGCGCCTCCCAAAATGCCGTCCCATCTGCAAATCCCTGTGCCTCAAATCCGGTGGACTGCAAGGCGTACAACTCAATGTCCCGGATCGCAGCGTCATCCTCAACACACCAGATCATGCACCTTCCTCCTCGCTTTTGTGTACACCGGTCACCGCATAGATCACCCACTCTGCCAGATTGGTCGCATGATCCCCGATCCGCTCTAAATATTTGGCGATCATCAGTAGATCCAGCGCATATTCTCCTTCCTGCGGGTCCACAGCCAGTAGATCGATCAGCTGTTTTTTGACCTGCAAAAAGGCGTCGTCCACCACATCGTCATAGTCGATCACAGCCTGCGCCAGGGTCGTGTCTTTTTTTACATAAGCATCCACACTGTCTGTGACCATTCGAATGGTAGCTTTTGCCATTTCCTTCAGATGGGTATGCTGCCCGGAGGTACGCCCACCCAAAAAGGTGATGATCTCCGCAATATCCTCTGCCTGGTCACCAATACGTTCCATATCGGTGATCATTTTCAGCGCAGCAGAGATCTGCCGCAGATCCCGTGCCACCGGCTGTTGTTGGAGCAGCAGCTTCATGCATAGCGTTTCGATATCCCGCTCCTTCTGGTCGATCTCCTTGTCCCGTGGCTTGACCTGTTCAGCCAATGTCACATCCCCACTGGTCAGGGCAGAGGTCGCCAGGGCAATGACTTCTTCGCACAGAGCCCCCATTTCGATCATTTCGTGATCCAGCAGAGCCAACTGCGTATCGAGCCGACTTCTCATTATCCAAACCTCCCTGTGATGTAATCTTCGGTGCGTGTGTCCACAGGCTGGGAAAACAGCGTTTCCGTGTCGCCATATTCGATCAATTCTCCCAGCAGGAAGAAGGCAGTTTGATCCGAGATCCGCACAGCCTGCTGCATATTGTGTGTGACGATGACGATCGTGTATTTCTTCCGCAGCTCTATGGCGAGCTCTTCAATTTTCGATGTGGAGATTGGATCCAGAGCAGAGGTAGGCTCGTCCATCAGCAGAACATCCGGCTCTACCGCCAACGCACGGGCAATGCAAAGCCGCTGCTGCTGCCCACCAGACATTCCAAGTGCGCTCTTCTTCAAACGATCCTTTGCTTCCTCCCAAAGATTTGCGGCACGAAGCGAGTTCTCCACGATCTCATCTAGCTTCGCCTTTGCGGTGATACCATGGGTGCGAGGCCCATAGGCAATGTTGTCATAAATGCTCATGGGGAAGGGGTTTGGTTTCTGGAACACCATACCGACCTGCCGCCGTAGCGCATTGACGTTCACGCCGGCCGCATAGATGTTTTCGCCCCGATACCGCACCTCTCCTGTGATCTTCACACCGGGAACAAGGTCGTTCATCCGGTTTAGCGTTTTCAGAAAGGTGGATTTCCCACAGCCGGATGGCCCGATCAGTGCTGTGATGCTTTTTTCTGAGATCTCCATGCCAATGTGTTTCAGGGCCTGGCTGTTGCCGTACCACAAACACAGGTCATTTGCCGATAAAATGCACATTATGTATTGTTCCTCCTTTTGAAAACTTTGCCAACATAGGATGCAGAAAGATTGATCAGAAATGTTAGAACCATCAAAATCGCAGCGACCGCAAAGGCTACTTCAAACTCGCCGTCCGTTTTGGCATACGAATACAGCGCCACCGCCAACGTAGAGCCGGCACTGACCATACCGGAGAAGAATCCATGGATGGTGTGGGCAAATCCCGCCGTGAACAGCAGCGCCGCACTTTCCCCCATGATCCGACCAATGGACAAAATGCAGCCCGTGATCACACCATCCACACAGCCCGGCAGCACCACCGTCCGAATGACCCGCCATTTTCCGGCACCCAGACCAAATGCACCTTCCCGATAGGCCTGGGGTACCGTCTTCAAGCTTTCCTGTGTGGTTCGCATGATATTGGGCAAATTCATGATGACCAGTGTCAAGCTACCAGCCAGCAGACAAGACCCCATCCGATTGGCAAACAGCAACATCCCCACAAGGCCATAGATAATGGACGGAATGCCGGAAAGCACCTCAGCGGCATATTCAATGATCTGCACCAGCCGCTTGTTTCTGGCATATTCATTGAGGTAGACCGCCGCACCAACACCCAGAGGCAGTACCAATAGCAGCGTTGCCAGGATCACATACAGTGTGTTCAAAATATTCGGGAGAATACCGATCTGGTTGTTGATATAACTGACCCCTGTTGTCAAAAACTGCCATGTGATATGCGGCAGACCATTCACCATCACGTATCCCACTAAAAACAGCACCAGCGCCATCACCAACAGGATCGATATGCCCATGAACATTTTCATCACAGCCACATACGCCTGTCTTCGAAGCGGCAACTTATGTTGCACGAACAATTTTTGTTGCTCCGGCTTTTTTTCTGGCAGCATCACGATCCCTCCTTTCGACCTTTCAAGAAGAACGACAGCACCGCATTGATCAGCATGACGAATAAGAACAGCACCAATGCAATGGAAAACAGTGCCTGTCGCTGTAAACCACTGGAATATGCCATTTCACTGCCCACAATGGTCGTCAGGAAATGTACACTTTGGAACAGCGAATCCGGCATATTCGGCGCACTGCCGCATACCATCATCACCGCCATCGCTTCCCCTATGGCTCGTCCTACACCCAATACAACCGCCGTAGCGATACCGCTTTTGGCTGCCGGAACGGATACACGAAAATATGTCTCCACGGGTGTTGCACCCAAAGCCAGAGAAGCATCCTCGTATTCCTTCGGTACCGCTTCCAGCGCTGTGACAGAGACCTTGATGATGGACGGCAGGATCATGACCGCCAGCACCAGCATAGCGGCCAATAGGCAAGCACCGTCCGATAGGTCAAAAAGCATCCGGATCCCCGGCACCAGCACCATCATACCCACCAGGCCATATACCACCGACGGGATCCCTGCCAGCAAACTGACTGTGTGCTGCATGACTGTTTTCACCGACTTTGGAGCCAGCTTGGCAAGATACACCGCCGCAAAGAACCCCACCGGTACGCCGATCAGGATCGCACCAGCCGTACCATAGACGCTGGTCAACAGAAAGGGCAGGATCCCATACTGTGGGACCACTGCGGAGGAATTCCATTCTTTGCCAAACAGGAATCGAAAGAGCCCGATCTCCTGTATAGCCGGGATCCCGGAGAGAACAAGGTACACCGTGATCAGCAGAACACACCCCACTGTCACCAAACCAAGCAGCAGAAAGATCCCGTGGATCAGTGTCTCAACAGAAATGTTTTTCTTCATGGTTATTCACCCATAGAGAACACTGTCTCAGTTGGCCGGAACCGCACCTGCGGCAGAGATGTAGGTATTCGCCTTACCAGAGAGTACATAGTCAAAGAACTGCTGTGCCACCTCGGAAAGGGCAGTGTCTGCTTTTGTTACCAGCATGAAGGGACGTTGTACTGCATAGCTGCCATCCTGTACCGTCGCTTCGGTAGGCATGACGCCATCCACCGCAACAGCTTTTACCGTATCCTTGATGGTAGCAAGGGATGCATAGCCGATGGCGTTGGGATTGTTGGCAACGGTGGTGATCACATCCCCATTGGAGCTGAGCTCCTGGCGATACTGACAGCTGTCCACGGTACCCGTGATGGTCTCAAAGCCGTCTCTGGTGCCGGAGTTGGCCTCTCTGCCGATCAATACGATCTCCGCATCCGCACCACCCACTTCGCTCCAGTTGGTGATCTTGCCGGTGTAGATGTCGGTGATCTGGGAAAGCATCAGATCCGAGACCGCATTTTCCGGATGCACGATAACAGCGATCCCGTCATAGGCCAGCACCGTTTCCTGCAAGCCAGCTGCTTTTTCTTCCTCCTTCAGGCTGCGGGAGGATAGACCAATGTCACAGCGCCCTTCCTGCACAGCCTGGATCCCGGAACCGGAGCCGGTGGGATTGTATGTCACCTTGACACCGGTTTCATTTTCGTATGCCTCACCCAGAGCACCGATCACCTTTGCCATAGAGGTAGACCCATCGGTGGACACCGTATTACCATTGCCGGCACATCCGGTAAAGCAGCCCGCCAGTAACCAAGCGGCAGCCAGAATCGAAACGAATTTTTTCATTTTGCTATTCTCCTTTGCATATTGCATTTGTGATTTTGTGTACGCTTTTAGTATACAAAGGGGATGTAAAGTCGAAAACCGACCTATTGTAAAATCGAGGTCAAATCGATGGATGCTCCATTTTTTGTTTTCTCCATTATAGCACACAAATGTTACAAAATATAGCGGTCGCTCCATGGATTTCCTCACGTCTAAACAGGCCGGGACACGCATATATTGGAGCAGACGAAAAGACGGGAGGTTTTTTATGTCCAGTATCACAGCCAGTCAGGATCTTTATAAAAACATAGCAGAGCGTACAGGTGGCGAGATCTACATCGGCGTGGTAGGCCCCGTGCGCAGCGGCAAATCCACTTTCATCCGCCGGTTCATGGAATCCGTGGTGATCCCGGCCATACCGGGGGAATACGACCGCAACAGAGCCCGAGACGAAATCCCGCAAAGTGCCGGCGGGCGCACCGTTATGACCACGGAACCCAAATTCGTACCGGACGAAGCGGTGGAGATCCGCACCGGTGAAGGCGATAGCCCCACCACCTGCCGGGTGAAAATGATCGACTGCGTGGGCTACCTGATCCCGGAGGTGCTGGGAACAGACGAAAACGGCCAGACCCGCATGGTGCATACACCCTGGTCACCGGAGCCCATCCCCTTTGCGGAAGCCGCCGAAATGGGGACCCACAAGGTCATCACCGAACACGCCACCATCGGTATGCTGGTCACCTCCGACGGCACCATCGGCGATATTCCACGGGATAACTACATCGGTGCCGAAGAACGCATCGCCAAAGAACTGACCGAAATCGGCAAGCCCTTTGCCATCATCTGCAACTCAGCCACGCCGGATAGGGAAGAATCCATCCAGCTTGCCCTGCATCTGGAGGAAAAATACGGTGTTCCCGTAGCATTGGTGAACTGCTTAGAGCTGTCGCCGGAGGACATCGCCCACATCTTGGAAATGGTGCTGCTGGAATTCCCCATGCGGGAGATCACCGTACAGCTGCCCACCTGGATGGGTGTATTCCGAGAAGAAACAGCCCTGCAAGAGGGGATCATCCAAAGTATAGTCACGACAGCCGCCCATATCCAAAAGCTGCAAGGGATGAATGCTGCCTTTTGTCAGGAACTGCAAGAATCTGTGACCAAAAGCATTCTCCCCTATATCGGCGAAAACAGCGATACAACCGCCGTCATCGACCAGATCCACGCCGGAGAGGGCAGTGTACACATGCATCTCGACCTGCCGGAGACCCTGTACTACCATCTGTTGTCCCAGCGCACCGGCATCTCCATCGACAGCGAAACAGAACTACTGACCGCCCTGTGTACCCTTGCCGAGACCAAAAAGGAATACGATAAATTCTCCAACGCCATTCGGGACGTGAACACCAAGGGCTACGGTGTGGTCATGCCGGAGGTCCATGATCTGCTGTTGGAAGAACCGGAGATCGTCAAAGAAGCCGGTGGCTTTGGTGTACGCCTGCGTGCCACAGCCCCATCCATTCACCTGATCAAGACCAATATATCCGCCGAAGTCCATCCCATGGTAGGCACAGAGCAGCAGTCGGAGGAGCTGGTGCGGTATTTGAGCAAAGAATTCACCGAAAATCCGGACGGCATTTGGGACACCAATATGTTGGGTCGCAGCTTATACGATCTGGTGGAAGACAGCCTTCAGGAAAAAATGAGCCATATGCCGGAGGATGCCAGAGGAAAATTCGGCGAGACCCTGTCCCGTATCCTCAACGAAGGTGCCAGTGGTCTGGTGTGCATCATTCTATAGCAAAGCAAAAGACAGACGGAGAGCGATCAACGTCTGTTTTTGCATGTGAAACGTAAATAAAATGTGAATTGCTCCTCGAATGCATTGACAAAAGGCGAAAAACGAGTATAATAAAATGGACGATGCAGAACGAGCATTGTACAACATCATTTTTGAGGAGAGCACTTTTTGAAAAAATCGATCCGATCTGTGGAGATTGTGTGCAGCCCCATGGTCATTGACTGACCGGGAGGCCGGCGTATACGATCCCCACGCAGACCTCCCATAGTGTAAGAATACCGCAAACACTATATTGTTGTCAACAATTTGCAGGAGGAAAAACAATGCATACAAATGACTATAGCATCCGTTTGGAACGCAAAGAAGAACAGCGCACAGTAGAAAACCTCGTCCGAGAAGCATTCTGGAATGTGTATCGCCCCGGTTGCCTGGAGCACTATGTATTGCACGAAATGCGTGGTCACCATGCCTTCATCCCGGAATTGAACTTTGTTCTGGAAAAGGATGGTACGATCATCGGTCAAAACGTGTTCGTCCACGCCGCTATACAAGCCGACGACGGCAGAGAGATCCCCATTGCAGCGATGGGTCCGCTCTGCATAGCCCCCGCCTACAAACGCCAGGGCTACGGCAAGCTCTTGCTGGACTATACCGTAGAACAGGCAAAGGCATATGGCATAAAAGCCCTGTGCTTTGAAGGGAATATCGACTTCTATGGCAAAAGCGGCTTCACATATGCCAGCACCTTCGGCCTCCGCTACCACGACCTGCCAGAGGACGCAGATGCTTCCTTCTTCCTGTGTAAGGAATTGGAGGATGGTTATCTAAAAGGCATCACCGGCACCTATACCCCGCCGGACTGCTACCTTGTGGACGAAGCAGCCGCAGAAGCATTCGACGGCACATTTCCCGCCAAAGAAAAGCAAAACTGCCCCGGACAGTTCATTTGAATCGCAAGCAAAAAGACGGCACAAAAGCGTGTCGTCTTTTCCTTTGGCAAATTACCGCACGATCCCTAGCAGCGCACGAGGATCATTGGCTGTGATCAGCGAAGCACCCTGCTCGATGCAAAGCCGTACATCCGCTTCCGAATCGGCGCAGTACATATGCATCGGCAGCCCCTTGGCTCGATAGAACGCACAAAGCTCCGAGTGTACGAACATCATGGATAGCCCGATCTCGTCATACCATTCGTAGCCGCAGAACTCCTGCATCTGGATGTCCGGATACCCCATGGTGCGGGCACCGTATTTTTCCTTCAGATACCGAATTATCCGTCCGTTGAATGCATAGAACCAGCAGTCCGTGCGAATGTCAAAGCCGTACTTTTCCAGAGCAGCGATGGTGATGTCCACCGTTTCCTCTGTATATTCCTTGATCTCCACTCCCAGCTTCAGAGAGGGCTTCTTCTCCTTCACCAGGGTAAGCAGCTCATACAGCGTAGGCACCTCCACCTGCCCGGCAAACTGCTCCCCAAATTTCGCCCGGAAGCAGGGATCCAGCTTCTTGATTTCAGCAAGCGTCCGATCCCGCAAATGCCCCGGAACCCCACAGGTACGCCCCGTGTCTCCATCGTGCATCAACACCGGCTGCTTGTCGCTGGACAGCCATACATCAAATTCGATGGCATCCACACCCAGCTCAATGGCCTTTTCATAGGAAAGCAGGGTATTCTCCGGATACAGCGCACAATAGCCCCGGTGTCCCTCAACATAGATATTCTGCATAGTCATATCTCCTCAAAACTCTGCATCACAGCAGCGGGAACAGCTTGTCCACCGCATCGGCATACAGATCCCCAATGAACTGGGCACCGGCCGCCGTAGGATGTACGCCATCCGCAGCCCACAGCGTTGGATCCACGTGCATGCTTGCCTGTGCAAGGAGCCCATCCAGCGGAATAAAGGCATCGGCATATTCTCTTGCCAGCTTTCTGGTCACCTGGATCTTGGCATCCAGATCGGCACGTCCATTGGCCAACGCACCGGTGGGTACGATGAATTGCTCCAGGATCAGGATCTTGGCATGCGTCTTCTGCTTGATCTCCTCCAGGCAGTACCGGTAACACTCTTCAAAATATTCGTGGGGCATCCAGTTTTCGTCCGCCGCTCTGTGCCAGGTATCGTTGACACCAATGAGAATGGAAACCAGATCCGGATCATATGCAATACAGTCCTGTTGCCAACGATCCCGGAGACACTCGGCTCTGTCCCCGCTGATGCCCAGATCGTAGAAGGTGAAGTCCACATTGGGATGTCTGGCGGCGATCAGCGCAGCGGCATATTTGGGATAACCGTTGCCCAAATTGGTGGGATCACTTCTGTCCCGGCCTGCGTCGGTGATGCTGTCACCCTGAAACAAAATTTTCATGTTTATGTCCTCCATGATGGTAAAATAGGGTACCAATGGTAGTATAGCACAAAACTTTGCAAAAAACAAGAGGAAATTGACTTGACTTTTTCCGCAGAATCGTGTATGATATAGGTTAGCACAATGGGGGCGTTTTTTCTTGTCTCTTTGTGTTTCTCCGAGAAAAGGATCAGAATAGAAAATATGCCAAAAGACAAAAAACGAAAAAGCCGCAATATCCTTCGTCCGCTGATAAAGCTGCTGTTCAGCCGTGTCGTGCTGGTGGGGATCCTCATCCTACTGCAGATCGTGCTCATTGCGGTCTGGATCCTGCGGTTTACGGAACATTACTACATCCTGGTCTCCATCTCCTCTGTGATCTCCTTTTTGGGTGCCTGCCACGTGATCAGCACCGACTTCAATCCCGGCTATAAGATCGCATGGATCGTGGTCGTATTCCTGTTTCAGCCGGTTGGCGTGGGCATGTATTACATTTTCAGTGCCAATACACTGTCGAAAAAAGTCAAGCAGACCATGAGCCGCATCACCTCCATCACCGAATCCCAGAAAGAGGATCAGTCGGATGTGCTGCGGGAATTGTATGCCGAAAATCCGGACGCCGGAAGACAGGCTGCGTACATGGATCGCATGAGCATGTGTCCGCCGTACCGACATACGGAAAGCACCTATTATCCCACCGGCGAAGCGTTTTTAGAAGCGCTGATCCCGGAGCTGGAAAAAGCAGAGCATTATATCTTCTTAGAATATTTCATCATCGGTCACGGCAAAATGTGGGAAGCGATCCGCAGTGTGCTCGTGCAAAAGGCAGCAGCCGGTGTGGATGTCCGTGTGATCTACGACGATTTCGGCAGCATCACCCGCTTAAGTCGCCAGTATCCGAAGGAGCTACAGGAATGCGGGATCCAATGCCATGTGTTCCATCCCTTTGTGCCTGTGCTGGATGCCCGCCAAAACAACCGGGACCACCGCAAGATCTGCGTGATCGATGGATATACAGCCTTCACCGGCGGGGTCAATATCGCCGACGAATACATCAACGAGACACACCCCCACGGCTACTGGAAGGACAATGCTGTACTGGTGCGCGGCGAGGCAGCCTGGAGCTTTACCCTCATGTTCCTGACTATGTGGGATTACCTGGATAAGCCACCTGCCAGACCGGAAGAAAATCATTACGAAAAATACCGCCCGGCCACTCGTCAGATCCCCCCAGGGCATGGCATCGTACAGCCCTATACCGACAATCCGTTGGACAATGAGCCGGTGGGAGAGAATATCTACCTGCATATGCTGTACCAGGCCACCCGGTATGTCTGGATCACCACACCGTACCTGATCATCGATGAACAGATGAAGCAGGCTCTGTGCTGTGCGGCCAAAAGCGGCGTAGACGTGCGGATCATCACACCGGGGATCCCGGACAAAAAGACCATCAACGAGACCACCAAATCCTACTACAAATACCTGCTGGAAAACGGCGTGCGTGTATATGAATATACCCCCGGCTTTGTACACGCCAAGACCTTTGTCTGCGACGACCTGTACGCCACCGTGGGTAGTGTGAATTTGGATTTCCGCAGCCTGTTCCTCCATTTCGAGTGCGGCGTGTGGATGTACAAAACTCCCGTGATCCAGGATATCAAGACCGACTGTCAGCATATGCTGGCCGCCAGCCGAGAGATCCATTTGGAAGACTGCAAGGTCCCCTTCCTACGTCGGCTGTATCGGTGTATCTTAGATATCATCGCACCGATGCTGTGATCATTTTCCCGTCAGGTGATCCGATCCCAGCTGCTGCATAGGAAAATCGTGCTGCCGCAGTACCTCATATACCGCAATGGCAACAGAGTTTGACAGATTCAGGCTCCGCAGGGATTCCCGCATGGGGATGCGCACGCAGTGATCCAAATGGGCCTGCAATAGATCCTCCGGTAGCCCTGCCGTTTCTTTACCGAACATGATATACGTCGGCAGCGGGTACGCCACTTCGGTGTACGCACGGGGTGCCTTGGTGGTGAAGTAATACACAGCCGCCTCCGGATTCCGTGCATAGAAATCGTCGAGGTCCTCATAGTAGGTGATGTCCAGCAGATGCCAGTAATCCAGCCCCGCCCGCTTGAGCTTGCGATCATCGATGGTGAACCCCATGGGCTTGATGATGTGCAGAGATGCTCCTGTAGCGGCGCAAGTCCTGGCAATGTTGCCGGTATTCTGTGGGATCTCCGGCTGATGGAGTACAATATTGAGCAGTGCAGACAAAAATAACACTTCCTTTCGATCCATATCGAAGGATATTATAACGCAAGCGATGCCGTTTGGCAAGTTTTTTGCGAAAAAAAGTTGCTCGTATGCAATAAATTTACAATTACAACTACCAATATCCACAAAAAAGTAGTATAATACTAAGGATAACGTGTAAGCAAACCAAAGAGCCATACAATATAAAAACAACAGAGGAGAATGCGCCGGAAAACCACACCGGTGCAAAACAGTGTAATGGGACTGATTACGAATATTTTTGGTACCTATAGTGACCGCCAGATCAAAAAAATCATGCCGCAGGTCAACCGCATCAATGCCCTTGCGGACACATATAAACGGATGAGCGATGCCGAAATGGCGCAGATGACCGATAAATTCAAGGCCAGACTGGCCGGCACCGATACCCTGGACGACATTCTGCCGGATGCTTTTGCACTGGCCAGAGAAGCCGCCGACCGTGTGCTGGGCAAGCGTCCCTTCGACGTACAGCTCATGGGCGGTATCCTGCTGCACCAGGGTCGTATCACCGAAATGAAGACCGGTGAAGGGAAGACCATCGTGGCCGCACTGCCGTCCTATCTGAACGCTCTGTCCGGCAAAGGGGTACACGTGGTCACCGTCAACGACTACCTGGCAAGAGTGGGCTGCGAAGAGATCGGCCGTGTACATGAATTTCTTGGCCTGACCACCGGTCTGGTGGTGCATGATCAGAAGAAGCCGGATAAGCAAAAGGCCTACAACTGCGACATCACCTACGGTACCAACAACGAATTCGGCTTTGACTACCTGCGTGACAACATGGTGACCTACGCCAACCAGCGGGTGCAGAGAGGCCACAACTTCGCCATCGTGGACGAGGTGGACTCCATCCTGATCGACGAAGCCAGAACCCCGCTGATCATCTCCGGTCAGGGTAGCGATGTGAATATGTTGTACGATATGGCCAACCGCTTTGTAAGAGGTCTGTCCAAGTTCGTGATCAAAGAGCTGGACCGCAAGGAAGACCATGACGACGTAAATGCCGACTATATCGTAGACGAAAAGGCCAAGAGCACCACGCTGACCAAGTCCGGTGTGGAAAAGGCAGAAAAGTATTTCGGCCTACAAAACCTCTCTGACCCCGAAAACGCCGAGATCTCCCACCATATCTACCAGGCGCTGAAGGCCTATGGTATCATGACCAGAGACATCGACTACGTGGTCAAGGACAACGAGGTGCTGATCGTAGATACCTTCACCGGTCGTATCATGCCCGGTAGACGGTTCTCCGACGGTCTGCACCAGGCCATCGAAGCCAAGGAAGGCGTAAAGATCCAGAAGGAAAACCGCACCATCGCCACCATCACCTTCCAGAACTACTTCCGTATGTATACCAAGCTGTCCGGTATGACCGGTACGGCTCTGTCCGAAGAAAACGAATTCCGTGAAATCTACAACCTGGACGTTGTGGAAGTACCCACCAACCGTCCCATGATCCGTGTAGACCATCCGGATGCTGTATATAAGACCCGCAACGGCAAGTACAATGCCATCATCAAGCAGATCGAGGCGTGTCACGAAAAGGGCCAGCCCGTACTGGTTGGTACCGTGTCCATCGAAAAGTCCGAGGAGCTGTCTCGGAAGCTGAAGGCAACCGGCATCCCCCATACCGTGCTGAACGCCAAGTATCACGAAAAAGAAGCCGACATCGTAGCACAGGCCGGTAAGCTGGGTGCTGTGACCATCTCCACCAACATGGCTGGTCGTGGTACGGACATCCTGCTGGGTGGTAACGCCGAACACCTGGCGAAGGCACAGATGCGTAAGGAAGGCTACGAGGAAAGCATGATCGCCCTGGCCACCGGTTCTTCCCAGTCTGTGACCGAGGAAGTCATGGAGGCCAGAAAGCACTTCAAGGAACTGTACAAGCAGTACGAAGACGAGATCCGCCCGGAAGCCGAAAAGGTCAGAGCAGCCGGTGGTCTGTTCGTGATCGGTACCGAACGGCACGAATCCCGCCGTATCGATAACCAGCTCCGTGGTCGTTCCGGCCGTCAGGGTGACCCCGGCGAATCCCGGTTCTTCCTGTCCTTTGAGGATGACCTGATGCGTCTGTTCGGCTCCGACCGGATCACAGGCATTGTGGATAAGCTGGGTCTGGAAGAAGACCAGGCTATCGATGCCAAGATCCTGTCCGGCTCCATCGAATCGGCGCAGAAGAAGCTGGAAGACCAGAACTTCAACCGTCGTAAGAACGTGCTGGCCTACGACGATGTCATGAACCAGCAGCGTACCGTGATCTACAACCAGCGTTCTGAGGTGCTGGACAACGGCGACCTGAAGGACAAGATCCGTGGCATGATCACTGCCTCCATCAAGGATGCCGTAGCAAGCTCTCTCCACGAGGACGATATGTCCGCATGGGATCTGCCCGGCCTCAAGAACAACTATATGGGTCTGCTATGCATGCCCGATGATTTTGAAAACATGACCGGCGAGCCCGCTGCCATCCGTGCCGAGATCGAAAAGACCCTGCTGGATCGGGCAGAAACGCTGTATCATAAGAAGGAAACCGAGCTGTTCGGCGAAGAACAGATGCGGGAGATCGAACGGATCATCCTGCTGCAAAACGTAGACAAGAAGTGGATGGATCACCTGGAAGCAATGGATTCCCTGATGGAGACCATCGGTCTGCAAGCCTACGCACAGCGGAACCCCATCTCCGAGTACCGTCTGGTGGGTGCCGATATGTTCGACGAAATGGTGCTGGAGATCCGCAACGATACCGTTCGTATGCTGCTGTCCGTGATCCCCAAGCCCCAGGCAGAGCTGAAGCGTGTGGAAGTGGCTAAGCCTGTGTCCGAAGGTTTTGCCGGTGGTGAATCCAAAGCAGAGCCAAAGAAGCCTGTTGTGAATAAGGGTAAAGTCGGTCGGAACGATCCTTGTCCCTGCGGCAGCGGCAAGAAGTACAAAAAGTGCTGCGGCGCCGGTCTGGAAAACGACGGCGAGGACGACTGATCCATATGGGTTTTGGACTGTTACTATTCGGATATTTCCTGACCTTCGCCTTTACCATTTCGGAAGCCTACTTTTTTGCCGACGTGATCGGAGCCCTGGTGATGCTGTACGCCTTCACCAAGCTGGCAGAGTACAATCGCTATTTCCAAGGAGCTGCAGTGGCCGGTGTGATCTTTACCATACTGGCCCTGTCTGCCGGTGTGCTGCTGTCCCTGCATAAGCTGGAAAATGGCAGCCCGCTGGATATGATCATGGATATCATCAAGGCACTGTCCGCACTGGGGATGCATGTTTGTATCCTGTTGGGTGTCCGTGGGATCGCTACGGGGGCAGAATGTCCGGGGCTTGCCGAAAAAGCACTGCGGAACCTGGTCATGAGCATCACCTATTACGTGCTGTATTTCGGTACGCTGTTGCTTGCCCAGGCGGCACCGGAAGTGGTATCCTACGTGAGTCTGCTGGTGTACCTGTATTTCTGGGTCTGCATGATCGTCAATATCCTGCTGTTCCATTCCTGCTTCGGTATGCTGTATCCTGCTGAAGGGGACCCCATGGAAAACCGCCGCTCGAAGATCCCGCTGTTCAATAAACTCAGTGACGCATTCGACCGCGTGGAGGACAAAAAGAACGCCTATCGCAAGCAGTCTATGGAGTTAGCACTGGAAGAAGCGGAAAAAAAGGCAGCGGAGAAGACCAAACGCCGTGGCACCAAAAAGAAAAAGACAAAAAAGAAATAAAGGAGAAAATATGGGGATCGGATATATTCTTGTGGGTTTTCTATTCCTGATAAACCCCGTGGTCCACATACTGGACCTCCTGCCGGACTGCATTGGTTTCTTCCTGATCGTAAAAGGACTATCAAAGACCGCCTTGTTCGTAGATCACCTTTCCGAAGCCAAGGATCGCTTTTGGAAACTGGGGCTAATAGAGCTTGCAAAATGCTTTGCCATCCTGTTTTGGCCCATGGTCTCGGATTCCGGTATGCTGCTGCTTACCTTTGTCTTCTCCATTTTTGAGCTGCTGTATTTCATCCCGGCCATCAAAGAATTGAAGGAAGGCTTCGATTTCGCCGGTATGTGGTACCAGAGCGAGGCCGTGTATGCTAAGATCCAGCGCAAGAACCGCAAACCCAAGGAACGTGGCGAAAGCTGGCTGCGACATACATTGGTGTTCTACATCCTGCGGGTGGCCTGTTCCATCGCCCCGGAGCTGACGGCATTACAGCTGTTCGATTACGTGGGTACGGTGAATACGATCTCTATCGAATATTCCTACTACAAACCGTTCCTGTACGTGCTGCTGGGTCTGATCGTTCTGATCGTGGGTCTGGTGTGGTACGTTCGTACATACAAATACTGGAACGGCATCCGGAAGGAACAAGCCTTCCTCACCCGGTTGCAAAGGAAGTACGAGACCGACATCCTGCCGCAGACCGGCCTGTTCTGTGCCATGCGTATGCGAAAGGTAGCATTCTGCTACCTGCTCGCCGTGGTCACATCGCTGTTCTGCATCGTGGATGGCGTGAACGTGATGGTGGGTGCCATATCCGCCGGGTTCCTCGTCGCCGCCGCTGTGTACGCAGGGAAGTATGAAAAGCTGGCCTACGGCGTGATCCCCTTTGCCATCGTTCGAGCCGGATTGTCCATATGGAACCTGATCCAGCAGATCCGCTACTTCGACGATTACCAAGTCGAAGCTGTGGAGTGGATCGACAAAGCCTACGATCGCTATTACGCCATGGCCGTAACCGAACTGTTGGAATACATCGCCGCATTGGCTGGACTGCTGCTGTTCTTAGTGGTATACTTCCGTGTGATCCGCCAGCACCTGACCGATCGTGCCGAAGTCCCCGGCTTGCCCTACAGCAGACAAGCACAAAATGTGGAGCTGACCAACTTAGCCGGATCCCGTCTGCTGCTCAATGCTGCCATAGCCGTAGTTAATACTATCGCCGCCTGTGCCTATCGATACGCCCTGGTGGATGTGGAATCCATTGGCGTGATCTGTATCGTCATCACCCTACTCTGGATCGCCCAGACCTATGCGACCATCACCACGATCCGAGAACAGATCTACACCCACATTTCCGGCGAGCTGTGATCCAAATTATTCAAGCGATTATCTTCACGATAGTCGCTTTTTTTGTATTTTTGCCATTTTCCTCTTCCAATTTGCCGGAAAATGTGGTATACTATATCCAATGAAACAGGCTGCACTGCGAATTCTGCCATGGTGCTGCCTTGACCAACGGAGGATTATTATGATCATAAAACCTTTCTTAGGCTGTGCCTACTATCCGGAAGACTGGGATACCAAAGAGATCGCCTACGACATCCATATGATGCAGGAAGCCGGGATCACCTGCGCCCGTATCGGTGAATTTGCCTGGCGCAAAATGGAGCCGGTACGTGGTATGTACGATTTCGATTGGCTGCACTACGTGGTGGATGCTCTGCACGCAGCCGGTATTGCCGTGATCTTAGGCACCCCCACCGCCACACCCCCCATTTGGCTGTCCCGTGCCTATCCCGATGTTCTGCATCCCGGTACAAACCACGGCGGCAGACGGCATTGCTGCTCCAATAACCCCCATTATCTCGAAGCCTCCGATGCCATCGTACATGCGATGGGTCGGGAATTCGGCAACGATCCGGCGGTCATCGGCTGGCAGCTCGACAACGAGATTTACACATGGGGACCTGGCTGCACCTGTCCTCACTGCGTCAAGGCATTCCACGATTTCCTAAAGGAAAAATATGGCACCATCGAAGAGTTGAACGCCAGATGGAATCTGAATCTGTTCAGCCAGGCTTACGACCACTTCGAAGACGTTCCCCCCGCCATAAACGCATGGCATAACCCCCACATCAACCTGGATTGGAGACTGGCGCACCACAAAGCCGATATGGATTTCATGCATCGTCAAGCAGCCATCCTGCGGCAGTATACGAGCGCACCCATCGGCACGGATATGATGCCGTTCAACGGTTTGGATTACGAGGGCATGACAGAGCCACTGGACGTGGTGCAGTTCAATCACTACAACGTTCCGGGCAACCTGCATGAGGTCGTGTTCTGGTTCGATTTCCTGCGCACCCTCAAGGATCGCCCCTTCTGGAATACCGAAACTGCCACCACATGGAACGGTTCGGTCAGCATCAGCCAGACGCTCAAGCCGGAGGGCTATTGCCGTGTCAATTCATGGCTGCCCATCGCATTGGGTGGAGAGGCGAATATGTACTGGCTGTGGCGGCAGCATTGGGCAGGGCATGAGTTGACTCACGGTTCGGTGCTGTCCCCCGAAGGTCGCCCCTGTCATGTGTTCGGTGAGATCCAGCAGACCGCTGACGAATTTGGTAAAGCTGCTGATTTTATCAACGAGACCAAGGTCGAATCTCCCGTTGCTCTGCACTTCACCTCCCGTAGTTGGAATCTGTTTGAACAGCAGCCCGTGGTGGCTGGACTCAACTATTCGTCTGAGGTCATCGGAATGCACAAGGCTCTCCTGCGCACAGGCATCTGCCCGGACGTGATCGGTGCAAAGCATACCTTGGACGGTTATAAGCTCCTCATCTCCCCCCTGCTCATGACACTCGAAGATGGTGATATGGCAGAGCGCATCCGTGCATGGGTCGAAAACGGTGGCATCTGGATCGCAGGACCGCTCACAGATGTGCGAAACGATATTGGCGCACACTACATCGACCGTGCTATGGGAATGCTCGAGGATATGATCGGTATCCGGCTTGACTATTCTGTCCCCACCGACGGTTCGGTATTGCAGACCCATTGGTGTGATGGAGAAGTGCTGAGCTGTCAAAGATGGGTGGAATGCTATACTTTGCCGGAACATGGTGAAGCATGGGCATCCGTCACGGCTGGACACAGCGCACTGAACGGTGAGACCATCCTCGGCAAGATCCCCTATGGCAAGGGTGCTGTGATCCTGTGTGGTACGATCCCCGATGAGGCTGCTCTCGATAAGTTTTACAAACATGCGATGGCAGAAGCTGGTGTCATACCCCACGAAACGACCGGTATGCTGGTAGCAGCCGAACGCAAGGGCGAGACGGCAAATGGCCTGGTACTCTGCGAAGTGGGCAACAGCGAAGCGACCATCCGGCTGGATACCCCCATGGAAGACGTGCTCACCGGCAAGACCTATGGCCCCGGCATCATGGAAGTCGAACCCTACGGCGTACATGTATTGGTAAAATAGTCGCATAAAAATAGATCCGATCTATGGTTACAAGCTAGGTCGGATCTTTTCTATTGCATAAAAAACAGCGACTTGGAATTATCCAAATCGCCGCTTGTGCATTAGATATTTGTTTAGTGTGCCTTCCGGGCAGCTTCCACCTGTTCAGCCAAATGCTTAGCCACCGATACCGTGAACTTTTCGAACATGGTTTGCAGCTCCATAGAGCCGGAGCGGGGCAGTACACCACAGGTCTCCAGGATCAGCGGACCCTTGAAATCGATCTCCCCCAGTGCCACAGCGAAGCTTTCCCAGTTGGCAGAACCCAGATAGGGCAGCTGGTGCTGGTCGGACTTTCCATCGTTATCGTGTACGTGGAGAGACTGCAGATACGGTGCCGCACAACGGACCATCTCCCCCAGATCGGTACCATACACATTCACGTGCCCGGTATCCAGACAGATCCCCACATAGGGAGAATCGATCTTTTTCACCGCTTCCACGATCTTCGGGATAGGCGAGATCCGGTGTGCCATCATGGGCATATTCTCCAGACAAATGGTCACGCCATATTTTTCGCAGTCCGGCAGCAGATCCCGGATCAGATCGATGGTCAGCTGCTCGGAAAAATCGGCATCCTCTTCTGCACCCCAACCGTAGGGCATCTGGGGATGGATCACCAGTCGGGGACAGCCAGCCAGATGGCACATGTACACAGCCCGGTGGAAATAGCCCCATTCGATGGCACGGGATTCGGGTGTCTTATCATCGGTCGGCCAGGGACCATGTGCCTGCCACAGAATGATCCCGGTCTTTTCCACCGCTGCCCGTACCTTTTTGCAGTAGTCTTCCATGATGGCATCGTCGTGGTAGATGTCCGCTTTGGTGTCCGAGATCCCCCAGTCTGCCGCTTCATACCCCAGCTCCACCATGCGACCAAAGATACCTTCCGGTTCGCCGCCATACCAATACGATCCTGTAGAATTACCAACTTTCATATCCTATATCTCCTGTTGCGTGATTTGCAAATTAGACAAAATTTAAATTTTGGATAATATATATGCGCTTATGCCTTATAAACGGTAATATCCCGCAGCTCCACCACGTCTCTGGCAGAGGTGATCAGAATATCCAGCGTGTCCGTTTCCACCTGCACCGGGCAGATCCGGTTGTGACCAATGGTATATCCACGATACACAGGACTGCCGCCGTTCAGGATCCGGAAGCCTTCCACCCGCTGACCAACAGCAATATTCTCCCGCAGCCGTATATACGCGATCTTGGTCTTCTCCGGCAAATGCAGCCGTAACAGGCACTGCGTATCGCTGGTGGAAGAGGTGTCCGCTGCCGTAGCATCCGCAGCTGCTGCATACATGGGTCGAGCCGCCAACTGGTTGTCCTCCGTCAGAGAAAGCTTTTCCACGGTGCAGGGAACTACCTTATCTTCCCCAAATGCACCCCGGATAGCCTGCCCCAGCTCTTTGAGTCTGGCAACATCCTTGTCGTTGAACTTACCATTGGGCATGGGCGGGATGTTCAGGTTGAACCCCGTGTTGGCACCGCAGGCGTTCAGATAGGTGTTGAACAGCCGATCCAGCGAATGGGGCTCTTCGTTTTCGTGATAGAACCAACCCGGTCGGATGGACATATCGATCTCCGCACCGCAGAAGGCAAGCCCACGAGAATACTGGATCACCGGCAGATCCCCAATGCATTCGTCCCAGTTAAAGATCCAGGAAATATCTCCCGCCAACGGCCCGGCACCGGTCTGCTTGTCCGCATGGAAGCAAAGCTCGTGGGGAACCACAGCCCATTCTGCCCGTCTGGCCGTACCCGCTTCATTGCCACACCAACGCACGTCCGGTCCATGGTCGTTGTAGATCACCGCACCCGGCTGGTACTTACGAATGAGTTCAATATACCGTGGAAAGTCGTACACCTGCTTCTTGCCGGAAGGACCTTCTCCACAGGCATTGTCGAACCAAACCTCGAACAGCTCCCCATATCCGGTCAAAAGCTCCGTCAGCTGCGCACAGTAGAAATCGTTGTAGGCATCGGTACCGTACTGCGGCGCATTGCGATCCCAGGGAGATAGATACACCCCAAACTTGATCCCGCCACGGCGGCAAGCCTCCGCACACTCCTTCACCACGTCACCCTGCCCGTTTTTCCAGGGACTGTTGCGGACGCAGTGTTCCGTAGTCTTGGTGGGCCATAGGCAGAAGCCATCGTGGTGCTTGGCAGTCAGAATGATCCCCTTCATGCCGGCAGACTTCACCGCTTCTACCCAGCTGTCGCAGTCCAGATCCACCGGGTTGAAGATGGATTCCGGCTCGTCACCAAGACCCCACTCCCGATCGGTGTATGTATTCACCGTAAAATGCACGAAAGCATAGAACTCCATGTCGTACCACCGAAGCTGTCGAGGGCTGGGCACCACATGGGCGGCGTTTTGTAAAAAGTCTCGATATTCCATAGAAACCTCCTTTGCAAGATCAAATGATGTCAAAACAGGATATGCACCGAAAACCGTTCATGGCATTTGGGGCATACGACCGTGTGATTTCCCTTTTTGTGGGGCAGCTTGAGGATGGCGTGGCAGTGCTTGCAGTGGCGATAGCGGGTGTTTTTATGATCCCGAAAGCGATCCTTCAGCAGTACCAATTCCCTCCCAATGGGATTCCATAGCTTCAGAAACAGCGCATTCTCCCGCCGTCTGGCTGCATGGTTTTTGGACAGCGTACGCCAAAAGGCATAGACCACCACGAACCCGGCCAGCGGTGCCAGGATATCCCATCCCAGAAGGGCCTGTAGGAGCACCAGGATCACATAGAGTCCCAGCAGTCCAAAATATAGCGGATCGATCCCGTACCGCCCCCACAGAAACCGTTGTAATTTGTTGCGTAAAGAATTCATAATACGACCTTCTTCTCTTATTTTTCATTTGTCCTCATTATACAACCAACACCCACAGAAATCAAGGGAAAACTGATACCGGTCTATAAACTTTTTGTGACATATGTTTTTTCGTACATGATTACGACAGTTCCGCTACGATCTGTTTCCGCAGCAGTGTCGTATCCCGCCGCAGCCTTACAAAATCCATCGCAGATTTGTAGATCTCCTCCAGTGCCATATGCCGCTCTCCCGCCACAGCAAAGTGTTCCACCGCCAGCGACAACATCTCCACCATACACCGACAGGTCAACCGGATCGCCCCCTTTGGGGACTGCAACAGGTCTTTTTGCAAAAACCGCTGCATACATATGGTCTTGTCAGCACCCTCGCCGGTATCTCCTATCGACAAGTGTAGAGACAATGCCGGAATGGCCATTTCCACGATCCGGTCGTTGATCGGATGTCGAGAGAGCAGCACCGGTATCTGCGCCGCCTGACACAATTCCGTTAAGATAGTAAGTAGACAAGGAGCCGTTTCATACGCATCCTCGATCACCCAATGCCGATCGCATCCATGCCATAGTCCATCCGTACGCCATAGCCCCCGCATTCCAATCGACCAGGTGCGATAGTCCCACACGCCACCGCTTCGTTCCGCTTTTGGGAATGCCCGCAATAGCCGCTGTCCCCACTTTTGTATCTTTTCCCGATCCAACATCGCCATGGCCGCATCGTACGTTTCCGTCTCCAAAACCGACAGCGCCGCCAATACCCGGTATCCCTTATCGTATGCCGCTTTCTTTTCCCGGGAAATACGGACGATCTCCTCCCGCCGTTCCCGCAGCACCACCGCATCCCAATATTTTCCAAGATATACGATCTCTGAGACCGCCCCCGGATAGGCCATCTCCCACACGTGTGGCGCCGTTCCGTCCAAGACCACGTACGCCCCATCTACCACCACTGCATCCAGCGAAGTGGGATCCGAACTGCACAAATACTGCACAAGACTATGTCCCGCCGCATCGACTGTGATCTTACGCATCAGCGTGCTTTTCCCCGTACCACTTCCACCTTTGAGGATCCAAAGCTGCCGCAGTTTCTCCTCTTTTGCAAAGTCCCCATAAGCCCCCACAAATCCATGCCCGGTATTGGCACCGGCAAAAAAAGTGGGTATGTCGTCGTGGACCATCGTGTATCCCTGAAAGACCGTATGCATAAATCCCTCCTACAGCATCGTGAGATTCTGCTTTCAGCATATGTAGGGCAGGGCAGAGTGGATACAAAAAACCGCTCTGTTCTAGGTAAACAAAGCGGTTTTATAATCAAGTTCTACAGGAAAGGGATAAACGCAACCGTTCGAACGCAACCGTTCGTCAGTCACATACGGGAACGGTCCAACCCATATCGTCCGGCAGCTTGCCCCACTGGATACCGGTGATGGTATCGTACAGCTTCTGGGAGATAGGCCCGATCTGGTTGTTGTTGATGACCATCTTCTCACCATTATCAAACAGTTCGCCAACAGGAGAGATGACCGCAGCCGTACCGGTACCGAATACTTCGTTCAGCTTGCCGTTCTTGTGTGCTTCGATCACTTCGTCGATGGAGAGCTTCCGTTCTTCCACGGGCACGCCCCAGCTCTGGAGCAGCTCGATGCAGGAACGACGGGTCACGCCGGGCAAAATGTTGCCATCGGTCAGGTCAGGCGTGATCACAACGCCATCGATCACGAAGAATACGTTCATAGCGCCCACTTCGTCGATGTACTTTCTGTGTACGCCATCCAGCCACAGCACCTGTGCGTATCCCATCTTTTCAGCCTTTTCCTGACCCTTCAGGGAAGCCGCATAGTTACCGCCGGCCTTGGCAATACCGGTACCGCCCTTAACGCAGCGCACATATTCCCGTTCCACATAGATCTTCACCGGATCCAGACCGGCAGCATAGTAAGATCCGCTGGGAGACAGGATGATGATGAACAGATAGGTGTGAGACGGGTGCACGCCTAACATGGGATCGGTAGCGATGATGAAGGGACGGATATACAGAGAAGCACCATCGTCGGTGGGGACCCAATCCTTGTCCACGTCTACCAGGGTCTTGATGGCCTGGAGCGCATCGGCAGGATCGATCTGGGGCACACACAGACGGTCGCAGGTGTTGTTCATTCTTTCGATGTTCTTATCAGGCCGGAACAGCTGGATCTTGTTGTCTGCCGTACGGTATGCCTTCATGCCCTCGAACAGCTCCTGTGCATAGTGGAACACCATGGCAGAAGGATCCAGGGAGATGGGGCCGTAGGGAACGATCCGTGCATCATGCCAGCCCTGCTCCACAGAGTAGGACATCAGAAACATATGGTCGGTAAACACCTTGCCAAAACCCAGCTTGCCGGTGGGCTTTGCCTTGGGTGCGGGATTCTTTTCGATTTTGATATTCAGCATATGTTTACACCTCTTTGATATGGTATGCAATAATTATACACCTTTTTTCCCCGTTTGACAAGACCTAAATTGTAAATAGAATCCACCTGTGATTCCCACAGATTTCTGTGCATATATACCATTCTATACCATTCACCAAAGGAGAACTGCCCTATGCGACAAAACAAACGCTCTCTATCCGCCATCTTCGCCACTTTACTGCTCACCGGCATGACCACATCCACCGCCGCCCTTGGCAACATCGTGCTGACACCGGGTCTGGAATGCCTGTCCAACGCCTGCGACATGATCCAAACAGGACTTTGTGCCACCGAGATCCCGTTCACCACCACCGATTTTGCCAATGCCATCGGCTATACACCACACACCATCACGATCACATCCCTGCCCCCCGCACGAGATGGTACCCTGTACTTTGGCACCCTGCCAGTGGCTGTAAATCAGGAGATCCAGATCCGCAATGTGTCTCTGCTGCGCTTTGTCCCCCACGGAGACTGCACTTCCTCTTCCTTCCGCTTCCGAGGAGACAACGCCTATAGCCACAACTGCGCCATACGCTTCACCCAAACCGTCAACCAGTCTCCCACCACCGACACCGTTCCCGTATCCGCATGGACCCAACAGAACATCACCACCTGGGGCACACTGCCCGGTTCGGATCCCGAAGGAGATGCACTGACCTACGAGATCGTGTCCTATCCCCAGCATGGCCTTGTCACCCTGACCAATACCGCCACCGGCAGCTACCAATATACCCCCTACGATGGCATGATCGGCTCCGACAGCTTCACCTACCGGGTACGAGACAGCTACGGCAACTATTCACCTGTGCAAACCATGGAGGTATCCATCGACGAACCGGCTTGTCAGGTGGTCTTAGCGGATATGCAGACCCATTGGGCCCAGAACGCCGCCTTGGTCATGGTGGCAGAAACGGCCATGGACGTATATGCCGAAGGCGGTCAGGTGTACTTTCACCCGGATGAAAACATCACCAGAGAAGCCTATCTCATGACCGTCATGAAAGCATTGGGAGCCGGAGACATAGCCCCCTGTACCACCGTCTTTGCCGACAACGCCAGCATCACCCCCACCGCCACCGGATACGTCCAGCGTGCCTATAGCCTGGGGATCATACAAGGGACTGTGCAGGATGGAGCAGTGTATTTCCGGCCCCAGGATAGCATCACCCGTGCCGAAGCTGCCGTGATCCTGAACGGTATCTTAGGAGCCGAGACCCCGGACGTGGTCCCCACCTTTGCCGATACCTCTGCGATCCCCACCTGGGCCAGCCCCTCTTTATATGCCTTGAACAGCTTAGGGATCCTGCAAGGCACAGGCGACGGCGCATTGTCCCCGGATTCTCCCGTCAGCCGAGCCCAGGCAGCGCAAATGCTCCTTACGGTTCGTCAGCTGATGGAACAATGAAATAGGTATGGAAAGAAGCTGCCGAAAGGTGGCTTTTTCTGTTGCCATTTTGTGACAAAAGAATTACCAAAAATTTAGGGGTACCATTTTCCCGGCAGATGGATTATAATATAGTAAGCGCTGCCCCGCCGTTTTTCCCATAGCGAAATAGAATGCCCGGGCGCAGCAATCAGGAGGAAATATCGATGGAACTGATCATGATCAACGAGACCCAGCTGAAGGTCATGCTGGCACCGGGCGAAATGGATGACCTGTCGATCCAGGATGGCCAAGAGACCCGTAGGGTCCTGCGCACGATCCTGCAAAAGGCCAAATCCAGCTGCGGCTTCGATGCGACCCATAGCCGGGTGTACGTGCAGATGTATCCGAGCCGCAGAGGTGGATGCGAGCTGTTCGTGACCAAAATGGAGAAACGGGAGGAGCCCCGGATGCGCACCGGCGGCGAACGGACCATCACCGAATACCGCAAATACGAGCCGGAAAAACGGTACTACAGCGGCCACATCATCTACGGCTTCCGGGAGCTTAGCCAGCTGCTCTCCACCTGTGCCTGCCTGCGTGCCAGTGGCTACAATGGGATCAGCAGTGCCTGGCAGGATCCCTCCGGCGGCTTTTATCTTTCCTTAGACCGAGAGACCTACTTCGCCGGCGAGCATTTCGGCAAGCTTTGTCCCAGCTCGATGTATTATTACATAAACGAGCACTGTCGCCTGCTATGCCCGGATGCGGTACCGATACTGGGAGAACTGGCGTAGCTGCGAATCGCAAAACAACTGTTGTAAAAACGCTATATTGCATAGAAATACCGACTATTTACAAATTTCTGTTGAATCTGGCAGCAGAGTGTGCTACAATGAAGAAAAACGAAAAGCGCTGCTGTAGCATGAGGATATAGAAATGGAAAAGCAAGAGGAAAAAAAGATCATCAGTGACCGGGAACAAAAGGAATATCTCCCCCTATGCCCGGTACAAGTCAAAAGAAATACCATCACCGAAGAAGATGGCAAGCGCACCCTGCACATCCACATGACCCCCTGCACCGATAAGACACCGCTCCGCTGCTGCCTGACCATCCAGTTCACCGATGCCCGCCGTGCCGCTGTGGGTACAGAAACCGTGACACTGCCGCTGACCGAGGATATGACCGTGCCCGCACCGGCAGAAGCTGTGTACGTGCAAAGCCGGGTAGAGCAGGTGTGGCAGGGGGAAGGATCCCTGTGGGAACGAGAAGGCCGTGACCCCGTGGCATTGCCGGAGCAGGCGATCCTGTGGCAGACCGATCCCCTGTACGAGCAGATCTGTCGGGAATGCGCCGGTGTGGTGCAGCCGGTGTTCCGTCCCGATACCATTGAGGATGGCAAGCTGTGGCGCTGTACCTGTGGGCAGATCAACTTACAGGAGGCCACCCACTGCGGACACTGCCACACCGAACACGCCTGGCTGGAGAAGCACTTTGACGAAGCATACCTCACCGAAGAAAAGCGACTCCATGATGTAGAGGCAGCCAAGAATCCCCATAGCAAAAAGGCCAACGTGGCGCGCTCCAAGGTGGAAAGCGACCGGCTGAAAATGATCGCCATATTCTCCGCCATCGGTGGTGCGCTGCTGCTGACGATCCTAACTGTCACCCTGATCATCCCCTCGATCCGGTATGGCAAAGCCGCATCTTTGGTGGAGGAAGCCGCCTATGACGAAGCCATCGCCATCTTCAACGATCTGGGTTCCTTCCGAGATGCCGAAGCCAAAGCCGCCGATGCCACCTACCAAAAGGCGCAAATGCTCACCGGTCTGGAAGAGGTGTACCTGACCACGACTGCCGAAGAGCCGTGGTACTCCATCACCGAGGACGGCGTGCTCTCCCTGCGTAAGGATGACTACACCGGCTCCTGGGAGGTATTCGTGGTGCCGGACATGGTGGATGGGATCATCGTCCGGGAGCTGGACAAAAACTTCTTCCTAAACTGCAAGGATCTGGTGACCGTCACGCTGTCCGACTGTCTGGAAGTGCTGGGCGAACAGACCTTCTACAACTGCGAAGCCCTGACCACCGTGCATTTCGGGAAAAACATCCACACCTTAGGCCCCCGCACCTTCATCAACTGCTACGCCCTCACCGAGATCACCATTCCGGATACCGTGACCAAGATCGGTCTGCGTGCCTTCAACAGCTGCACAGCGCTGCGTTCCGTCCATTTGGGCAGCGGCATCACCAAGGTGCCCAGCTATCTGTTCAGCTGCTGCTATAGCCTGGAGCGTGTATCCTTTGGGGCTCCCATCACCGCCATCGATGAATTTGCCTTTTCCGAATGCCCCCGCCTTGCCAAGATCTACTACCCCGGCACAGAAGCCGACTGGCAAGCCATCACCATTGGGGAAGAGAACGAAGCTTTGGCGAATGTAGAAGTGATCTACGAAAAATAATAGAAATGGGAAATACCGTCCGCTGATCAAGCTATGATCCGCTGGCGGTATTTTTGTGTGGATGAATCCAAAAGAAAGAGTAGCTTCTGTTCTTCGTAGGCTTGAAACAGCTCCTGTGGGGTCAGCTTATAGGTTTCGCCATTTCTGTTTATTGTCATGATTATTTTCTCCTTTAAGTTAAATTTGGGCAAAAGAAAAAGCCCTATGTTGTTGGGCTTTGTAAAGGTTAATCGAGATCGCCGGTCAGATCTAATAGGTACGTCTTTTCAAGTGCTCGGATTATGAGCTGGGATACTGACACATTATTCTTAATTGCGTATTCTTTAATTTTCTTTCGGCTATCCTCATACACTTGAATCCTTATCCTATCATAATTTTGTTTTTTATACTCTTCGATGTACTTATTTTGATCAAACGCCATTCCACCACATCCTCTCTGTTTATGTACTCTTATTGTATCACAGAGGGGACGTTTTGTCAAGGCTTATGATCAATGTTGATGGAACCAGACGGCGTTACCTTTACGCATTTCCCAACAGTTGTGTTCACTCTGCACGCATTCTCCGCAGAAGCCTCTACACTCTATAGCATTCGGTGGGAGTTGGACTTCTTCGTCCTTGAATTTCACCCAAGCTTCCGGGAAGTTATGGGGATTCGGACATGGGAAATTCCCCCAGCGGGAGAATACGATCCGCAGATTCGGGGGAATTCTATGTTCTTCAGTATAACGTAGCTTCCAGCCGATTCTTAGTGTAAGTTTTCATGATTATAATCCTTTCGAAGTTAATTTTGGGTATAAAAATAGAGCCTAAACGGCTCGAAGGGTCACAGAGTAGGCAGTGCGTGGATGCCGACAATATTCCCGGCGACAAACAAAGCAAGGAACAAGATGAGAGCGGGCTTCAGCACAGTTGCATCGCCGTGTAGCCGGACAGAGTGAATTCTGCCGGAAATGTAAGCACAGCCGACAGCCAACAGCAGGAAGGTGATGGACATATCTGTAGTGTATTGCATGATTTCCTCCAAAAGAAAAAGCCCTCAACGGGGCTGGTTTATCGGTTCTTCTTCCATCAGACCAAGATGGTATTGGGTTTCTAAAGCTCTAGTGATAAGTTTAGTCATAGAAATATCTAATTCTTTTGCTCTTTCCGATATTTTTTCTTTGCCCCCCTTTGTCACTAACAATGAAACTTGTGCATATTTTTTTCTTTTGTATATTTTTGTACCTTCCATTTTGCCGAACCTCCTATGGTTATGTACTCTTATTTTACCATAGGAACGGTATTTTGTCAAGCTTTTGAAAATTCCTTCCCCAGCCTAAATCACCAAATCCCACAGCATCGTTCTTCCTGTATTTTTCACCCCACATTTTCCCAAAAAGCTATTGCAATTTTGCCAAAAAGGTTGTATAATACCCATAAGCAGGGCAAGGTGCCCTATGTATACAGAAATGAGGTATTTATCATATGATCAGACAACAGGCTTTCGGCGGCAACGTAAAAATGCTCAAGGGCGGTCTCCACTGCCATACCAAGCGTTCCGACGGCGCCGGCGCACCCGATGAAGTGATCCGTTATCACTACGACCACGGCTATGACTTCCTGGCGCTGACCGACCACCGCAACTATAACTACACCAACTTCGCACCAGAAGTACCTATGACCATCATCCCCGGCATGGAATTCGACGGCACCTTTGCCCACGACCACGGCTTCCGTTGCTTCCACACCGTTTGCATCGGCCCCGCTAAGGAAGACGGCAACGGCTTTGACCAAGACGAACGCATGGATTCCGCAAAGACCACCGGTCAGGAAGACTACCAGCCCTATCTGGACGAGATCCACGCCAAGAAGAACATGACCATCTACTGCCATCCGGAATGGAGCAGCACCCCCGCTCGCTACTTCGAAAAGCTGCAGGGCAACTTCGCTATGGAGATCTGGAACAGCGGCTGCGCGATCGAAGACGATATGGATACCGACGCTGCATACTGGGACGAGCTGCTGGGTCAGGACATCCACATCTACGGCGTAGCCACCGATGACGGCCACGGTATGCACCACCACTGCAAGGGCTGGGTCATGGTCAATGCAGAAAACAACATCAACGCCATCCTGAAGGCACTGGAAGAAGGGAAGTTCTACTCCTCCTGCGGCCCGGAAATTTATGATTTCTATGTAGAAAACGGCAAGGCTGTGATCGACTGCTCGGAAGTCGCTGCCATCCGTCTGCACAGCGATATGCACCCCACCAGAAAGATCACCGCTGCCGATGGCAAGATGACCCACGCAGAGATCGATCTGGCAAACTGGGCAGGTCCCTACAAGTACGTGCGCATGACCATCATCGATAAGGACGGCAAGCACGCATGGACCAACCCCATCTGGCTGGACTAATTGGATCGAATCAAATACTGTAGAACCCAAAGGAGGAGCATATGGTTTCCATTGCAATGACCTGCTGTAGAAGCGGCTCAGCGGATATATTGGAAAAGCGGTACTGGGATGCATTATTGCGTTTTGGCAAGGTCTGTGGTGTCGATGTGGCACCGGTGATCCTGCCCATGGATACGGAAGAAGATTACCTTCGCTGGGCAGCTGAGCATTTTGACGGCTTTCTCTTCACCGGCGGTGCCGACCTGGATCCCGTCCTCTTTGGGGAGACCAACGAGCACGGTCTGTCCGACGGTATCACCCCCGTCCGGGATAAGCTGGAATGCACCCTGGGCAAGCTGGTGGCAGAAAACGGCAAGCCCGCCTTCGGGATCTGTCGTGGTATCCAGTCCATGAACGTGGCCATCGGCGGTTCTCTTTGGCAGGACATCCATAGCCAATGCTGCCTGACGGAGCACCTGTATAAGGATGAGATCGGCAGACCCCGCCACACCGTGCAGGTGAACGGCTGGTTGGCAGATATACTGGGCACCACAGAGATCGTAACGAACAGCTATCACCACCAGTCGGTCAAGTGTATTCCCGCCGGTGCAGAGATGCTGGCACACACAGCGGATGGCGTGATCGAGGCCTTTGCCCTGCGTGACCATCCCTTCTATGCAGGCGTACAGTGGCACCCGGAGGTCGAACCGGACTGGATCAGTGAACGGATCTTCGTTCGATTCCTGCTGGCTGTGCAAAACAGAAAATAGAGACGATTGGGTGCAGGTTGTTTCATGCAGTTCACATGGATGACATGGCACCCATTTTTTCTGTAAAAAAACAAAAATTTCACAAAATCCCCTTCACAATACGGGAATTTTGTGGTATACTTTTGGTATAGGCGAAATACCGCCTGCTATACAGAAACAAAAACAATCGCTGAACAAATAAAGGAGATCTCACCATGTTAAAAGGTATTCCGAAGATTTTATCCCCCGAACTGATCTACACACTGGCCAAGATGGGTCACGGCGACGAGATCGTCATCTCCGACGGCAACTTTCCCGGTCATAGCGTAGGCCACGCAGAAGACAATATCGTACTGCGTTCGGACGGCACCGGCGTACCGGAGCTGTTGGAAGCCATTTTGCAGCTGATCCCCCTGGACACCTACGCAGACTGCGTATACCTGATGGATAAGACCGAATCCGACCGGGACTTAGATATCCCGATCTGGGACGAATACAAAAAGATCTTAGCAAACCACACCACCCAGGAACCCCAGTTTTTGGAAAGACAGGCCTTCTACGATCGTGCCAAGAAAGCCTATGCTGTGGTCGTCACCGGCGAAAGCGCTATCTATGCCAATATCCTGCTGAAGAAGGGTGTTGTGAAGTAAATGGCTCCCGATAAGCGAGACGAGATCATCGCCATGCAGCTGGATCTGATCAAGCAGATGACCCAGAACAATATCAAACGCCTGAGCGATGATATCTGGGGCACATCGAAAACTGCAACAGAACGACCCACAGTCGGTCAGACACAAAAGCCCGATCGACCGGCAGTACCGGCAGCAGGATCGACAGCCAAGCAGCCCATACAACCGACCCAGACCCAGGAACCGCCGAAAACCAAGGCAGCCGATGCAGGGGACGGCGAAGTGACCCAAACGGAAGAGGAACTGCCGCCGAAGGAAAATATCGAGGATCTGAAAAAAGAACTGGATAGCTACATCGGGCTGGAAAGCGTCAAGCGGGAAGTGCGGGATCTGATCAATATGGCAACGGTGTACAAAATGCGCCGGGACCACGATCTGCCTACCGCCGATATGTCTCTGCATATGGTGTTCTCCGGCAACCCCGGCACCGGCAAGACCATGATCGCCCGCCTGATGGCAAGGGTGTACCACTCTCTGGATCTGCTGTCTAAGGGTCATTTGGTGGAAGTGGATCGCAGTGGGCTGGTGGCAGGATACATCGGACAAACGGCCATCAAAACCGCTAAGGTCACCGAAGAAGCTATGGGCGGCGTGCTCTTTATCGATGAAGCATACACGCTGACCTCCAAATCCGAAAACGATTTTGGCTATGAAGCGGTAGATACCATTCTGAAAGCCATGGAGGACAACCGAGACGATCTGGTGGTCATCGTGGCAGGGTATACGGAGCTGATGGAAGATTTCGTGGATTCCAACCCCGGCCTGCGCTCCCGCTTCAATAAGTACATCCATTTCGACGACTATACCGCCGCAGAAATGACGGGGATCTTTGCTCTCCAATGTGAAAAGAGCTGCTATGTTTTAGACGAGGCAGCCAAGATTGTGCTCACAGAATATTTCACCGCTGTGTCGGAAGCAGCCGGCGAATTCGGCAATGCCCGTGGTGTGCGCAATACCTTTGAGAAGATCCTCACGACCCAAGCCAATCGGGTCGCTGCGCTGGAAACAGTCACCAAGGACGACCTGATGCGGATTACCGAAGCAGATGTGCGAAACGCCGTCTATCCGACACCGGAACAATCCGATGCAGACACCCATGAAGCAAAGTGAGGTATACCCATGCGCAACGGTGCCCCTTATTATGACATCGACGGAAACGTGATCCATGCCCACGGCGGCCATATGCTGCACCATGCCGGCTGGTTCTATTGGTACGGCGAAGACCGCAGAGACAATATCTACGTTTCCTGCTACAAAAGTAAAGATCTCAAGAACTGGCAGTTCTGCTCCCATATCTTGACCACAGAGACCCCCACAGCTTATACCGACGGCCGGTTCGATCTAAAACTCTCCAATCCGGATGCCGCGAACGGAAAAGTGAATATCGAGCGTCCCAAGGCGGTGTACTGCGCCAAGACCGGCAAGTTCGTACTGTGGGCCCATTACGAAAACGGCGTGAACTACCTGGATGCCCGCTGCTGTATCGCTTCCTCCGATAGACCGGACGGTGGCTTCACCTACCATGGCAGCTTCAATCCCTATGGCCACATGTCCCGTGACTGCACACTGTTCACAGATGCAGTGGGGGATACCTATTTCATCTCTGCCGCCAGAGACAATGCCGACCTGCATATCTATCGTCTGACCGAGGATTGCCTCAATGTGGATGAACACGTACGCACCCTGTTCCAACATGAATTCCGGGAAGCGCCTGCACTGTTTACCCACAATGGCGAATACTATATGATCTCCTCCTACTGTACCGGTTGGGCTCCCAACCAGGCCAAGTGGTCGAAAGCCACACGCCTGGACGGACGCTGGACGCCCCTACAAAATATCGGTGACGAGACCACATACCTGTCCCAAAGCGCTTTTATGCTGGAAGTAGACGGCAAGATCTACTATGTCGGAGATCGCTGGGGCGGCAGTGGCGACAAATATTTTACCTCCACCTATGTGGTGCTGGAAGTGCGTTTCGATGCGGACGGAAAGCCCTATATGGAGTGGCAGGAAGAAAGCGAAATCTTCTAACGCAGAAAGGATAAACGAAAATGAAAATCGGTGCTCAGTTTTATACCATCCGGGATTTCTGTACGAACCTGGACGATTTTGCAGAAAGCCTAAAAAGAGTGGCAGATATCGGCTACACCACCGTGCAGATCTCCGGTACCTGCGCCTATGATCCGGCCTGGCTCGGCGAACAGCTGAAAAAGAACGGCCTGACCTGCGGGATCACCCACTACAACTACAACCGCATTGTGAACGAAACCGATGCCGTGATCGCAGAGCATTCTGCTTTCGGCTGCAACTACATCGGGATCGGCGGTTTCTTTGGCGGCGTAGAAGGTCTGCCGAAGTTCGTGGAAGAAGCCACCCCGGCTGCCAAGAAGATTCGGGAAGCCGGCAAGCTGTTCATGTACCACAACCACAACTGGGAATATGAAAGCAAATGTGCCGATGGTCGTACCGTGATGGAAAACTTAGCAGATGCGTTCCCGGCCGACATCATGGGCTTCACACTGGATACCTATTGGGTGAAGTACGGTGGCTACGAACCTCTGGAGGAGATCAAGCGCCTGCAAGGAAGACTGCCCTGCGTACACTTCAAGGATATGTTCGTGGACGGAAACGACCGGAAAATGTCCTGGGTCGGCGGCGGCAATGTGCTGAACTTTGAAAAGATCGCAGCCGCTTTCGTCGATGCCGGGTCCCAGTATGCCTATGTAGAACAGGACAACTGCAACGGGGAAGACCCCTTCGACTGCCTGAAGAAGAGCTACGACTACCTCCGTTCCATTGGTTTGGACTAAACCAGACAACATAGCAAAGGAGCAAAGAACCTATTATGATGATGAAATCTGCAACCGATACCTATACCCTCGCCAATGGCGTACACATTCCCTGCCTTGGCTATGGTACCTGGCAAACCCCGGCAGACGTAGCCACGAGCTGCGTAAGCTACGCCCTGCAGCAGGGATACCGCCACATCGATACCGCCGCAGCCTATGGCAATGAATTCAGCGTAGGCGAAGGCATCCGTGCCTCTGGCGTACAGAGAGAGCAGATCTTTCTGACGACTAAGCATTGGATCACCCACAGAGGGTACAACAAGACCATCGAAGCCTGTGACGATTCACTCCGTGCGCTGGGCGTGGATTATATCGACCTGTATCTGATCCACTGGCCGGCCGTTGCCAAAGTCGCTGAGAATTGGGAAGAGATCAACGCCGATACCTGGAGAGGGTTTGAAAAGCTGTATAAGGACGGCAAGATCCGTGCCATTGGCGTATCCAACTTCCTGCCTTCTCACCTGGAAGCCCTGAAAAAGACCGCCGAGATCCTGCCCATGGTGAACCAGATCGAGTTCCACCCCGGCTACACCCAAAACGAAGTGGTAGAATATTGCAAAGCCAACAATATCTTAGTGGAAGCATGGAGCCCACTGGGCTGCGGTCGTCTGCTGGCCAACCCCATGATCGACGAGATCGCCAGATGGCACGACTGCTCTCCGGCACAGCTCTGCATCCGCTATGCACTGGAAAAGGGACTGTTGCCCCTGCCGAAGTCTGTCACGCAGACCCGGATCGTGGAAAATATGCATGTGTTCGGCTTCAATCTGCGTCCGGAAGACATCAAGACCATCGACGCCATGGAAGAGACCGGCTTCAGCGGTTTCTATCCGGAAGAAGCCCCGGCAGACGCACTGGAAGAAAAATAATTTTATAAGTAAAAAGCAGATTGTTCTCCCCGGAAAGGGAAGAGCAGTCTGCTTTTTCGATGGCTCACGCCGACCGGTACAGATCAGCGCTCACATGGGATTGCGGGAGATCACTTGGCACTCATGGTGTTTTCGTAGGACTCGATCATCTTCCGGACCATCTGACCACCGATAGACCCGGCCTCACGGCTGGTGAGCTGACCGTTGTAACCCTGATTCAGCTGCACGCCGACTTCGTTGGCCGCCTGCATCTTGAACTGCTCCATAGCAGCCTTCGCTTCCGGAACTACGATCTTGTTTGTCTTCTGTGCCATACTTGTTTTCTCCATTCTTTTGTGTGAATTTTGTTTTCGAGAACCGATTGCTCTGTTCTCTGGTCATATTATGAACCTATTGTGACTGACTTATGAATGGGAAATTCTGTTTTTTCTGGTTGGAACCCACCGAAAACCTTTGTATGGACATCTCGTTTCCTATATCATATCTTCTGTATCATCTTCAAAAAGCTCCGTGGATTCATCCCCTTGTGCTTGCGAAACTGCTTGATAAAATAACTCACGTCTGAAAATCCCACAGCCAACGCACATTCCGTTACAGAAATGGTCGGATGCTCCATGAAGATCTGCTCTGCAGAATTGATCCGCATGGAGGTGATCAGCTCCGAGATCGTCATGCCCATCTCTGCTTGTACCACGCGGGCCAAATGGCTGTAGCTGATGTGGATCTCCCGGGCAATAGTATAGGGCGAAATATCGTCAGGTAAATGCTTTTCAATATAGTTCTGCGTGTCGATCAAATACGAGGACAAATGGGCATCCTGCGACGTGAATGCATAGATCGAATAGAGCAGGGCATGGACGGATAATATATTGATCCGCATATTCAATACACGCATGGCATCATGGCTTTCATAGATCTCCGCTCCCTGCCGAAGCAGATCCCGTAGCTGTACGACCGACGCACTGTCCCCACGCAAAATGTAATCCGCATAGGGGCGCAGCTTTCGAAATGGCGCCAGGTATTGCAGATTGGAGATCGATAGATCCGGCGTGTACAGCAGCGATTCGGTATATCCATATACAATGGAATCAAAGCGTTCTCCCATACCGCTGCTGGTCGCATGGATCGTCCGGGGCGGGATCACGGCAATATCCTCTTCCGTAAGCACAAACTCTTTGTCGCCAAGCACCACATGAAATACACCGGATCGCACATAGATGATCTCAAAGCAGTCATGCCAATGCAGCGGGCAAGCTGTTTCATGATCGGTATCGCATCGCTGCAGGGTCAGATCAAAATCGTCTTCATTTTTGCCTCCAAAGGGAAGCGCAATGCTGCTGTGTATCGCCATATGTATCCTCCACCATGATAGATTTGTCCTATTGCTCGATAGATATATTATAGCATATCGCTGCAAGACATGCTATAATGAAGGAAAAAATTTACCAGGAGGTAATAAAAATGAAACGATCTATAGCACTTTTCCTCGTGATTAGTATGTTGGCTTCTCTGGCAGCCTGTAGCCCGGATACACCGGAGACAACGGTACCGGAAAGCGAAACCACGGAAAATGCCAACCAAGAGACTGCCGAAGAACCTGCCCCGCAATACGATTTCGAAGGCCGTGCCTACCGTATCCTGTGCCGGACAGATCGTTCGTATGAATTCGACATCACAGAATCTTCTGGGGATCTGGTCGATGATGCCGTCTGGGAACGAAATCTGACGGTCGAAAACGAATATGGCGTATCTATCCAGCCCATCACGGCCGCCGGTACCTGGTCGGATCGCAGTACCTTTACCGAGCTGATCACCGCAGCAGTCGTCGCCGGTGACGATGCCTATGACCTGGTGGCAGGCTACAATGCCTACATCACCTCCCTGATCACACAGGACTGCCTCACCGACCTGTACACCTCCGATATCGATTTCTCCTCGCCATGGTGGTATGCCGGTTTCCATGACAACGTGGCGATCGGTGGAAAAATGTACTTTTGCCTGGGCGATGCATCTCTGACCATGTGGGAAAACCTGGAGGTCGTGTTCTTCAACCGCTCTCTCATAAGTGACTACAATCTGGATTCCCCCTACGACCTTGTGCTGAACGACACCTGGTATTTCGATACCATGCGGCAGGCATGTGCAGCGGTTTCCTATGATGTAGACCAGAACAATACCTACAACGAAGAGGATCGCTGGGGCATGATCTTCTACAACATCCGTGACCTGGCCTCCTATCTGGGGATCTCCTATTGTACCTTTGACAACGATGGGTACCCGGTGCTGAGCCTGTATTCCGAGCGCATGATCGACACCTATGCCAAGCTGTACGATTTTTTGAATCCCACCCATGAAGCCAAGCAGTTTACACCCGATGTGGATCAAAAGATCTTTACAGAAAATAGAGCACTTTTCTTCCAGGCACCGCTGCGGTATGCCGAGCTGATGCGGGAGAGCGATACGGACTTTGGTATGGTCCCGTTTCCCAAATACGATGCCAACCAAGATCGGTATTACACAACTGTAGTGGACGACCTTTCCGTATTCTGCATCCCCGCCTCTACACAGGATCTGGCCTACTCCGGCCTTATCCTCGATGCCCTTTGTCGCACCAGCAACGAGCTTGTGATCCCGAAATATTATGACACTGTGCTCAAATACAAATACGCCCGAGATACCGAAAGCGAAGGCATGCTCAATATCGTACGGGACAGCATCTGGTTCGACTTTGGCTTCATCTATTCCGTCGCCCTGAACGGTCTGGGTTCCTTCCTGGATATGGTGAAGAACGACGATCCCGACATTGCCTCCGCCTGGGCCTCCAAGCAGTCCTCCTACGAAGCCGGCTTACAAACCTTGATCGAATACATAAAGGAAAACTAACACTATGTCACTGCATCTTTTACAAACCGCCCATTGGATCGCACCAAACACCCCCTGTGCCTCCCCCATCATCCAGCGCAAATTCCACGCCAACAAAAACGAAGCTGTCACCCTGTACATCACAGGCTTAGGCTATTTTGAGGCCAGACTGAACGGCCAAAAGCTGGGTCAGGATCTACTCTCCCCAAACCCCACCGATTATGAACCCCGTACATTTCAGAAGATCACCTACCCCTGCCACGACCATTTCACCCATCGCATCTACTACAAAACCTTCGATTTGACCGACCTGCTGCAGGATGGCGAAAACCTGTTGGAGATCCAGCTGGGTGGCGGTTGGTATGTGCAGGAGGAACGGATCGCCGAGGGAGAGATGTCCTTTGGCGACCGGGTGAAGTGCCTGTATGCCCTTGCATGGCCCGACCACACCATCGTCTCCGACGGCAGCGAGACCTGGCAAAACAGCGAGATCGTCTACTCCAACCTGTTCATTGGCGAGATCATCGACCCGACCGTTTCCATAGAGACCCACCCTGTAATGCTTCTGCCGGCTCCCAATTCCCTCCTGTGCCCGGAGATCGGCGCACCGGACCGGATCATTCGAACCATTGTACCCAAGCCATGCGGCAATATCTACGATGCAGGGGAAAATATCAGCGGCTATGTGCGGATCAAAACCAAGCCTGGTTATACGGGAAAGATCACCCTCCGTTTTGCCGAAGAACAAAAAGATGGTGCTCTCGACTTTGCCTCCACCGGTGCCGGCTACACCTGTTCCACCGGTAAACCGCAGATCATGACCGATACCTTCGTGTGCGACGGCACAGAACGCATCTTCGAGCCCAAATTCGTGTGGCACTGCTTCCGCTATTTCGATATCGACGGAGAATTTGCCGAAGCAGAAGTCGTGGTCGTCCATGCCGATGTGGCTGTGACCGCCGGGTTCGAGTCGGACAGCGAAGGCTGCAATTTCCTCTTTGATGCGTACATCCGCACCGAGCTGGACAATATGCACGGCAGCTTTCCCTCCGACTGTCCTCACAGAGAACGACTGGGCTACACCGGCGATGGCCAGATCACAGCCCAGACCGCCATGCTCCTGCTGGACAGCCGTGCCTTCTACCGCAAATGGATCCAGGATATCTTAGACTGTCAGGATCCGGATTCCGGACATATCCAGCATACGGCACCGTTCATGGGCGGTGGTGGCGGCCCTGGCGGCTGGGGCTGTGCCGTGATCATCGTTCCGTATCAGTACTGGAAGACCTTTGGCGACACCGACATCCTGCGAAAAGCCTACCCAGCCATGCAAAAATGGATCGGCTACCTGTTGGCACACAGTGAGAATGGGCTGGTCGTACGGGAGGAAGAAGGCGGCTGGTGCCTCGGCGACTGGTGTACGCTGGAAAAATGCACCATCCCGGAACCGTTGGTGAACAGCTATTATCTGGTAAAATCCTTAGAAATGCTGCACGAGATCGCCGACGCGCTGGGAGAGACCTACGCCTATGGCCAGCTGGAGGCTGATACATTGGCAGCGATCAAAGCCACCTATTTCTCTGGGGACTACGAAAAAGGGCAGGGCAGACTGGTCTACGGTGCATCGCTGGGACTTGTCAATGCCGACGAATGCGTAGCCTATTATGATACGCTCGGCCATTTTGATACTGGTTTTCTCGCCACCGATATTCTCTGTGACCTGCTGTTTGCCACGGGTCACGCCGATGTGTTCGGAAAGCTCATGGAAAACGATGGCCCCGGCTCCTACCTGTACATGAAACGACACGGTGCCACTACGATCTGGGAACATTGGTTGTACGGCTCCCACTGCCATCCCATGTTTGGTGCCCCGGCAAGACAGCTGTTCTCCGGCATCTTAGGGATCAAGCCCCTGACCCCCGACTTTGCAAAATACGAGATCCATCCCCAGCTTCCCGCCAACATGCAGTATGCCAAAGGCTTTATCACCACGCCGCAGGGCAAGCTCACCGTATCGGTACAGCGCACAGCAGACGGGATCCATGTGGATAGCCATATGGCATGAGGTTGCATTTTTTTGCATCCTATTGCAAAATGCGATCCATTATGTTACAATAATATAAGATATCCTATATTTTGTAAAAGAGGACGACCATATGCTCATGCTGCCAGCCCAAACCGAAGTAAATAGCCGGATCCCACAAAAGATGATCTTTTTACGGGCCATCCGAAAGCCAAACTATCGCACGCTGTATACGGAGCAGATACAGGAACTCTGGTGGCGAAACAAGCTTTCTCGGGAAACCTTTGGTATAGAACGCATTGGTGCTTTTCCAGAGATCGAGGTTTTTGAGACCAAGCTACGCAACAAAACGTTGGACAAACGTCTGCTGCGAGAGATCGATCGTGCCATACCCTACTATATCCTGCACGTTCTTACCTATGAAGACAAGCACCAGATCCTTATGGCGGACAAGACCATGCGTGGCAGCAATATCCGTGTGAACAACTATTTGCGTAGCTGTTGGCTGGATGACAATATGCTTTCTCTGGATTTTCAAGAAAAGTCGATCGGCAAACTATACGAAAGCCTGGGACAACAGATCCGTGCAGGTTCCCATAAGGCAGTCAACACCATCGCCACTGCCGAAAGCGATGCCTTCCTGCGATATTTCCAGACAATGGCGATGGCACGCTCCTATAAGCCGATCCTGATCATAGCAGCCCTGCAAAGCGGCGGACAGCTCTCGATCCGAGAGGCGGCTGCCTTTTTCAGAAGATACTATGCAGAACGGATCCAAAACGGTCTGCCGGTCGAAAAAGGGAACTGTGTGTATGCCGACCCGGCTGCAACGGACAAGGAGATCGAAAGCAACCTGATCCGCAATCCCGTAGCCGCACTTTGCAAAAGTGGTTTCTTCACCTATGATCAAACTACACGAATGTTTTCGCTGCGGCAAGAAATATACGATGGCCTGACCGTGGACGATGTCGATACAGTCCTACAGATTTGCCAAATGCGGCTCACCGACTATTTCCATAGAAGCGGCAGTTCCCGATGAATCGCTGGATTTTGTGCGTTTTTCCCATATAGCACCCCCCACAAGAAAAATTTTCCACTTTCTCCCGGGTAAATTTGTCATTTCCTGTTGACAAACGGCCGCCAATCATGTACAATAATACCAGATTCTATCGCACATGGTTGTGCGTAGGAATGGAGCTGGTCTTGGCTCCGATCTCCGAATACAGAATATTTCCAATCACTCCAGGTACACGATGCGCATACCGCATGTGTGCTTGTGCATACAATAGATATGCAGAAAGGATAGGTCCATTATGAAATTTTCCGCAGCAGGCGGCTGGTTTGGCGGCGACTGGTATCAGAACGTTCGCACCGGCGCAAAGTATGGTTTTCAGGCAGTAGAACAGCTGGGTTGGGCACATCTGGATCTGGCTAAGGCAAAGGCTACCCTGGATGAGACCGGCGTGACTTCCACCTGTATCATCATCCAGTCCAGAGAAAATCCGGATTACAATACCCAGATGGCATGGTCCCACGGCATGGTTTGGGAAGATACCCGGGAGATCTTCATCCAGTCCTTCAAGGAATCTGTTGCCGCTGCTAAGATCATGGGTGTACCCAATATCTGCGCCACTGTTGGTAATCTCCGCAGCGACGTTTCCAGCGAAGAACAGTTCAACACCTGCGTTGGCACGCTGAAGGAGCTGTCCAAGATCGCAGAAGCCGAAGGCATCATGATCGTGCTGGAACCCCTGAACATCCTGGTGAACCACATGGGCTATTACCTGGTGACCACCGAACAGGCCGTGGCTATGATCAAGGCTGTAGATAGCCCCAACTGTAAGATCCTGTTCGATATCTATCATCAGCAGATCTCCGAAGGCAACGTGATCCGCAACATCCAGAACAACATCGATCTGATCGGTCACTTCCACATCGGTGACAACCCCGGCAGAAACGAACCCGGCACCGGTGAGATCAACTACACCAACGTGTTCAAGGCCATCCGGGAAAAGGGCTACGACAGATACTTAGCATTCGAGTGCGGCCGCACCGTTCCCGTACCGGAACTGATGGTGAACATGCATAACCTGATCGATCCCTTTGACGTAAAGTAATCACAGGACTTTCAATCATTCTATAGCATCTTTGGATCCATACACAGCCGGACCTGCTCGTATTTTGGCAGGCACCGGCTTGTGGTATTTTATGGAGAAATGTGGAAAAACTGCGAATGAGCCATGTCCACAGTGTTGACAACACACCGTATACAGCACACAAATTTGTTCAAATACACAGGAGGTACCTTATGAATCACGAAGCCATTCAGAATATGCTAGCCCGCAAGAGCTGCCGCCAGTTCACAAGCGAACAGATCGATCCCGAAAAGCTGGACATCATCTTGCAATGCGGCACCCACGCCCCCACCGGTCGCAATGCCCAATCCGCACTGATCGTAGCTGTACAGGATAAAGAGACCCGTGACATCCTTTCTCACCTGAACGCCATGGGCGGCGACAACGATCCCTTCTACGGCGCACCCACCGTGGTCATCGTGCTGGGGATCAAAGACGGCTGCACACCTATGGAAGACGGTTGCCTGATCATGGGCAATATGCTGAACGCTGCATACGCCTGCGGCCTGGGCTGCTGCTTCATCCACCGTGCCAAGCAGATGTTTGAGACCGAAGAAGGGAAGGCACTGCTGCAAAAGTGGGGCATCACCCAGGAAGTCTTCGGTATCGGCTGCATGATCCTGGGCAATATCGAAGGTGACCTGCACCCGGATCTGGACAGAAAGCCCGACTACATCCGCATCATCCGGTAAACGTTACACAAACCACCTGTGCTGCACGAATCTCTTCCCATGGATTGGCACAAGCGTGATCTATACACATGGGAAGGATCCTTTTCTGATTCATGAAAAAACTGTTCGGTATTCTTTTGGCTGTGGGACTGTCCATTGGCATGGCATGGTCTACAGCGGCTGTCTATACGATCGAACCGGCCTCCGAGACCATTCGAAACTATAGACAAGTGTATAACGCCATATACGAAGCCATCGATGCACAGCAGTCTTACTTAGATGTTTCCATGTGGCGGATCAAGGACTATGAGATCATGCACGTCTTCACGGATGTCATGTACAATAGCCCGGAGTTTTTCTATGCCGATCAAAAGCTGGTGTACCGGTACAACCAGGATGGACTGGTGATCTCCCTGTCCTTTACATACAATATGTCCTACACCCGCCGAACAGAGTGTGAAGCGTTCTACGAGCAGGAGATCTCCTATCTGGTGCAGGAAGTGGAAGCCATGGCGTTGTCTGATGCGGAAAAGGCATTGTATGTACACGACTACCTGATCTCCTCTTATGCCTACGACGCAGATGAATCCATTTATGATGTATACCATTTTCTGGAAGAACGCAAGGGCGTGTGCCAGGCCTATTCGCTGTGTTACATCGCCATCATGCGAGAGCTGAACATCCCCTGCTTCATGGTGGTCAGCAAGGAAATGAACCATTCCTGGAATCTGGTGCAGATCGATGGGGAATGGTACCATGTGGATCTGGTATACGACGATCCCAAGCCGGATAGGCCGGGGCAGGTGCTCCACAACCATTTTCTGCTGTCCGACGAGGCTATGCAGCAGGACTTCGGTCAAGGTCCCCATTGGGGCTGGAGCAGCATGTATGTTTGTCAAGACGACCGCTACAGCGACGCCTTCTGGCAGGCAAGCGATACCCGGATGCTGTATCTCAACGACACCTGGTATTATGTGGACGATGCCGACCGAACACTGTACCGCATATATTTCTCCGGCTTCAACCGGCGGACCATCTTTACCTTCACCGAGCATTGGTATGTGGATCCGGCAGGTCCCTGCAGCGGCGACGATCCCTATTGGAAGGGACTGTACACCGGTCTGGGTATCTACAATGGGTACATATACCTGAACACCCCAACGACCATCTGGCGCGTCAACCCATCCAGCGGGGAAAGGGCAGAGCTGCTCTCTCTGGAGGATGCCGGGATGAACATCTATGGCATCGATATTTGGGCGAATTATTGGAAAAACCAAATGGACTACTTAGTAGGCGACACACCCGACCGCAATACTACCTCCTATATGGAGTCCATTCCCATGCGCTATACCGAAGAGAAAGCGATCATTGAAAACGTGTTCCTGCCGTTCTCCGATGTGTCCCGTGTTTCCCCGTACTATCGTGCGGTGGAATATCTCTATGAGAACAACATCATGAACGGCCTGTCGCAGACCACCTTTGATCCCAGCAGTCCCATGACCAGAGCCCAGTTTGCCACCATACTCAGCCGTCTGCACCGATATGATCCCACGACCTACACCGGCAAAATTCTGTATACCGATGTGGATCCCACAAGCTGGTATGCCCCCTATGTGGATTGGGTCACGGCCTGCGGCTATATGACGGGTATTGGCAATGGTCAGTTTGATCCGGAGGGAACGGTCAGCCGAGAAGAAATGTACGCCGTCTTGGCTTCGGTCTGCCGTAGCATGAAATATGGAATCGAAACGACCATGCAGCTGCAGACCATCGACCGCACCACCGTGTCGGATTGGGCGCTCAGTGGGGTAGACTATTGCTACACCAATGGCCTTGTGCCGGAGAAGTACCAATATACCCTGATCCCCATGGGCGATGTACAACGTGGAGAAATGGCGGATGTGCTCTATCGTTTCTGTCTGCTGGCCAATGCGGATACGCCATAAAAAGGAAGTTTGTCCATGAAAAAAGCTGTAACACTGCTGCTGGTGCTGCTTCTGACCGGCTGTAGCGCAGATCCCACCACCGATACGCAGCCCCATGCAAACATCGATCCTGCCACTTTGTCGGAGGACACCTTTGCCATGGACAGCGGTGACCACACAGTGCGGATGTTGTTTGTGAATGCCGGCAAAGCGGACTGCACGATCCTGGAAGCCGACGGCAAGACCTACCTGATCGATACCGGCGAGGACAGCTCCGTCCCCCAGATCTTAGCAGCCCTTGCCTATATGGATACAGAAGCCATCGAAGCCGTGTTCCTGACCCATTCGGACAAGGATCATATCGGTGGCTGGAACGGTATCCGGCAGCGATATTCCATTGGGAAACTGTACACCGCCGCCTTGAACGAAGCACCGGACACCTATGCCGCTTTGGCGAACGAGATCCCCTATGAGACCCTGACACCAGGTCAGTCCGTGCCCATTGGAGACGAAGGTCTGTATTTGGACGTACTATGTCCCATCACGTTGTATCCGGATGAAGAAAACAACAATTCGTTGATCCTACGGTTAGAATGTGGCGAAGAAACGGTATTATTCACAGGCGATATGAAGGAGCTCGAAGAAGCAGATCTGCTTTCCACCGGCTATCGTTTGGACTGCGACATACTAAAGGTGCCGTATCATGGCCGCAAAGGTGCCACCAGTCAAGCTTTCTTAGATGCATGTACACCAAACCTTTCCATCATTTGCTGTAACACCGAGACCGATCCGGACACCGCAAATGAAAAGGTCATCGCTCGCCTACGCCAGACTGGGGAAGTACGCCTAACAGAAGACGCAGACCTGGGCTGGTGCATCGATCTGCAAGACACCTTTCGGTATATCACCAATGCAAAAATCGAAGTTCCTCCCACGGCCAGTCTCACGATCACCGCTGTATCCATTGAGGACCAGACGATCACCATTGAGAATACCGGCGATACCACCGACCTGACCGGCTATTATCTCTATTCCGACCGAGGCAGTGAACTGTTCGTCTTCCCGGAAGGTACCGTATTGCCTGCCGGAGAAAGTATTACCATAGGCTGTGCCGGCTCCAACGAAGCGCTCATCTGGGCGGGAGAGACCAACGTGTGGCATAAATCGAAAAAGGACAATGCGATTTTATACGATCGATACGGCAACGAATTGGATACAAAACAAGCGAAATAACCACAAAAATATGGAAGAACTACGTCCCTGTGACAGGAGGGAACGTGGTTCTTTTTTTGCTGTTTTTGCCACTAAAAAAGCCCAAAATCCGCCCATTTTCCTGACACAAAAAAATGTCATGAAATTCAAAACGCGAATAATGCTGTTCTACAAAATCAAATTTTACAACGTATGGTATTTTTATAACTGTAGAAACGCAATATATTGTGGTACAAAAAATTTTCAAAAAAGTTGAAAAATTTTCCAGATTTAATGCACAGATGCAGATTCTATGGTATACTATTCATGGTTATTTGCAAGGCCAAAAACCAAGTAACTCAGATAAGAAGGAGGTGAACACAATGCTCTACACACAGCTACAGCAAAAGGTCTGTACCCAAACGATCAACATTCCCTGTGTTGGTACGATCGTATACATCCTGCTGGAAGACACCCTGCCCAATGGTCTGCGGTATTATTCTATAGCCGTAAAGCTGACCAAGATCAACCACCAGCAAGAAGAAAGTACCGTACAGAATGTGACCACCGATCGGCAGCTGGCATTGCAGCTATTTTGGCAGCTTTGCCGAGGCACAGTGACCCCTTGCACGCTCACGGAAGTGTTAGCAGAACTGCTGCCGTGATGACCCCATAACGAAAACCGGGCTATGGCTTAACCATACCCGGTTTTGTTTTGCTTACTCTTTATCGGAACACAAATCCATCGGTGTCCCGTACTTCCAATACCGCTGTCTCCTCTGTGAGGCGTACTCCATTGACCGATACATTCTCCACCAGAATATTGGCAAAGCGCACCCCATCCCGGCACGACCAAATGCGAATAGGCAATGGATACCGCCCATCTTCCCGCAAACCGATCGCCGTATCATAATATACCGCAATGTCTCGACACACCACATCATGGATCACACCACAGCGTATCTCCGACAGCTCCAGTGGCGTAAGCAGCGTTCCAGGGATCCCCCAGGTCGCCACCGTGTCCGGACTGCGCCATATCGGATTGGAAAAACCCACCAGTGCAGCGATCTCGATGGTATTTTGCTGTGTGTACACCGTGTCGTCCGATCCTTGATACTGAGACCCCGTATAGAACCGTTCGTATTCCACACGGATATTTTCAAAGGTAATATCTGAGATCTCCGCACAATCCCCATCCATGATGTCCATCGCTGTATTGCCCGCACGGAGTAGATCACAGTCCCGGAAGGTGATATCCCGATACCGCTGGCACGCTGTCTCGATCCCCACCTCGCAGGTCTTGCCCCAGTCGCACCACAGCACACAATGCTCCGTCAAAATATGCTCGTTGTTGGTCGTTGCATATCGGTCGATCCCCTTGATGGTGATGGTGTCGTCAAAGGAGTGGATGAAGCTGTTGCGGATCGTGATGTGCTGGCAGTTCACAATGTCGATCCCATCCGTGTTGTACCGCCACTGCCCAAAGATCTTGATCCCATCCACTTGCACATCCAAGCAGTGGAACAAATTGAGACACCAAATGGCAGAATCCTTACACAGGATCCCTTCGACCCGTAGATTCTTGCAATCATAAAACTTCAAGTTTCCATTTGTATACGGCTCATAGCAATAGTTGTGGAACCGTGCCTCATTGCTATCATCCAGCACACCATTGCCGAAAATATGAATGTCCTCCGCATCTTCCGCATACAGACAGCCAAATACCAACGCATCTTTGTCTACATACACACTGTCTCCGGTATGCAACGTGACCTTGCCGGGCATATGGATACCAGGTCCAAAATAATGGGTCACATCTGCTGGGTCAGGGCAGGGGATCGGTCGGCTGTTGAAGATGTACAGGCAATGGTGATAGCTGTCCGTTTCCAATACCAACTGACTGTCCACCGGCACCGTGAAGGTGATTTTTCCATCCTTTTCACCGGGTACGATCCCACGGGAGTATGGCTTGATGAGCAGCCGGTCGTAGGGTCTTTTCGCTTCGATCGTCAGCGTTACCGGTTCGTCACTGACCAGATTCACAAAGGATGCCAGCTCCGTTTGGTCGATAGGCCGCTGGAATCCAGGCCATACCCGGTTCAGCGGATAGGCAGAAATCCGACAGGTGTATACCGGCACTTCTTCGCCCTGTACCCAAACGGTATAATCCGCCGACAACGGCTCTACATATTTGTAGTAGGATTTGGTATATTCGTGCGTAAAGCGAGACCACGTGATCATACTATATCCTCCTTATTACGAATGGGTATACCGAATATTTTGGCAATGTGCGCCAACGGACAAATGATAGCTTTCCGGCTCCGTGAGCAATACACCATCGTGATACACATTCCGGATCACAATATCTGTACAGCCAAATGCATCGCTGTAGCCCGCAAAATCAAAGACCGGCACACCGCCACCGTACACATGAATGTCCTCAAATACCAACGACCGATTCTTGCCTCGTCTTGTTCCACCAGCGGAATATTCATGATGGAACAGCACATACGCCCCGATCAAGGTCGGCGTGTACCCCGGCACGATCTCCCCATAGGGAACACTGTCCAAATTCTGGATCCGGGGGATCGGCACATCCTCGTCCACTTCCACCCGAATACGTCGGTAGGTCACGTCATGTACATCCGCATAGTCCACGTTGCAACAGTCCAGGATCGTCCCGCAGGTGTGGATCACATCGCAATCCTCGAACACAATATCGCAGATCTCCTCAGCCCGTGTCTCCGCACCGATCTCCAGACACTTGCCCCAGTCGTTCCAGATCACGCAGTCCCGCACCAGCACACGCCGGAACACATCGTAGGCCTGCCCATTCCGGTACATCGCTGCCTGCACCGCCGCCTCCACATCGCCTTCGTAGTAGCAATCGAAGCCCTTTACGCAAATGGAATCGTCAAAGGTACGCAAGAAACAGTGTTCGATACAAACATCCTCGCAGTTGTGCATATCGATCCCATCGGAGTTGAACCGCCAGCAGCCAATGATCTTCACATTGCGAATGGTCAGCCCTCGACAACCGATGGGCCGCACATTGTACACCAGCGAATCCCGGATCGTAATACCATCGATCAACACATTGGTACAATACTCCAACTGGATCGTATGCTGCCGGGTCGCATTGTTCACGGCACTATCGTTGTTCTCCGTGTGGGATTCATACAGGATATGCTCTCGATTGTGGCTGTTGTCCAGGATCCCATGGCCTATGATCCGTATGCTTTCCGCATCTATGGCCGTAATGCAGCCGTACACCACCGCACCGTCCGCTAAATACAGTGTATCTCCGGAATGTAACTCGATCTGTCCCACCTCATGCACGCCCGACGCAAAATACAGCGTATGTGCATCCTCTGCGGAAACACCATAGTCCTGTGCCGGATCCGCAAAAATGTGCAGCGCATTTCGCCGACCGTAGGGTTCCACTGTGCAATAGGCCGCATGGGGCAGGGTAAAGCGGATGTGTCCGTCCGGCGTGATCTCTGGTGTGATCCCCAACGAATGGGGGCGAATGACAACATCCGTAAAGGGTTCCGGCGGCAGAATATCGATCGTCACCGGCGCATCCATGGAGAAGGATAGAAAATCGATGATCTCCGTTTGCTCCAGATCCCGCTGGTGTCCCGGCCAACGTCTGTTGTACGGCATAGCGGACACTCTGGCCTTGTTCGTTGTAGCAGGCTTTCCGTCGATCTGTACCGTATATCTGACACGCTCCTTTTCCCCCGGCAGAGAACCATACTGCCAAAGGTCGCATGGCTGTACAGGATAAAGCTGATATGCCATAAAAAGTACCACCTTTCTGGTTGTGTGGAAGTTGTCACCATTATAGCATCTTTACCCTCAAAAAGCAATACATTTTGGCAAAAAACACACAAGAAACCGATTCATCAGCGAGTTCTTGTACGAAATACACGAATTTACAATTGCGATTTATGCGCTCACCAAAAACACCAAACTTTATACAATACCTTCATGCGTGTCGGAAACGTGTTTCCTTATGGATTTAAGGAGACACGTTTTTTGTCGCACACGAAAGAACAACAGTTTCTATTGTGCAGAGGAGCCTGAAACAGCCAAAAAAATTCCAACGGATTTTGCAAATTCTATTGTTTTTGCCGGAGAATATGGTATAATGTAGATACCGATATGGTGTCCATCTGCTATAGAAATATGGATCCATATACAAAGAATTTTACGTATTCAACACGATACATACAAGGAGGCAGCTATGCTTTTTGAAAATGGAGACCGGATCGTCTTTACAGGAGATTCCACCACCGATGCGGACAGAGGCAGACCGGTAGGCGAGGGTCTGTGGGCAGGTACCGGTACCGGCTATGTGAGACAGATCGAAAATATTCTGAACGTGGTGTATCCGGACAAGCTGTTCTGGATCTCCAATACCGGCTGCGGCGGCAATACCAGCTTGGATCTGCGCAACCGTTGGCAGAACGACGTGATGAACCTGAAGCCCGACTGGGTCAGCGTTATGATCGGGATCAACGACATTTGGCGGCGCTTTGACTCTCCCGCCATTCGTTCCTCCCACGTGTATGCCGCAGAATATCGGCAAAACCTCAGCGAAATGTTGGAACGTACACTGCCCGTGGTCAAAGGTATGGTGCTCATCTCCCCTTACTACATCGAATCCAACCGGGAAGACCGTATGCGTGCTGCTACCGACGAATATATCACCATCTGCGCCGAAGTAGCGAAGAAATACAACACCGTGTTTGTAAACGTGCAGCAGGCCTTCGACGAGTACCTGCAATACCGGCACTCCTCCTATGTAGCTTGGGACAGAGTACACCCCGGTCCCATTGGCAGTGCCATCATCGCACGGGAATTTTTGAAAGCCGTTGGCATGGATCGTTCCTATATCTGACAAAACGAAAAAGGAGTGAGCAATATGGTAAAGCTTGGATGCTGTATCCCCGGCGGTTCCTTTATGCCGGAAGGCGTGGCCGAGGTGCCCCAGTCTGCGGCAGAACAGTTGGCGGTCAAGTGCCACTACGTCATGGACTGCGGCTTTGATTATACCGAATGCGGCGGCATGATGCTTGCCGGCCTGACCGATGCAGAGCTGGACTGGCTGTTGGCCGAGGATGCCAAAAAGCCGCTGGGTCTGTACGCCGTCAACAGCCTGTTCCCCGGCGAATACAAGCTGGCAGATCCCGGCAACGACTGGCACAAGATCGAGACCTATGTCAAGCACCTGATCGACGTGCTGTCCCGTCTGGGGATCCGGTATGCGGTATTCGGCAGTGGTGCCGCCCGCTCCATCCCGGAGACCATAGACAGGGAAGTGGGACTTGCCAATCTGCGTCGTTTCATGCAGTTTTTCGCCGATTATGCCGAACCCCGTGGCGTGACCATGGTGATCGAACCCCTGCGTGCCCGAGAGACCAATGTGTACCGTACCGTGCCGGAATCCGATGCGGAGGTCAAGCTGCTGGATCGTGCAGGTGTCCAGCTGCTGGCTGACGCATTCCATATGGCCGAAGAAAACACAGAGCCGGAGGTCATTGAAGCCTGCACCGGCCGACTCCGGCATTGCCACATGGCAGAGGCACCGGATCGCACCTGCCCCGGTCAGCCTACCACAGGAGACATTCGCTTCAACCAACGCTTTGCCACAGCACTGTGCCGCATGGGCTATACCGGTGGTGTATCGGCAGAATGCTCCTTCACCGATTTTCAGAAAAACGTACCGGAGATCCTTGCCTATATGCGGGAGCTCTTTCCCAGAGAGGAGAATTGATTATGTCCATTGTATATAAAGCGACCACCCCAATACAGGAGGAACCCGTATTCCTCACCGCTGAGATCCCAGTGAGTGACAATCCCCTGTGCGGCTTTGCCACCACCGACGGACGGTATTTTCCCGCCCAGATCCTGCCTTGTGGTACCGTATGCACCATTTTGACCGCCGCCGCAGAGGAAGAGCTGACACTCTCCCCGGTGTATGGCAAGATGAATAGTATTTTCTGCCAGGTGGAAGAGGCCAAGAATCGCCTGACCATCTCCATCGCCGATAAGCCCATCGCCGGGTACTGTTGGGATAGCGCTCTGTGGAAGCCCTATTTCGGTCCCCTCACCGATGACGACGGCGATATGTTCACCAGATTGGATTTCACCGCCAAGGAGCATCCCCACCACCGCTCGATCTTTGTAGCTGTCGGCGACGTAAACGACGTGGATCTGTGGAACGAACCGGATAACTGCGGGATCATCCACTGCGAAAAGATCGACCAGGTCGTAAACGGCAACGCCTGCACCTCCTTCACCACCCACAACCTGTGGACTGACCACGACAATAATCCACTGCTGCACGAGACCACCCGCTATACCATGTACAACCAGTCCCAGGCCTGCCGCATGCTGGATATGGAGATCACCTTCACTGCCGACTGTGGCAAAGTGGAATTTGGCCCCACAAAAGAAGCCGGTCCTCTGGGGATCCGTATGCGGGACGAACTGCGAGCCGACACTGGCAGCGGCGTGATCACCAACTCCCGTGGGGGACATGGGGAAGGCGAATGCTGGAGTAAGGAAGCCGAATGGTGCGACTATGCCGGCACGATCGGCGAAAAATTCTTTGGCATCACCGTCTTTGATCACAAGGACAACGAACGGTATCCCACCACCTGGCACGTCCGGGACTATGGTCTGTTCGCAGCCAACAACCTCCACTTCAAAGGCGGCCTGACCATCGAAGCCGGTCACTCCCTGACCTACAAATTCCGCATCCTCCTGCGCCGGAACGAAATGTCCGTAGAGGAGATCGAGGGAAGATACCAGCGGTATTTGGCTGAATAAACACAAAGAAAAAGAGATACCCACGAAAAACCGACATCCCATTCGTTAGATCATACTCTAACCTTTGGGTGTCGGTTCGCATGGCTATCTCTTTTTTCTATACCTATTTAGTTCTTTAAAGACTGCATCGGTGCCGGGATACGTCCGCCACGATCGATGAACTTTTGGCTGGAACGATCGTTGTGGAGCGGCATCACGGGACCACTGCCCAGCAGCCCGCCGAATTCCAGTTCCTCGCCGATTTGCTTGCCAATAGCCGGGATCACACGCACCGCCGTAGTCTTGCTATTGACCATACCAATAGCCGCTTCGTCTGCGATGATAGCAGAGATGGTAGCCGGTGTTGTCTCGCCGGGAATGATGATCATATCCAGCCCCACCGAGCAAACTGCTGTCATAGCCTCCAGCTTTTCGATGGTCAAATCGCCCATACGCGCCGCATGGATCATACCAGCATCTTCCGAAACCGGGATAAAGGCACCGGACAGACCGCCCACATGAGAGGATGCCATCACGCCACCCTTTTTGACTGCATCGTTCAACAGAGCCAGCGCCGCCGTCGTCCCATGGGTACCGCAGATCTCCAGACCCATTTCCTCTAAGATATGCGCCACAGAGTCCCCCACAGCCGGTGTCGGTGCCAGAGACAGGTCTACGATACCAAAGGGAACACCCAACTTCTCCGAAGCCACTGTGCCCACCAGCTGCCCCATACGAGTGATCTTGAATGCCGTCTTCTTGATCACGTCTGCCACCTGCGAAAGGTCCGCATCCGGATACTTGGTCAATGCAGAACGCACCACGCCAGGCCCCGATACGCCCACATGGATCACGCAGTCCGGTTCGCCGATCCCATGGAATGCACCCGCCATAAAGGGATTGTCCTCCGGCGCATTGCAGAATACCACCAGCTTAGCAGGACCAATGCAGTTGCGATCCTTGGTCAACTCTGCTGCCTTTTTGACCGCTTCGCCCATGAGCCGCACCGCATCCATGTTGATCCCCGCCTTGGTGGAGCCCACGTTGACAGAGGAGCATACGTGATCGGTCACCGCCAGTGCTTCCGGAATAGCAGCGATCAGCTCCCGGTCACCGGCCGCAAAGCCCTTGTGTACCAACGCACTGAACCCACCAATGAAGTTCACGCCCACAGCCTGGGACACCTTTTCCAAAGTCTTGGCATACTTCACCGGATCCCCGCCGGATACCGCAGCCAGCAGTGCGATCGGTGTAACCGAGATCCGCTTGTTGATGATCGGGATCCCATAGGTCCGCTCGATCTCTTCCCCCACTGGTACCAGACGTTCTGCCTTCCGGGTCATTTTTTCATAGATCTTCCGACAGGACACATCAATATCGCTGTCCGCACAGTCCAGAAGGGAAAGCCCCATGGTAATGGTCCGAATGTCCAGGTTCTCGTCCTCGATCATGCGGATCGTTTCCATAATATCTTTTGTATTGATCATTTTCTTACTTCCTTTTCTGTATGTGCTGCTCAGATATGGTGCATGGAGTTGAAAATATCCTCATGCATCACGTGGATCTTCATACCGATCTGGTCACCCAGCGTAAAGAGAGCCTGCTGCAATGCGGCAAAATCCTCGGTCAAATCCGAAATATCAATGAGCATGACCATGGTGAACATATCCTTCAGCACGGACTGGGTAACATCGATGATGTTGGCGTGGTGCTCGGCGCAGACAGTGCTGACCTTGGCCATAATGCCCACGGTGTCAAACCCCACAACGGTAACGATAGCTTTCATTTTCGTTTCTCCCCTAAGATAAATTACGCCCATAGTATACCATATTTTCCGACAAAAATCAAGATATACCACGTAAAAACCGGAGCCTAAAGAGACCCCGGTCATGATTTTTTATGCAGTTTTATTCGATCCCGTACAGAGGCAGGAGCTTTTCATCGATCTGTGTCCACAGCTTCTTTTCCATAGAATCATAGGTAGAGGCCAAATTGGTGTTCTTGGCACGGAGCATGTTCCGGATCTGGTAGGGCAGGTTCTGGAAGATCGTTTCGCCAAACTGGAAGGAGAAATCAAAGTATCGGCCAGCCATGATCAGATCCACCATTTCCGCAGTCCCGGCATCAGAGGAGTACTTGCCCTTCAGCGCAATGTCATAGTACGCCGGATATACCTTCTTGTAGCTTTCCGCACACAGGGCTTCATAGATCGTACCCACAAACTCCAGATTGCCATAGGCCGTCATCGGTACACCAAAGGCGGTAAACTTGTCGTCTGCATTGGTGTAATATGTATCCTGATCCTCGTCCCACTTGGGGTAGGGCAGCATGGAATAGGTGTCTTCCATTTCCCGCAGCGTCGTGTAAGCCGTGTGGAAACGCAGAGGAGCCATAGCAAACTTACCGTTCAAGAAGTACTTTTCTTCGTCATACTGCGTGGCGGGCAAATATACACCTTCGTTGTTGTAGTGGAAATCCATCAGCTTTTCCAGAATGGATACCATCTTGTCGGTCATAAAGTTGATCTCGATATCGTTATCTTTCGTAACGGAGGAAAGATGTTCCCCAAAGGCAGTGGTCCAAACGTCTGCCGGGTTCGTGAGCTCATAGCCGTATCCGTAGATGTCGTCCGCATCCTTCTTGCCATCCCCATTGGTATCGGTGTACATACCGGCGACCATTTCAGACATTTTGTCGATCGTCCATTCGCCATTCCGCACCATGTCATACAGATCCTCTGCCGGATAACCGTAGTCTGTCAACATTCTCACATTGAAGAATGTAGCATAGGTATATGTCATAGAGGTGATCGCATAGTCGGAGCAAATGGTGTACAGCCGTCCATTGATGGTTGCGGCATCGTTGGACAGGGCATTGTGCCACGGCTTCTCCAAATTCACGTGCGGGATCTCCAACCAGTTCAGCAGGCTCTGCGCTGTGATCAAATAGTACGACTGGAAGTTGTACACCCCGGCTAGATCGTATTCATCCGTACCCGCTGTGACCGCATTGTTTACCAGCTTGTAGGGTTCTTTTTCAGCCATACCAACAATGGTCATGTTGAATCGTTCGCCGATATCCACATTTCGATTGAACACAGCATCGTTGCAGGCATCCCCGGTCAGCTCCTCGGCGATGATCTCGAAGGTCACAGAGTTATAGGAATCGTGGTCCGTTGTCAGCACCCGAAATTCCTGCCCACCAAAATCGTTCTCCGGCAGATCGTCAGAGATCAACTGCCGCTGTTCATAATCGGTGAGTGCATCAGTCTCCACGGCAGCTGTAGTATCTGCCACATTGGTGCTTGTGGTATCGTTCGTTTTTTCCGCATCGGAATTGCCACAGGCTGTAAGCGCAGAGGATACCAGCAGCGCAGCTAACAGCAACGTGAATAGTCTTTTTTTCATGGTACAAAAACCTTTCCAAAAGTAAAATCCATGTAATACAATACACTGTACTTATTGTACAACTTTTCACCGCATATGTCAATACTTTCTTAATAAAAAATCGAAAAAATTGCGCCTGTCTATGTTTTTTGCACAGATAGGCGCAATTTGATCATTTGTTATTTGTCAATAGTCAACGAAGAATTGCCATTAAGCACTACCTTCCCGCCGGAAACCACATATTTTTTCCCCGCAGCATCCTTGTATACCGTACCATCTGCCACTGGCACTTCCACCGTTACCGCCTTGTTATCCGCAGAGGACACCGCGAACGCTACCACGCCCCCGTCTTTCCAGGTCGCATCTACCGTATAGCCACCACGAGCGCAAAGACCGGTAAAGGAACCCGTGTGCAGCTCCTTCGACAGCGCAGGCAGCAGGGAAATGAAGCCTTCGTGGCTCTGCATCACCATCTCGCCAATGCCGGCCGCACCACCGAAATTCCCATCGATCTGGAACGGCGGATGGGTGTCAAACAGGTTGGGCAGGGTAGAACGTGTGAACAGTGCCCGCACATTCTGGTACACCGCTTCGCCATCCCGCAGACGTGCAAACAGGTTGATCAGCCAAGCCCGGCTCCAACCGGTATGCCCACCGCCGGAGGCCAGTCGTCTGTCCAGCGTGACACGGATCGCCTTGTACAGCTCCGGCGTTGCTCTGGTGATCTGAGCAGCCGGATACAGGCCAAAGGCATGGGAGATATGTCTGTGTCCCGGTTCTGCCTCGTCGTAATCCTTCACCCATTCCATGAGCTGACCATGCTTGCCCACCGAAAGCGGCGGCAGCTTGTTCGCCATTTCTACAGCCGTCACACCATCGTCCGGGTGGATGCCCAGTACCTTTTCCGTCTCCCCATAGAACCGCAGCAGACCACCAATGATCTCCGTGTCCATCGTAGGCGACATGGTGATGTAGGCACACTGCACCTCACCCTTATCGTCCTGCACAAGGAACCGATTCTCCGGAGAAGTAGAAGGTCCGGACAGCAGTCTACCATGTCCATCGTCAAAGAGCATATCCATAAAGAACAACGCACTTTCCCGGATGTACTGGTATGCCGTATGCCGCAGGAAATCTACATCCCCCGTGTACAGCCAGTGTTCCCACATGTGGTATGCCAGCCAAGCACCGCCCATGGGCCACATTCCCCAAGGACCGTCAGCAGCCGCCGCAAAGCCATAAATATCGCTGACATGGTGTACCACCATCCCACGAGCATGGTAATTCTCCGCAGCAACCTTTTGTCCACCGGGCAGGAGGTAGTCGTTCATATAGGTGAACAGTGCCTCCACCGATTCCGGAAGTCCGGCTTCCTCGGCATGCCAATAGTTCATTTGCAGATTGATATTGGTATGGTAATCCGCATTCCAGGGCGACTGCATGCCCTCCGACCAAACACCTTGCAGATTGGCCGGCAACGAATCTTCTCTACTGGACGAAACCAGCAGATACTTCCCGAACTGATAGTACAGCGAGATCAGCCCCGCATCAGTGGCATTTTCGTCCTCCTTCAGCCGTGCCAACCGTTCCGGAATGGGCATATCGGCAAGCGCATCTCCCTGGGGTACCAGATCGATATCCGTACGGGACATGATGGCAGAGAAGTCCGCAATGTGTTCTGCCAGCAGTGCATCCCATCCGGCAGACGCCTTCATCATCCCGGCAGCCGAAGCAGATTCCAGACAATCATGCCGGAATGCCGTATAGGTCCCGATGTACATGACCACCTGGCTTGCCCCCGTGATGTGCAGAGAATCCCCACAAACAACCTGGGTTCCATCGGTCTCCACCTTCACGCAGGTGCGGAATTTGTTTTCCCCAGTCGCCGTATGGCAGTGTGCCACGAGCCAGCCTTCCTGTACATCCAGCTTGTCCATGCATTCTCTGGTGTAAGACAGTGCCACCGAGAAAGGTTCGTCAGACGTGAACCGCACGCATTGCAGCCCCGCCGGATGGGAAGAAAACGCCTCTCTGGTGTACAAAACGCCGTTCTTGCGATAGGAGATCACTGCTTTCCCCCGAACAAGATCCAGATCCCGTCGATAGTCCGTGATCGTGCAATCGGCAGCAGCCAGATCCTCGATCCACAGATTGCCGGCGTATTCATAGGATTGGATCCGCATGAACAGATCTTCTCCCGCCGTATCGATGTAAGAATCGATCTCCCATTCCCGTCCCTCCAAAAAGAGCTGCCGTGCATGATCGATGATCGCACGATAGTCGTCTTTTTTGGTGTCCATAGGACCACCGGCCCAAATTGTCTCTTCGTTCAGCGTGATCTGTTCCTTCAGCGGGTCTCCCCAGAACAGCATCCCCTGGGCACCATTGCCAAGCGGGGTACCATCCTCCCAGCCGGTAGCCGGTGCCTGTAAATGCAGAATATACTCTTTCATAAGTATCCTCCATGGTATGTATTTATAATGCTATTGTGCATCATTTGGATCTGCTTCTTCCCCATTTTCAGTGTCCTCCACAGACGCTTCTGTAGAAGAAGCCGCTTTGTGGTGTGCCAGCGGATTTTTTGCCATAGCAGATTCCATATCCGCATTGGCCACATGGGTGTAGATCTGCGTGGTGTTCAGCTGTTCATGCCCCAAAATATCCTTGAGCACTCGAATATCCACCTGCCCGGTCTGGTACATGAGCGTAGCCGCCGTATGCCGCAGCTTGTGGGTAGAGTAATGTTTGTATTCCAGCCCCGCCGATTTCAGGTACTTGTACACCATCCACTGCACCGTCTTCACGCTGATCCGCTGCTGCCGGTTGGACAAAAACAACGCATTGTCCCCCTTGGTCGGTGTAGCTAAGCGGATGGGCATATAGGCTTCCAACGCTTCTCGACAGGCATCGTTCAAATAAATGACCCGTTCCTTTGCCCCTTTGCCCATGACCCGCAGCGAACGCAGCTCTGTGTCCAGATCCGGTAGACTGATCCCCGCCAGCTCCGACAAACGCATACCGCAGTTGAGAAACAGCGTCAGGATCGCAAAATCCCGCTCTTTGGTTTTGGAGGCACTATCCGTTTCCACCGCATCCAATAGGTCTTCGCTTTCCGACAGCGTAAGATGCTTGGGCAGCTGCTTTTTCTGCTTCGGCGTTTCGATGGTGATAGCCGGATTGGTCTCAAACAGCTTCTGCTTTACCGTCAGATATTTGTAAAAGGATTTGATCGACGACAGCTTGCGAGCCATGGTCTTGTTTTCGTTTTCCCGATCTCGTTTGGTGTACCCCAAAAAATCGTAGACCTCACCCGTGGTGATAGAAGCCAAAAAATCCTTGTCTATCGCAGAAATGTCGATCTGTGCAAATTCGTCTCCCTCGGTCGGCAGTCCACTGCGCACCGCCATCATGTATCGCAAAAATGTCCGCAGATCCAACAGATATTCCTGCACGGTTTTTTCACTGCACCCCTGGATGGTCAGCTTGTAGGTCGCAAAATCCTTTACCAGCGGCGGCAGTCCTTCTCGATAATCTTTCTTCGGTCTTGCCAAAATGGGTTCCTTCTTTTCATAGGTTTCCTGCGTACATTATACCATATTTTTGTGCGTAGTGGTAGGGTTTTTGGAAAAGTTTTTCAAAAATACGCAGACAATGCTCCCTATATAAACCAAATTCCGCTGTAATGCTTGCCAAAAACGATTTGATGTTGGGAGAATGTGTAACGGAATTGTAAACAATGAGAAAAATAGCGTGACATACGACGAAAACTGTGGTATAATAAGTTAGTTGGGATCGGCTACTGAGCGGATCTATATTCATATAAAGGAATGAGATGTTATGAACAAAAAACTGATTTGTCTGCTGCTGGCCACACTGCTGACCGCTACGGCTTGCTCTGGCGGAGATACCATCAAAACGGACAACGTGGAAAGCGGAGAACTGAACACCGCCGGCTTTGATTATGAAAACGAAGACCTGTCCGCCTATGTTACGCTGGGCACCTATGAGGGTCTTGCGGCGAACCTGACCATCGTGGACATCACCGAAGCAGAGCTGGAGAACAAGATCGACGATCTGCTGAACTCCTATGGCCACTATAACGAGATCACAGACCGGCAGGTAAAAGAAGGCGATACCGTCCGTGCTGCCTACGCCGGATATTTGGATGGAGAAGCCTTTGAAGGTGGTACCGACAACAATGCGGAGATCGTCGTTTCTGCCAATTCCGGCTATATCGAAGGCTTTGCAGAGGCTTTTGAAGGCCAAATGCCCGGCGTGGAGTTTTCCTTTGACGTGACCTTCCCGGAAAACTACGGCAACGATATGGCAGGGAAGGAAGTTACCTTTGTTTGCACCGTTCACGCCATCTACGGAGACGAATACATCGTACCGGAGCTGACCGACGAATTTGTGAAGGAGACCTACGGCTACAACAACGTAGAAGAGTTCCGCATCCTGTACCGGGATTCCGTGGAAGCCCAGGAGGCCTATCAAAACGAAAGTGCCATGTATTCCTCTCTGTGGAGCCAGATCTTAGAGAACAGCACGATCCACGCATATCCGGATGGGGAAGTAGATCGACTGTACAATGAATCCAAGGCCATGTACGCATACTATGCCGAACTGTACGGCGTGGACTATGACACCTTCCTGACGAACTATGTCGGCACCACCGATGCCCAGCTGAAAAGCGATGCCGAATCCTATGTCAAGGAGGATCTGATCCAGTATTCGCTGATGAAGGCTTTGGGTACCGAGCTGACCGATGCCGAATACACCGAAGGCCTGGATTTCCTTGCCAATATGTACGGTATGTCTACGGAAGAATTTGAGAGCTACTATGGCGAAGATGCCATCCGTGCTACCCTGAATTGGGAAGACGTGATGAAAGCCGTAGCAGAGCTGGCAGTCATCACCGAAGTGAACGGCTGATTTTCACCAAACTATATAAACCGCCCGTCAAATAATGGTACAGGCGGTTTTTCTATTGCAAAAAAAATGGGCTACCGCAATGGTACCCATTTCTTGTTATATATCAACAGTCAAAGCAATTACAGTCTGGCAGCGATCTCCCGCAGGAAGGTCTCGGAATCCACCTTCTGCACATTGTCCAGCGTAGACATGGATGCCAGATCTCCGGTCATCACGCCTTCTTCAATGGTGCGAATGGTAGCCGCTTCCAGCTTATCTGCAAATGCCATCAGTTCCGTGTTGCCATCCAGCTCCCCACGCTTCCGCAGCGCACCGGACCAGGCAAAAATAGTCGCCACGGAATTGGTGGAAGTAGTCTCACCCTTGAGATACTTGTAGTAGTGCCGCTGCACCGTGCCGTGTGCCGCTTCGTATTCGTAGACCCCATCGGGAGACACCAGCACAGAGGTCATCATAGCCAGAGAACCATAGGCCGTTGCCAGCATATCGCTCATCACGTCCCCATCGTAGTTCTTGCAGGCCCAGATATACCCACCTTCGGAACGCACCACACGAGCCACAGCATCGTCGATCAGCGTGTAGAAATATTCGATACCAGCTTCTTCGAACTTTGCCTTGAATTCGTTTTCGTATACCTCGGCGAAAATATCCTTGAACCGATGGTCGTAGGTCTTGGAAATGGTGTCCTTGGCAGCGAACCACAGATCCTGCTTCTTGTCCAGTGCATAGGTAAAGCAGCAGCGTGCAAAGGAAGTGATGGACGCATCCACATTGTGTACACCCTGGATGATACCGCCGGACTGCCCGAACTGGTGGATCACCTTGCGAGTCTCGTTGCCGTTCTCGTCCGTGCAGACCAGCTCACACTTGGATCCGGCCGGCACCTGCATTTCCACATTCTTGTAAATGTCGCCATATGCATGACGAGCAATGGTGATGGGCTTGGTCCAAGTGGGAATGTAAGGCTGAATCCCCTTGACCAAAATGGGCGCACGGAATACCGTACCGTCCAGAATGGCCCGGATCGTACCGTTGGGAGACTTCCACATTTCCTTCAGATTGTATTCTTCCACACGGGCCGCATTGGGCGTGATGGTGGCACACTTGACAGCAACGCCATATTTCTTGGTGGCTTCCGCCGCATCGATGGTCACCTGGTCGTTGGTCTGGTCACGATAAGGAAGACCCAGGTCGTAGTATTCGGTGTTCAGTTCAATATAGGGCTCCAGCAGAATGTCCTTGATCATCTTCCAGAGCACACGGGTCATTTCGTCCCCATCCATCTCGACCAGGGGCGTGGTCATCTTGATCTTTGCCATAGTTATATCTCCTTCACGGCCTCAGCCATTTTGCTTTGTATAATCCAGCAGCCCACCGGCCAGCAGAATATCCCGCATCCGGCTGCTCAGCTCGCACTTTACAGGAATGGTGTGTCCCTTGGTCTGGTTCACCACAACGATGTCCTTGCCATCGGCCACAGCATCCCGCAGTCCTTCGATCACCAGCGTATCTCCGGCATCGATGGTGTCATAGTCCCCTTCGTTCACGAATTCCAGGGGCATGATCCCGGCATTCAGCAGATTGGCACGATGGATCCGGGCAAAGGATTTCACCAGTACCGCCTTGATCCCCAGGTACAGCGGTGCCAAAGCTGCATGTTCTCTGGACGAACCCTGTCCGTAGTTCACGCCGCCAACTACGATGCTCTGTCCCAGTGCCTTGGCTCTTTGGGGGAATTCCTTATCGCAAACGGTAAAGCAGTGCTCCGAGATGGCCGGGATATTGGAACGCAGGGGCAGGATCTTGGCACCGGCCGGCATGATATGGTCGGTGGTGATGTTGTCGCCGACCTTCAGAGAAACCGGGCATTCCAGTCTGTCTGCCAGAGGTGCGGTGGCCGGATAATCCTTGATGTTGGGACCACGCAGGATCTCCACCTGGTCTGCTTCGTCAGCCGGTGCCGGCAGTGCGATCATATTGTCGTTGATCATAAACTTCTCCGGCATGGGGATCTGGGGCATAATACCCAGCTCACGAGGATCCGCCAGATAGCCGCAAATGGCAGAAGCCGCAGCCACTTCGGGAGACACCAGATAGATCTGCCCGTCTCTGGTACCGCTGCGTCCTTCAAAGTTCCGGTTGAAGGTACGGAGAGAAATACCGGCAGAGTTGGGAGACTGTCCCATACCGATGCAGGGACCGCAGGCAGATTCCAGCACACGAGCACCGGCAGCGATCATGTCTTCCAGGGCATGGTTGTCCGCCAGCATGGTCAGCACCTGCTTAGAGCCGGGCGCAATGGACAGCGATACATCGGGATGTACGGTCTTGCCACGGAGAATGTATGCCACCTTCATCATGTCTGCCAGCGAGCTGTTGGTGCAGGAACCGATACATACCTGGTCTACCTTCATCCGCCCCAGCTCCGTGATCTTACATACGTTGTCCGGCGAATGGGGTCTGGCAACCATGGGTTCCAGCGCAGACAGGTCGATCTCGATGGTCTCATCGTATACAGCATCTGCATCGGCAGACAGCGGCACCCACACGTCCCCACGCCCCTGTGCTTCCAGGAAGGCCTTAGTCACGTCGTCAGAAGGGAAGATGGAAGTAGACGCACCCAGTTCAGCACCCATATTGGTGATGGTCGCTCTTTCCGGTACGCTCAGTGTCTGCACGCCATCCCCGGTGTATTCGATGATCTTGCCAACGCCACCCTTCACGGTCATCCGGCGCAGCACCTCTAAGATCACGTCCTTGGCAGACACCCAGTCCTGCAGCTTGCCATGGAGAACGATATTGGTGATCTTCGGGTAGGTGATGTAGTATGCACCGCCGCCCATGGCTACAGCCACGTCCAATCCGCCGGCACCCATAGCCAGCATCCCCAGACCACCACCGGTAGGCGTATGGCTGTCAGAGCCGATCAGGGTCTTCCCGGGCACGCCGAACCGTTCCAGATGCACCTGGTGGCAGATACCGTTGCCGGGACGAGAGAAGTAGATCCCGTGCTTTTTGGCACAGGAGCCAATGAACCGGTGGTCATCCGCATTCTCAAATCCGTTCTGTAACGTGTTGTGGTCGATATAGGCTACCGAACGCTCGGTCTTTACCTGCGAGATGCCCATTGCTTCAAATTCGATATACGCCATGGTACCCGTCGCATCCTGGGTCAAGGTCTGGTCGATCTTCAAACCGATCTCTTTCCCCTTCACAAATTCACCATCCACCACATGGGCTTTCAGGATCTTTTCAGCCAGTGTCAGTCCCATACTATGTTCTCCTTCCATTCCCCCTGCTTTTGACGGAAACGAACTGCACTTATGCAGAATCTTTTTTTCCATCGATAAAAGAGCAGCGAGGATTCACAAAAATATACACTTATTATACTACATAAGACGGTGCCTTGTCAACAATGGAAAAGTATCAAAATACAGCACCCAGACACCGAAATTCCTGTGCAATATGGAAATTGCAAGGAAGAATCCGGAAATTGATCCCGAAAAATCCGGAATAGCCCTTGCGTTTTTCAGCGAAATATGATAAACTATAGCTGTGGTTTTTTCACTTTTCATGGTAAAGGAGCACGAAAATGAAGCTTATGCATATTTGGATAAAAAACGCCTCGAATACCGCTGAAATTGCAGGAATAGACTCTGATTCATGCAAAATCACAGGCAGTATCCAGGAAGCCCGTAAAATGGTGCGGGAGCTGATAAAAAGTCCCGACTGTTTGACAGTCGACTGTTCGACAGCCGATGGTTCGACAGCCGATGGTTCGGTAGCCGATGGTTCGGCTCAGATCACGATCCATCTGCCTGCCGACACCTATTCGCCCGCCGATTTTGTTTTCACCAAAGAGGATTGCGCCGCAGCTTGTCATATCACCTGGCAGGGGGAAGAGGGTGCTGTGCTCCATGGCGGTTTGACGATCCCAAAAGACAAATGGTGCGCACCGGACGAAGCTATGGCAACTCGCTTTTCTCCGGAGATCCGGAATAAGATATACATGGTGGATCTGACAGCCTATGGTCTGTCCTATGCCGATTGGGGCGAAATGCAGGCCATCGGTGCCTTCCATACCGCCGGTAAATACACAGATGTACCCGGTGGCAGCCGTTGTGAAGCCTTCTGCGGAGACCATCGCATGACCATCGCCCGCTATCCCAACGAAGGCTATCTAAAGTTAGATGCCATAGCAGATGTAGGCGACTGTGCCGAGTTTCCACCCCAAAACTACTACCGGGATTGGGGCGACCGCAAAGACCATCGTGGCGGTATCTACATCATCGACCGTAAGACAAATGCCTATATTTCCCGTTGGGCGGATCCGTCCACTGCATGGGCATTCGGCTACTTTATGTGGGACTGGGCCGATTCTTCCACGCCCATCACCGTGGACACCACCAACCGCCGCTTCTTCCCGAAGTACGTTAGCCGCTACGGTGCCAGACCGGGTGCGAACTACTACTTCTACAACGTACCGGAAGAACTGGATACGGTATATGAATGGTACCTGGATCGCCAGACCGGCAAGCTGTATTTCTACCCCGACGAAAACGCCGATACCATCGACTTCTACTGCCAGGACAGACCGCTGCTCTCCTGTGAAGACACCTGCAACATGACTTTCCGGGATCTGACTCTGCGGTGTACCATGGGAGACGGGATCTCCTGCCGAGGGGAAAATATGACCTTCCAGAATATTCTGGTGAAGAATATCGCCGGAGATGCCATGCACATCGAAGGGAATAACAACCTGGTGGACACCTGCGAAGTGACCCACACCGGCAAGGGTGGCATCTACCTCTCCGGTGGTGACAGACAGACCTTGACTCCCGGCGGCAACCGAGTGACCAATTGCTATATCCACGATTTTTCCGAGGTATACCAGACCTACCAGCCCGGCGTACGCCTCTCCGGTGTAGGCAATACCTGTGACCACTGCGAGATCTGTAACTCTCCCCATGCCGCCATCATGTACAGCGGCAACGAGCATATCCTCGAATACAACTACATCCACGACATGGTGCTCATGTCCAGCGATGCCGGTGCCATCTATGCCGGATACGACTGGGCTGCCAACGGTTGCGTGATCCGCTACAATCGTTTAGAGCGGATCGGCCAGGGCGAATTCCATCCGGACGGCATTTACTGGGACGACGGTCACTCCGGCCAGACTGCATACGGCAACCTGCTGATCGACGTGGGCAAGAACGGTTTCCTGGTCGGTGGCGGTCGAGAGAATACCGTGGAGAAAAATGTGCTGATCCACTGCGGTACGCCCATTTCTTACGATGACCGGAACCGAGACGGCTTTGTGAATGACGGTTGGGCAAGAGCAGCCGTCAACAAACCCGATGCCCCCCATTGGCAGCACCTGAAGGCCGTACCCTATGCAGAAGGGATCTGGAAGGAAAAGTATCCTCTGCTGTCCAAGATCATTTTGGATTTCGACAAATACGACGACCCGGACTTCCCCGTGAACCCCACCTATTGCAGCGTACAAAATAATATTGTCATCGATGCGGAAGGCAGGTTGGGTCGCATTGCCCAGTCGGTGTACACCTATAGCACCGTGGCAAACAATCCTGTGTATACCACCGCAGCAGAAGCCGGACTGGATACGGAAACCTGGCAGTTTGCCCCGGATAGCCCCGTATTCCAGGCCATCCCCGATTTCGCCAACCTACCCATCGACCAAATGGGACGGCAGAAATAAATATCCCAAGCCAAACGAAAGGAACATATCCCATGAAAGTTGGATTTATTGATTATTACTTAGACGAGTGGCACGCCAATAACTACCCGAAGCTGTTTGCCGATGCTTCGAACGGAGAAGTGACTGTAGGCTCTGCCTATGGCCAGATCACATCCCCCCACAGCGGCATGACCAGCGAACAGTGGTGCGAAAAGTTTGGTGTCAAGCACGCTACCTCCATCGAAGAGGTGATCGAAGAAAACGACTGCCTGGTGGTGCTGTCCCCGGACAACCCGGAAATGCACCCGGAGCTGTGCGCACTTCCTCTGGCATCCGGCAAGCGCACCTACGTGGACAAGACCTTTGCCACCTCTCGGAAGGCAGCCGAAGAGATCTTTGCCAATGCGGAAGCCCACAATACCCCCTGCTTCTCCTCCTCGGCACTCCGCTTTGCCAATGAGATCCGTGCCACCGAAAAGAACGGCATTGATTTCATCAGCTCCCGTGGCCCCGGCGTGTTCCCGATCTACGCCATCCACCAGGTGGAACCCATCGTGACCCTGATGGGCAGCGATGTGCGCCGTGTCATGAGCATCGGCACCGCCAAGGCTCCCGGTCTGCTGATCGACTTTGCCGACGGCAGAAGAGCCACCATGAACACCTACGGCAGCGGTTCCTTCAACCTCCAGATCAAGTATGCCAACGACCAGGTCGCTGTGATCCCGGACTGCACCGACTATTTCCCGAACTTCATCGTGGATCTGGTAGATTTCTTCCGCACCGGTGACGTAAAGGTAGACCACGCCCAGACCATCGCCATCATGGGCATCCTGGAAAAGGGAAGAATGGCACTGGACGACCCGGAACATTGGTATACCGTGTAATAAATCCCCCAAATAATCAAAAGCCCAGTGTTTCTTTCATGGATCACTGGGTTTTGTTCTGTCATGCTTGTTACCAGACTGGCAATTATAACTTATACAAACAAATCATTCACGCTGCAATGCAAAAGCGAAGCAATATCGGGGAGAAAGGTAATATCGGGATAGCATTCCTTTCGTTCCCATTTCGAGATCGCCTGTGCGGAAACGCCCAAAAGCTTTCCGAATTCCTCTTGCGTTATATGATTGTTAAGAGTGATTCAATGTATTCCGAATCAAATAACCGATGGTAGAATTTCCAGTTGATCGTTTCGATCTGTGTACATAAGTAAAAAGCCACCAGCGTTCCTGATGGCTTTTCAATATTGTATCGAATTTTACTGACGCATATGCACATCCAACTGGGGGAAGGGGATCTCGATCTCGAACTGATCGAAGGCCTTCTTCACGTCTTCGTACAGCGAGAAGTACACAGCCCAGTAGTTTTCCGAGGCCACCCACAACCGCAGCTTGACCTGGATCGCATTGTCTCCATGACCGGCGATCACCACCTCCGGTTCCGGATCCTGCAAAATGTTTTCGTCATTGGCAGCCGTAGCCAGCAACACCTTTCTGACCAGATCGATGTCGGAGGAATAGGCTACGCTGAAATCAAAGTCGATCCGGCGTGTAGCTTCCGTAGACAGATTGGTGATGGTGCTGTTGGAAAGGGAACCATTGGGAATGGTGATCCGCTGGTTGTCGGGGGTGATCAGCGTGGTGTAATACAGCCCGATCTCCTTGACTACACCGGAAATATCGTTCACTGTGATGAAATCCCCAATGTGGAAGGGACGGCACAGTACGATGATGACCCCGGCCGCAATGTTGGAAAGCCCGCCCTGCAGTGCCAACGCGATAGCAGCACCACAGGTAGTCAGTGCTGCCACCAATGCTGTCGTCTTGACACCCACCATGGATACCGCCACCAGCACTATGATCAGCTTCATGCCGATCTTCAGTGCATTGCCCAGGAACGACTGCATATCGCTGTCCAGCTTTGCAAATCCTCCCGAGGCTGTCAGCTTGCGCACGAACGCATTCACCAGCTTAAAGCCAATGACCAGCACCAGCACGGCTATGATGACCTGCCACAAATAGGAAAGCAGCGTAGTAAACAATAAGGTGCTTACGGCACTTGCAAATTCATTCATAAATACATCCTTTCTGCAATATAAGTTTGTTATAGATCCTTACCATACTATTATACTATACCTGTCCCAAAAAATCAACCGGGACAGCACAAAATTTACACATTTCTTTTCATAGAAAACAGACTTGACCACCACGCAGCCAAGCCTGTTTCTCCATTTTTGATGCTATACGATCGAAATTACTTCTGATCCCGGCTACGCAGCTCTACACGGCGGATCTTACCGGAGATGGTCTTCGGCAGCTCATCCATAAATTCTACGATACGAGGATACTTGTAGGGAGCCGTGTGCTCCTTCACATAATTCTGGATCTCCTTCTTCAGGGCATCCGTGCCTTCCGTGCCCTTGACCAGTACGATAGAAGCCTTGACCACCTGCCCACGGATCTCATCCGGTACAGCGGTGATGGCGCATTCCAATACGTAGGGCAGTTCCATGATCACAGATTCGATCTCGAAGGGCCCGATCCGGTAGCCGGAGGACTTGATCACATCGTCCGTACGACCCACATACCAGAAATAACCTTCTTCATCCCGCCATGCGGTGTCGCCGGTGTGGTAGTAGCCATCGTGCCATGCTTCCTTAGTGGCTTCTTCATTCCGGAAGTAGCCCTTGAACAGACCAGCCGGCACATCCTCGGTGGTGCGGATCACGATCTCACCGGTCTCGCCCACTTCGCAGGACTTGCCATCGGGGTCTACGATATCCACATCGTACAGCGGCGAAGGATGTCCCATGGAACCGGGCTTCGGCGTGTCTCCCACAAAGTTCCCGATGACCAGCGTGGTCTCCGTCTGCCCAAAGCCTTCCATCAGAGACAGGCCTGTGTATTCCTTAAACTTGTAGAATACTTCCGGATTCAGTGCTTCTCCTGCGATGGTGCAGTGCTTCAGAGAAGACAGATCATAGTTTTCGATACCGGCCTTGATGAAGAACCGGAACATGGTCGGCGGTGCGCAGAAGGTCGTGATCTGGTACTTGGCAAACAGCGGCAGCAGATCTGCAGCATCGAACTTATCAAAGTCATAGGCAAATACACAGGACTCACACAGCCACTGGCCATACAGCTTGCCCCAGAGCGCCTTGCCCCAGCCGGTGTCGGAGATGGTGAAATGGATGCCGTTGGGGTCGCAGTTGTGCCAATACCGAGCGGTGATGTAGTGACCCAGCGCATACTTGAAGCTGTGTGCAGCGATCTTTGGGTATCCCGTGGTACCGGAGGTAAAGAGCATATACATGGTCTCGTTGCCGCAAGCCTGCATCCGTCTTTCGAAGGTCTCCGGGAAGGACATGAATTCATCGTCGAAGGAATGCCAGCCCTCTCTGTGGCCGTTGGCGATGACCTTGATGATATCCTGCTCCACCAGCTTTTCCGCATTTTCAGCGTGCATAGCGGTCTCTCCATCGGCGGTGCAAACGATGGCAGCTACGCTGGCAGCCTTGTACCGATATTCGAAATCGTGTTCCACCAGCATATGGGTAGCCGGGATCGCCACAGCACCCAGCTTATGCAGTGCGATGGAGGCGATCCAGAACTGCCAATGCCGCTTCAGTACCAGCATGACCGTGTCGCCGTGCTTGATCCCCAGCGAATCAAAGTAGTTGGCAGCCCGGTTGGAGAGCAGGGAAATGTCTTTATAGGTGAACCGTCTTTCGTTTTTGTTCACGTCCAGATGGAGCAGTGCCAGCTTGTCCGGGGTCTTGGCAGCGATGGCATCCACGGTATCATAGGCAAAGTTGTACTTGTCTTCGTTGTGGAATGCGATCTTCTTCAGCTTGCCGTTTTCCTCGGTGCATTCGATGAAGTTCAGTGCCACCGCATTTTCCGGCAGGGGTACCAGCGTGTTTTCCGCAGTGGCAACAGCAGGCGCTTCCGGCTGGTTTTCCGGATAATCATATGCTGCACCACCGTTGGCGATGATCACCGCTAAGAACTGGCAATCTTCGTCCACAGCCACCATACCATGGGGTCTGCTGCTGTCATAGTAGATGGAGTCTCCCGCTTCCAGCACTTCTTCGTGACCATCCAGGGAAACGCGCAGCTTACCGGAGAGGATGTAGTCGAATTCATGCCCCTCGTGATGCCCTAACTTGATGGGTGCAGCAGCCTCGGCTTCGTTGTACCGTGCCAGCACCACAAAGGGTTCGGCGATCTTATTCTTGAACAGCGGTGCCAGATTGTGGTACTGGAATCCCTTCCGACGTGCGATGGGCAGACCCTTGCCTTGCCGGGTGATGCTGTATTCCTCCAAAGTCGGGCTGGATCCCTTCAGCAGATCGGTGGTATCCACACCCAGCCGAGCAGCACATTTGTAGATGAAGGTGAAGGTGAAGTCCATCTCCCCGTTTTCCAATGCCTTGTAGGTCTCCAGGCTGACCCCGGTGCAGGTCGCCATTTCTTCTTCGGATACTTCGCATACCAGTCTGGTCTCCCGGATACGGTCAGCAACTTCCTTTAACATTTTTTCCATACCAGTTTACTCCTTTTATTTGATAAAATGGAGACATATCCGTTGGAAGATTGTCTCATCCTGCTTCCATGGATCCAAAGGAATACAGGCTCCGGGACGAAAAAAATCCGTCCCAAATCACTTTGAGACGGATGTAAATACTTATCCGCGGTACCACTCAAATTGTGCATTGCTACACCACTCACAGGTTCCAACAAACCCTCTGCCGTTACGTGGCATTGACGGGGAACATTACTCGGCATACACCTTTGATACTCCCGACTCGGAAGGGATAGCGTATACTGCCCATCGTACCTGCATCTCACCACCGCAGGCTCTCTGCACCGACCAATCTGCCGTACACACGTCTTCGTCACAGTCTTTATTGAATTGTGAGGTTATTATAGCACACTTTTTTTCTCTTGTCAAGGGCTTTTTTCAAAAATGTATAATTATTCTTCTGAAGACGGATAAAAAATCCGTCCCCCCTACAGATCCTTCGAGCAATGCGGATACTGTAATGTGCTCAATCCCAGGACTGCGCTATTTCATCCATGGTCTTCTGGATAGAGGATTTGATCTTGCTTTCGTTCGCTGCAAAGCGAGAAGCATAGTTTCCACTACTGTTTTGGATGTACGTGCCGATCGAGTACAAAAGATCCGTGGTCCAGTTGTATGTCCAACCGATGTCGCAGGTCCTGGAAGCCTGGATGATCTCCAGCATATCGATAGAATCCTCGTCTCGCAGACCCTTGTAGCACAGATTTTCGTAGTAGGCCGGCAGCACATTGTCATAGCTGTACCGGGTCAAGGCATCGAGCGCAGTACCCACGTTTTCCGTATCGGCACAGGTTACCGGGATACTCATCAGCAGTGTGGAACCAATGGGGGAAGAGTAGTCGTCCGTTTCTGCAAATTTGGGAATTGGCAGGATACCGTAGGCCGAATCCATCTCCCGAAATATGCTGGCATTGCCAATGGACAAAATACAAAATGCTGTTCGTTCCTCCATAAACCGTGTCGTATAATCGCTGGCATTGGCCAGTGGTATCAAATGCCCGTCGTTGGCAAATAGCTTTTCCAAAGTAGTACAAGCCGTTATCAGCCGTTCCGATACCCCCACCCAGGTCGGGATCCCGTCAGCATCCCGCTGCACGATCGTGTCTGCAGTGGTAGTCATGAGTCCGATCCAACCGTTGAAGGTGGAAACACCGAATGTGGCGTTCTGGGTGTTTTCTGTATAGGTCTCACCGCCATTGAGGGAAATACAAGGTGTCATGATCTCATACATGGCATCACATGTCCATTCTCCATTCCGCACCACATCATAGGGTATATCCAAGCCATTATCCGTCAAAATTGCTCGGTTGGCATAGCATGCAACGGTCATATCCATGGACATAAGGTGTAAAGGAGACCCCACGGCATACAGATATCGATTGTTCAGCTCCAATAGCCCATTGAAGGAAGGCTCCCACCATTCTGCATCCAGTTCCAGGGTCGGAATATCTTTTAGATTCTGGAACATACCGGCCGTGATATTCGATGCCAGCGAGGTTGACATGGTGTATACCACATCATAGAGATCCTCTCCGGCGGTGACGGATTTGCTCATAGCCGTCTGGTAATCCGATACTTCGTTCACCAAGATCGTCATATTCAGCTTGTCTTCCAGCGTCCGATTCCGGTTGAATACAGCATCTTCCACCCCGACACCGGTCAACTCCTCATAATCCAAAATGGACATGGTGTCCCACAGCTTGCCTTGCGTGTTCAAAAAACGCAGCTCCATGCCGCCCAGATCGATCCCTTCGTAAGGATCCGCTTCGGTCTCCGGTGTCGTTGTGGCAGATGTATCGGTGTCGCTATTTGCTGTTGTCTCTGTATTTGCCGGTGCAGAGCAGGATACCAGCATAGCTACCAGCAACAGGCACAATAGATTTTTGCATTTCTTCATAAACGATCCTCCCAAAAGCGATGTATGATTTCGCAGTTTGCATAAGTATATCACATTTGTTACACAATTGCAAGCATATTTCGCTATTTCCGTAGATATAAACGTATAAAAAACAGCAGATTTTCCTTCACATCCCCACCTTTGACGGCAGTACCCCTTTATACTTCTGAAACGTCCGGCAAAAGAAGGACGCACTGTTAAAGCCACTCCTTTGGGCTGCCTCTGTAACGGAACAGCCATTTTGCAAAGCATTTTCGGCGACCATGCAGCGATACTGATTGAGATAGGTCACGATCGTCAGCCCCGTGAACCGGTGAAAATCCCGGCACAAGGCATATTTATCCGTACAAACCGCCACAGCCAGACCGTCCAGCGTCACCTTCTCCGCATAATGCTCTCGCAAATACCGGATCGCTGCCTTCACCGTCTGCACCCGTTCGGTACTGAGAGCCGGCGTGCTCTGCGGTGTGGCATACCGTTCTGCAAGATACAGCAAAAACGTCGTGAGCAGCGCATGGAGCCGCACGGTACGCCAGGGGTCATTTTGGTCATAGGCCGTACAGATGGCCAAAAGCTGTTCTTGCAAACCATCGTCTCGAAAATGCGGTGTAAAATGCAAAGCACCTATGTCCACCCCGATCTGTCGGCAAAAAGCGGCACTGATGATCAAACAGGTGTATTCGATCCGATCGTCCGTACCGGTATAATGGATCGCACCGGAATCCACCACAGCCATGTCACCGGGGCGAAAATCGAATCGTGCGCCATCCACCAAAAGCTCCCCTTTTCCATCGATGCAAAGCTGGATCTCCGGGTCGTCGTGCCAATTTTGCTGGTGCGTACAGGTAAAGGGCGTGCGCACAAGACCCACCTGCAGATCAAAGGGAAGTCCATTTTTGTAGCTTGCATATTCTTCATAACGCATTCCCAGCATCGTGTTCTCCTTCTTTCTTGCAAGATTGTGCAAATCTTCTCCAATATCCTCTATTTACAAATGGCTCCCGAATCGATACAATAACAGTATACCACAATTTTCTGCAAAGTGCAATAAGGAGACCACATGGAAACCAAAAAGATCTTCTCACCCGACTGCGTGACCGATAAAGAGCTTCGCTATTCTCCCTGTGAATTCATCACCGATCCGGCTGCCACCATCGATGTGTCCACCGATCCCGAGGTGCTGCGCCGTGGGAAAGCCTTTGCCGACGAGATCACCGCACGCCACGTGGCTGATTTTGAACGTCCCGAGGACAAAATGTGTCACGTGGCCACCTTTGTCGTGATCGATGGCATGATGTACATGACCTACTACGCCAATACCAAGGAACCCTCCGAAGACCCCAAAAATCAGACCGCACGGCTGGTCTACGCACCGGTAAACGATCCGGCAAGCATGACCTATCTGGATCTGCAAACCACCGGTGACAAGGTAGGGGACGAGACCATCGACATGGTGTACGATACCATCCTCATGCAAAAGGATGCCGACACCATCTACATCCTGTGGACCGCCCGCATCACCACCGGCAACTACTACCGCTTCTATTGCCCCTTCACCCTCTCCACCAAAACCTTGGGCGAGATCGGCGTGAACCGGTTCCAGGTCGGTGCGATCACCAACGACTTCTCCGCCACCGGGATCCGCAGTGCGCTGGCTGCCAACGATCTGCCCTGCAAGAATATGTTCTCCGATATCGGCATCATGCAAAAGCTGTCCAGCCGTATGGAGAATGGGGAACGTGTGTACTACACCGGCACCTACAGCGGCGACTTTACCGCCATCATCAAGAGCCGGGACCTTGTCACCTGGGAATACGTCTCCCAGCCGGATTTTCCCAATGCCTCCAAGTGGGAGAATGCCGTGTATGTGTACGACAACAAATGCTACTATTTCGTACGCCAGCAGGACACCACCCAGTATGGGTTCCTGACAGCCTATCACTTAGACACCGGCGTGTGGGAAAAGCCCGTTCTGGTGGCAGACTGCCAGTCTCGTTCGGACTTCATCGAATACGGCGGCGCACTGTACCTGTTCCATGCTCCGATCGACCGTGACCATATCGGTATGCTGAAGATCGATACCGACGACCTGACGAAAAGCTACACCGTATTCGAAGCCAAAATGGACACCAGCTGTTTCTATCCCTTTATCCAATATTTTGAGGACGGTGAGCTTGCTATGTCCTACACGGTAAACAGACAGCACATTCGCCTTGCCCGGTTTACGTTAAAAAACTATCTTTGATCCAAAATCTTTCAAAAAGGAGTACATGAAATGAAGAAAGATCGCATTCTCTCCCTGCTCCTTTGCGCCATGCTTTGTATGTCCGCCTGTGGACAAAGTGAGCAAGTATCCGAGACCACCGCAACCACACCCGACACCACCGAAACCACCGCAGCTGCCGAAACGGAAACGCCGCTGCCCGACACAGATTTCGAAGGCGGCACCTTCACCTTCTTAAACGGCAATGTCTCCTATACCTATGGTTCTGTGATCGCAGAAGAGCAGACCGGGGACACCATGAACGACACGATCTACCAGCGCAACGCAGCCATTGAGGAACGCTACAACATCACCTTCACGGAGACCATGACGAACAATGCCCAGTCCGACTACACAAAGTCCGTGACCGCAGGCTCCGGAGATTTTGATATCGCACTGCTGCGTATGGAATGGGCCTTTCCCGTGGTGATCGACAACAGTGCCATCAGCTGGGACAACATCCCGTATCTGCAGCTGGATAGAGAATGGTGGGTGCAGGATTCCATCCAGAGCATGTCCCTACTGAACAAGGTCTATTTTGCCGTCAGCGCATTCGATACCTCCCATTTTGAAAGTGTCCGTGCCTTCGTGTACAACAAAAATATGGCAGAGAATTATCAGCTGCCCTCTCCCTACGAACTGGTAAAAAGTGGCGACTGGACGCTGGATGTCTTTTACGATATGGCCATGACCGTGGCACAGGACACCGATAGCGATGGCAAATGGACAACGGCAGATCAATACGGTGTAGCCAGCTCATCCAATGTGTTGAACAACACCCTCATGTGTGGCATCGGCTCGATCCTGTCCATCGGGAAGGACGACACAGATACCCCCTACTTCGATTTGGACAACGAGCTCCATATCAACGATCTGCTACGGGTCGCAAAATTCTATGAAGCAGAAAATGGGTTTGCCGAACGCAATAACAAACAGGAGCTGTTCAAAGCCGGACAAGCGCTGTTCCGCTGTTGTCTGCTCAGTGAAGTAGCAGCCCTCCGGGATATGGAAGACGACTTCGGTATCCTGCCTGCACCAAAGGCCAATACAGAACAATCCGAATACTACAACTTAGGTGGCAGCCCCTTCTTCATGACCGTTCCCGTGACCGCTACCGATCTGGATTGTACCGGTATCCTAATGGAAGCATTGGCAAGAGAATCCATGGGACTGATCGACGCTGCCTACTACGACACGATCCTGAAGGGCAAGGTATCTCGTGACGAGGAATCGGTAGAAATGCTCGACCTGATCTGTTCCACCCTGCGGTACTACCATCCGCTGGCAAACTCCTACCTGAACTCCCCCCTGGCAGACAACTATATCTGGAATGGCAAGACGGATTTTGCTTCGTATTTTGCCTCCGTCAAAGAAAAGATCAACACCGAGATCGAAGAAGCCATGTCCACCTTTGCCGGAAAGAGCAACTGAGCATTCATAAAACCACACAAAAAACGCACACAGGCATCTCACCCATGTGCGTTTTTGCATTCTATTCTTACCGATGCAGAAATGCATACACCCCATCCCGCATGGTCTGCAGCAGTGCCAAATCGACAGCATCCTCCGGAACAAAGGTGTTCTCCCGGACATCCGCTCCCAGCAGTACCGCATACCACAGTGCGCTATTCAGGTACCGACCATAGGGCATATTCAAATGGAATCCATCCCGGTTCAGGCTCATGCCACCATGGCGATAATCAAACCCCGGTACTTCTTCCCGGAAATACTGCACCAGATCCCCCGCAGGTATGATCCCGGCCTCCACCCCGATGGCAGCAGCCGCATAGGAGATCCGAAGCCGCTCATACATTTCTCTTTGATCCTTGTGATAGTTGGGAAAGGCACCATGGCTGCTGTCCCATTCATAGGCCCAGGTCTCCTGCAGATACAGCTTGGCATCCGGCTGGCATTCTCGGATCACCTTACACAGGTCCACTACATAAGGGAAGTAGGTCTCCGGCATCCCAGAAAAGTGGCTGGCCTGCTGTAAGGTCACCACATCGTATTTTCCGTCGGTCAAAATCTCTCGTAGCAGCACACCTTGTCGTGTAGCTTTCCCATTGATCTCCAAACCATAGTTGGGCGCATTTTCGCTGAGATACCGCCAATGCTGTTCCAAAGAACAACCGCCGATCACCAAATTGACCGTCTCCCAGTCGATCCCATCGGCCGCTGCCATGGCATGACAATATTGCAGGGCATCCTGGGAAAAGCTGTTGCCGATAGAAAGCGTGCGAAACTGTTTCATATGTATATACCTCTCTGTGCTTCAAACAATTTTCTCCATTATAGCATATCGCACTCGATTTGTAAATCGTTTTTGGTGAAATTCCCATACAAAATCCCGCCTGCTTCCGAAGCAAACAGACGGGATCTATCCTATGCAAGATTATCTGCCGGCCAGCTTGTGTACGATGGCGTTCATTTCGCCCATGTGGGCTTCCATGTCGGCCACCAGCTTGAACTGGGTACGCGCTCTGACCAGGTTGTGTTCGGGATACTTGGTCTTGAAGTAGGTGTCTCCGTTGATGTAGTCGGCGAGGAAGCGAGAACCGCATTCCAAGGTCATCAGCTTGATGGAGAAGGCCAGCAACTCCAGCTCCTTATCGGTGATGGACACCAACTCTTCCAAAAAGCCCTTGGTGAAGGCTTCAAAGTTTTCCATCACAAACCAGATCTTAGACAGGTCCGGTTCATCCTCTGCACCGCTGGAACCGCCAAAGCGCAGGGCATCGCCGTAGTCGTACAGCAGGGAACCGGGCATAACGGTATCCAGGTCGATGACGCAAACGCCTTCGCCGGTCACTTCATCCAGCAGCACGTTGTTCAGCTTGGTATCGTTGTGGGTCACACGCAACGGGATCTCCCCCTTGGCAATGGCATCCACCACAATGGAGCAGTCGGCTTCTCTGTCCAACACGAACTGGATCTCGTCCCGACAGGTATCCGCTCTGCCGGACTTGTTGGCATCCACTGCCTCAACAAAGTCCCGGAACCGCTTTCTGGTGTCGTGGAACTGTACGATGGTCTCATGCAGAGTCTCGGCCGGATAGTCAGCCAGCATATTCTGGAATCTACCGAATGCCTTGGCTGCGTGGTACAGTCTGTCAGGAGAATCCACCGTGGTGCAGGAAATCACGTGGTCGATGTACTGGTATGCACGGTAGTAGTCCCCGTTGTCGTCCACAAAGTACGGCTTGCCATCCTCGGTGGTCATGAACTTCAAGGTCTCTCTATCCGGGTCACCGCCGGCCGCCTGGATCTTTTCCCGCAGGAATCTGGTAACACCGATGATGTTTTCCATCATAGCCGGCGGGTCGGTGAACACATTCTTGTTGATCCGCTGGAGAATATATTTCGGATCGGAATGCACGATATAAGTGTCATTGATGTGCCCGTTTCCGTAAATGGTGGGTTCCACATAAATGTTAAAATGCTTCAGAATTTCGATAAGTCCCATATCTAAGTAGGATCCTTTCTTTTTTTGACACACAGCATACCTGCGCATGGTGTTATGTCTATCATACCATAAATTTCTCGACTTGTAAAGGGCTATGGAAAGATTTTTCCGGAATTTCACGGTTCATTCACATCCTCTCCCGATTTTTCCGCTAAAAATACTTGTCAAGAACCCCGGAACGTGGTATACTATCTCTGAAAGCCAAACAGAAACGGAGACTATACTATGCAGATCACCTATCTCGGCCACAGCGGTTTTCTTGTGGAAACAGAATCACACCTGCTGCTGTTCGATTATTACACAGGCACCGTGCCGCCTTTGGCACAGGATAAAACGCTGCTTGTTTTCGCCAGTCACCACCATCCGGACCATATGAACGGCTCAGTGTTCAGTATATGCAACCCTCACCCGGATGTTCACTATATTTTGTCCCACGACATCTCCCGTTCGCTGCCGGAGCATTATGGCGTGACAGACTATCATTCCATCAAACACGATGTGACCCTGACCGTTGCCGACTGTGCCATCCAGACCCTGCGTTCCACCGACTGCGGCGTGGCGTTTATAGTGACCTGCGACGGACACACCATCTACCATGCCGGGGATCTCAGTCTGTGGCTCTGGTCGGGCATGGAGAAGAGCCAGTCCTTTGCCATGATGCGGCGGTACATGGAATACACCAAACCGTTGCAAGAGCACCATATCGACGTGGCATTTCTCACATTGGACAACCGCCAAGGGGATGCCGCCTTCTGCAATATCGATTACTACCTGCGCCATTTCGATATGGACACCGTGATCCCCATGCACTATTTTGGTTCCACAGAAATTGCCGACCGTTTGTGTGCCGACCCCAGCAGTGAACCCTACCGGCACAGGATCCATAAAATGGAAGAAGGAGAGAGCCTGACCTTGCCGGAGAAGATGTGATCAGCTACGCAGCATATCGTAGAAAATTTCACATGCCCACCGCAAAAAGCACTTGATTTTTTCATAAATATACGGTATAATGGACAACGAAAAGAACACATCACACCCGTATTCCAAAAGGACGGGCTTTTTTCGCTGTAAAGAAAGAGGAAACAGTATGGCAGACATCATGGAGCTTTTTAAGAAAATATCGTCCGGCAGTAGCGGTAGTGCAGAGACTGCCGGTGCCCCGGAATATATCATTTGCGGTCTGGGCAATCCCGGCGACAAATACGCCCGCACCCGACACAACGCCGGTTTTTTGGCCATGGACTATCTCTCCCAGAAATGCAATATCCCGATCAAACGTGTGCGGTTCAAATCGCTGGTGGGAGAGGGCATGGTCGATGGAAAACGGGTACTATTCATGAAGCCGCAGACCTTTATGAATGCCTCCGGCGAAGCGGTCAAGGAAGCCGCCGATTTTTATAAGATCCCACCGGAACGGATCATCGTGTTCTCCGACGACGTGAATTTTGCTCCCGGCTGTATGCGGATCCGCAAGTCCGGTTCCGACGGCGGACAAAAGGGACTGCGCAGCATCATCACACTTATGAACACCGACCAGTTTCCCCGTGTGCGTCTTGGGGTAGGCGAAAAGCCCAGCCGGGAATACGATATGGCAGACTGGGTTTTGGGCAAGCTCAGCGATGCCGACTGCAAGGCCATGTATCCCTGTCTGGAGGCCACCTATGACACGATCCTGCTCATCATGGCGGGCAAAATCGAGGATGCCATGGGCAAGTTCAACGGCATGAAGCCTGCCACAGGTACGAGTACCTCTGAGAAAACGGAATAAACATATGAACTATACAATACTAAAAGATATTTTTCGCCGCAGTCGGGAATATGACGAGCTGGTGCGGACACTGCAAATGCCCCACCGTGGTCGGTATAAGCCCTACTATGTCAGCGGTTTGACAGAAGGAGCAGAGCGGATCTTCTTAGGCACCTTCTGCGAAGATTTCCGAGACACCGGCGACCCGATTTTGTTGCTGTGTACCGACGACAAGACAGCTGCCGGGTATCGAAACCTCTTGTGTGCCACGGGAATCCGTGCGGCACTGTATCCCACAAGAGAATACAACTTCAACAATATGACTGCTTCTCACGAGTTTGAAAATGAGAGGCTTTCTGTGCTTTCTGCACTCTATGGGATCGCCACCGGTGCCTTCGAGATGCCGGACACGCCAGAGGTGATCTGTACATCAGCCGAAGCACTGTTGCAGGTCACCCTCTCCCCGGACACTCTTGGAAATGCCATGCTGTGTCTGCAAATGACCGATCTGATCGACACAGCAGACATGACAGAAAAGCTCCTGCGCTCCGGGTACACACGGGTAGATCTGGTGGAAGGTGCCGGACAGTTTGCCATCCGTGGCGGCATCATCGATGTATATCCTCCATTGGCACACCCTCTCCGCATCGAGCTGTTCGGAGACGAGATCGACCGAGCCGGCTATTTTGACGTAGAGACCCAGCGGTTCACGGAAGCTTTGGATGGGGAGATCCTGATCCCACCGGCCAGAGAGATCTTGGTGGATGCAGAAATGCGGGAAGAACTGGCTGTGCTGATCCGGCGGCAGATCAAGCGGATCGGCAAGATCGACGAAGCGGACGAACGGTACACCCGTGCCTGCACCATGCTTTCTGCCGAGCTGACCGCTGTCGAAAACAATATGGATATGCCCTTTGCCGACAAATATCTGCCTATGCTGTATCCGGACGGCAGCTGCCTATTGGATTATTGCGATGGTATGATGCTGCTCATAGACGCACCGGCTGCCGAAGAACGAGCCAATGCGTCCTTCACCCTGCTGGAACAAAGCGTAACGGATATGCTGGAAAACTTCGAGCTGCCGCCGATCAAGGGTGGATTCTACTGTAGGGAATGGGAAAGCATCACCAGCCGCTGCGACAACTATCCCACTGTGTTCATCGATGCTCTGGCGAGATCCCATCCGGGACTGACCGCCGCCGGGAATTTCGCCTTTGTGACCCGCCATGTTCCGGCCTATGCGGGAAAAATGTCGCTACTGTTGGAGGACATCAAAAGCTACAGTGAAAACGGCTGTGTAGCCATCGTGCTGTGTGCCACCGAGGCTGAGCAAAAATCCGTACTGGAGGCCTGCTCCGAGGAGGGCTACACGGTCTCATCCATTTCCAACAGCGCCGCATCCGACACCTGGGCAAATACGCTGAACGATCTATTCCTAATGAAAACACCCCGAACCGTGTTCACTATGCTGGGCGAATACGCCGGTGGTTTCGAGATGGTATCACCGAAATTTGTTTTCTTAGATTTTTCTGCCAGCAGTGTAAAGCTGGGTAGGGTATTGCGTGGTGGCAACAGCAAAAAGAAAAAGACCGCCACAGAAGCCATCCTTTCCTATGCCGACCTGGAAGTGGGGGATCTGGTGGTACACCAGGCCTATGGTATTGGACGGTATATCGGGCTGGAAAACCTGACGGTAGCGGGCAGCTCCCGTGACTATGTACGCATCCAGTATGCGGGAAGCGATAGTCTCTATCTACCGGTGGATCAGCTGGATCAGGTATCCAAGTACATTGGTGCCGGATCGGATACCGGTATGGTAAAGCTATCGAAAATGGGTGGTGCCGACTGGACCAAGGCCAAAGCAAAAGCCAAAGCGGCAACCAAGGAAATGGCAAAAGAGCTGATCGAGCTGTACGCCCGCCGAAAACGTACTGCCGGATTCCGGTTTGATCCAGATGATGAGATGTGCCGGGAATTTGCGGACTCCTTTGAATACGAGGAGACCGATGGTCAGCTCAGTGCCATAAACGACATCCGCACCGACATGGAAGCCGGATACCCCATGGATCGACTGCTCTGCGGCGACGTTGGCTACGGCAAGACCGAGGTGGCCATGCGTGCGGCATTCAAAGCGGTCATGAGTGGCAAGCAGGTGGCGATTTTGGTACCCACCACCATCCTTGCTTACCAGCATTACCAGAACTTCCTCAGTCGTATGCGTCCTTTTCCGGTGCAGATCGATATGGTCTCCCGGTTCCGTACACCGGCCCAGCAGCAAGCCACACTGCGGAAAGTACGCCGAGGAGAAGTAGACATCATCATCGGCACCCACCGGCTGATCTCCAAGGACGTGGTATTCGCTGACCTGGGTCTGATCATCATCGACGAGGAGCAGCGGTTTGGCGTGGCACAAAAGGAAAAGCTGAAGCAGCTGTGTCCCGGTGCCGATATTCTGACGCTGACCGCAACGCCCATTCCCCGTACCTTGAATATGGCCATGGGCGGTATCGTAGATATGAGCGTATTGGAAGAAGCCCCCGGTCAGCGTGCTCCTGTGCAGACCTACGTATTGGAATATGACGATGCCGTCATCATGGAGGCCATACGCCGGGAATTGCGCCGTGGCGGACAGGTCTTCTATATGTACAACAACATCGAAGGGATCTTCAATGTAGCCAGCCGTATCGGCAAAGCCATACCGGATGCCCGGATCGCTGTGGCACACGGAAAAATGGACAGAGATGAGATCGAGGAGATCTGGGAAGAGCTGATCAAAGGAAATGTGGATATCTTAGTTTGCACCACGATCATCGAGACCGGTGTGGATATTCCCAATGCCAATACTCTGATCATCGAAAACGCCGACCATTATGGCCTGTCTCAGCTCCACCAGATCCGGGGACGTGTGGGTCGTTCCAGCCGTCGTGCCTATGCGTATTTCACCTACAAAAAATCCAAGGTGCTGTCGGAGGTAGCAGAAAAGCGGTTGTCTGCCATACGGGAATACGCCGCCTTTGGTGCCGGTTTCAAGATCGCACTGCGAGACCTGGAGATCCGTGGTGCCGGCAACCTGTTGGGTGCAGAACAGCACGGACACATGGATGCCGTGGGCTATGATATGTACATGAAGCTGCTGAACGAAGCGGTCATTGAAGAAAAAGGCGAGGTCATACCGACAAAGCCGGAATGTACCGTGGACATCACCTGCGATGCATTTCTCTCCAAGAGCTATATCCCCTCTGCGCCCCAGCGTATGGATATGTACAAAAAGATCGCCCGGATCGAGACCAGCGAGGATTACGACGACGTGCTGGATGAGCTGTGTGACCGCTATGGAGAGCCTGGCTCTGCGGCTGTCAACCTGTGCCGGATCGGGTATATCAAATCCGTAGGTGGCAAGGCAGGGCTTCGCAAGATCGAGGAATCCGACGGCACCATACGCCTGTATCCCATCGAAATGGAAGCAAAGCCGGTGACGATGCTGGCCGCTGTATACCCGAAAGCGGGGATCAAGGTACTGCTGGGCAATACACCGCACATCATGGTCAAGCTGCCAAAGGGCGAACGAAACACAGAATTTATCCGGGAACTTCTGGAAAAATACGCGGCATTCCGGGATGTCCCCACGAAAGGAAACGAAAAAGCATGAAAAAATGGTTTACAGCACTGTTAGCAGCTCTCATTTGCGCTTCTGCCCCCATGGGGCTGGCCGGGTGCAGCACCGGCAAGGTCGTCATGTCCTATGGCGATTCGGTGATCACAGAAAATGTATTCCAGTATTACCTGTCGTACTATAAAAATATCTATTTGCAGACCTATAGCGATATGAAGGACAACAGTACTTATTACCAGACCATCCTGCCTGACGGTCAGACCGCAGAGGAGTATCTGTTCAACATGACGGTAGAAAACGTTATGATGACGCTGGTCTGCATGGAAGAATTCGATAAAGCCGGACTGACCATCGCCGATTCTGTGCAAGCGGATGTAGATGCATACTTGCAAGATCTGGTGGATGAATATGCCGGTGGAGACAAAAAAGCGCTGAATGCAGAACTGGCACAGTATGGGGTCAATCTGAAAATGCTGTCGAGCATTTATATCGACCAGGACAAGAGCAGCTATCTCTACGATTATCTATATGGCGAAAACGGCACCCAGGCGTCAACAGATGCTGATAAGCAGGCATATCTGGAAGAAAACTATTGCCATGTCATTCATATGTACGTCAACGACGCCTACTACTATCCGCTGACCGAGGATGGCTATGTGCAGACCGATGCCAATGGCAAAGCGGTCTCCGCACCGCTGACGGAAGAAATGGTGGCAGAGAAAAATACCACCATTGCAGCCATCGACGAGGCACTGGCCGGTGGGGAAGATTTTATGGATGTGTACGATACCTATTCGGAGGATCATTACTATGCAAACGGATACTATCTGTCGCAGAGTATGGATTTCATCGATGCAGTGATCGACACCGCCTTCTCTCTGGAAGAAAACACCTGGCAGAAGGTCCACTCCGACTATGGCACCCACTACATCTATCGCATTGCCATGGACGAAAAGCCCTGGGAAAACGAGGCCAACAAGGATTTCTTTGATGACTTTGATACCACGGTATCCAGCGAGCTGTTCATGGAATATGTACGCAGCTATCTGCCACAGGTCGAGGTGGACAGGGAAGCGTTGGCAGCCTATTCGGTGGAAGCGTCGCCTGTGAATTATCGATTCTGATCGACGATCACAAAAATTGCTTTGCAAATTATCTCTTAAATAGAACGTTTGAGTTTCGTGTTTGTGATCTGCGATCTCGAACGTTCTTTTTGTATTTTCTCTTCGTTCGATCGTACCATCACAGAGCAAAATCCATACGCCTATTTCAAATATCTGCCAAAAAACAGTTGCATTTTTCGGTACATCATGGTATAATAGACCCATAGGAAACCACCACACAGCCGAGAGAGGGATGCTTTTCCCGGCTGTAAGCTACATAGACAACCAACTGCAAAAACAGAAAAGGAAGTGCTTTCATATGAGAATCGAAGAGATCGATAAGAACCTAAAGGTAGAAACTGCTATTCACAAGGAGGACATCGTTTGGCTCTCTCCCAAGGATGCGCCCATATCCATCCATGGCCTGTGCGAGACCGAGCTGGATATGCCATACCACCGTCTGCCCCAGGACGTTGCCAAGGCCACCAATACCGGCGTAGAAGGACTGATGTGGCACACAGCCGGTGGACGGATCCGGTTTGCTACCGATTCTCCCTATATCGCTATCAAGGCTGTTATGAACGAATGTAGCACCATGCCCCACATCACAAAGGCAGGGCAGTCCGGTTTTGACCTGTATCGGTATGTGGATGGCAAGCAGAAGTACACCGCTACCTTCATGCCTGCGTCCGGGCTCACCAAGGGATACGAATCCTGCATCGATGTGCCGGCAGAAATGAACACATACACCATCAATATGCCCCTGTACGATGGTGTCGTCGAGCTGTACATCGGTCTGTCCAAGCATGCACAGATCCAGGCGGCGCAAGCGTACACCTACGAAAAGCCTGTGCTGTACTATGGCTCCTCCATCACCCAGGGTGGGTGTGCATCTCGTCCCGGCAACGCATACCAGGGCTTTATTGAGAGAATGTGGGATACCGACTACATTAACTTAGGCTTTTCCGGTTCTGCCAGAGGGGAAGAGGTGATATGTGCCTACTTAGCTTCGTTGGATGCTTCTGTATTCGTGTGTGACTACGACCACAATGCACCGAGCCCGGAGCATCTGGAAAAGACCCATTACCCGCTGTACACGACCTACCGTGCCGCCCATCCTACGACACCGATCATCTTTGTCACCAAGCCGGATTTCCGTGGGGATGCCGATTCCATTGCCCGTCGAAATGCCGTTTTCGCTACCTACAGAAAGGCAAAAGAGCAGGGTGACGACAATGTATACTTCATCGATGGAGAGCTGCTGTTCGCCGGAGATTTCCGGGATAGCTGCACCGTCGATGGCTGCCACCCCAACGATCTGGGCTTCTACCGCATGGGTCAGGTCATTGGCAAGGTCGTTGGTGAGCAGCTTGCAAAGTGAGGAAACCACATGCGAGAGAAGATCTTATTTGATGAAGGCTGGCTTTTTCACAAAGGGGAGATCGAGCGCAAACGCCCACCGCTGAAGGGGCCGATCTACTCCAGTGCCAAAACGGAACGGGAACGCTGGGGTGCCGCTGCGGTAGGCTACAACGACAGCAGTGACGACTATCGTCCCGGTGTGGAATTCTGCTGTGACAAATGGGAGCGGGTGGACCTGCCCCACGATTATGTGATCACCGGCACATTCTGCGAAGACGAAAACAATACCTTAGGCTATCTGCCCTATGGCAGTGCCTGGTATCGTAAGCATTTTCGTTTGGACGACAACGACCGGGATCGCCGGCTCGTGTTGCTCTTTGATGGCATCGCCACCGAAAGCGTGATCTACTGCAATGGCTGCCCCTTAAAGCACAATTTTAGCGGGTACAACAGTTTCCCGGTGGACATCACCGATTTTGTCAAGTTTGGGGAAGACAATGTGATCGCTGTGTATGTGACTACCAAGCACCACGAAAGCTGGTGGTACGAAGGTGGCGGTATCTATCGGCACGTATGGCTCATCAAGACAGCACCGATCCATACGGCGCTGTGGGGCGTGTATACAAAGCCTGTCCTCCGCCAAAACGATAGCTGGGATATTATCATCCAGACAGAAGTGGAAAACCAATCCTATGCCGATGCGACCATTCGTGCAGTTAGCGTGATCCGGGATGCAGACGGCAATGCCTGCGCCGAAGCATCTTGCATCATGGATTGTCCCATGCAGGAAACAACGACACTGTCCTATACGGCTGTGCTGGAGAATACGCATCGCTGGGATGTAGCGGATCCGTATCTGTACACCTGCGAGACCACACTGTACCAGAACGACGAACCCATCGATACCGTCACCACAAGATTTGGCTGCCGCAGTTTCCGCTGTGACCCGGAGCAGGGGCTGTTTATCAATGACAAGCCTGTGAAGATCAAAGGGTTGTGTGGACACTACGACTGTGGACTGGTTGGCAAAGCAGTATCGGACAATATTTTCCGGCACAAGGTCCGCCTGATGCAGGAAATGGGTGCTAATGGATATCGTACCAGCCACTATCCGCAAGCAGAGGCTTTGATGGATGCACTGGATGAAGCCGGCTTTATCGTCATGGATGAGACCCGCTGGTTTTCCAGTGACCCGGAATCCATGGAAGCGCTGCGTATGCTGGTACGGCGAGACCGCAACCACCCATCTGTATTCTTCTGGTCCATCGGCAACGAAGAACCTATTTTCACAAAAGAGCAGGGCAGTCGCATTGCCAAGGCCATGATCGCCCAGGTGCGCAAGCTGGACGACAGCAGACCTGTGACGGCCGCCTGTGACCGACCTGACAATGCGCTGGTATATGCCGATCTGGATGTGATCGGGATCAACTATGGCTTGCAGCATTACGATGCTGTACACGAAAAATTCCCGGATAAGGCGATATTCTCCTCCGAAAACTGCGCAACGGGTACCACAAGAGGTTGGTATTACGATGACGACCCGGATCAGGGCTATATCAACGCCATGGACAAGGACACCAACAGTTGGTTCCGTAGCCGAAAGGACACATGGAAATTCATAGCCGAACGCAAATGGGTCATGGGCGGTTACCAATGGATCGGCTTCGAGCATCGTGGAGAGACCGTATGGCCACGGCTGTGCTCTCAGTCCGGTGCGATCGATCTATTCTTGCAAAAGAAAGATGCATTCTGGCAAAACCAGTCCTGCTGGCAAGAAGCATCGATGATCCATCTACTGCCCCATTGGAACCACAGTGGCAGAGAGGGCGAGCTGTTACCGGTTCGTGCATACACCAACTGTGATGCAGCTGAACTGTTCGTGAACGGAGACAGCCAAGGTAAGATAGGAGTCGAGAAGTACGGCTATGCCCAGTGGCAGGTACCCTATGCACCGGGGAAGATCCAGGTGATCGGCTATCGAGATGGTGTCGAAGTTTGCTGTGACTCCCATGAGACCACCGGCAAACCGGCAAAACTGGCGCTGATCCCGGAAAATCTGGGCGATTGCACTGCCAACGGACAGGATATTGCGCTGTTCACCTGTGTGGTGCTGGACGATATGGGACGTGAGATCCCGGATGGTGCGGTTATGGTACGGTTCACAGCCAACCACCTGGGTACGATCGTGGGGACCGGTTCCGATATCAGCGACCATACGCCGCTTGCTTCTCGTGATCGTCAAATGCGTGCCGGTCGGATCAGCGTGGCTGTACGGCTGGGGAAGGAGCATGGCACACTGCGTCTGTATGCAGAAAATCCTTTCTTAGACAGCGGCAGTATTACGCTGGAAATTTGAAAAAGCAACATAAGGATATAACTATGCAGATACAAAATTCGATCATAACAGGAGAGCTACGCCCCGGTGCTGGCAATCCCCGAAACAGCGAAGGCTCCTTTTTGCCTCTGGAAGACGGTCGTATCGCCTTTGCCTACAGCCGGTATCATGCGGACAGTGCCGATGACCACGCTGCCTGTGCGGTCTGCGTGATCTATTCCTACGACAACGGTGACAGCTGGGATACCGAGCATTATGAAACCCTGGTACAAGCAGAGGAATACGGCGAAAAGAACGTGATGAGCGTGACACTGCGGCGCATGAACAACGGCGATATAGGACTGTTTTATCTGTTAAAGCATCCGGGACTTACCTCTGAGGTGATCCTGCGCCGGTACAAGGGCGATTTCTCCCATCCCTGCGGCGAAGTGCGTTGTCTGCCCCAGGGGTATCCGGGCTATTTCGTGATCAACAATGACCGCATTGCCCATTTGGCAGACGGTACCTGGGTGATCCCAGCGGCTAAGCATCCGTCTTCCATCCAATATATGCCGGACGATCGGGAATGCTGTGATATGCGCTCCAGCGTATACTTCTTTGTCTCCCACGATGATGGGCATACCTGGACACAAAACCGTGCGGTATTGCATCTGAACGATACCTATTCCAACACGGGTCTGCAGGAGCCGGGATTGGTACAGCTGCCGGGCGGTACACTGTATTGCTATGCCCGCACCGATAGGATGTACCAATACGAAACGGTGTCTCTGGACGGTGGTGACCATTGGTTCATACCCCAGCCGTCCCAATTCTCCTCCCCGGCCTCTCCCATGCTCATCAAGCAGAACCCCTATGATGGACGGTTTTACGCCATTTGGAACCCCATTCCGGAGTATCCGCTGCGTCCTAAGTCCAAGGTATGGACCGGTGGTCGAAATCCGTTGGTGATGGCTACCTCGGCAGATGGTGTGCATTTTGATCCGCCGGTGATCTTAGAGGACGATCCCACTCGTGGGTTCTGTTATCCAGCCATGCATTTCTGCGATGCGGGGACCATGCTGCTGGCCTATTGCAGTGGTGGAACGGAAGAAGGTGGCTGCCTGAATAAGACGACACTGCGGAAAGTCACATTGGCATAAGGGTAACACTGAAAAATCAAAAGGTACGCCAGAAAAAAGTGTAAATCCCTCTTGACAATTCCCTTAACTTGTGCTATAATGTACAAGTAAACATTGGGGTATCGTCAAGCGGTAAGACACAGCACTTTGACTGCTGCATTCGCAGGTCCGAATCCTGCTACCCCAGGAGAATGTGCAGACTATTCCATCACGGGGTAGTCTGCTTTTTCGTTATCATATAACAAATGTATCAAATGAATATGGATATATTACACCAACTTGCAGTATTTATTTTATCCGTCGTCAGTGACCCGGACTGTCCGGTTTGCCGTGTACCTATGCAAAAGCCGCTATCCCTATGCAACGACTGTTTAGCCAATCTGACAGCTGAAGCGGCACTCCCATGTCCGGACTGTGGCAGACCAGCATCGCAATGTCTCTGTGGCCACATGAATCTGTCGCCCATGCCCATATTCCTATCCGGCCGGACCTGGCTGGCGCATACCTGGTATCTGCCCGTTGGCAATCAGGAGCTGGACGTAGGCAAGACATATATGCGGTGTACAGAGCCCCTGCTTTTGGCCTGTAAAAAACGAAACAACCCCGCTTTGTCTGGATATATCGCCGAACGGCTGGCGGCGGATCTGTCTCCATTGCTGCCACCGGAGAAACGGGAAGGCTGGTATTTGACCTATCCGCCTCGCTCGGAGGAAGGGTATCAAAAATACGGCTTTGACCAGTGTGAGGAGATCGCCAAGCAATTGGGGAAAAAGCTGGGGATCCCGGTGCGGCGTATGCTGAAGCGAACAGGTGGTGCGGAACAGAAGAAAATGACGGATATCGCAGCCCGTGCCGCCAATATGGCCGATGCGTTCACGCCACGTCGTGTACCGGCGGGATGTCGTGTTCTGTTGCTCGATGACATCATCACCACCGGTTCTACCATACGTGCAGCCGGAAATGCACTGGTACAGGGCGGTGCAAGAGCGGTCTTTCCGATCGCTTATGCTACGACCATGAACATGAACAAAAAAACGCAGTATCGAAAAGGACAATGAATCAGGAGGAACGTGCATGAAATTACAATTTGGGAACTGCCATCGCAGCCAGCCGGATCCGTTCATATTTGAGGACAACGGAACGTTTTATCTCTATGTGACCGCAGCCGATGGGGTGGAAGCCTACGTAGCCCATGACCCCTTCGGAGAATGGCAGTATAGGGGGATCGTTTGCACCATCGGTACCCACAAAAATTATTGGGCACCCAGTGTCATTCGGATCGGCGCATGGTACTATCTGTACGTGTCCTGTGAGGATGCGGGGATCTTCCAATTTCTCCATGTGGCAAAGGCCGCTTCTCCTACCGGTCCCTTCACTGATGCCAAGTGTCTGTTCGACCATTTTTCCATCGATTCTCATGTGGTACAGACGGAGGCAGGGCTGTTTCTGTGGTATGCCGAGGACAACACCAACACCGACCGGATCGGCACCCGTGTGTTTGTAGATCGTCTGCTGGATCCATACACACCGGCATACGAACCCAAGGAAGTGATCGTTCCTACCTTTGATGAAGAGATCTTTATGCGGGATCGGTATGGCGATGGACGAAACTGGCACACCATCGAAGGGCCTTTCTGGTTTCGGAAGGATGGCTGGCAATATGTGATGTACAGCGGTGCTTGCTACCAGAATGATACATACCATATTGGATATGCCGCTGCCCACACAGATGAGCAGGACCTGACAAAGGTAGATTTTGTCAAACACACTGCCGATGGAAAATTTGCACCGGTCATGATGGGCAATGCCTATGAAGAAGGTGTAGGACACCACAGCGTGCTGTTTTACCAAGGGGAGTTCTACGCTGTCTACCATGCACGGGATCTCGAACTTGATCCACAGCTGACGGGAGATCGTCGCACAGCACGTATCTGCAAGCTACACGTGCAGGATGGGATCATCACAGCGGAACGGTATCCGGACAGAGTTTGAGCAAAAACAAAAAAACGGCACGTCTGTTGTCCTGTACGATGTACATTGCAAACAGATCGTGCCGTTTTTGTTTGTATTACAGAGCCAGCGTCACACAGGTGTCTGCACACAGCGCAGTGCTTCGTGCATCCGGCTGGTGTCCACCGATGGTCAGCGTGACCTTTCCATCCGGTGTCACTCTGGCACCATCGTCCAGCACAGCCTGCAGCCAATACTTCTGTATCGTCAGCGTAACGGTAGCTTCTTCACCAGGTGCCAGACGAACAGCCTGTACGCCGCAGAGCTGACAGATCGGTGTGGATGTCCGAGAATCCGCAAAACTGCTGTACACCTGCACCTTTTCGATCCCCTCCATCTTTCCTGTGTTGGTCAGGGAGACTGTCAAGGTCAGTGTATCTTCTGTTTCCGCAGTCACCGTAGGAGAGGTGTACCGGAAATGGGTGTAGGACAGACCATAGCCAAAGGGATACAACGGTTCTCCATGGAAATAGCGATAGGTACGGCCTTCCATACGATAATCAGTAAAGGCGGGGATGTCCTCGATCTGCCGATAGAAGGTGACCGGCAGTCGTCCACTGGGGGAACAAAGACCACCTATCAGCCGAGCGATCGCCAGTCCGCCAACCGCACCGGGATACCAACCATGGAGGATCGCTTTGGCATGACGGGTCAGTTTTTCGCTGAGCGTCACTGCACTGCCCGCCAACACCACCACGATCACATTGTCGCAAACATCGCATACCGCTTCTGCCAGATCCATCTGTGTCTTCGGCAGACCAAGCTGCACCTTATCGCCGTTGTCAAAATATTCGTTGTGCACACCGGTTTCTTCGCCTTCGATATGGCAGTCCAGACCTAAGCACAGGATCGTAACGTCTGCATGTTGGGCATAGGCGATCCCTTCGCTGATCATATTGGCAAAGCCGGTACAGTCGTTCCGCTTGTCCAGCCAGATATTGGTACCCTTTGCGACCCGCACATTGGCATCCGTGAAGACCCGCCGTACACCGTCTGCTACCGTGATATATTCCGAAGCCATACCGTTATAGTTGCCTTCCAGAGCCACGACCGACATAGCATTGGGACCGATCACAGCGATATTCTGCATCGTGTGTACATCTAATGGTAGGTAATCATCATTTTTCAGCAGCACAATGGATTCTTCCGCTGCTTGCAGGTTCAACGCCCGGTGTTCTGCGCAGTCCAGCTTCTCAAAGGGAATATCGGCATAGGGACGCTCCACAGCAAATTCGCCCAAGCGATACCGGATGGTGAAGACATTTTCCGCCGCACGGGTGATATCTTCCTCCGTGATCCGATCCTGTTCGTAGGCTTCCAACAAATGGTGGTAGGTATCGCCACAATTCAAGTCACAGCCCGCCTGGATCGCCAAAGCTGCTGCTTCTGTCATGGTATCGGTGTAGTGATGGAATTTGCAAATATCGGATATTGCCCAGCAGTCGGACACAAAGTATCCGTCAAAGCCCCAGCTATCCCGCAAAATCTCCTGCATCAGGGTAGGGTGTGCACAGCAGGGATACCCATTGGTGCGGTTGTATGCGCCCATAACACCGGCTACACCATCCTGCACCGACCAATAGAAGGCGGGCAGATAGGTCTCCCACAGATCCTTGTCAGACACCTCCGCATTGAACTGGTGACGTAGTGCCTCCGGTCCGGAATGTACGGCAAAATGCTTGGCACAGGCTGCGGATTTTAGATACTCTCCATCCCCCTGCAAGCCATCGATATAGGACATGGCCAAAACAGAAGTTAGGTACGGGTCTTCTCCAAAGGTTTCCTGGCCTCTGCCCCAGCGAGGATCTCGGAAGATATTGATATTGGGTGTCCAGAATGTCAGTCCTTTATAAATATCTCTGTCGTTGTGGGCAATACTGTTGTTATACTTTGCTCTGGCTTCTGTGGATACCGCATCGCCTACCTGCTGCAAAAGAGCAGTGTCAAACGTGGCAGCCAGCCCAATGGCATGGGGAAATACCGTAGCCATCCCGGAACGGGCCAGTCCATGAGAAGCTTCGTTCCACCAGTTGTATTCTTCGATCCCCAGCCGTTCGATGGCAGGAGAATTGTACAAAAGCTGCGAGATCTTTTCTTCCACCGTCATACGGCTCACCAGCTCCTGCGCCTGCTTTCTTGCCCATTCTTTTGTCGTCATACCTATGCTCCTTTTCTATTTTTTTGCGTTTTCCAATAGATCCAACTTTTTTCTGGCCGCCATGTATGCGATCCGATATTCGCCGGCACCGCCTGCCGCATCCTCCAGGTCACAATATACCCGGAACCGCATGAAAAAGGGAAGTGCATTGTCCTGTGCCAGCTCTCGCAGCAGCCGCACAGCCAGATCTGTCCGGTTAGAGGCCAGCGCAGCCAATGCTTGGATATGTCGTGCAGCAGGGGAATCCTTGGGAAATTCTTTTCCACTGACAGCACCACGACTTACCAAACGCAGCGATCCCAGATACAACAGCATTTCCGGCGGAATATAACCGCTGGCATATCGAAGGTCTGTGACACGCTCCGGAAATTCCTGCGATACCGGCAGCAGGGCAAATAGGTCTTTGTAGTATGCAATGGCCTTTCGCAGATCTTCGCTGGCATATACGGTTCGCTGGGCATATTCCTGTGCATTCTTCAGATGCAGAGATGCCGTCTTCAGCTCATATGCCGCCGCACTTTCTAAAGCGATGCAAAGACCGGCATGGGCACCGATCAACGCCACCTCATCATCCACTGCCGAGGATGGCATCGCCTGGATCTGTGTGACGCAATCGGCATAGCGTTCCTCCCGGTAGGACTGCTGCAAGCCATCGATAACGGACAGCTTGATATAGCGTCCTTCATCCTCTTCCGTATTGGAAAAGAAATAATCGACAGGCACCTCCAGCATGTTGGACAGGTATGCCAAATTGGACAGGGAGGGAAGCGCACTGCCTGTTTCGATCAGACTGAGCATATTTCTGGTCATTTGCTCGCCCGCCAGCTCCTTTTGGGTCAGTCCTCGCTTTTTGCGCAGCTGCCGGATCCGCTCCCCGATCATTTGCGCCTGCAGCTCCATCAGTTCTCACGCCCGCTTTCCCGGATCGCATACTGTTCATCCATTTCCGTTAAACGTGCATCGATATGCTCCTGCATACAGCTTTGATAATACTGGATCCGTTCGTTCATCTCCTGATACCGCCGCTGCATCGTTTGGAATAATGTTTCCGTATCGCTTTCCACTTCCGTCATGCAGGTAGACAGCTCCTTCAGGCAGTTTTCGATATTCAAATGCATTTCCCCGGAAATATCTGCTAACAGCGTTCCTGCTGTTTCCGAGAGCTTTTTGCGTACACACATAGCCTCTGCCTTTGTATCTGCCTGCAGCTGCTCCAGTTCGGCCTGTACAGCACTGCGTTCCTGTGCCAGCGTATCCGCCGTTTCTGTCCGTAGCCGTTCCGCTTCTTCCTTGGCACTACACAGGATATCGTCCGCATCCCGGTTTGCACCCAGCAGAATATCGCCGATCTGCCCGCTGATCCGATCATACATCCGGATCTTGTAGCCAGCGCCGTCTTCTTCCTCCAAATAGGCCGCCTTGATCCGGTCGATCTCCTTTGCCGCCCGTTCCTTTTCTGCCGTCAACGCCGTTTCTGCTTCTGCTTTTGTGGCAGCCAATGCTTTTTCTGCTTCCGCACAAGCTGCTTCTGCCGTAGCCAATTTTCCCTGAAGTTCTGGAATGGTTTTGGCTTGTTGCTCCACCTGTTCGGCAAGCTTGGCTTTTTCTGCCATATTGGCTTCCAGAATGGTTTCTTTCTCCTCTACCTGCTGCTGCAAACACCGGATCGTTTCTGCCTGCGTTTCCAGCTGCTGCTGTTGTTCCTCTACCGCAGTCTGCAATTTTGCCATTTCAGCTTGCAGCTGTTCCTTCTCTGCCAGCCATGTCCCTTGCTCGGTCGTCAATATGTCCAGCTCTTTTTGCAGAGCATCCTGTTTTTCTCGGTTCGCCAGATCGGTTTCCTGGATAAAGGCGTTTACATCCTCTTTATTGTACCCGCCCATGGCATTTCTGAATTTTTTTGTATTTTCGCTCATAGAAAACTCCTGTATACATCTCGTATCCTATCTGTTTATAGTGTACCATAAAGAGCCGCAAAAATCAACAGAAAAGTATGAATATCGAGAAAACTGTTTTCATTCCGGCTGAAAAAGTCGTTTTCAATACAAACTGGCGTAAGAGAACCCCAGATTTTGGCTGAAAATCGGTAAATTTTATATAGACGATTTGAATAAAATGTGGTATAATAAATCCAAATAACCATGAAAAATGCGAAGTGGGATTTCGTTGTATTTCCCATGAAAAAAGGAGTTATAGAATATGGATTATCCGTATTTAGCAGATTTGCTGTTTCCGAACGTAAAACTGACCATCGATGAGGTAGAAGCTCGGTACCCGGCAAGAGATCTGCCGGAAGGTGCCAAGGTGACCCGGTTTGCCCCCAGCCCCACAGGCTTTGTCCATTTCGGCGGTATGTACCAGACCGTAGTAGACGAGCGTCTGGCACACCAGTCCGGCGGTGTGTTCTTCCTGCGTATCGAAGATACCGATGGACGGCGTGAGATCAAGGGTGCTGTGGAAGCACTGATCAATACCCTGTCTGCTTATGGCGTGACCTATGATGAAGGTCTCATGCTGGACGAAAACGGGGAAGTAGTCGAAAAGGGTGCCTATGGTCCCTACAAGCAGAGCCAAAGAGCAGAGCTGTACCACGTGTACGCCAAGAAGCTGGTAGCAGAAGGAAAGGCATACCCTTGCTTCTCTACGGAAGAAGAGCTGGAAGAGATCCAGAACACCGATAAGAAGGCCGAGATCCAGAACACCGACTGGCACGTTGCCGCCGAACAGAAGCGGGCTGCCATGTTGGCCCAGAGACAGTTCACCATCGAGGAAGTGGAAGAGCACCTGAAAAAGGGTGACCCCTTTGTGATCCGCATTCTGGCAAACGGTGACCCGGAGAAGAAGACCAAGTTCACCGACCTGGTCAAGGGCAATCTGGAAGTACCGGAAAACGATGAGGACTTCGTACTGCTGAAATCGGATGGTATCCCCACCTATCACTTTGCCCACGCCGTAGACGATCACCTGATGAAGACCACCCATGTGATCCGTGGCGAAGATTGGCTGCCCAGCCTGCCCAAGCACATCCAGCTGTTCCAGTATCTGGGCTTCAAGATGCCGAAATATCTGCACACTGCACAGATCCTGAAGGCAGATGAAAACGGTGGCAAAAAGAAGCTGTCCAAGCGAGATATGGGTGCCAAGATGGAGGACTACCGCAGCATGGGCTATGCTACCGAATGTGTTTGGGAATACCTGCTGACCCTGCTCAACTCCAACTTTGAGGAATGGCACGCACAGAATCCCCAAAAGAGCTACCTAGATTTCCCCTTCAATATCAAGAAGATGGCTGTATCCGGCTGCCTCTATGACTACACCAAGCTGGCAGACGTATCCAAAAATGTGCTGTCTCGTATGACTGCCGATGAGATCTACGACCGTGCTGCCGACTGGATGTTGGAATTCGATCCTGCCTTTGGCGCTGCTATGACCGCCGATCCTGCCTACACCAAGTCCATCTTTGCCATTGGCAGAGGCGGTAAGAAGCCCAGAAAGGACCTGACCACTTGGAAGGACGTAAAGCCCTACATGGGATTCTTCTTCGATGACTTCTTTACCATTGAGGACAGCTACCCGGAAAACTGCGACAAGGCAGATATTAAGACGGTTCTGCAAGCCTTCACAGGATCCTACGATCCGGCTGACGACATGAACACCTGGTTCGGCAAGATCCAGCAGATCGGGGAAGGACTGGGGTATACTGCGGACATGAAGGCATATAAGGCCGATCCCGCCGCCTTCAAGGGCAGTGTGGCGGATGTGTCCATGTTCATCCGTGTGGCCGTCACCGGTAAGCTGAACTCCCCCGATATGTACGCCGTGATGCAGATCCTGGGCGCTGACAGAGTCAAAGCCAGAATCGCATCCATGCTGGAATCCCTGTAAAAATACGCTGCAAATAGCGAGAGGTTATTATGGCTGAAAATACATCCAATTTTATTCATGACTTTATCGACGAGGATATCGCCGCCGGAAAGACCAAGACCGTCCACACCCGTTTTCCCCCGGAACCCAATGGATACCTGCACATCGGTCACTGCAAGGCGCTGATCATCGACTTTGGCACTGCCAAAAAGTACGGCGGCCTGTGCAATCTGCGGATGGACGACACCAACCCTGCCAAGGAAGACACCGAATTCGTAGAAGCCATCATGGAAGATATCCACTGGCTGGGCTTCGACTGGGGCGATCGGTTCTACTATGGTTCCGATTATTTTGAAAAGACCTACGAGCTGGCTGAGGAGCTGATCCGCAAAGGGGATGCGTATGTGTGTGAGCTGACTCCCGAACAGTTCAAGGAATATCGTGGGGACCTGACCCATCCCGCTATCTCTCCCTTCCGCGACAGACCCATGGAAGAAAGCTTAGACCTGTTCCACCGGATGCGGAACGGCGAATTCCCGGAAGGCAAGTACACCCTCCGTGCCAAGATCGACCTTGCTTCCGGTAACTTCAATATGCGTGACCCTGTGCTGTACCGGATCCGCTATATCGAACACCACAGACAGGGGACCAAGTGGTGTATCTTCCCCATGTACGACTTTGCCCATCCCATCCAAGACGCACTGGAAGGCATCACCCACAGCCTTTGCTCTCTGGAATACGAGGACCACAGACCGCTGTACAACTGGGTCATCGAGCATTGTGACGTGCCCTCCACGCCCCGGCAGATCGAGTTTGCCCGCCTGAACATTACCAACACCGTTCTGTCCAAGAGACACCTGCGGTATCTGGTGGAAAACGGTATCGTGGACGGCTGGGACGACCCCAGAATGCCTACCCTGTGCGGTTTGCGCAGACGTGGCTATACCCCTGAAGCCATTCTGGACTTCATCGAACGGATCGGCGTTTCCAAGGCAAACAGCATGGTCAACATCGGTCTCTTGGAGCACTGCATCCGGGAAGAGCTGAACCAGAAGGCAAGCCGCCGGATCGCTGTGCTGAATCCCATCAAGATCGTCATCGACAACTACCCGGAAGACAAGGTAGAATACTTTGACATCACCAACAATCCCAACGATCCCGAAGCAGGTACCAGACAGGTGCCGTTCACCAAGGAGCTGTATATCGATGGGGACGACTTTGCCGAGGTACCGCCGCCGAAGTTCTTCCGTCTCAAGCCCGGTGGAGAAGTGCGTCTCATGAGCTCCTACATCATCAAGTGCGGTGACATCGTGAAGAACGAAGACGGTTCTATCCAGGAGATCCACTGCACAGCCGACCTGGAGACCGGGACCGGTACGCCCACCGACCGGAAGGTCAAGGGTACCATTCACTGGCTGTCTGCGACCTACGCCAAGGATGCCGATGCGATCCTGTACGACCGCCTATTCACCGAGGAAAACATGAACGACCTGCCGGAAGGGAAGACCTACATGGACTACCTGAACCCCACTTCCGCTGTGAAGCGTTCCGGTATCAAGGTGGAACCGGCGTTGGATGCTGCTGCACCTGGCGAAAAGTTCCAGTTCGTGCGGATCGGATACTTTGCTAAGGACACCAAGAACCCCGGTACCTTCAACCGGATCGTATCTCTGAAGGACAGCTATAAACCCGAATAATTCTATATCTATTTGCCATAACGGAGGAAACAAGTATGTCATCCTATAAGATCGGTACCAAATGCGTACAGAGCGGTTACACACCGAAAAACGGCGAACCCCGTATCCTGCCCATCACCCAGAGCACCACTTTCAAGTACGAATCCAGCGAGGAAATGGGAAAGCTGTTTGACCTGGAAGCAAACGGTTACTTCTACACCCGGCTGCAAAACCCCACCAACGATGCCGTTGCAGCCAAGATCTGTGACCTGGAAGGCGGCGTGGCTGCCATGCTGACCTCCTCCGGACAAGCGGCCTCCTTCTTCTCTATGGTGAATATCGCATCTGCCGGCGACCATATCATCGCCTCTGCTGCCATCTACGGCGGTACCTTCAACCTGCTGGACGTGACCATGCGGAAAATGGGCTATGACGTCACCTTCATCTCTCCCGATTCCACGGAAGACGAGATCTTAGCAGCAGCCAAGCCTAACACCAAGTGCGTATTTGCCGAAACGCTGTCCAACCCCTCTCTGGTGGTGCTGGATATCGAGACCTTTGCCACCGCTGCCCATAAGATCGGTGTGCCGCTGATCGTGGACAATACCTTCCCCACGCCCATCAACTGCCATCCCTTCGAATTTGGTGCCGACATCGTGACTCACTCCACCACCAAGTACATGGATGGTCATGCAGCTACAGTTGGTGGCTGTATCGTGGACAGCGGCAACTTTGACTGGACCAAGTACGCCGACAAGTTCCCCGGCCTGTGTACGCCTGACGAATCCTACCACGGTATCACCTATACCGAACGGTTCGGCAAGGGTGCGTATATCACCAAGGCTACGGCACAGATGATGCGTGACCTCGGTTCCATCCAGGCTCCCATGAATGCGTTCCTGCTGAATCTGGGTCTGGAAACCCTCGCTCTGCGTGTTAAGCAGCATTGTGCCAACGCACAGAAGGTTGCAGAGTATCTGGAAAACCATCCGAAGGTATCCTGGGTAAGCTATCCCGGTCTGCCTTCCAACAAGTACTATGCACTGGCACAGAAGTATCTGCCAAACGGTTCCAGTGGCGTAGTATCCTTTGGTGTCGTCGGTGGCAGAGAAGCGGCTACCCGTGTGATGGACGGTATGCAGATGGCCGCCATCGTGACCCATGTGGCCGACAGCCGTACCTGCCTGCTGCATCCTGCATCCACCACCCACCGGCAGCTCACCGATGAACAGCTGGAAGCCTGCGGTGTAAGCCCGGAGCTGATCCGCCTGTCTGTGGGTATCGAGGACGCAGAAGACATCATCGCCGACCTGGAACAGGCTCTGGCAAAGCTGTAATTATATTTCTACATAGAAATAACAAAAGCAGGTGTTCCCATGAAGGTAGTTTCCAATAAGACAGTATGAGAACATTACTGACATAGGGTAGCTGCCG
>CAYXBQ010000004.1:60556-149103 GCA_964463375.1 uncultured Ruminococcus sp. | reverse complement strand
ACAATACTGGCAAAGTCAGCGGTGATACTAATGTTGGCGGAGTTGTTGGTTACTTGGATGATGGAACAGTAACAAACTGCTACAACACCGGCACAGTCAGAGGTGACACTAATGTTGGCGGAGTTGTTGGTAACATGCATTATAGACCAGCAGTAGTAGAAAACTGCTACAACACCGGCACAGTCAGCGGTACAGGTGATGTTGTTGGCGGAGTTGTTGGTGACATGGATGCTGAAACTGTAGAAAACTGCTACTACCTTGATACCTCCTGCGAAAAAGGAATAGGTGAAGTTGACCGTGGCACCGACACAACAACCGCAAAAACAGCTGGCGAGTTTGCAAGCGGCGAGGTGGCATACCTTCTGCAAGGCACGCTGACCGAGCATATCTGGGGCCAGACACTCGGCACGGACATCTCCCCCGTATTCGCCAACGAGACCGGCAGCAACAAGGTCTATACAGTCAACCTTGTGGTGAATGGTGACAGCACAGTTGCGTATGCCAACAGCGGCGAGATTACGATTGCCGCTCCTGTCCTGGACGGCTACGCCTTTGCCGGCTGGTACACGGCACAAACCGGCGGCGAACGTGTGACCACCATTGCTGCGGATAATACCACACTGTACGCACAGTTTACGCCCAACGCCCGCACCATCACCTTCGATCCCAACGGCGGCACAGTGGACACAACGACTGCCACCACGGATGCGGAAGGCAAGCTGACCAACATCCCCACCCCGACCCGGAAGAACCACAGCTTCCTGGGTTGGTTCACCGAAGATGGCGAAATGGTCACCACCGACACGATCTTCACCGAACACACCACAGTCTATGCCCAGTGGCAAATTATGTCCAGCAGTTTCCTGCCCACCTGGGAAGGTTGGGAGCTGATCGACAAGATCGTGGAAGCGAATAAGAAGAAGGATGAGCCTGTTGAAGTAGAACCGGAGCCGGAAGAAACGGAGCCTGTTGAAGAAGTCGAGCCTGCGTGGGAAAACCCCTTCTCCGATATTTCGGAATCCGATGCATTCTATGATGCAATCAAATTCGTCTACGAAAACGGCTACATGAACGGCATGTCTGAGAACACCTTTGCGCCAAACGAAGGCTTGACCAGAGCTATGCTGGTGACGGTTCTCTACCGTGCCGCCGGTGCGCCTGTGATGGACGAAGCAAATCCGTTCGTGGACGTAGCAAATGACGCATGGTACTACAATGCCGTGGTTTGGGCAAGATCCATTGGTCTGATCAACGGCATTACCGAAACCGAATTCGCACCGGATGACGAACTCACAAGAGAACAGCTGGTAACGATCTTCTACCGGTACGCTGAATTCTTAGGCTACGACCTGAGCATTGGCGAAGACACAAATATTCTCAGCTACGAAGATTTCGCAGATATTGCAGAATATGCCATCCCCGCTATGCAGTGGGCGTGCGGTGCGAACCTGATCGAGAACATCGACGGCAATATCCTCCCGCAGGATAACGCCACACGTGCGTTGGTCGCCATGGTACTCTATGGGTTTTATGCATAATAATATCTAAGTAAAACAAAAACAGCACAGGGAACGAAAAGTATCGCTGTGCTGTTTTTTATGCTTAAACAAAAAAATCGCCGCAAGCCGTAACCAGCCTGTAGCGATTGCCGTTCCCGAGGTGATTCGAACACCCGACCTACCGCTTAGGAGGCGGTCGCTCTATCCTGCTGAGCTACGGAAACGTACACTATAGTATACCACAGTTTCCTCCCTTTTGCAAGTGCTTCACCCGAATTTTTCCAAAAATCCCACTCATTCTTCCACAGGTTCTTCTGACGGTGGCGTGTAGCCCTCCGGATATTCGAAGGTGCCGATCTTCCGGAACAGATCCATGTGGTCGGCGTGGGATTTTTCCATTTTCTCCCCCTTCATCTGGTTCACCGTGGTCAGCCGCTTCAGTGCCACAATAGTATCTTCCCCAAATACCTGCACTGCCGTATAATATTTGTAGAATTTCGTCTCACACAGCCGCAGACCGTATGCGTCCACTGCTCCCTCCGGTATCACGTCAAAGATCTCCGTCAGCGGCACAAAGGCCTCCGCATCGGCGACACTCTGGTACTGATCCGGTGCCAGGAAGCACAGCAGACAATCCCCCGCCATCACTTCATAGGTAAACTGCTCGGCGGTCTGGGCATTGGATTGGCGATCCAGCGCAAATTCTTCGCCGTGTGCCTCTGCGTCCGCCTGGGCTTCTCGGATCTGGTCGGCGGTCATGTACACAATATCGTTGATGGCGATCTTTTTCTCCCCATCCCCGTTGTAGTCGTCCATAAGATCGTACAGGCAGGTGGACACGGCACCACTTTGGTTGGGCGTGAAGTACAGGGGACCGGCGTACAGGATCCGGATGTCCGGGTTGCCTTTGGTCACAAACTGTGTGCCTACCGAAATAAAGATAAAGGCAAAGGCCGATATGATGATGACCTTCCACTTGTGGTGATACCAAAAATTGGATAGTTTAGCCCCAAATCCCATGGGTACGGCTTCTTCCACCGCAGGCTGCGGTTCTTTGTCCAGCGCCGCCAATACCTTTGCCGCATTGGACGTGGCGATCTCTTCTTCTTGTTTGTTTTCTTTCGGGTCCATATTGCAAACTCCTACGGATGTTGTCGTGATTTGGTGTACCCACTACCGGGTACGTGGTCGATATATAGTATACAACATTTTTGTTGACCTGTCATGGTTATTTTATGAATAATCTACCGCAAATCTCCTTTTTTGCTGTTTTTTTGAGAAACGGCGTTTTCGAAAAACGGGTGGACAAGGCGGGAAAAATGTGGTATACTGTTTGCAGGAAGCAACACCGATCACAAAGGAGCAAGCTATCATGTGCATTCGTACTTTTGTAGAACATTTGGATACCACATCCTATGCCCACCGGACAGACGGCACCACCGTTTCTGTTCCCACCCAGATCATAGCCAAAGACGACCGCATCATCGCCACCATCGCACGGGACAGCATCCCGACTGATACCAACACCCTGGACTTTCTGCCCGCCTTCTTCACGGGACAGGAGGGAGAGGACGGCTACATGGTCTTCCCCGGGAATATGCTGTGTCGGTTCCGGGGACATGCCGACGTGGAAAAGCAAGCCACCTCCCCGCTGATGCCGCTGTTTGGTGCAAAGACCAAGGATTTCACCTTTGCCGGGATCATCACCGGGGACAGAGCCGACAGCATCGTCATGGCACATATCCGGGATGGAAAATACCGCACCTATCCCCGGTTTCTGCTGGATGGAGACGGCGCACCGGAGAATGTAGAAGTGACCTATATTTTCCTGACCGGCGAGGATGCCGACTATTCCGGTATGGCAAGAGCCTATCGCCATATGCGGCTGGCAAACGGCCTGGTACCGCTGCGGGAACGGGCAAAGGATAGACCAGCTCTTGCCTATGCCGTAGAAGCACCGTATATCCGGATCCGCATGGGTTGGAAGCCGGTGCCGTCCCCGGTGCCGGAGCAGACATTGGACACCGAGCCGCCCATGTACACGGCCTGTGACTGCGCTAAGGTAGAGGAGCTGCTGGACGAAATGCAGGCTGCCGGGATCGACAAGGCGGAGCTGTGTCTGGTGGGCTGGAACGTGCGGGGGCATGACGGACGCTGGCCCCAGGCATTGCCGGTGGAAGAAGGGATCGGCGGCGAGGCGGGGCTAAGACACCTGATCGAGAAGGCAAAGTCCATGGGCTACCAGATCACCTGCCACACCAACAACTCCGATGCCTACCGGATCGCCGACTGCTTCACGGAGGATCTGGTGCGCAAAAGCAAGGACGGTTCTCTCCAGCGTGGCGGCACCTGGAGCGGCGGGAATATGTACAACACCTGTCCCAAGGCTGCGGACGAGATCAACCGGCAGATGCTGGACGACGTAGCGGTGCTGGGCTTTCGGGGACTGCATTACATCGATGTGATCGGCGTGGTACCCCCACGAAAATGCGCCGACCCGAACCATCCCATGACCCGGACAGAGGATGTGCAGTGGAACCGAGAATTGTTCCGGTACGCCACGGAGAAGCTGGGCGGGATCAGCTCCGAGGGAGCCTTCGACCATCTCAGCGACGTGCTGGACTATGGCCTGTACATCCACTTTGGCGGCAACCGGAAGGATCCATTGTGTGACGAGGACATCCCCCTGTGGCAGCTTGTGTACCACGGCAGCATTTTGCACAATCCCTCCACCAACACGGTGAACTACCCCATCAAGGATGCGGATGCGCTGCTGGAGGAGGTAGAATTCGGCGGCAGACCCAGCTTCTATTATTACTCCCGCTTTGTGACCGAATCGGCCGGGCGCAAGAACTGGATGGGAGACGAGGATATGCGCTGTGGCACACCGACGGAAATGGCAGATGGGGTAGCGGCGTTGTCCCGGGCGTATGCGGAATACAAGACCCGCCGGGATCTGCAATACTGCTTCATGGACAAGCATGAGAAGCTGGCAGACGGGGTATACCGGGTGACCTACGACGATGGCACGGTGGTTTTGGTCAATCGTGGGGAGGCGATGTATGAACCGGAAAAATTAGCGGGGAAAAGCTATCGGATCGTGCGGGGGTAAGAATAGGAAAAGCATCGGTGGGGAGCCGGTGCTCGTAAGACAGAAAGAACTAAATTTTTTAGAAAAGGCGTGACTTTGTCCATGCCTTTTCTGCTTTTAACAGCGCATCTATGGGGATACAACCAACGAAATCATACATAAAACATACTGCGGTTGCTGTACCGACATTCGTCGCTGGATAGCGATATTTAACGAGTACGATAACAATTTTCCCATCCTGTAGACATCGCCTGATAAAAAAACAGATACTTTTCGACCCTTAAACATACAAAAACAGACGGCATCCAATACAAGTTGCATGTCGCCTGTTTTGTTGTTCGATCCGGTTTGCAGTTGCTGATTTGTCCCATCAGCACCCTGGGTATCCCGGATGACTTACTTAACTGTATAAGTCAATATTTCAATCCGCATCTGCGATAACAGATGACCTTCTTATTATACAGGGGAACAAAACAAATGTCAACCGGCAGGAATAACAATTGTTGCCGCTTTATTTCATGCATTTTTGATGAAAACAATCCTACACAATAAATTAACTCTATTTTTCAATGAAGCGAATGACAAATGCAAGAAGATGTGCTATAATACTATCGTAACCAAAATCATACATAAGAAAGGAGTGATCCCATTTGTCTGTGAAAATACTTGTCTGGGGACAAATGGCGTGCTTCACAAGGCCGGAGATGAAGACGGAACGGGTCAGCTACGACGTGATGACCCCTTCTGCTGCACGGGGGATCCTGGATGCGATCTATTGGCATCCGGGGCTATTCTGGGTGGTGGATACGGTCACGGTGTGCAGGCCCATTCGATTCGCCAATATCCGCCGCAATGAAGTGAAATCCACCATTTTGGCTTCTAAGGTACGCCGGGTCATGGAGCAGGGCGGTGGAGAGGAGCTGTATATCGCCACCTCTCAGGATATCCAACAGCGGGCGGCTATGGTACTGCGGGATGTGGCATATGTGATCGAAGCGCATTTCGTCATGACCGATAAAGCGACCCCTTCGGACAACGCCGGAAAGTTCCAGGACATCATGAAGCGGCGGCTGGAAAAAGGCCAGTGCTTCCATACGCCGTACTTCGGCTGCCGGGAATTTCCCGCCCACTTTGCACCCTGTACGGAGGTGCCGCCTTGCCCCACGGAGCTGCTGGGCGAAAAGGATCTGGGCTACATGCTGTGGGATATGGACTATAGTGATCCGGAAAACATTCGGCCGCTGTTTTTCCGTGCCAAGCTAATGGATGGCGTGCTGCAGGTGCCGGGGCGAGAGGAGGTGATCGGATGATCCTGCAAGCGTTGGTTTCGTATTACGAAAGCCTTGTGGCAGCCGGCGAGATCGCGCCTCCCGGCTGGGGCAAGCAAAAGGTGTCCTATGCCTTAGAGCTGGACGACAACGGTGACATCGTGCAGGTGTATCCGCAGCTTGTGGAGGTGGAGAACGGGAAGAAAAAAGAATGGAGACCACGGGAGCTCGAAGTACCGGCACCTGTGAAGCGGGCGGTGAATGTGTTGCCCAACTTCCTTTGCGACCATTCCGGGTATCTGCTGGGCGTGGATACCAAGGGGAAACCGGCACGTACGGCGGAGTGCTTCGAAAAATGCAAAGCCTTGCATACGGAGCTGCTCACACCTGTGGATTCTCCGGCGGCTCGTGCCGTGGTGGCGTTCTTTGCCAACTGGGATCCGGCTACCGCTGCCGAGCATCCCGTGCTACGAGAGCAATGGGACGAGCTGATCGGGGGTGGAAATTTGCTCTTTTGGTACCGGCGGACAAGCGTGTGTAACGATCCTGCCATTCGCCGTGCCTGGGAAAAACGATACCAGTCTGCGGAGGATGCCGAGGAGATGCCCTGCCTGGTGACGGGAGAGATCGGACCGGTGGAGCGGATCCATCCTGCCATCAAAGGGGTCAGAGATGCCCAATCCTCCGGGGCAGCACTGGTCTCCTTCAACAGCGATTCCTTCTGTTCCTATGGCAAGGAGCAGAACCTGAACGCACCGACCGGCAAATACGCCGCCTTTGCCTATACCGCTGCCCTCAATCGACTGCTGGCAGACAAGGAGCATATCCTGTGGATGGGGGATACCACGGTGGTGTTCTGGGCACAGAATGGCGAAAACACCTATACCAACGTGTTCAGTATGCTCATGCTGGGAGACGACAAGCTGTACACCGATACCGAGCTTTTCGATAAGACGAAGAAGCTCATGTCCGGCGAACCGGTGCAGTGGCAGGACACAAGATTGGATCCCGCCATGCAGTTCTATTTGCTGGGGCTGTCTCCCAATGCGGCACGACTGTCCGTTCGGTTCTTCCTGCGGGATTCCTTCGGCGCTTTTCTCCGAAACGTACAAGCCCACTATGACCGGATGGAGATCGTGCGCTCGCCACAGGCCTATCCCATCGTGCCTATCTGGCGCATGCTGCAGGAGACGGTGAACCAGAACAGCAAGGACAGATCCTCCTCTCCCCAAATGACGGGCAATGTGCTGCAAGCTGTGCTGAACAATACCCGGTATCCGGCGACGCTGCTCAACGGCGTGACCCTGCGGATCCGGGCAGACCGGATCATGAACCGGGAGCGTGCCGCCACCATCAAGGCCTATTATCTGCAAAATCCCCATCAATCTGTACCGAAAGAGGTGTTGACTGTGTCTTTGAATCGTGAAACCGACAACGTACCCTATTGTCTGGGACGAATGTTTGCTGTGCTGGAATATATTCAAACCGTTGCCAATCCGGGACTCAATGCGACCATCAAGGATAAATACTTCAGCTCTGCTTCTGCCACACCGGCGGTGGTGTTCCCGACCCTGGTCAATCTGTCTCGAACGCATCTGAAAAAGCTGGGTCGAGAAAAGAAGGGACTTTCCATTGCATTGGAACGACAGCTTGCCGAGATCATGGACAAATTCCGGGAGCAGTATCCGATCCGCATGAGCCTGCCGGAGCAGGGCGCATTCCAGCTGGGCTATTACCACCAGAATTCCGCACTCTATACGAAAAAACAGGAGGAAAACGAAAATGTCTGAACCTATCCATAACCGCTATGAATTTGTGATCCTATTTGATGTGGAAAACGGCAATCCCAACGGAGACCCGGATGCCGGCAATATGCCCCGTATCGATCCGGAGACCGGGCTGGGACTGGTGACAGATGTTTGCCTGAAGCGCAAGATCCGCAACTATGTGGAGACCGTGCGTGAGGATGTCCCCGGCTACCGGATCTACATCAAGGACAATGTGCCTCTGAACCGCAGCGATGCCGAGGCGCTCCAATACCTGGATGTGACCGACAAGAACCTGAAGGAAAAGAAAAAGGCCGACCCCGACCTGGACAGAAAGATCCGGGACTGGATGTGCCAGAACTTCTTTGATATTCGCACATTCGGCGCCGTCATGACCACCTTTGTGAAAAACAAGCTCAACTGCGGACAGGTGCGAGGACCCGTGCAGATGGGCTTTGCCAGAAGCATTGAGCCTGTGGTACAGCAGGAAGTGACCATCACCCGTGTGGCCATCACCACCGAAGCGGATGCCGAAAACAAGGAGACCGAAATGGGACGAAAATTCATCATCCCCTACGGCCTGTACCGCTGCGAAGGCTATGTGTCCGCCAACCTGGCACGCAAGGTCACCGGCTTTACCGAAGACGACCTGTCTCTGCTGTGGGAAGCGATCCTGAATATGTTCGAATTCGACCGTTCGGCAGCGAGAGGGAAAATGGCCGTGCGGGAGCTGATCGTGTTCCGGCATGATTCCGAGCTGGGAAGCGCACCGGCCCACAAGCTGTTTGATCTGGTACAGGTGGCACGGCGGACGGCCGATGGGTTCCCCGCACGTTCCTACCAGGATTACACCGTGACCGTGGACGAAGCGGCACTGCCCCAGGGCGTGACCTGCACCCGCATGGTGTGATGTTCCATGAAGAAGACTATTTGCAACTATCGGGTATCCAGCATTTCTGCTTTTGTCGGCGGAGCTCAACACCCTGTACATCACCTCAGAGGACCTGTATCTGGCTCTGGCTCTGGCTCTGGAGGGGGAAAATGTGGTGATCAAGCGGGGAGGAGATCGTCCGGCAATGTACGAACTACAGCCGGCGTGTGCAAGCTGGATACCACGCATGACATCAAGCGTATGTCAATAGAAATCTATGTTGCCAAAGTTTACAATACTATTTCCCAAATAATCATCATTGACAGAAATGCAGTTGTATTTCTGTGGTTCGTATCCATCGTATCTTTTCCCTTGCTTGGGGGCATTCTGTATAATGCCAAACTCGTGTTTTGCCAACATCTTACCTCCTTTGTCAAAGTTCAGTTTCTCGATATGCAGTTGTTGTGTTCGATTTCATACATCGGGCTTTGTCTAATCTTCTTTCTCCTTAGTGCTATCTTTGTTGGGTTTGGAGCTAATCTTGGAAACGATAATGCCAGTACAGGTGATAACCACAACACAAAGGTACAGTCCGATCCCCAATACGCACGCACTGCCAAAATCCATACCATTGAAGATACTTCCGCAAATGTTAGAAAAGAATGTTCCAATCATGGCAACTACACAACCTATTACAAAGTATCTGCCTATCTCTTTCACATAATCACCGCCTTTGTCAAAACAGAATGCATTTTGTACTTTTTACCAGATACAGTATATCAAGAAAATGTGAAGAAATCTACTGTCTACAGAATAGCCGCCCGAACCGTATACCCAAAACACAAGACCGGGTCGTCCCCATAAAGGATCCCCGGTCTATCTTGTATCATTCTATAGCATCATCCGCAAACCCACGAAAGGGCTTTCGCTGGACATCCACCGACTTTTCTCCTTTGTATAGCCGGATCGACATAGGCTCGCCGACCATACTACCGCCGGTCGCTACCAACGTGTACGTATCATCGATGGGATACCGACATACGAACTGCCCTACGCCAACATCTGTGTACCGATAGTCGGCAAGGTCGTCCCAGGTCAAGGCGGTACGCTGATTGATCCGCCGATCGATCAGTGCGGTTACGTCTGTCAGCGTGAGCGTTTTTTCGCCACTGGGGAGAGCCTGCGGTGCTTCGATGGTGAACACCATGTCCAGCGTAGTTGCATCGGAGACACAGTGCATCGTTAGGGTGTATGCTTTGGAGAGTAGATTTTTTTGTTCCAGCACCGCTTCTCCCACCGTGATGAACGTATCGTGATCATCATACCATTCCACCGTGTAGCGTGTGGGATCCTCTTCGTCCGGCAGGATGTGCAGGGTGGCTCGGTCGATGTCCCATGTGCCAGAGATCAGCTCATACCACATGGCTTCGGTATGGGGGATCAGTACGGTGTCTATAGCTTCTGCATCGTCGTCCGGTGATGTTTGCCCCGGCTGATAGCACACCGTTGTCTTGCCGCTGTCGTGTAGTGTGGTCGTGCTCTGCACAAAATACCATTCGTGATCATAGACACTGCCCACCGGATCGGTCAAAAAGCAAAGTGCCGCTGCGATACATACGAACAGTGCGCTCCCCACGATCCATAGGGCAGGCTTTCGATACCGCAGCACCGACCGGATCCGGGTATGTACCCCCACTTCGCCAAAGGCAAGTCGCCCGATATGTCGCACGTTTTTGTTTCCCACGCTACAGGCAAGCAGTGCCTCTGCATAGGCTGCCCGTTCTGCCATCGGTTGATCTCGTACCACACGCTCGTCACAGGCCAGCCGCAGTGCCACCAGTCCCCAGAGCAGCACATGGGTCCATTTGGGTGCCTTGCGGAGGACCAGCCGGAGCAGCACTACCAGCAGTACCAAAAAACCGGCGGTGATCCCACGATCCACTACGTTGGCAAAGAAAGCGGTCATTTAACGCTCCTCCTTTCGGGCCTCATCGATCATGGCTTGCAGCTTGTCCAGCGTTTCCGGCGATAGCTTTTGCCGCTTCGTGAAGGCTGCTAAAAATGCCGGCAGAGAACCTGCAAATTTTTCCGTCACAAAGGCATCGATCTCGGCGGCCTGTACGTCTTCCCGGGACACCAGCGAGGTCACGATCCGGTTTTCGTTTCGCACCACCCCACGCTCAGACAAACGCTTGATGACGGTGTAGGTGGTCGTGGTCTTCCAGCCCAGCTTTTCGGCACAGAGCTTTGCCAGCTCTCCACTACGGATGGGTTCGTTCTCCCAGAGGAGCAGGCAGAATTGGTATTCCTTTTCAAAGATCTTTGGCGTTTCCATGGCGATGGTCGTCCTTTCTAATATATTCTGAAATTCTAATTTGTTAGAATTTTCTGTATTTATTCTAACACGTTAGAGCAGATTTGTCAAGACCCGTGGCGAACTTTTCTGAAAATTGGTTACCAAATTTTTTTCGCCCTCTTGACTCTCCCCCTAGGTGTAGTGGTATACTATAGTAAACGCTGATCAAGGTTGATTTTGAGCCAAAAATGCCTTAAATCCAGGCTTTTTCGGCTCAAAATCCCAAGCAAACAGCGTTAACTATAGGCAGACGAAGCGAAGGGAGACAATCTATGTACAAGATCGGCGAGCTGTCCCGGCTGTGTAACATACCCGTCAAGACACTGCGGTACTACGACGACATTGGCCTGTTGCCGGCGGACGTGATCGACAAATACACCGGATACCGATACTATACCCCCGCACGGCTGGCAGACTGCTACCAAATTTTGGCACTGAAGGAGCTGGGCTTTTCGCTGGAGCAGATCCGGGAGCACCTGTCCTCCGGCGATACCACAGCAATACTGGAAAGACGCAAAGCAGAACTGCGAGCGACCATCGCCGATGCCACGGAAAAGCTGCACCGGCTGGAGACCCTACAACAATTACAAAAAGGAGAGAAACCCATGATCCCTATGGTGATCCGCAAAGCAGAACCCATCACGGTGGCATACCGGCGGCAGGTGTACCACGATCGAGAAGAAGCACTACAAATGTGCAAAACCATGGCAGAAAAGCTGGGCGGCGGTCGGCAAGTGCTGATCGATTACGAAATGTTGTACCGGACGGAAAACGTGGATATGGCGGCCTGCGTGGCGGTCAAAGGCAAGACGAACGAGGCCACCATGACGATCCTGGATGGCGAAGACTACGCTTCCATCGTCTGCACAAGGGAAAAATTGGAAGAAGCCTATGGTGACCTGATCCAGCAGATCCACGCATACCCGGCACAGATCATTGGCCCGTCCTATGAGATAGAGCTGGCTGACCAAAATTTGAAGCTTGCCAGTCATGATTCAATAGAGCTGCGTGTGCCGATCTGCATCCTGACCCCGGACAAAGTGTTTCCCTGTGACCGTTTGCCGGAAACCTTCACCGATGATCCTGACGTGATCGGCAAATGGGTGATGCTCGACCGGGTGCCGTCCAGAGAACAGTTTCTCTATGGACACGAAAAAAGCCTGCATCTGGGTTGGCTGGACGAGTTGTACTTTCTCCCGGATGGTAAGCCTTATTGGACGATCCTTGGCTGGACGAAGGGAGAGCTATACCTCTATGGACCCAAGCCCCAGCTGTGTCTGGCAAACGAGTACGAGGTAACGGTGGAAAACGGGCATACGCTACTATATCTGTACATGAAAAATTACCGGGATGGGCAAGGACGGACCAGCGGCGTGCCGGAGGTGTGGGTCTACGAAAAGGTGGACAGCATACCCCGCAAGCCAGAGGACCTCTGCCGCATCGACCGCACCGACTACCCCTTTGTGCCGGACGAGGATGTGCTGGGACTATGGCACGTGCGGGATTTCTATAGCTGGAAGATCGAAGAAAATTTTGATCCCAATAAGCAAAACTTCCCGAGGGACGACCTGTTCGTGCAGGAGATGCAGTTTTTCCCGGACGGGCAGTGCATCCAGACCACGAAAAACCGCACCAGCCACCTGCGGTATGTAGGTGCAACAGACGACCGACCGGGCTACGTGCTGAACGAAGCGGTGGGCACGGCATCGGCCTATACCATTCGAGAAGTCGATGGAAAAGCGTACCTGATCGTGGAGTGGAAGACCGGCGATTACCAATATGGCTCCGAAGCACGGGTGTATTGGTATGTGTTTGTGAGATAATAAAAAGAAAGAAGTATTTTCGTTTCTCTCGAAGATACTTCTTTTTGGTTGGATGCACATCCACATACGATGTGATCATATGATTTTTTGTATATATGGGGTCGATTCCTTTGGTTTTATAGATATAACCCCTTGCAGAATCCTGTGTTTTGTGGTATGATATACTGTGGCAAGTAAAGCCCTATATGGGGCGTAAACCATCACAGAAACATCCCCACGGCAGCCGAGACGACCATGGCACAGATCACAGGCCGCATGGTGGAGAGGACAGAGCGCAGCAGGGGATGGTTGCCGTGGCGCAGGTACAGGCGTGAGAGAAGGGCAATGATGCAAACGGACGGCAGAATACAGCCCAGGGTAGCCGCTGCCGCACCTGCCAAACCGGCAGTCTGCCAGCCGGTGAAGGAGGCCGCATTGAGCGTGACCGGACCGGGGGTCATTTCGGCGATGGCACAGAGACTGGTGAAATCCGCATCTGTCAGCCAACCGGTGGCCTGCACCGCCTCTTCCCGGATCAGTGCCAGAGAGGCATAGCCGCCACCGAAGCTGCACGCCCCGATTTTGAGAAAGCGTAAGAATAATTCACTGCAAATAGATACGATCCCACTCATGTGTTTTTCCTCCTGAGAACGGCGATGGCACCAAGGACGGCGGCAAGGGCCAAAAACCATATGCTGTCCGCACCAAAGCCGACGATCCCAATAAGCGATATGGTGAATAGGATCCGGGAAAACCGGGTCGTTAGGTTCTTGCGACATAGAGATACCGCAATTTTGGCAAGCATGCACCCGATCAGGATCCGGACAATGGGCAATAGATGGGAGACCACCGCACTGTCTCGGACCACACCGTAGAGCATGCCCAGCACACACATGCTCCCAAAGGGCGGCAGTATGCACCCGATCAGCGATACGATAGCTCCCGCTACCCCACGCAGCTTCGCCCCCGCCAATAACGCCGCATTTACTGCCACGGCTCCCGGCGCACTTTGTGCCATGGCTGTGATGTCCAGCATCTCCTCTTTGCCGAGCCAACCAAACCGCTCCACATAGATCTTTTCCATGGCCGATAGGATCACAAAGCCTCCACCCACCGTTGTGGCCGATAGCTGAAACGAGCGGCAAAACAGCTGCCATAAGCTTGGTTTTTCACCCATGCGATACCCCCCTTTTTCTGGTACACTATTAGTATAGCACAAATCACACGATTTGTAAAATGATATTAATTTATGGAAATCATATGAAATTATATATAGGAGATCATCCATGACCCTTCGTCACATTCGTATTTTTGAAGAGATCTGCCAAGTAAGCAAAGCTTGCTTAGCGAGCCTTGCTTGCTTAGCAGAGAAAACCAACTACAATCATTTCGATATAGGAGGTCTAAGATGACCCTTCGTCACATTCGCATATTTGAAGAGATCTGCCGGGCAGACTGCAATATGACCCGTGCCGCCGAGCAGATGCACATGAGCCAGCCGGCTGTTTCTCTCGCCATTTCGGAGCTGGAAAACTACTACGGTGTCAAGCTGTTCGACCGTATCTCCCGGCGGCTCCATCTGTCGGAGGCGGGTAAGCAGTTCCGGCTCTATGCCCAGGGGATCCTTGTGACCTTCGACGATATGGAAAAAAGCCTGCGCAACTGGGATGCCTTCGGGAAGATCCGGGTGGGAGCCAGCGTGTCCATCGGTGCTGCCCTGATGCCCGATTTCGCCAAAACCTTTGCCAGCGAATGCCCAGAGACCGAGCTGGTGGTGCGCATCGATCGGTCGGACCGGCTGCAAGAGGCCCTTATCGCCGGGGAACTGGATCTGGCACTGATCGAAGGTCACGTCCACCACGAAAATCTGCGGGCCGAGGACTTCATGGAGGATTCCCTTGCCGCCGTGGCCTCCCCCGACCTGCCCCTACCGCCGGATCCCATTCCCGTGGAGCTGTTCCTGCAGCAGCGGTTTTTGCTGCGGGAGATCGGCAGCGGCACACGGGAGATCTTCAACGGTACCTTGACCACAGCCGGATATGCCCTGCCGGAGCCTGCCTGGGAAAGCCTGAGCACCGCAGCACTTGTCCACGCCGCTGAGGTGGGGCTGGGTGTTGCCATCGTGCCACGCCGCATGGTGCCGGATTCCACAAGCCTGCGGATCTTAGAGATCGAGGGGCTGCGCTTCCACCGGAAATACCAGATCGTGATCCATAAAAATAAGCTGCTGACAGGTGCGGGAAAGCATTTTCTCGAGATCTGCAAACGATAAAACCGTATACGAAAGGATATAGATAAAATGGCTACAGAAAATGCAATGATCAAAAGAGCGATCACAGAGGATGGCAGTGCCAGAGTGTTTGTGATCGATAGTACCGCCATCGTGCGCCGCTCCTGCCAGATCCACCACACCTCCAAAACCATGACGGCTGTGCTGGGTCGGGCCCTGACAGCGGCTTCCCTCATGGGCACACTGCTGAAGGACAGAGACAACTCCCTGACTCTGCAATTTAAAGGCGATGGCCCGGCGGGTACGGTGGTCTGCGTCAGCGACTACATGGGCAACGTGCGGGGATATGCGGAAAATCCCGACTGTGAGCTGCCCCCCAATGCCATCGGCAAGCTGGATGTAGGCGGCGCCATCGGGCAGGGCACCATGTACGTGATCAAGGATATGGGCATGAGCGAGCCGTACATTGGCGTGTGTCCCCTGGTATCCGGTGAGATCGCCGAGGACGTGACCCAGTATTTTGCCACCAGTGAACAGACCCCCACCGTATGTGCCTTAGGCGTGCGGGTGGATCACGACAATATGTGCTTTGCTGCCGGGGGATTTTTGCTGCAGCTGATGCCCGGTGCCGAGGAGAGCGTGATCAGTCGGCTGGAGACCAACGTGAACCTGATGGGATCGGTGTCCAAGCTCATCGCCGACGGCAAGACCGGAGACGAGATCGTCGCCATGCTCTTTGATGGAATCGAATACACCATGTTCGACGAGTTCGAAGCTGCCTACAAATGCACCTGTAGCCGGGAGCGGTACAAGAATGCGCTGCTGTCCCTGAACGAAAAGGATATGCAGGAGCTGCTGGACGCCGGCGAACCCATCGAGACAAGCTGCCGCTTCTGTGGAAAAAAGTACACCTTTGAAGTAGCGGAGATCCGGGATGCGTTGGAAAACGGTAGGGAACGGTCTTGACCGTTCTGCTGGGCGTGCGCAATCCATAGCAAAAGGGAACGATCATGGCTGTTCCGCTGACACAGGTCGTGTCAAACAGAACGGTCAAGGTCGTTCCCTACTTTTTTGCGATGTATTTTTATTGGGCGAATTTGCTTTGCTGCCGGAAGTATTCGATCACGCCGTCACGGATGCCTTCGGCTGCTTTGGTGATCGCTCCGCCGGTGACATACTGTTCGTATTCCTCCACGCAGGTGATGAACCCGACCTCGATCAGGGTCTGGGGGAATTTCGGGTTGCGGCATAGGGCGAGCATCTGCTGGGTGGTGTCCCGCAGGTAACGACCTGTGCGCTCTGCTACCGCCGTGCCCACCGTCTCTGCCAGCAGTCGGCCGCTATCTGCCCAGTATAGAGGCAGGGTACCACGGATCCGGGTGATGTCCGAGGTGTAGCCCATGGAGTTCTGGTGAACGGAGATACACAGATCCGGCTCTTTTTCCTCCAGATAATCCATCCGGGCATAGAGATCCATGGTCACGTCCTCCGACCGGGTCAGCTCTACGGTAGCACCGAGCTCTGTTAACAGCTTTTCCGCTTCTAAGGTGATGGCAAGGTTCACGTCCTTTTCGTGGAGCGTGGTGTCTTCCTGGTTTCGGGCACCGGCGGCTCCATTGTCCGTTCCACCATGCCCGGCGTCCAGCACGATGTGGATCCCGGTCAGCGGCTCATCCTTGTCCAGATCCAGAGACACCGGATTGCGGAAGGTCACGATGGTCTGGCCGTTTTCGTAGACCAGATCGAAGCCGTAGAAATTTTTGGTATCCTTCAGTGTCAGCGCATACCGCACCCGGTTCTGCTCAGGCAGCCGGATCGTCTCACAGGCGGTGAACAGAGGATTGTCCTTTACCACCACATCCGCTGCATGGTCGGCATCCGCATTGTATAGTGTCACGATGAACTTGCCGTCTTCCAGCTTGCCATAGTAGGGCAGATTCTCCCCACCGGTGGTCAGCCGCAGCTCTGTTTCGGCACCCGCATCGGTGACAACGGCATCGGTGATCTTTGTCTTCTCCGGCAGAGTAACACCGGTGCGCTCGTCCACCCAGTCGGCAGAAATGAACCCGCCCATGCGCAGCTCATAGAAGCCGTTCTTTTGGTTCACCACGTAGTCGATCATGCCGGGGGATTGCACGGTGTAGTCGTTGTAGTAGGAGCTGGTCTCCGTGAATTTCAGCTCCGCATACCGGCTATGTACCTGCACGGCCAAGGTGGTGCTGTCTGCCATGGTGCGGATCTGGGCACCGGTCGCAGTGGCGGTACCATCCTTATGGCTGACGGAGAAGGTGAGGTTCCCCGCATCGTACAGCGTATCGGCTTTGGGTAGGGTGAACGTACCGCCGTAGGTCACACCCACATAGCCGTTGGCATCCCAGGTGCGGGACGGCGGCTCCAGCATGGTCAGCTCCATGGTCGTGCCGTCCAGCGTTGCCGTGACCTTGGAGCCATAGGGTGCCACGCAGGAGACCCACTGGGTGGCGGCGGTGGTGGTGACAGCCTTAGAAGGATACACGGCCGTAGCCTTCACGCCGTCCAGCACCGTAATGCCGTCGGATTGGGTGCTGCTTGTGGTATTGGTGTTGTAGTACAGGGTGTAGGTGGTGGTCGTATCCTTGTGGGTGAAGGTGAAGGTGTTCTCTCCCGGCTCCAGCGTGACCATGTGGGAGAAATACCCACTGCGGGTCCGGCCGAGCTTTTCCCCATCCAAATACAGGGGAGCGGAAGGGTCGGAGGTGCCGATGATGTAGGTGGTGGCGGCGGTCATGGTGGCACCGTTCTGGGGCGAGGTGATCTGCACCGCTTTGCCGTTGGAGACTACAGTACTATAGATGATCTCGGTCTCGTGCAGGGCTTTCAGCTCGTCGGCGGCTCCATGGGTGTTTTTGTGGATCTCGTCGTAGCCGTAGTACACGCTGCCTTTGTAAGCAAGCTCACTGCGGGCAAAGGACACCTGCTCCGTGATCTCTCCCTGGGGCGAGGTCCAGTTGCCGTCTTCGTAGCGGTAGATGCCGTGGGAGACCAGCAGATCCACGCCGGTGTTTTCCAGCACGGTATTCCACCAGCGCACCAGCACGTCATAGGGTGCGGCACTGTTGGTGAACTGCCAATAGATCTGGGGGGAGAGATAGTCCACGGTGCCAGCCTCCACCCACGCCAGCGCATCGCAGTACAGGGATTCATAGCCTTCGAACCCATTGGTAGCCGAGCCGCCGTTGGTGCCATCGTCGTTCTGCCAGATCCCACAGGGGGAAATGCCAAATACGCAGTCCGGCTCCGCACTGTGTACCGCATCGTATACCTGGGATACCAGATCGTTGATGTTGGCCCGCCGCCAGTCTGCCAGACTTTCGTACCCAGCTCCATAGGCGGCGTATTCGTCTGCATCGTCAAAGACGGCGGCAGAGCCATCGGCATTGGTGGTGGGGTAGGGATAGAAGTAGTCGTCAAAGACCACACCGTCTACGGCATATTTCGCCACGATCTCCCGCACGCCCTCTGCCACCAGCGAACGCACCGCCGGGACCCCCGCATTCAGGTACAGCTTGCCATCCGCATAGGGCACGGTCCAGTCGGGATTTTGCCGGGCAGGGCTGTTCTCCGGCAGGGTATTTACGTCGGTGGAGTTCATGGTGACACGCAGGGGATTGACCCAGGCGTGGACGAAAATGTTGTTCCGGTGGGCCTCGGTGACGATATAGTCCAGTGGGTCAAAGGACAGCTTGCCATCTGTGGACAAATAGGAGGACACCGGGAAAATATCGCTGTCGTACAGGGCATCGCAGGTGGGACGTACCTGGAAGAAAATGGTATTCAGCCCCGTTTTCAGACAGGTGTCGATGATCTCATCGATCTCCGCTTGCAGCTTTTCTGCAGAAAGACCGGCGGCAGAGGGATAGTCGATGTTGTAGACCGAAGCGATCCAAACGCCCCGCACCTCTGAGGCAGGGTCAATAATATTGGTGGTAGCCATATTTTCCTCCGTAGGCTGCATGGGGAGCAAGCTGAGGGAGGTGGCCTCTACGCCGCAGGAGGTCACAAGCAGCGTGATCGCCAAAAGCAGCGGCAATAACGAAAATCGAGGGGTGGTGTGCATACAAATTTCCTTTCCTGGCACATCCCGGCACAAGGGGATGACGATAGTTGTGTCGAATGTTTCCTGATAGCACATATTGTACCATATCGCCCCAGGGGAAATCAAGAGGGTTTTGTTGAATTTTGCAGGAAAATCTTGGCGCACTGCTCAGACACAAGCTGCCGGACAAAAAAATATATGTGCGCAGGGCACATATATTCCCATATGCTTTTGTTTGTTATCCGGCAACGGTCACGGCATGGGCAAATATGCCATCGGATCCACAGCCACACCGGCAATGTCCAGCTGGAAGTGCAGGTGGGGTTCGTCCTCGCATTCGATAAGGGCCGTGTTCCCCACGCAGGCGATGGTCTGTCCCGCTGACACAGCAGCACCCGGTTCGATCCCCGCCGGCAGCTCCTCCGCAAGCCCCTGGTACAGAGATACCGCATCGCCGCTGTGGACCACGGACAGAGTATAGCCCATCATGGGGTCGTACCAGAAGTTGCCGATCTTGCCATCTGCCGCCGCCTGTACCCCACTGCCCGCCGGGGAAAGGATGTCGATGCCGGTGTGGGTACGGTAGTCCTGCATGGTGGGGGAGAACACAGGCACGGTCACGCTGTGGCGGCGCAGGAGCTCACCGTCCGGGATGGGGGAGGCAAAGGTCGGCAGAGCCTGTGGCGTGGCAGCGGTGGCGGCCGTTTCGAGCTCCGGTGTGGTCTCGGCGGTTTTTTCCGTCTCCGTTTCCGACAGACGTGTGTCCTCCTGATGCTTCGGGTGGGTCGTAGCGGTAGTTTCCTTTTGACCGGCGGTCTTGTCACGGGTGGTGTCGGGGGTTTTCTTCTGGGGCTGCACCTGCTCCACGATCTTGGTCTCCGTGGTCTCGGTTGCTTTTTCCTTTTTGTCGGCCTGGAAGGTCACGATGGAGAGCACGGTGGCGGTGACCAGCAGAACGGCTAAGGTGGTGTACAGGGCACGGTTTTGTTTTTGACTGGTAAGACTTGACATAGGATCCCATTTCCTTTCGCACATTGGCATGATTTTTCTTGCACAGGTAGTTTGTCCTATGTGAGAATGGGTTATACATGAAACAGAAAATTTTGCGTGGGGAAAAACCCGTGCAAAAACGCCCTGTGACCATGGAAAAATGCAAAAACTACTTGCAGAAGGTGGATATTTATGATATACTGTGAACAACACAAAATCCATGCACATGGAGGAATCAAATGATGGAATATACAATGCGGGTGCAGCTGGCAGACGGTACGTGGCAGAACGGTGCTTGCCGGTGCGAGACGGTGACAGGAGGACTGACGGCTGTCTTTGCGGATACGGTAGCGGATGCGCCACTGGATGCGGATCTGGGTGCCACCATTGCCATTGCCGATGACGACTGGGACAGCTTTATGGCAGACGACCGGTACAGCGAATTCTGGTGCAGACCGGCCTTTGGCAAAAAGGGGACAGAGATCCCCATGGAAGGGCAGTATCTGCTCATTAAGCTCCAAAACGGCCTGTGGCGGGTGTACGTGCCGGTGGTTTCCGAGGACTACAAGTGCGTGATCCGGGGGACGGAAAACGGGGCTGTGGCGGCACTGTGGTCCTGGTTTGCAGGCAAGTGCGACTGCCGTGGTCTGGCATTTGTCACCGGGGACGGCGAAGATCCCTATGCCCTCACCGAGGCTTGCGTCAAGGCGGCACTGGCTATCCTGAACAACGGCTGCCGGCACCGGACAGAACGCCGCTATCCCGAAGTGTTCGACTACCTGGGCTGGTGCTCCTGGGATGCTATGCCCGCCGACAACGTCAGCGAAGAGGGCATTATGCAGAAGTGCAAGGAATTTCGGGACAAGGATATTCCCGTGCGCTGGGCGATTTTGGACGATATGTGGGCGCAGATCCGGCATTTCGATGAATCCACATACGATTCTCGTGGGGAAATGTTCAAGGTCATGCACTCCTCCCATATGTCCGACATCGAAGCGTCCTACAAGCGGTTCCCCGATGGCCTTGCCCATTGCTTGCACCGGATGCAGGACGAATACGACATGATCCCCGCCATGTGGCATCCCACCACCGGCTACTGGATGGGTCTGGAGCCGGGCAGTGCGGCAGACAAAAAATTGGCAGGGAAGACCATGACCTCCATCGATGGCAAAATTTTGGGCGACTGGCACGAGGATAAGTCTTTCCAATACTACAATGTCTACCACAAGTTCTTCCGGGAGTGCGGTGCCAAGTTCGTGAAGGTGGACAACCAGAGCATGTACCGTCGGTTCTACAAGGGGATGGACACCGTGGGCAAGGTCTGCCGGGAATACCATCGTGGACTGGAAGCATCCGTGGGTCTGAACTTTGACGGCACCATGATCAACTGCATGGGCATGGCCTCCGAGGATATGTGGAACCGTTCCTCCTCTGCCATCTCCCGCTGCTCCGACGACTTCCAGCCGGAAAACCGCCCCTGGTTCACCAAGCATATTTTACAGTGTACCTACAACTGCCTGATCCAGGGTCAGTTCTATTGGTGCGACTACGATATGTGGTGGACGGACGATAGCCAGGGACCGAAGAACTCCCTGCTCCGTGCCATCTCCGGCGGTCCCATCTATGTCAGCGACCAGCTGGATCGTTCCCGGAAGGAAATTTTGGATCCCCTTGCCTTCCACGACGGGAAGATCCTGCGCTGTGACCGACCGGGTACGCCCACCATGGACTGCCTGACCACCGACCCGGAGCAGAGCGGCGCACCGCTGAAGATCCAGAATATCTACGGCAAAAACGGCTTTGTGGCTGCCTTCAACATTTCCAAGGAAGAATCGCCTGTCACCGGCACCGTGTCGGCGGCAGATGTGCCCGGACTGGTGGGGGAAAAGTTTGCTGCCTACGAGCATTTCAGCGGTAAAGTGACCATTGTGGGCAAGAACGACAGGATCCCCGTGACCCTGTGTGACCACGATGCCTATGCGCTGTACGTGTTCGTGCCCTACGTGGACAACTTTGCTGCCATCGGGCTTGTGGATAAGTTCATCTCTCCCGCCGGGATCACCGCACAGGTGGGCAAGGACGTGACCCTGTATGAAGCAGGACGATATGGTTATGTGCAGGACGGCGTGCTGCACGTGGAAGGGAAGTGACAAATATGCGTACATCCAAACGAATTTTCACCCTGTGTCTGGCGGCACTGCTGACGGCCTCCTACCTGACCGCCTGTGCCGGGGATACTACGGAGACAAGCACAAATGATACCACCACCGATACCGTGGAGACCGAACCGGTGTATACACTGCCGGAGGGGGATTTTGGCGGCTTTGATTTCCAGATCCTGGTAAACGGCAACAAGGAATCCGGCTGGGACAAAAACGACTTCCATGCGGAGGAAATGACCGGTGACCTGCTGAACGATGCCATGTTCCAGCGCAATGCGGCCGTGGAAGAAAAATACAACGTGATCATCTCCGACAACAAGCTGGAAGGCAATCCGGGCAACGGCATGGGGCCTGGCTATGAGGCGATCGCTACGGCGGTCATGGCGGGAGATGCTGCCTATAGTGCCGCCACCATTGCCGGGTACGACGCTTGTCTGTTGGTGTTGGGCAGCTATTTGGCGGAAATGTCGTCCCTGCCGCATCTGGATCTTTCCCAGAGCTGGTGGGATCAAAACGCCGTGGCAGACATGAAGATCGCCGGGAAGACCTACTTCACCACCGGTGCCGTGTCCACCGCCATCAACGACTGCACCATCGCCGTGTTCTTCAACCAGCAGGTGGCCACCGACTACGGTATCGACGATCTGTATACCTCGGTGCAGGAGGGCAGCTGGACACTGGATAAGCTCTCTGCCTATGCGGAAATGGTGTCCACCGACCTGGATGGGGACGGCAAAATGACCACCGGCGACCGCTTCGGTACCATCACCTGGGACGATACCGTCATGGCGGCTGTTAACTCCACAGGTGTAAAGTGCGCTACCCTGAACGACAAGGGGCTGCTGGAGCTGACGCTGTACAACGAAAAGGTCGTGAACGTGCTGGACAAATATACGGATCTGACCTTTGATAAGTCGGTGTCCTACAACTACCAGAGAGACAGCTACGACATTGCCACACCGGTGTCCATGTTCCAGAACGGACAGAGCCTGTTCTTCATTCAGCTATTGAACTTAGCGGCAGAGTTCCGCAATATGGAAACGGACTTTGGCATCCTGCCCTTCCCGAAGTACGAAGCGGATCAGACCGAATACCACAGCACCGTAGGCTCCTGGCACAGCATGTTCTTCTGTATCCCCGGCGTATTAGAGGATGCGGAACGGACGGGCATGGTGACCGAGGCACTGGCGTACTACTCGCAGGAGATCGTCACACCGGTGTACTATGACCAGGTGCTGAGCTACAAATACATGCGGGACCAGGAAAGCGTGGAAATGCTGGACATCATCCTGCACTCCCGTGTGTTCGACTTAGGCTGGTTCTACAAGATCGGCGATTACTTTGCCGAGGTGATCTACATGATCTGGGAGTACACAGACAACTTTACCTCTCGGTACGAGTCGAATGAACAAAAGGCACTCGCCCAGATCGAGGAGATCAATGCGACGTTCGAAGATAAGTAGACGTTCGAAGATAAGTAGACGTTCGAAGATAAGTAGACGTTCGAAGATAAGTAGACGTTATTTGAATAATGCACAATAGAAAAATGGGTGCAGGCTTTAGGATAAGGCTTGCATCCATTTTTTGTTGAAGCTATAGAATTTTAGGTAGTAGATTTCGTTTCCCCAATGATGTTTTTCGCCCAGAAGCCGGAGCGCAGCATGGGAATGGCGATGGACATTTTCACCAGATCCATGGCTTGTACGATGGCGTAGCAGGTCAGGATCGGCAGGGTGGTCAGCCGGCAGACGATGTAGGACACCAGCACCGGTACGCACCAGGTGTAGAAGCAGTCGAATAGGAAGGTGACCACTGTCTTGCCGCCGGAACGGATGGTGAAGTAGGCCACGTGGACATAGGAATGGACCGGCAGCACCACGCCCTGGATCCGCAGCATCGTGGCAGCCATATCTCTCGTGCTTTCGGGAACTTCGTATAGCATCGGTACCAAATGCGCCGTCAGGATCAGAACGATCCCAATGAAGACGTGGATCACCTCGGTCACAAAGATCAGCTTGTTGTCCACATCCTTGGCACCTTCGATGTTCCCGGCACCCAGCTGCTGCCCGACCATAATGGCGACAACAGAGCCCATGGCCATCATGATGATGGAGAACAGGTTCCATGCCGTGGTGGCAATGTTGGTGGCGGCCACTACATCCAGACCGCGGCAAGCGTAGTTCCCGCTGATCACCGTCATGCCCAGCGACCACAGCAGCTCGTTGAACATCAGCGGCATGCCCGTGATGATGATCCGACGACACAGGGGCAGCGGGATCTTCGGAGAACGATAGGCACCTTCAATATACAGGAATTTGCCGTGCTTCACGTGGGTGTAGACCACCACGTACACCGCCTCCAGCACACGGGCGATCACCGTTGCCAGCGCCGCACCGGCCACACCCATTTCCGGGAACCCAAACTTCCCGTAGATCAGGAGGTAGTTCAGCACTAAGTTGGTCAGAATGGCGATCACAGAGGCGATCATAGGATGCACTGTCTCCCCGGTCTCCCGCAGCAGGTTCACATACACCTGCGAGAACAGGAAGGGGATCAGCCCCCACACTGCTACACGCAGGTAGTCCATAGCGTAGCCAAGGGTGGCCTGAATGGCTTCGGCGGTGTTGTTTTCGTTTTCCAGGAACAAGAGGCACAGGGGCTCACCAAAGGTCAGGAATATGCCAATGGCAAGGCCGGTGATGAGCACACTAAAGATCATCCGGAACCGGAAGGTGTCCCGCATACCCTTCCAGTCGCCCACACCGTAGAACTGGGCACCGAAGATGGATGCGCCGGACAGCCCGCCGAAGATGGTCAGGTTGTACACGTTGACCAGCTGGTTGACGATGGACACACCGGAGAGGGGTTCCTCCCCCAGTGCGCCGACCATTAAATTATCCAGCAGCGAAACGAAGCTGGTGATCCCCTGCTGGATGATAAGCGGAATAGCGATGGCGATGACCATACGATAAAAGGCACGGTCACCGATGTATTTTTGTCGAAAGGTTTTTGTCATGTGGTATTTTCTCCGAGAAGTAAAAAAACTAACTGTGCGGGCTGCTGTACTGGCGTACGGTACGGTGATCTTCGTAAAAATCGCATAGGCGAAGCTCGCATAGGCGAAGCTCGCATAGGCGAAGCACAAACGCCAGCTGCAAAGCCCAAAAAGGGGTCAGGGAAAGGGGACAACCTCGCTGTAAGTGCATGTTGACCCCTTCACTGCAAGTGTATGTTTGCCCCTCATCTTACCGCAGATCGAAGCGGAAGAAATTCTTTGTGTTGTTGTAGCAAATGTCGCAGATCATCTGCCCCAGCTCCTCCATGTCGAAGGGATACATCCCACCTTCTACCCAGCGGCCGATCTGGTCACAGAGGATCCGGCGGAAGTATTCGTGACGAGGATAGGACGTGAAGGAACGGCTGTCTGTCAGCATGCCTAAGAACTTGCCAAATACCGAAAGATTGGCAAGCTGACACATCTGGGTCCGCATCCCGTCGATGGTGTCGTTGAACCACCAGGCAGAGCCCTGCATCACCTTCGGATACCCATCTCCGGCGGTCTGGAAGCAGCCCAGCATGGCACCAATGGCAGCGTTCTGCGTGGGATCGATGCCGTACAAAATCGTCCGAGGCAGTGCGCTTCGGGATTCCATATTGTTCAGCAGCTCGATTATGGAGGTGATGTCGCAGTTGCCAATGGTGTCAAAGCCCGTGTCCGGCCCTAACTTGGCGTACATAGGACTGTTGGCGTTCCGGTACACACCCATGTGGAACTGCATGACCCAGCCACGCTTGGCATATTCAGCCGCTAAGAAGGTCAGCATCCCGCTCTTGAATACGGACAGCATCGCCGGGGTCACGTCCTTGCCGTCGGTGGTCAGCGCCACGTTCATGGCCTCCTGCACATGGTACGGATCCGGTTTCACGAACATGGGGTATTCGTCCAGACCGTGGTCGGCAGTGCGGCAGCCCATAGAATCAAAGAAGTCGATCCGGCGGCGCAGTGCCTCCTGCAGGCTCTCCACATCCGTGATCTCCACACCGGCAGCAGCCCCCAGCTTGTCGTAGTAGGCACGCAGACCCGGCTTGTTGATGTTGAAGCACTTGTCCGGTCTCCAGGCAGGCAGTACCTTGGTGGCAAAGGTGTGGTCGTCCGCCAGCTGCTTGTGGTATTCCAGCGTGTCAGCCGGGTCGTCCGTGGTGCAGAGCAGATCCACGTGGGACTTCTCGATCAGGCTGCGTACCCGCATATCGGGCCGGGCCAGCATCTTCGAGGTCAGCTCCCAGATCTCGTCACAGGAGTCAGGCCCCAGGATCAGGTCGCAGTGGAAGTACCGGCGCAGCTCTAGGTGGGTCCAGTGGTACAGCGGGTTGCCGATCAGCGAGGGCATGATGGACGCATATGCCTTGAACTTTTCGTAGTCGGAGGCATCCCCGGTGATGTACTTCTCTGCGATCCCGGCAGAACGCATGGCACGCCATTTGTAGTGGTCCCCGCCCAGCCACAGCTCCGTGATGTTGTTGAACTGCTTGTTTTCCGCAATTTCCTTGGGGCTCACGTGGCAGTGGTAATCGATGATGGGCAGCTCAGCCGCATAGGTATGGTACAGGATCTTAGCCGTTTCATTGGTCAAAAGAAAATTCTTTCCCATGAATTGTTTCATAAAAACATTCCTCCAGCACATATAGGCAGAATTTTGGTATTTTACGATATACCCATATGATACAGGATTTTTGCCGGTTTGTCAAGGGGATGGGACGAAAAAGCACCACTTGCGAAAAAAGCAGCCGAAAACCTTGATTTCCCGGTAGGTAGTATGCTATAATGTAAGCATAACCTACTAAAAAAGGAGCAAAGCGGGTATGCGGATCGAGAGAGAGATTCACGAAAAAGGGAAGTACGATGTCATTGTGGCAGGGGGCGGCGTAGCTGGCGTAGCGGCGGCTGTCCAGGCGGCCAGAGTGGGAAAGCACGTGCTGCTGATCGAGAAGGCACAAAAGCTGGGAGGACTGGCAACACTGGGGCTGATCAATCTGTTCGTGCCTATGTGCAACGGCCGGGGAAAGCAGATCATCTTCGGTATGGCAGAGGAGCTGCTGCGTATGTCCATCACCTATGGCTACGGCGGCGTGTCCCCGGACTTCGAAAACGGACAGATCCCACAGGAAAAGTTAGCGGCCTATGCGGCAAAGGGACAGCAGCCTCCGCGGTATATGACCCGGTATCCGGCAGAGATCTTCGCCTTGCAGCTGACGGAGCTATGTGTGCAGGAAGGGGTAGAGCTGCTGTTCGATACGATTCTGACCCAGCCGGTGCTGGAAGAGCAGAACGGCTGCACAAAGGTCACAGGCGTGGTGGTGGAGAATAAATCCGGTGCGGAATATTATACAGCGGATATGTTCGTGGATGCCACCGGGGACTGCGATCTGGTCTATCGTGCCGGGATCCCCACCGTGGAGCGTGGGAACTTCCATACCTACACCGGCTTCAAGATCACGCTGGATAGCTGTAAACGGGCGGCAGATTCCGGCAATATTTCCCAGGCACTGGTGGGCGTGGCCGGCGGTGGTGCCAATCTGTACGGCGGTGGCCATCCGGCAGAGATCCCCTTGTACCATGGTACCACCGGCGAAGAGGTGGATCGGTATCTGGTCAAAAACCAACTGGAAATGTTGGGCAAGCTCAAGGGAGACGAGCGGCTGTCCAGAGACGTGGTCACGCTGCCCGGTATGTGCCAGTTCCGCACCACCCGCCGGGTCGATGGGGAATATGTGCTCCAGGAAGGCGATGCCTATGTCCACTTTGCGGATTCGGTGGGTGCCATCTGCGACTTCGACCGCCGGGATTACCTGTACGAGATCCCCTACCGGACACTGGTGCATCCCAAAGCCACCAACCTGATCACCTGCGGTCGCACGGCAGCGGGGGATGGGTACGGCTGGGACGTGCTGCGGGTCATTCCACCGGCCATCATCTCCGGACAGGCGGCCGGTCTGGCAGCGGCCCATGCCATCGAGGAAGGGGTACATATTGCCAAGGTCGATATGCCTCGGCTGCAACGGGCGTTGGAGGACTGCAACGTGCGGATCCATTTTGACGATGGGGATGTGCCCAACCACAGCGATGCGACCGTAGAACACAACGACTGAACTACGATCCCAAAGAGGAGATTCTATGAAACGATTTTTATCTGCGGTGCTGCTGGCGGCACTGCTTGCACTGCCCACAGCCGCTGCGGCATCTCTGACCACCTCCAACCTGCCGAACGGCGGCGTGACCATTGCGGTGGACGGCGATACCTGCACGGTGTCCGGGGCGATCCGGCATACGAATATGGATGCGGTGTGGATCCATGTGGGGGAGGAGAATAAGGTCCTCTCTGCCCAAAGCGGTCAGGCCTTTCAGTACACTGTGCATTTGCAGGGGGATGGGGATCGAGAGGTGACGATCTACACCCGGCAAAACGGGGCCGAAATGTTCTGGAGCTACCTCTGGCGCACGGTGAAGCTGCATAAGACCGCCGCTGGCTGGCAGATCGAGGACACCGATGCCTATGGCCACAACCAGCGCATTTGGGAGACCACATGGGTCAATCCCGGCGATTGTCTGGGGGATGTGGATCCCACCGTGGCTGCCAAGGCGTGGGAGATCGTGGGAACGGAAGCGGACGACTATGCCCGGCTGCAAAAGCTGTATGGCTGGGTGGCGGAGAATCTGTACTATGGCACAGGCACCGATGGGTCTCTGCCGCTGACGGCTGCGGAGGTGCTGGCAAACGGATATACTGTGTGCGAAGGGTACACGAATCTGCTGGTGGATCTTTGCCGTGCGGTGGGGATCCCCTGTATGCAGGTACACACCTGGAGCGCCGGAGATGGGTCGGACGGATACGTGTCCAGCGAGGATACCCAGGCACTTCTGGCGACAGAGGACAAGATCGGCATCATCAACCATGCCCATGCCGCTGCGTGGGTGAACGGCCGCTGGATCCACATGGACCCCACCTGGGACAGCTCCAACCGGTACGTGAACGGCCAAAAGACGAAGGAAAGTGCCAGCGGCTGGATGTACTTTGATGCCACCCTGGACTACCTGTCCCGAAGCCACCTGATCCTACAGCTGCCATGTGCCGCCGAAGCCGCAGATACGCCAAGCGATTGGGCGATGGCAGAGGTGCGCACGGCACTGGAAAAGGAGCTGATCCCGCTATCCCAGCAGGAACGGTACACAGAGCAGATCACCCGTGGCGATTTCTGCACACTGCTCATGACGATGCTGGTGAGCAAAACAAATAGTGCGAGCATAGAAGCACTGTTGACAGCAAAGGGCGTGACCACCGATCCGGCGACGTTCACGGATGTGGCAGCGGCAGACAGCACGGCGATCCTGGCAGCCAACGCATTGGGGATCGTGAACGGGCGTGGAAATGGCATATTCGACCCGCAGTCCCCGATCACCAGGCAGGAGGCCGCCGCGATGCTGATGCGAGCCGCACAGGTGCTGGGGATCGAGATGGGAGACGAACCGATGCGCTTTGCGGACATGGGAGAAGCCGCCGACTGGGCCGCCATAGGGATCCTGTACACGTCGTCGCTGGTGAGCGAGAGCGGCAAGGCCGTGATGGGCGGCGTATCGGAAACGAAATTTTCGCCCTTGACAGGGTACACAAGGGAGCAGGCGATGCTGACGATGGTGCGCCTGTGGGGGGTAAGGGAATTCAACATTCACTTACAGTGAACTTGTCCCCTTTGGGATTTGTTCTGGTGTACGGCTTTTGATTCCGTGGGGTTTTCCGATTGGTATCGGAGAAAAATCCGTCAGCAAGCCGTACGCCAGTACAAAAACCAGCCCAACGCCAGTTGAGAACCCCCACGCCGGTTTGAAAAAGAATTCATAATTTCCCACTTGCATCTTGGGCATAGATGCGGTATAATAATACGAATACGGATTTATGTTGGAAAGGACAATATAGAAAATGTCTGAACATACAGCACCTCTTATCGATACCTCGGACATCAGTCTGCTCTATCCCGATGCCGATAGCCTGCGCCGACATGCCGCCGGTGAGGAGATCGCTCGCATGAGCCAGACCACCGCCGAACAGCTGGAGCTCTATTACCTGATGGACCTCAAAAGCTGCGACTTCGGCTCCTTCTATACCGCTGACCCCGAGGTCATCCTCTATCGCCAAAGCACCTTCGCTGACCTGATCGCCAACCCGGAGCTGACCCAGGTGCTCCTCAAAATGATCCCCTTCCTCAACGACATCACCGAGCTGCGCCGCATGGGGGCCGATTCCGCTGCCTCCACCGAAGCGTATCTCTATAGCATTACAGAAGTAGAGCTGTATACCTCCTTGTTGGAGCTGCTGAAGGAACGGCTGCTGCCTATGGCACCGAACTTCCAAAGCACCGCCTTCCGCAGATTGGCCGAACGGATCAATACCCTCACCGCCAGCCCCTACTACAAGGACCTGAACCAACGCCTGACCGAGCTGACCTCTCGTGTCCGGGAGATCAAGTCCATCACCATCGGCGTGAACCTAGACGCACAGCTGCGCGCCGAAAAGGCGGGCGTGCTGTCCATGAATAACGAATATTTCAAGTCCGGGGAGCTGCTGGACAAAATGCTCCGCCTGGACTTTAAGTCGGACGAAATGACCTGCATCGCACCCCTGATCCCCTTCAAAAAAGGCCAGTCCGACAACCAGCAGATGGCGCTGGCAAACGCCTTCAATACCGCCATCGGGGACGTGTTCCGCTCCTCCATCAAGGCATGGAAAAAGGTCATCCAGATGTACGTGCTGGAAAACACCGACTTCCTCATTCGCCTGATGCCGGAGATCGAATTCGTCACCAAGGCAACGGAGCTGCTGCAAAAGCTGCAAGCCAAGGGCTGCCACCTGTGTTCCCCCGTCATTGCACCCATGGCAGAGAAGAAATTCACCGCCAAGGCGCTGTGCAATCCCATCGTGGCCACCAAGCTGGACGGGCCTGTGATCCCCAACGACTTCACCTTCGACGTGGACGGCATGATCTACGTGCTGACCGGACCCAACCGTGGCGGGAAATCCGTCATCACCTGCGCCGTGGGTATCGCTTTTGTCATGGCACAGCTGGGTCTGCCGGTGTGCGCCGACGAATGCGTCATCAGCCCCTGCGACGAGATCTACACCCACTTCCCCACGGGCAGTGAGGACACCATCGACAAGGGACGACTGGGTGAGGAATGCTCCCGTCTGGGTGCCATTTTCGAGACCGTCACCGAGGATTCTCTGGTGCTGTTGGACGAATCTTTGTCCTCCACCGGCTCCTATGAAGGCGCATACATCGCATCGGAGGTGCTGCAAGGCTTCTCCATGGTAGGTTGCCGTGGCATCTTCTCCACCCACCTGCACGATCTGGCCGCTTCGGTAGACGAGATCAATGCGGCCTGCCTGCCCAAGGGTGGCGTGAAGATCGACAACTTAGTGGCAGCGATCCAGGAAGGCAGCCGTAGCTTCAAGATCCTTCGTGCCAAGCCGGATGGCAAGAGCTACGCCCGTGACATCGCCGAAAAGTACGGCCTGTCGCTGGAACACATCATGGGAAAAGTGCAGAGCAAAAAGTAAGAGGTCGGTGCTTCGCAAGAGCAGGTATAGCGGAATTTCCGCTGTATCTGGTTGGAAGTCGCCTTGCTCGGATCTGCCTGGACTTGTATACAGATAAACAATAAAAAGGAAATACGAAAATGAATGAACTATTGACACTGCTGGAAAATGATCCTCGCCTGACGCCGGAGATGCTGGCAAAGATGCTGGATAAAGAAGTGGGCGATATTCGTACCATGATCGAGGATTATGAAAAGGATGGCATCATCCAGGGATACAAGACCATCATCGACTGGGAGAAGCTGGGCTCTGAGAGAGTCTCGGCGCTGATCGAGCTGAAGATCACACCCCAGAGAGACCGGGGCTATGACCATGTGGCAGAGAAGATCTATAACTATACCGAGGTGGAATCGCTGTACCTCATGTCCGGCTCCTTTGATTTGGCGGTCATGATCGAAGGCAAGACCATGCGGGAGGTCGCTCTGTTCGTGGCAGAAAAGCTGGCCCCCATCGAGGACGTGACCTCCACCTCTACCCATTTTGTCCTGCGCCGCTATAAGGACAAGGGACTCATCTTCGGTGCTATGCCTGTGGACGAAAGAGGAAATATCGTATGACCCCTTCCAGCGAAAACAAATACACGTTAGATTACGAAAATATTTTATCCCACAAGGTGCAGGAGATCAAGCCCTCCGGCATTCGGAAGTTCTTTGACCTGCTCACCACCATGAGCGACGTGACTGCCCTGACCGTGGGCGAACCCGACTTCGTGACACCCTGGCATATCCGTACCGCCGCTATGGAAAGCCTGGAAAAAGGGAAGACCTACTATACCGCCAACGCCGGTCTGGCTGCCTTGCGGGAGGAGATCGCCGCCTACCTGAACCGCCGGTTCTCTCTGTCCTACGAGCCCATGAAGGAGATCACGGTGACTGTGGGTGGTTCGGAGGCTATCGACCTTGCCATGCGTGCCATCATCGAACCCGGTGACGAGGTCATCGTGCCCCAGCCTTCCTTCGTGTGCTATGGTCCCATCTGCGAAATGGCCCACGGCGTGCCGGTGTTCATCCCCACCAAGGAGGAGAACCAGTTCAAGCTCACCGCAGAGGAGCTAAAGGCCGCCATCACGCCGAAAACCAAGCTGCTGGTGCTGCCGTTCCCCGGTAACCCCACCGGTGCCATCATGACAAGAGAGGATCTGGAACCCATCGCCGAGGTGCTGCGGGGTACCAATATTCTGGTGCTGTCCGACGAGATCTACGGCGAGCTGACCTATGGCCGTACCCATGTGTCCCCGGCTTCGCTGCCCGGTATGTGGGAACGGACCATCGTGGCCAGCGGCTTCTCCAAGACCTATGCCATGACCGGCTGGCGTATGGGCTACTTAGCCGCACCGGCTCCCCTGACTAAGCAGATGCTGAAGATCCACCAGTACGCCATCATGTGCGCCCCCACCATGTCCCAGTTTGCCGCCGTGGAGGCACTGCGCAATGGGGACAAGGACATCGAGATGATGCGGGACGAATACAACCGCCGCCGCCGGTATCTGGTGAACGGCCTGCACGGACTGGGCATCGACTGCTTCAACCCGGAGGGATCGTTCTATGTGTTCCCGAATATTTCAAAATTCGGCATGACCAGCGAAGCCTTCTGCGAAAAGCTGCTGTACGAATACAAGCTGGCACTGGTGCCGGGCTCTGCCTTTGGAGACTGCGGCGAAGGCTTTGTACGGATCTCCTACGCCTATTCGGTGGAGCATATCTCAAAGGCACTGGATATACTGGAAAAGTTTGTGGCAGATATGGAAGGTTGACAATATATAAAAAACAAGGCAGACACAGTCGCATTTTATGCTGCGGCGTGCCTGCCTTTGTGATGGACGTTGTTGTCATGCATCCGTCGATTTTTCAACGATTTTTTGCAAACGGTCGATTTCCTGCATGGCCTTCGCATGTTCTTCTTTCAACTGGTCGTACGCATAGGAAATGCTGGGAAAGTAGTGCCGGAATGCCCGATTTTCGATAAAAGCATAGGTGGAGGAGCTGGGGGAGATAGCTGCATTGTGTGCATACTTGATCCTGGATCTGCTTACTGTACGCATGTCGTTCAGCTTTATGACGGAATCATGGCGCAAAAATGTATACTCTTGCTTCTTCAGTAAATAAAATATACTGTTCCCATGTGGGTTGTCCTGTATATGCAGGGGCGGTTCCTCCTTTGGATCCGGCTTGTATGTATATATCGGCAATACATATAGCAGCTTTTTGGAAATACCAATGATCAGCCCCCGATGCTCGTAAGCCATCTCCGGCTTGTAATTTTTACCAAATTCGAATTGATAGATCCCCCCCTTCCGGACGGAGCGGATATTTGTGTTTCCTTCTTTGTGCTGCGACCAAAATATATCTGCTTCGGCGCATCGATCGATCTCATCATCCGTGGCAGATAAAGCTACAGTATTCAATCGGGAGATAGATTCGATAAATTTTTTCATTTTTTGCCTCTTTCTGCACGAAAAAAGGTCATAGGAATGAACCATGACCTGTGCCGGGAGACCCGGATGACCTCTTCGGTCTAATGATATACAAGGTGGCCTCTTCAGCCGAATATACCTTATGTAGATAGTATAGCACATACGCCCCATTTTGTCAAGGACTTTTGCAAAAATCATGTCTCCCCTCGTCCAGGATACGGCACACATCAATATATACGAATCTCCCGCAAAAAAAAGCAAAATTTTCTCCAAAAAAATGTGTGTCCCCTCTTGCAATTTCGAAAGGGGTGTGCTATAATATTCTATGTTGATTGATTTTAGTATCCGAGAAAACGATAGACGGAGGTATACTAGCAATGGCTAAGTGCTGTATTTGCGGCAAGGGTGTTACTTTTGGGCACAATGTTTCTCACTCCAACCGGAAGACCAACAGATCCTGGAAGCCCAACATCCGTAAGGTAAAGGCTGTAGTAGACGGTTCTCACGTAACTGTGAACGTTTGCTCTCGCTGCCTGCGTTCCGGCAAGGTAACCCGCGTATAAGTGAATATCGGATCCAAAGCTCCCCGGCCTCGTGTCAGGGAGTTTTCACTTTTTAGGAAAATGTATGTCGCATTCGAAACGTAAAGCATTTGTAGCCGCAGTCTCTGCCACCATGCCAAAGGAAGCGGTGGAAACACTGCGACACATGGCTGCCGCTGTGGTTGTACTGCCGCCGGACCCGTGTTTGCCTGCACCGGTCGCAGCCCACCCGGATATGCTGCTGTTCACACTGGGGGACACGCTCATTACCTATCGCTCCTATTATGCCATCGCCGGGGAACCGCTGGAGCGTCTGCTGACCTACACGGGACTGCGCCTGTGCTTGACAGACCATCCCCATGGCGACCGATACCCCCACGACATTGGGCTGAACGCATTGGTCTGCGGCAAATTCCTCTTTGGTAAGCTGGAGGCATTGGCACCGGAGGTCCTTTCACTGGCACAGGCGCATGGGCTCACGCCGATCCCGGTGGCACAGGGATATGCCGGGTGCAGTGGACTTGCGGTGGGAGACGTGCTGCTCACGGCTGACCCATCTCTCACCAAGGCGGCACAGTCCCACGGGCTCCCGGTACTGCCTGCGCCTTACGAAGAGATCTGTCTCCCCGGCTACGACCACGGCTTTATCGGCGGCTGCGGCGGCGTTTGGCGAAACATCGTCTACCTCTGCGGTACCCCAACGCCTATGCAAGGGGAGCGGTATTTCAACCATCCGCTGCTACACGGCAAGGCGATCCGGTTTCTTTACGATGGACCTCTTTTCGACTGCGGTGGCATTCGTGTATTTCCTATATGAACTATACTATTTGCAAAGGAGCAAACCATGTCTGACTTCACCTGTATACCGACGCTGCTGCGGGAGGCCTCCAAGATCATGCTGGGGGCGGATCGTTCGTCCCTTTTGACACACAGCAAAAGCGGCCAACAAAATTTTGTCACCGAATACGATGTGCGGACGGAGAATTTTCTGCGGACACAGTTCGCACGGCTTCTTCCGGCGGCAGATATGCTGGGTGAGGAATCGGCAGATACCCACGCTGCCCGCATCGCCGAAGGTCTGACCCTGATCGTGGATCCCATCGATGGCACCACCAATTTTATGCAGGATTATCGTCACAGCTGCATTTCCGTAGGCGTGTGCGACCGGGGGACCATGGTGTACGGTGCCATCTACGACCCTTATGCCGATGCTATGTTCACGGCAGAGCGGGGGCATGGTGCCTATGTGGCAGAGAACGGTCAGCAGGTGCCGCTCCACGTGAGTGACCGGAGCCTGTCGGACAGCCTGGTGCTCTTTGGTACAGCGCCGTACTACCGAGACACGCTGGGAGAGCCGACCTTCCGCACCCTGTGGACCCTGTTCCAGCAGGCAAGAGACATCCGGCGTTCCGGTTCGGCGGCACTGGATCTGGCGAACATTGCGGCCGGCCGGTGCGATGTATTTTTCGAATACCTGCTCTCTCCCTGGGACTATGCCGCCGGGTCACTGCTCATCACGGAAGCCGGTGGCCGGATCACGCAGATGGACGGCACGCCACTGTGCTTTGACAAGCCTTGTCCGGTGGTGGCAGGCGGAGCAGCATACACAGAGGCCATGGAGAAGATCCGATAAGAGATCAGAAAGCAGAAGCAGACGTTCCCACATGTGGATCTCTGCGCGCTGCTTTCTGATTTTTCTTCTGTAGATAGGTTCTACAGAAGTTGACAGGTCTTACAGAATGTGTTATAATAAAACCACAGAAACGACAAACAGGCTCCGACCGAATACAGCCGGAGCGCATAGAAGCAGACCTACTATTTCATTATATAGAGCAAGATCTCTGCTTTCTCCGAAAAGGGGGTTTTTATGGAATCTATCGTACAAAAACTGCGGGAGGCGGGGGAGCATTATGCGGCGGGACTGCTGACCTGTCCCGACAAAACGCCCCTGTGGTCCTTCTCCAAGGCCACTGCCGACTTCTTCCAAACAGCCGCTCTGCCGCCCTATGACGGTGGAAAGCTCTACCCCTGCGGCCTCTCTATCACCAATACCAACTACTTAGGTGCAGTGCCGGAGTACTCCTACACCTGGCGTTACATCCCCGGTGAGATCGAAAAAAAGGTGCCGGAGGCTGTGCCGCTGCTGAACGAGATCGCCGGCCGGGTTGCACCCATCACCACGCCTCATACCGTTGGCGGTGCCGGGTACACCCACTCCTTCATCAACTTCCGCCGGATCCTGCACGATGGGCTCATCGGCTACCGGAACCGGGTGGATGCACTGCCGGCGGGCGAATTCCGCGAAGCTATGACCATGCTGCTCTGTGGGATCGAGGTACTGCGGCAGCGGTGCGTGGCGTATCTGCGTTCGGTAGCAGCACCGGATTGCCTGATCGATGCGCTGGAATGGGTACCCAACCACACGCCCCGGAACATCTATGAAGCGGTGGTGGCGTGGAACTTTGTGTACTACGTGGATGGCTGCGATGACTTAGGCGGCCTGGATCGGGGACTGTATCCCTATTGGCACGGCGAGGACATCATCGACCTGCTGCGGGAGCTCTACCGCCACGTGGACGTGAACAACGGCTGGTCCTCTCCTCTGGGACCCGACTACAACGAGCTGACCGTCCAGTGTCTGCAAGCGGCCCGGAACTGCCGCCGTCCCTCCATCCAGCTGCTGGTGACGGAGGATATGCCGGAGGCGGTGTGGGAGGCGGCATATGCCTCCATTGGCACCAGCTGCGGTCAGCCCGCCTTCTACAACTGGACGGGATTCCGGCGCGAGATCCACAACAGACTGCCTCAGGTGATAGAGGATGACCTGCACTACTTAGCCTTTGGCGGCTGCACAGAGACCATGATCGAGGGCCTGTCCAACGTAGGCTCTGACGATGCGGGGATCAACACGGCGCTGGTCTTCGATACTTTCTTCCGGGAACATTTGGGGGACTACACCACCTTCGATGCCTTCCTGGATGCATACACGACAGAAGTAGAACATACCATAGATGAGGTCTGTGAGATCTTAGAGACCCACCGGAAGACCAGAGCCACCTATCGTCCCCAGCCCATCCGGACCCTGTTCATCGACGACTGCATCGACAAGCAGACGGACTTCAACGCCGGTGGTGCCCGGTACAATTGGTCGGTGATGAACGTGGCGGGGATGATCAACGTGATCGACTCCATGGCAGCCATCGAGCAGCTGGTGTTTGTCGAAAAGGCATACACAGCGGCAGAATTTTGCACCCTGTTGGACGCACGTGACCCGGTATTTTTGGCAAAGTGCAAGGCATGTCCCAAGCATGGGAACGATGATCCCCACGCCAACCGGATCGCAGGACTGTTGTCCGACCGGATCTACGGTCGCTTCGAGACCCACACCTGCACACCGGGCGGCAGATATTTTGCGGTGTCCAACCAGTTCGTGACCTACGCAGACGCAGGCAAGGGCATTCGTGCCACCCCGGACGGACGAGCAGACAACGATCCCCTGTGTGACTCCTGCGGTGCCATACACGGCCGAGACGTAAAGGGCCCCACCGCTATGTTGAAAAGCGTCACGGCGCTACACCCGGGCAATGTCATAGGCACACCGGTGACGAACCTGCGGGTAGCCAAGGGACACCTGACCACCCTGCTGCGGCCACTGGTAGAAGGCTTCTTTGCCGACGGCGGTATGCAGGTGCAGATCACCTGTGCCTCCCGGGAGGAGCTGCTGGACGCACTGGCCCACCCGGAGCAGCATGAGAATTTGGTGGTGCGGATCGGTGGATATGCGGAATATTTCAACCGGCTGTCCCCGGAACTGAAGCAGACCGTGATCGACCGGACGGAATATTGAAGTAGACAGAAGAGAGGAAAGAGGTGGACAAAGGTCTGTCTCTTGCTACCGCCCTTTGTATTACGACGAAAATAAAAAATCCAGCCATATGCTGGATGAAATGCATCTTTACCGTTTCAGGTATGCGTATTCTCGCGATTTTGGGCGATCTCTGCAGCATCCTCGGATTTGCTTTTGCGATCTGGGTATACTACAAGAACACAAAAAAGTGAGCCGTCTGCCGCACCAGATCGGATCTGGTGCACCAGACAGGCTCACGGTTGGGTGAAGATATTTCTTTCGGGAAGTTTTCTTCCACTTGACTTGTTCGAGTCACTCGTACCAGCAACCGTAGGATGAATCGTCTCACAGGTTTCTGTACTTGCAATATTATTATACAATATCTCCCCTCGATTGTCAAGGGAAAAACAAAAAAATAAGTTTCACAGTATCCCCCTCGATTGGCAAGAAAAATACGACCATCCCCCATTTCCCATAGAAAGGATTTCCCATGATCAAGCGTACTTTGCGAAAGCTCCATCGCTGGCTGCCGGTGGCTTGTTTGCCGCTGTGGTTTTTGACCCTGGTGGCGGCGGTCTGTCATATTGGTTTTCTGTGCAGCAGATCCTTTGCGGATTGGTTCAACCTCCATGTGAGCACCATTTTCCGCAGCGTCACCGCCCACCTGACAAGCTGGATCCCTTTTTCGCTGGCAGAGACTGTCATCCTCAGCCTGCCCATCACTATGACCGTGCTGCTGGTGGTCAGTATCCGCAAGGCAGAGCGGAGCAAGCGGTATATGATCCGGGCTCTCTGCGGCCTGCTCACCATCCCGGCAGTGCTGTATGCCCTGTTCGTGGCTTCCTTTGCGGCGGGCTACAGAGGCACCACTGTGGACAAAAAATTAGGGCTGGACAGACAAGAGGTATCGGCCCGGGAGCTGTACGACACGGCCATGGTGGTGGTGGACAAGCTGAACGGGCTGGCGAATGACGTGACCTTCGTGCAGAACAAGGGCTCCGTGCGTCCCTACGACCACAAAGAGACCGTGTCGCTGTGCTTGGATTCCTATGCAAAGCTGGCAGAGCAGTACGATTTTTTGCCGGTGCTGCATGTGCCGGTGAAGCAGATCACCTCGTCTGCCTTTATGACCTACACCCACATTTCCGGGATGTACACCTATTTCACCGGCGAAGCGAACCTGAACACCAACTATCCCTATTTTGTCAATGTCTACACCACAGCCCACGAAATGGCACACCAGCGGGGCATCGCACGAGAGAACGAAGCCAACTTTTTAGCCTACCTGGTCTGCATCGGCTCGGACGATCCGTATATGCAGTACAGCGGCTATCTGAATATGTACGAATACTTAGCTTCTCCCTTGTACACCGCCTCGCCGGAGCTGTACTATGAGGTGGTGCAGTCGCTGGATTTCCGGGTGCGGTATGACCTGCAGTGCTACAGCGAATTTTTTGACAAATATAGAGATAACGTGGCGGCTGATGTGAGCGATACGGTGAACAACACCTACCTGGTGCTGCAAGGGACGGCAGAAGGCTCCCGCAGCTATGGCATGGTGGTGGATCTGGCGGTGGCATACCATCTCCATGGGGAGGCAGAATGACCATGGCACGAAAACGACTGTGCTTGCTTTTTGGCACGATGGTGCTGCTTCTGTTCCTGCTGGGCACCGGTGCTGCCGGGAGCGAATACAGCGTACCGTCCTTGTTCCACAACGATGAGGCCTGGTACAAGGACAGCATTGCACCGCTTTTGCAAAAGGACGACCGCTACCACATCCCGGCAGACCTGCTCAGTATGTTTGAGGAGATCCAGGTGTCCTACAGCCAGGGCGGCGACAATGTGCTGGTGACAGGGCCGGCGGGGAGCTACGTCTCTATTTTATTCGGAGACAAAACGGCTGTGGTCAATGGGGAGCTGTACGAAAACATCGGCGTGTTCCGGGAAAACGGCTACACCTATGTGGACAGCGAATGGATCGCCGAGCTGTTTTCCCTGACCTGCACATACATCCAGACCGAGGAAGGCAAAACGGTACTGCGTCTGACCGATGCCATGTCCACCCGCAGCTGGGAGGAGCTGGAAGCCATGTATCGTACGGATATACGCACCGATACGGAACGAGACGAGACCATGGTGCCGACAGAAACAGACAGCCATGTGCGCCGGATCTACATCGTCACCGGAGACAACTACGAAAACCCCACCTTTCCGGCGGCAGAGGATGTGGTGGCGAACAGCGGGCTGACCTGCACTCTGTTTTTGCACCAAAATTCTATGGAAGAAAAATATTGGCAGTGGGGACTGACGGGGCTGGGCGGTATCTGTGCCCATAGCGTGGCAGAAGCGGATGCGGTCAACGAGGCTCTGGAAACGCTGTGCTGTCGTCGGCTGGAATACGTACTGCCGGCACAGACGGACACCGACCGGGATGCACTGCGGGAAGCCGGATATCTGGTGATCGAGCCGGACTTTGTGGTGGACTACCGTACCGATCCGGATGTGGTCTATGGGGAAATAGCGGCCTATCTAACAGACCATGACCAGGTGATCGTGCAGGTCAGCGGCGACGGCTGCTCCCAGCGGATGATCGCCCTGCTGTGTGACCTGATCGGCGGCAGAGAAGTGTATCGAGATGTGGTTTTGTTCGGGCAAGAGTAACACTGATTTTTCCGATACGGAGGAGCCTATGGAAAACAATGGAAAAAAGCGTATCCTCGTGGTGGAGGACGAAAAAAATATCGCCCAGGTGCTGGCGTATAATATCAAAAAGGAAGGCTATGACTGCACCTGTGCCTACGATGGGGAGACGGGACTGACCGAAGCCCTCACCGGCGGGTACGATCTGATCCTGCTGGACATCATGCTGCCCCGGATGAATGGGTTCGAGGTCTGCGAAAAGATCCGGCTGGTGTCCCAGGTGCCCATTATTTTTGTGACGGCACGGGAGGAAGAAAAGGACAAAATTTTGGGACTGGATACCGGTGCCGACGACTACGTGACCAAGCCCTTTTCCTTCAAGGAGCTGCTGTCCCGGATCCGTGCCAATATCCGCCGGTCGTCCGGAGAGGTGGTGCAGCAGCTGTCACAGCAGAAGAAGGTGGGAGATGTGATCCGCATTGGCGAGCTTGCCATCGACACCAGCCACTACTCCGTCACCAAAAACGATGAACCCATCGAGCTGTCCAAAAAGGACTACGATTTCATTGCGTTCTTAGCGGCCAATGCGGGAACGGCCTATTCCCGTGAGGCACTGCTGGAGGCCATTTGGGGCTATGACGACTACTATGGCGATATCCGCACCGTGGACGTGACCGTATGCCGGATCCGCAACAAGATCGAAAAGGATCCTGCCCGGCCGGAATATCTGATGACCAAGCGGGGCGTGGGGTATTTCCTTGCGAAAAGATAATGTTCAAAAGCTTGTATTTTAAGATCGTATTGATCTTATTGGTATTCATCGTGGCGGTCATGTGCGCCGTGTCTGCCATTTTGATGAACGGCGTATCCAGCTATTTCACCGACCAGTTCAGTGCCCAAATGACCGAATGCTTTTCCGAGGAGACGATCCTATATAACGAGCTTCAGGAAGCGGCGACAGCGGCAGCGGATTCGAACCGGCTCAAGGAGATCCTGTCCTCCTACGGCAGTATCTTAGGGGTGGATGCCTACCGGAACTACTATGTACTGGATGGCTACGGCACCATGCTGGCCGGGTCGGACACACAGCTGGGAGAAGCCTTGGAGATCACGCCAAACCTGCTGTCTGCCATCAACGGACGGTACGACAACCGGATCATCAGCGGTGCCGAATATGCGGACTGGGCATTGCCTTTGTCGGAGGGCACGCTGATCGTGTATATCAAGGATTCTTTGGAAGAGGTGCGGCAGCTGAACCAGGTGATCTTCTCCATCATCCTGCAAGCCATGTTCGTGGGGATCTTCATTGCCATTCTGCTGTCCTTCTTCCTTGCCAAAGCCATCACCTCCCCCATCCAGCGGCTGACCTGGGGTACAAGACGGGTGGCAGAGGGCGACTTCACCCATCCCATCGAGGTCAACTCCCGGGACGAGCTGGGGATCCTGACGGAAAACTTCAACTACATGAAGGACCAGCTGAAGGACACCCTGGACGAGGTATCCGGGGAGCGAGAGAAGCTGCAAACGGTGCTGGCCAGCCTGCGGGATGCGGTGTTCACCTTTTCCGCCAACGGCAAGCTGCTCCACTGGAACAACAGTGCTGCGGAGCTGTACCAAAAGAATTTTGGGGAAGGACAGCGGACGGGAGAGCAGCAGAAGCTCGGTGAGCAGCCCACACCGGACACCGTCACCATGCTGGACATTTGTCTGGAAGGGATGGATATTCCTCTGCAACGGGATGGCAGCAAGCTGCGGCTGACTTCACCGGATGCGGCGGCCGAACGGTCTAAGGATGGCTTTGTCTTCCGGGATCGGATCGTGGCGGGACGGGTCTACGATGTGAGCGTAGGCGTGATCCGGTATGTGGAAGGCCGCAAGAAGGTACCCGGCTGTATCCTCATTGCCCACGATGTGACCGGGCGGTATGAATTGGACGAGAGCCGCCGGGAGTTTGTTGCCAATGTATCCCACGAGCTGCGCACACCGCTGACCTCCATCAAGGGTGCCACCGAGACGATCTTGTCCGACCCGGAGATGGAAGGCGATATGCGAGAATATTTCTTAGACATGATCCTTTCGGAAAGCGACCGTATGACCCGGATCGTATCGGATCTGCTGGTGCTGTCCCGACTGGACAACAAGCGTACCCAGTGGCAGGTGGAAAGCTTTGATCTGCCGGCATCGGTGCGTCGGCTCTGCGAAGTGATGCGGCCGGATCTGGAAGCCCACGGACACACGATCCACTGCGAAGCCGAGGAGGGTCTGCCCCTTGTAACAGGAGACCGCCAGCGGTTGGAGCAGGTGCTGATCAACATCATATCCAATGCGATCAAATATACCCCGGACGGTGGCCACATCGATATCGAGCAGCACCGGGAAGGGGAGATGCTGGTGACCACCGTGACCGACAACGGCATTGGCATTCCCAACGAGGACATTGCCCACATTTTCGAGCGATTCTATCGGGTAGAAAAATCCCGTACATCGGATGCCGGCGGCACAGGCTTAGGTCTTGCCATCGCCAAGGAGCTGATCGAAGCCCACGGCGGCCAGATCTCCATGCAAAGCCAGCCCAACGTGGGTACCACGGTACGCATCGCCGTTCCCTTTGTCAGCAAGCTGAAAAATGCGTAGGAATGGACAGGACCGTTCCGATTGGATTGATCCCATCCCAAAGGAGGTGACCTTATGCCAAGATCCGAAAAGCTGCTGATCGGCAGTGCGATCTTTGTATTTGTGCTGCTGTTGGCGGCCATGGTGGGGACCGTGCTGCTGAACAGTTCCGCCAGTGGGACATTGTATTCGGCACCGCCCTTTGCCCTGTCTTCCCTGATCTCCGGCACAGAACGAGATCCCGGTGAGGTGGCATTGGGGGATCATGTGCTACCCTCCTTCATAGGTCTCACGCCGGGGGAGGATGGACTGGGCATTTCCATTGGAGAAAATGTGGTGCGGGAGCTGTATGCCATGCTGTCTCCCTGCCTGGCCGCCGGTCTGTCGGAGGTGCCGGAAACGCTGACCGATGATGACTGGCATACCTATGCCAAGAGCAGCCGTGCCGTGTACCTGCGGTATCCCAGTGCCTTGCCGGTGTCGGTTTTGCAGCAGGTGGCACGATGGTCCTGTGGCCTGCCGGAGACCGATGTGGCAGTGGAGAGCGGTGTGCTGCCGGTGCGGGAGCTGGTGATGCTGCTGCCGGATGGGGAAAACAGCGATTGGCAGCTGATTCTGCGAGACAGCGGTGGCGGCGTGTGGCGGTATCGGTGCTATCCACGGGAGGACCACCCGGATGAGTATCCCACCCTGTCGCAGGTGCAGAGCTTTGTCACCGACCTGAGCACCAACTTCTATCGCTATCGCCTGCTCACCCAGCCGGACGGCACCGTAGAGCCGGTGTTCTTAGAACGGATGCGGGTGCGGAACGTGCTGCTGACACCGGGCACGGCGGTAATGATGCAGGAGAACCGGGAGGCGGATCTGCAAGAGCTGCTGGTATGCCTGGACTTCAACCCGGATAAGCTCAGTGCCCATACGGAAGCGGACGGTACCCAGGTGATCGTGGAGACCCACGGGGTCTTGCAGCTGCAAAGCGACCGGGTCACCTACACCGCATCCAGCGACGGCGGGATCTCCCTCCAGCAGTTCATCGGGTATCAGGAAAGCTACGATATGCTGTCGGACAGCCTGCGCACGGCCTGTACCATCATAAAGGTCATCCGGGACATCCATCCCTATTACTTAGGGGGAGACGCAGACCTGTTGCTCACCGAGGTATCCCGTACAGAGGGACGACTGCGGATGGTCTTCCAATATGCCTTTGACAATCTGCTGCTGAACGGCTGTGGCCCGGCGGCGGTGATCGAGGTGGAGAACGATCGGGTGGTGCTGGCCGATCTGTATGCCATAGCCCTGCGCTCTCTGGGTGATTTTGATTCCAGCTATTTGGAGCTTGGCCTGTTCGATGGCGCCACCTCCTACAAAGACGTGACCCTGACCTATCCCGCCGACTTTGGCACCGGCAGTGTCTTTCCGGTCTGGAGCAGGTTCACGGAAGTGCCATATGCAGAGAGCAGCGGATCCAATGAGAAGCATATACGGTAGAACAGCACGGATCCAAACTATTTTTGCCTTTGCTATCCAAAGGGTGGTGGTGTTTTTGCAGCAAAAGAATATGATCGCAGTGCTGACAGGTGTGCTGTGCCTGGCGCTGTGTGTGCTTATGGTGAATCTTGTACAGCTGTATCGGGACATTTACCAGATCCCGGAGCAGGCGGTGGCAGATCTATGTCAGACCCTGGCAGAGGATGGGATCCGGCTGGAGGCCTCTTTGGTGCCACGAACTCGAGAGGACGGCAGGATCTATGTGTCCGATGGTGCCGGGTATGAGGAAAACGCAGCACTGCTGCTGGCGGATAGCCGGATCAAAAGCACCTATGCCATCCCAAATGGGCAGCTCTTTCTCCACTACAACGGAGACATGACCGAATTCACCGACGGCTTTGGGTTCCATTATCGCCGAGCGGGACTGGCAGCGGAGGGCAGGATCGTGGTGTCCCAAAATACCCTGCGGGATTATGAGACACTGACCGCAGGTCTTGCGGAGCTGTCTCTTACCGGCAGTGCAGCCCAGGCCGCCACGACCTTTTTGGATCGGCAGGATGGGCTTTTGGAAAGCGACGTGACCATCGAGACTGTGGTAGCCTCGGTGTACGGCAGTGAGACCGGACGAGCCTATGTGCGGTGTTTGCGGCAGATCGATGGGGCAGAGATCACGGAGAACAGCGTCATCTGCCTGGTGGAAAACGGCGTCGTGGTGGAGGCAGCGGGCAAATGGTGCTTCATGACCATCGGCGAATCCTATATGGCACAGCTTTCCGACATCACGAATATCCTATTTATGATGAAGCGCACGCTGGCAGGGCAGGGGAGCGATGCCCCGGTCTGCACCATCGTAGGCGTAGAGCGGTGCTATTCCCTGTATCTGTTCGGGCAGGACGACGGCTTTTGCCTGATCCCCTGCTGGCGGGTGGAGACCGATACCATGGGTGTGCTGGTATTCAGTGCGTTGGATGGCACATTGTACACAAAAGAAGGTGCGTGAGGATTTGCGCATGCGCACAATGACCATGAGTTGTAAAGAAAATGAAAATCCTGACAGAAAACCCTTCCCATTTGCTCCCATTCCTGTTATAATATAAGCTGAATGGGTGTGGCATGGCATGTTGGTAGTACGCCTGTCACATAATTAGATATGACAATTTTACCGCAGCATCGACATGTGTCGGTGTTGGACAGTGGTATAGCCTGCGGATCCTATGCGGGTCCCTTGGGCGGGCATAAATAGAACTTGTATGTCGCTATCTATGGGCGGCAAAGAAAGGCTTGGTTAGTCACATGGAAAAAATTCTGGTGCGGGGAGGCGTACCGCTGATGGGCAGTGTGGAAGTCAGCGGCTTTAAGAACGCTGCACTTCCCATTATATATGCCTGTGTCTTGGTGAAAGACAAGGTCGTTTTGGAAAACATACCGAATATCAGCGACATCACCTGCTCCTTTGAGATCCTGCAAGGGATGGGGGCCCGGATCCGGATGCTGGATCGCACCACCTACGAGGTGGACTGCACAGACGTGGAGCCGTGTACCTCCGCCTATGAGCTGGTGCGCAAGATCCGTGGGTCGTACTATTTGCTGGGGGCGGAGTTCGGTCGGTTCGGTCGGTCCCGTGTGGGTCTGCCCGGCGGCTGCGACTTTGGGGTGCGGCCCATCGACCAGCATATCAAAGGCTTTGAGGCCATGGGCGGTATCGTCACCACCGAAGGGGGATACGTGGAGATCACATCCGAAGACGGTCCCCAGAGTGCCAGCATCTTCTTTGACGTGTCCACCGTGGGGGCAACGCTGAACATCATGCTCGCCGCCGCTACGGCAAGTGGCACTACGTACATCGACAATGCCGCCAAGGAGCCCCACATCGTGGACTGCGCCAACTTCCTCAACTCCTGTGGTGCCAACATCACCGGCGCCGGGTCGGACGTGATCAAGATCCGTGGTGTGGAGGAGCTGCACGGCTGTACCTACGCCATCATCCCGGATATGATCGAAGCGGGATCCTTTATGGTGGCGGCAGCGGCTACGGCAGGCTCCGTGCGCATCGGCAACGTGATCCCCAAGCACCTGGAATCCATCACAGCCAAGCTCATTGAGGTAGGCGCAGACGTGGAGGAATTCGACGATGCAGTACATGTGACCGGCTGCCAAAAAATGCGCAAGACCAGCGTGAAGACTCTGCCATACCCCGGCTTCCCCACGGATATGCATCCGCAGATGACCGCAATGCTGTGCCGTGCCGAAGGGGTCAGCTACATCAACGAAAGCATCTACGACAACCGGTTCCGGTATGTGGAAGAGCTGAACCGAATGGGTGCCAAGATCAAGGTGGAGGGTCGCATCGTGTCCATCGAAGGCCCCTGCCAGCTGTCTGCCGCACCGGTGATCGCAACGGACCTGCGTGGCGGTATTGCCGTCATGATCGCAGCGCTTATGTGCGAGGGACAGACAGAAATTTCCGAAATAAAACTGATCGAACGTGGGTATGATGATATCTGCGGGAAGCTCCGTGGACTGGGTGCCGACATCCGCAAGATCGTGGTCCCGGATCCGGCCGGGGTCAAAAAAGCCAACTAATGTAAAACCAAAAAAGGAGATATACAACCATGGAAGTAACAAGAGAAACCATTATCGGCGATATTCTGGATTTTGACGAAGAAGCAGGTCAGTTTTTCCTGGAGATCGGGATGCACTGCCTGGACTGCCCTGTATCCAGAGGTGAATCCATCGAGGATGCCTGCGACGTACACGGCACCGACGCCGATGCACTGATCGCCAATCTGAACGCATATTTCGCTTCTAAGAAGTAATATCGTATCGCAAAAACAAAACGGGCAGTATCGCGGTTGCCGATGGACAACAGGGACTGCCTGTTTTTTATGGAGTAGAGCATATGACAAAGCAACAATCACAGCCACAGCTGCTACAGCTGCCGGACGATCGACTGCGTACAGCGGCTTCACTGGTGCAGCCGGGTGGGGTCACGGCGGACGTGGGCACCGACCATGGGTATATCCCCATTTGGCTGTTGCAGGAAGGGATCTGTCCCCTTGCCGTAGCCTCCGACATCCACAAGGGCCCACTGGAGAAAGCCAGAGAGAACGGTATCCGGTATGGGGTATCCGACCGGCTGCGGCTGTATCTGTGCGACGGACTGGACGGGATCGAGCCGGAGAAAAACGGTGTCACGGACATTTGCATCTGCGGCATGGGAGGAGAGCTGATCGCCGCCATTGTGGAGCGGTGCAGCTATGTGCGGGAGCACCACACGAACCTGATATTGCAGCCCATGTCCAGCGGGTACGAGCTGCGAAAGGCACTGGGACAAAAGGGCTTTTGTATCCGGCAGGAACGGCTATGTCAGGCGGCCGGACGGGTGTATACCTGTATGCAGGTGACCTACACCGGAGAAGTGCAGGACCGGACAGAAGCGGAGCTATACATAGGCAGACACACGGATACCGCCGATCCCTTGTACGCCCTGTGGCTGGAACGGCACCGGAAGGCACTGGAAAAGCAGATCCACGGCCGGGAAATGGGCGGACTGGACACTACCTGGGAAAAGACGGTGCTGGCTGCGCTGGAATCTATGGCGTAAAAAGAGAGGGGACATATATGACGATACAGGAACTATACACAAGGTTGGATGCCGCATACCCGAAAAGCCTGTCCTGCGACTGGGACAACGACGGGATCATGGTGTGCGCCGATCGGGAACGGGAAGTACAGCGGGTGCTGGTGACACTGGATGCCAATGAAAAAGCATTGGCCTATGCGGTGGAAAACGGCTTTGACGTGGTGGTGAGCCATCATCCCATGCTGTTCCGGGGACTGAGATCCGTGTCCTGCGGCAGCGTACCGGGTCGCCACACCATCACAGCCTTGCAACATGGGATCACGGTGCTGTCCTTCCACACCCGGCTGGATGCGGCTCCCGGCGGTGTCAACGATGCCCTGTGCGCTGCCCTGGGGCTGACAGCAGACGGATCCTTTGGAGATGACGAAGCCCCGACGCTGGGTCGGCTGGCCACCTTCCCGAAGGCGATCTCTGCCTTGGAGGCGGCCGAGCAGATCAAGGCGGCACTGGGATGCACGGCGGTACGGCTGAACGGAGATCCGGCAAAGCAGGTACAGCGGCTCGCTGTGTGCGGTGGAGACGGCAAGGACTTTATCTACCCGGCGCTGCTGGCCGGTGCAGACATTTTCCTCACCGGAGATGCCGGCTACAACATGGCTGCCGACGGTGCCGAGGATGGGCTGGTCACCGTAGAGGCGGGGCATTACCACACGGAAGCACCGGTTTGTGCTGTTTTGGCAAAAATGATCCGGTCGATGGGAGTATATGTGGAAATATGCAATAGTTGTTCCTATACAATGGCGTGATCTTTTCATGCCATTTTCTTTTCGTCAGTATTTACAAATTGTACACAATTATTTTGTGCAAAAATGCGAACCAAATCGGAACGGCATCGTCTAAGAGAGCGTAACAAAAAGAAATACAAAACGATGTGGCGATACATACTGCGCAGGATTTGGGAAATACTATGGTATAGATCCATGCGCCATACGAAATGTACCGCATACGAAAACGAAAGGAAACAAAAACCTATGAACAAGAATCTGCTTGCCATCCTGCTGGCTCTGTCTCTGCTGTCCTTTGCCGGCTGCTCCAACACGAACACCAACGACACCACCGATACCACCGACACCGGCATTGTGGATACCGCTGGCGTGGACAACGAAACGCCGGAGGCAGAGACGGACGCACCTGTGGAAACAGACGCACCGGTGAACGATGGTGCCGCTACGGATGCCACCTACAACAATGCCGTGGAGCTGTACACCCTGATCTGGGACAACTACGGGGAGGACAACAAGTTTGCCGTGGGTGGCGGCGATATGGACAACATGGCAGAAGCACCGGCGCTGTATGTGCTCAGCGACGATAACAAGGAAAGCTTTAAGAGCCTGCTCCACGTGTCTGACGAACAGTACGACCAGCTGGAAAACGATGCGGCTACCCTCCAGCACATGATGAACACCAACACCTTCTGCTCCGCCGTGGTGAAGCTGAAGGATCCCGCTACCGCCGCCGATTTTGCCGAAAGCTATAAGACCACCGTACAGGGCCAGCGTTGGATGTGCGGCTTCCCGGACACCGTTGTGGTGCTCTCCATGGGTGACTACGTGGTCATGGCCTACGGTATGGACGACAACATCACCAACTTAGTGACCGCTTGCCAGACCGTGGATCCCGATGCGGCTGTGCTGGTACAGGCACCGGCCGTTGTGGAGTGATCGTTTCCGACTTAGGAAAGGAGACTAAGGGATCGTGCTGTTTTCCAGTATTCCGTTTTTATACTTTTTTCTGCCTTGTATACTGCTGGTATACTGCTTAGTTCCCCGGTTTTTGAAGAATACGGTACTGCTGCTGTTCAGCCTGTTTTTCTACGGCTGGGGCGAACCACGGTATCTGGTGTGGATGCTGGTTGCCATTGGGCTGGGCTATCTCTTTGGCCTACTCATTGAACGCTTCCGCAACCGACCGATGCTGGCGAAGCTCCTGCTGACCCTATCCGTCGGCAGCAGTCTTTGTATGCTTGGCTACTTTAAGTACGTCGATTTCTTTATTACCAATATCAACGCCGTCACCGGGCTTGCCATACCGCTGTTGCAGGTGACACTGCCCATTGGGATCAGCTTTTATACCTTCCAGATCCTGAGCTACACTGTGGATGTGTATCGGGGGGATGTGTCGGCACAGCGAAATCCCATCGACCTGGCGGCCTATGTGGCACTGTTCCCCCAGCTTATTGCCGGTCCCATCGTGCGCTACAGCGACATTGCCGACCAGCTGCAAAACCGTACCCATTCGGTGGAGTTGATCTGGCAGGGGATCTGTCGGTTTCTGGTGGGGCTGGGAAAGAAGATCCTGCTGGCCAACACCTTAGGGGAGCTGTGCAGCCTCTATAAAGCCTCGGACGACAAATCGGTGCTGTTCGTGTGGCTGTATGCCATTGCCTACTGCCTGCACGTGTACTTCGATTTCTCCGGCTACAGCGATATGGCCATTGGGCTGGGCAAGCTGTTTGGATTCCAATTCTTGGAAAACTTCAACTATCCCTTCATATCCGGCAGCATCACCGAGTTCTGGCGGCGATGGCATATGTCCCTGGGCTCCTGGTTCCGGGACTATGTGTATATCCCCATGGGCGGCAACCGTGTAGGACCGTGGCGGCATCTATTCAACATTCTGGTGGTCTGGATGCTCACGGGCTTCTGGCACGGTGCAGCCTGGAACTTCATCGTGTGGGGGCTGTACTTTGCGGTGCTGCTGGTGCTGGAAAAGCGATACCTGCTGACGCACCTGAAAAAGCACCCCGTGATCGGGCATATCTATGTGCTGTTCCTTGTGGCCATCAGCTTCGTGATCTTCGATGCCGTGGATATGGGACAGGCGATCGGCACCATTGGTTCTCTGTTCGGTGTAGGCGGCTTGCCGGTGCTGTCCACGGAATTCCTGTACTATCTGCGTAGCTACGGTATACTGCTGCTGGTGGGTATCGTAGGGGCCACGCCGCTACCGAAGCTGCTGTGGCAAAAGCTCGCTGCCCACACCAATGGGACAAAGGCTGTCACGATCCTGTCGCCGGTACTGGCGGGGGCACTGCTGCTGCTCTGCACGGCCTATTTGGTAGACGGCTCGTACAATCCGTTTTTGTATTTTCGATTTTAAGAAGGAGGAAGACCTATGCATATATCCGGTATTCGCGCAAAGATCGGCATCGCCATCGTGGGTCTTTTGTTCCTTTTGTTGACCTTGACCCTGTGGCTTGGCCCCCATGCAGAATATTCCACAAGCGAACGGCGTAAGCTTGCGACCTTTCCCACCCTGTCCACCGAGAGCATAGCAGACGGCAGCTTTATGACCGGCTTTGAGACCTGGACCCAGGATCATTTTCCCATGCGAGACAGCTTTCGCACCCTGAAATCCCTGTTCCTGTACTATGGTCTGGGGCAGATCGACAACAACGGGATCTACCTGCGGGATGGCTATGCAGCGCAGGTGGAGTATCCCTTAGACAAGGCTTCCCTGACCCACGCCACCGATCGGTTCCGGTATCTCTACGACAACTGCCTGGCCGGGACGGATGCGAAGGTGTATCTGTCCATCGTACCGGACAAGAGCTATTTTTGTGCGGAGAACGGGATCCTGCACATGGATTACGATACCCTGTTTGCCACGGTGCAAAGCCAGATGCCGTATGCCCAGTATATCGACATCACCGGCACGTTGGATGTGACCGACTACTACAAAACGGACACCCACTGGCGGCAGGAAAAGCTCACGGACACGGCACAAACGCTGGCAGCCGGCATGGGCGTGACCCTGACGGAGACCTACACGGAAAACCTGCTGCCGGAGCCCTTTTATGGGGTGTACTACGGTCAATCCGCACTGCCGTTGCCGGGTGAGGAGCTGCGATATTTGACAAACGATCTGCTCTCGTCCTGCACCGTGACCAACCACGAAAACGGCACAGTGGGCGGTATCTACGATATGGACAAGGCGGCTGGGCGGGATCCCTATGAGCTGTTCCTCTCCGGCTCCGTGTCCTTTCTCACCATCGACAATCCCCACGCTGAGACGGATAGGGAGCTGGTGGTGTTCCGGGATTCCTTTGGCAGCAGCATCACGCCGCTATTGGTGGAAGGCTACAGCAAGGTGACGCTGGTGGACATTCGGTATCTGCGGCCGGAATTTGTATCCCGGTTCGTGACCTTCGACGATCAGGACGTGCTGTTCCTCTATAGCACGCTGATCCTGAACAACAGCGAGACGATCATGTAACAAGGCACCGCCGCACAATCCATAGGTAACGCCTTGATGGCACAGCTGCTTGCATCTGTACCATCAGAATTGTGCGGTGGTGCCTTAAAAAACAGGATATGTGTCCTGCACTGTATCGGTGGCGATACAGCGTAGCACATATCCTGTTTTGTTATGCGTTTTTCGTATAGTCCGCAAAGTCGCCGAAGGTCAGCAGCAGCGGATAGTCCGTGATGGGGATGTTCTTCACCAGATACCCCGTGCCCTTTTTCTCGATCAGGCCACCGGGGATATCATACACGATGCCGGAGAGGGGATCCACCAGATGGGGTTCGCCCTCCACAGCGGTCACGGCAAAGGAGATGGTTCCCTCGAACTGGGTGGTCATAAGCGATGTGGAATTCCAGTAGGCCAGTGCCACAGAACCATTGGGCTTGCGGAACCCGTGAGACAGATAGGCACCGGCATAGTCATTTGCCAGCAGGCGGGGGGAGTACAGGCATTGCCGCAGGATGGGCAGGTCACAGGGCTCCACCTCTTCCGCAAAGAGAGAGCAGAGATTTTGGTAGGCATAGTAGGACAGCTTGGGCGTGTATTCCCCGGAGGAATAGCCGTTTTCGTCGAAGTCCGCCCCTAAGATGCCGAAGTAGCCGTAGTCTAAGTAGGAGTTTTTGTCCCCCACCTTGCCGTTGAGTGCCTCGATCATGTCCATGCAGGAGAAGTAGGAGGTGAACAGCACGTTGGTGGCAAGGTCCGCAACCCCATGGCGCAGACACTGCTTGGCTTGCCGCAGAGGTGTCCAGGCACCACCACGGAGCGCACCGTTGCCATCACTGCGGGACTGAGAGCCGGATTCGCCCTGGATGATCCGGATCTTGGGATCGTACCGGTGGAGCAGTGCCGCCAGAGCCGGGAGATGCACGAACAGCTGGCTCTCGTCCGGCGTGTATTCGTGGAAGGAGAAGGCGTCGATCTTGCCCGCCATCCCCGCTGCCATGGCTTCGTCGATGTAGAACAGGTTGCCGGGGAAGCACACCGCACCGCCAATGATCACAGCGTCGTCGGACACGGCACGGATGGCGTCGGCGGTATCGGCAGCGAACCGACCGTATTCGGTGGCATTGACCCCATGCTTCCAGCACCACTGGCCGTCCGGCTCGTTCCAGATCTCCCAGTGGGTGATGCGCCCGGCGAAGTGTCGGACGGTGGCTTTCACGTAGTTTGCCCAGCCGGTCTTCTGCTCATCGTTGAAAATGGGTGCGATGCCCACGGAGCCAAAGACCTCCCGGCCTTCCTCGTTGTACAGCTCGTTGCCGTAGCACAGGCAGATCCAGGGCTGCATCCCACGGGCCAGCAGGTTGTCCACCACCGCATCCAGCCAGGCGAAATCGTAGATGCCCTTGACGGTCTCGGTGCGCTGCCACCCGGACTGGATCCGCACCCACTTTACGCCGACCTTTGCCAGCTTATCGTAGGCCTTTTCGGGATCGAACACATTGCGATCCAGCTTCTCAAACCCGATCCCCATCTTGGAGGAACGGATCTCCAAAGACGACTTCGGCAAAACATGACCGATGGGCTGCAGCTGTTCCATTTGGTAGTAATCCATAGGGGTACTCCTTTGCTATTGTGATGTATTTTTTGTATTTCACTTTCGGTGAGAGCTCCACTCACACCAAAAATAACGTCAGATCCCAAAAGGGTATGCAGTCCGGCCGGCGCAGGTACAGCTTCTTCTCCGGCAGACGCTGGTGCAGCCACAGAGGCAACGTCCACAGATCCTCCGTACGATGGTACAGCGATACCGCCATGGCAGGACGACAGCGTGCCAGCGTTTCCACAGCCCCTTGCAGTGCCTTTTCTTCTGCCCCTTCCACGTCCAGCTTGATCAGGTCCACGTCCATGTCCCGGCAAAGCGTGTCGATGGTCATGGACGGCACGGTCACCACCTTGGCACGATGATTCTGCCCGGCATTCCCGGAACCACGGCTGGCAGAGGAAGTGTAGCTTAGCTCCCCATCCGTATCCCATAGTGCACCATGGTGGGGGATCACATGGCACCGGGTCTCATGCTCTGCATAGGCAGAAAGGTGCCGGAAGGTGCGGGCATCGGCTTCGGCGGCGTGGATGGTGGTCAGCGTGGGCAGCGCACCGGCGTACAGCGCAGCACTGTCTCCCCGAAAGGCACCACCGTCCAGCATCGTGCGGATATTTTTTTCTCCATACAGTTCTGCAATATCGGCTTCCGGCTCGGTGGTGCGGGACAAATATCGCTTTTCCCCCGTCAGGCGAAACAGCACCGCATCGTGAAGCAGCAGTCGAGAATGCTCGTCCGCCAGCCGTTCCCGCAGCTTCGCCAATGGTTCTGCCACTTCCCGGAACATGGTGCTGTCGAATAGTCCACCACCATACAGCGGCACCTCCGGAATGTACAGCGTATGCCGCTTGTCCAGCTGATCGATAAAAGAGGTTACCTCTGGCAGCGTGGTGCCAAAGGCAAGCAGCACCACGATGTCCTCGCCGTATTCGCTTACCACATCGCCATAGCCACGCACCGGCATATCCCGAAAGCTGCGGCTGCGCACAAATCCATCGGAGGCAAACACCCCGGTGACGGGAATGTTGCGTGCGGCACATACGTCCAAAATTTTGTCCCCCCCATTGCCGGTGCCGTACAGGAAGATGGGACGAGTTTCCGTGGCAAGTTTGTCCCACAGCGTGGGTATATTCTGCATCTGACCCGTGGCGCAATCTGACCCACCAAAGTTTTTTTCAGTAGGTTCGGTGGGCATATTCAAATACGTCATCATACCCCCAGTGCCTTTGCTGCTTCTTCTAAGTGCAGAAAATGGATGGCGTTGTTCCAGAGAATATCCTCCTGCTCCTTGTCGCTCAGTCCGGGGATGGCAAAGAATCGCTGTAGCTCCCCTGCCGGATTCTTCACCGGATAGTCCGTGCCAAACATGACCTTGGCGGGATCCAGTGCTCGAATGATCTCGCCGGCTCTCTCCGGTGTCAGGTACCACAGGGCACTGGAGGTGTCGTACCACACCCGCTCGTTGCCTGCCAGATATTCGATGGCTTCCTCGGAGGCTTTGTAGCCCCCCAGATGTGCCGCTACGACCTCCAGCTTGGGGAAGCAGGACAGGGCGTGTGCCAGCTTTTTCGGCTCCGAGAACCGATACTGGGGACGGTCGTCACCCATGTGCAGGTACAGCGGGATCCGGCCTTCCATGATCTCGTACAGCCGGAACAACCGGGGATCGTCGATGTCCACCCCTTGGATGTCCGGATGGATCTTGATCCCCGCCAGCCCCATGTCGATGGCACGATTCACTTCCCCTTCGAAGTCCTCGTAGTCCTGGTGCATCCCGGCAAAGCCAACGGTCAGGTATCCCTGCTCCCGGGAATGCTTGGCCAGTGCCGCAATGCTGTCGTTGACCTTGGGCACCTGGTGGGCATTGGTGGCCACGGAGAAGAGCAGGAACCCATGGACATGGTTGTCCTTTGCCTGGCTTTCCATATCGGCATAGGTCCCCTTGCCCTCGCAGACAAAGTTGTAGAAGGCGTTCAGGCTGCAAACGGCCTTTTCGGAGATCTTTTCGGGGTAGGTGTGGGTGTGGATATCAAATACTTTCATATGGTTTTCCCTTGATTTTTTCTGTAAGATGTGGTAGAATGGTAGAGAAGCGCAGCGGCGTATTTCCGCACGAAATATCGATACGGTCTGCACTTCCAAAAGTGTATTCCAAAAAAGGAGTGTTACTATAATGGATTGCTTATTCTGTAAGATCATCGCCGGGGAGATCCCCTCGAAGAAGGTATATGAGGACGAGACCATGCTGGCGTTCCACGACATTTCCCCGGAGGCACCGGTACATGTGCTGGTGATCCCCAAGTGTCACATCGCTTCCATGGATGAAGTGAACGAGACAAACAGCGCCGTGGTGGCAAAGATCTTTGAGAAGATCCCCCAGATCGCCAAGATGGCCGGTGTAAAGAACGGCTACAGACTGATCTCCAACTGCGGCCCGGATGCCGGACAGAGCGTACAGCACCTGCATTTTCATATCATCGGCGGTACGGAGCTGCCTTTGCACGTGTTCCCGGAGAAATAAGAAAGCAAAAAGCGGTGAGCTTTCCTGGCCCGCCGCTTTTCTTGTTGCCTATTATTTTACGAATGCATGGTAGACGGCGGACAGAGCCTTTTCGAAATCCTCTTCCATGACACCGATGATGATATTCAGCTCCGACGAACCCTGGTCGATCATGCGGATGTTTACACCGGCATTGGCGCAGGCGTTGCATACCCGTGCTGCCGTGCCCTTTGCCATGACCATAGCCCGACCCACTACGGCCACCAGTGCCATACCGTCGTCTACGGAGATAGAGTCCGGCTCCACCAGCGAGCAGATCCGGTTGATGATCCGCTCCCGGCAGTGCTCCAGCTCAGCGGTGTTCAAAACCACGCTCATGGTGTCGATGCCGGAGGGCAGATGCTCAAAGGACATGCCTTCGTTCTCGATGGCCTCCAGGACCTTTCTGCCAAAGCCACGTTCCGCATTCATCATGGCCTTCTCGATGGTCAGCACAGAGAAGCCCTTCTTTCCCGCCACACCGGTGATGATGGACGTATTGTCGTATTTGTCCGTGGTGGATACGATCATAGTGCCGGGGGCAGTGGGGTTGTTGGTGTTGCGGATATTCACCGGGATCCCGGCAAAGCGCACCGGGAAGATGGCTTCCTCATGGAGCACGCTGGCACCCATGTAGGACAGCTCCCGCAGCTCTCTGTAGGTGATGACCTCGATGGGCTTGGGATCTTCAATGATACGGGGGTCGGCCATCAGGAAGCCGTTCACGTCCGTCCAGTTTTCGTAGATGTCTGCACCCACCGCTCTTGCCACGATGGAGCCGGTGATGTCGGAGCCGCCCCGGGAGAAGGTGCGGATGGTGCCGTTGGGCATAGAGCCGTAGAAGCCGGGCACCACGCCGTTTTTGTGCTCCTTGAGAACAGCAGACAGCAGGTTGTGGGTGGTCTCTGCGTCAAAGGTGCCGTTGTCGGCAAAGCGGATATAGGGTGCCGGATCGATGAAATCATAGCCCAGGTATGTGGCCAAAATGATCCCGTTCAGGTATTCGCCTCGGCTGGCAGCATAATCCCGGCCGGCATGGTGGCCGATGGCCCACTCGATATAGGTGTATTCCTCTGTCAGATCCAGCTCCAGACCCAGTCCGGCAATGATCTGGTCATAGCGCGCCTTTACCTGACCGAAGATGTCGGTGATGTCCTCGCCACGGGCGGATACGTTGTAGCATTCGTACAGCATATCGGTGACCTTGGTGTCGCCGCTGAACCGTTTGCCCGGTGCAGAGGGAACTACGAACCGGCGGCTCTCCTCAGCGGTGATGATGCTCTTCACTTTTTCAAACTGCTGGGCATCGGCTAAGGAGCTCCCACCGAACTTTACGACTTTGATCTGTGCCGACGCAGCGGCCTGGGGGATCTGTATTTCCACGGTATCAAACCTCATCCTTCTATAAATATACGGCAAATACGGCCGTGTTATGCATTTTACGTGGCTGCCTCCAGAGCTCCGATATCTCGCAGGAGCCATGGAAAATCAGACTTACTATAATTATATGGTAAAATCCCCGGATTGTCAATGGAAGTATTCACCGGAGTTGCACCGCTTCCGTCCCCAAAAACCGGGCGTTTTGCATGATTGCATGTGTATGCATTTTCCATGTACCGGCTCTCTACGGCAAACGGCGCCGCAGACCCATGCTTTTCTCAGTCTTTTCCATGCTCTTTCCCCTGCCCGGCCACGGTGATTTTTTTACAGCTGTAACGGCATTTTTTATGAAAATTCCATTGACAAATGCCCCATGGTGCTGTATAATGATGGTATGTATTCCCAAATGCATTCTGTAACACTGTATTTGCCGGCCATCCGGCAGAAATGAGGTAACATATGAATAGAGTTTATAACTTTTCCGCAGGTCCTTCCATGCTTCCCCTGCCTGTGCTGGAGAAAGCCGCCGCTGAGCTGGTGAACTATGGGGACGCTGGTATGTCCGTTATGGAAATGAGCCACCGCTCTCCCGCCTACGAAGCCATCATCCAGAAGGCCGAGGCAGATCTGCGGAAGCTGATGAACGTGCCGGATAACTACAAGATCCTGTTCTTGCAGGGTGGTGCCTCTACACAGTTTGCCGCCGTTCCTCTGAACCTGATGAAGACCGGTAAGGCAGACTATGTGCTGTCCGGTCAGTTCTCCACCAAGGCCTATAAGGAAGCCCAGAAGTACGGGGACGCTAAGGCTATTGCTTCCTCCAAGGAAGAAAACTTCACCGTGATCCCGAAGATCACCCCCGATATGGTTCGTCCCGATGCGGATTACGTACACGTTTGCTATAACAACACCATTTACGGTACCAAGTATCCCGCAGTGCCGGATACCGGGGACGTGCCGCTGGTGGCCGATATGTCCTCCTGCATCCTGTCCGAGCCTGTAGACGTGTCCAAGTTTGCCGTGATCTATGCCGGTGCCCAGAAGAATATGGCACCCGCCGGTCTGACCGTGGTCATCGTGCGTGAGGATCTGCTGGGCAATGCAAGACCGGAAACCCCCTCTATGCTGGACTGGAAGCTCATGGCCGACAACGATTCTATGTACAACACGCCGCCGTGCTACTCCATCTACATGGCTGGTCTGGTATACGAATGGCTGCTGTCCATCGGCGGTCTGACCACCATGGAAAAGATGAACAAGGAAAAGGCTGCACTGCTGTACGACTATCTGGATTCCCAGGACTACTACATCGCCCCTGTCAAGAAGGAATTCCGTTCTATGATGAACGTGACCTTTGTGACCGGCAACGAAGAGCTGGATAAGAAGTTCCCCAAGGAGGCAGAAAAGGCAGGTCTTGTGAACCTGAAGGGTCACCGCTCCGTGGGTGGTATGAGAGCCTCCATCTACAACGCTATGCCCAAGGAAGGCATCGAAGCCCTGATCGCCTTCATGAAGAAGTTTGCGGAAGAAAACCAGAAGTAAGATATATACAGAATCGAGATATACATCATGAAAAAAATTCAACTGCTGAATAAGATCGCCAAGTGCGGTACGGACATTTTCGGCTCCGTGTACAGCGTGGGCGAATCCGTCGAAAATCCGGATGCCATCATGGTGCGTTCTGCTGCCATGCACGATATGGAATTTGGTTCCAACCTGAAGGCCATTGCCAGAGCCGGTGCCGGTGTCAACAACATCCCGCTGGATAAGTGCGCAGAGGCCGGTATCGTGGTGTTCAACACCCCCGGTGCCAATGCCAACGGCGTAAAGGAGCTGGTGCTGTGCGGTATGCTGCTGGCCTGCCGGGACGTAGTGGGCGGTATCGAATGGGTGAAAGCCAACGCCGACGACGAGACCATCGCCAAGCGGGTGGAAAAGGAAAAGTCTAAATTTGCCGGTTCCGAAGTGGCCGGAAAGACGCTGGGTATCATTGGTCTGGGTGCCATCGGTGGTCCCCTTGCCAACACTGCCGTTTCCCTGGGCATGAACGTGCTGGGCTGCGACCCCTTCCTGTCTGTAGACGCAGCATGGAAGCTGTCCCGCTCTGTGCATAAGGCAGACACCAGAGAAGAGATCTTTGCCAAGTCTGACTTCATCTCCCTGCACACGCCCCTGATCGACAATGCCGATCCCAAGGTGGGCACCAAGCATATGATCAACAAGGAGACCATCGCCATGATGAAGGACGGCGTGGTGATCCTGAACTTTGCCAGAGATGCTCTGGTCAACGACGATGACCTGGAAGAAGCACTGAAGTCCGGCAAGGTACGCAAGTATGTGACCGACTTCCCGAACGCACGCACCGCCGGTATGGAAGGCGTGATCGCCATCCCCCATCTGGGTGCATCCACCGAAGAATCCGAGGACAACTGTGCCGTTATGGCCGCTCGTGAGCTGGTTGCCTATCTGGAAGAAGGGAACATCAAGAACAGCGTGAACTTCCCGTCCGTGGAAATGCCCCACAGCGACGGCACCCGTCTGGTGATCCTGCACCGGAACATCCCCAATATGATCTCCCACATTTCCTCCACCCTGGCAGACAACAGCATCAACATCGAAAACATGGTCAGCCGCTCCAAGGGCGACTATGCCGTGACGCTGGTAGACGTTCTCTCTGAGATCACCGAGGCCACCATGGGCAACATCCAGAGCATGGATGGGATCATCCGGGTACACAAGATCGGCTAATACGATTTGCATAAACAAAAGAGATACCGTGGGCAAAGCTGCGGTATCTCTTTTATGTTATGTTTTCACAACCGGGGTACAAAGAAAAAGTGAGCCGACTGTTCACCAAACTACGTTTGGATGCCACCACAGATCTGGCTCACTGTCAGTGCTAGAGCCGCAAACTCTTCACTGATGCGTGTATCCATTTGTTGTCGGCAACCGTAGGATGTTACCCCTACAGGTTTCCTCTGCTTTTATTATACACCATTGCCGCCCGCCTGTCAAGAGGTATGTGGCCTTTTTTCTTTGCAGGATCATGCTTCTCCCCGCTTTTGGTATAGCCACACTGCAAGGCCGATGCCGCATAGCATGGTGAGGATCCCGATCACCAGCAGGATACCTGCCACGATGCTGACCGGATTGTTTTCTATTATGCTATTTCCCATGGTCATGCCGTAGCCGAGGTCCAGCTGCCCGGCGATGGCCTCTGCCATATCTCCGGTGATCTCGTTGCCGTAGGAGTCGCTGATCACCAAGCTGCCGCCGAAGGGATCCATGGTGTTTGCCATGTTCACCATCCCCCGTACCGCCGCCTTAGCGATAGCACCGATCAAGGTGAGACCAAAGCCGCCTACCGCCACGTAGACCCCCGCCAGCCAGCCGTACCGCCGCACCAGCTTCATGAGAAAGCCGGGCAGCCAGTCCAGCTCATGTCGGGGTGTATCCTGCGTGTCGGCGGTATCGGTGTGGGGATCTGCCTCTGCCTTTTGGAAAGTATCGTGGTTTTCCACAGGTTCGTTTTCTTCTTCCTCGGACAACAGCCAGTCGATGGATACGCCCAGCACTTTCGCCAGACCCGGCAGCTTGCTCGTCTCCGGAACCGCTTCGCCATTTTCCCATTTGGAGATGGCCTGCCGGGATACCCCGATCTGTTCTGCCAGAGCATCCTGGCTCAGTCCCGCCTTCTTGCGGCAGGTGTAGATTTTTTCAGATAGCTTCATGTGTGTCCTCCGATGCGATTGGATCTTGCCTATAGTATACCATATTCCCGGTTGCGATGCAAGAATCCGCACTTTCCACTTCTGCAACCTACAGTTGCGGGCACAGCATACGGGCAAAAACGAGCCCCCCTGTTATCGGATCGCTCTGCCTTCCAGATAATACCGTTTGCTGCGTGCCTCTCCCATAGAGAAGGTCTTGCGCGGAGTGGTACCGTGGGCAGCGATGTAGGCAAACAGCTCACTCTTGGCAATGGTGTCGAACACAAAGCCTACCCGGCCTTCTTCCCCAGCCAGCGCACGCAGATCCGCTTCTCCGTGGATGTAGTCGCAGACCACGGCGGGATGGGTGCTGGTATAGTCATCGATCCAGTTTTGCAGGGTACCAACGGTCAGCGCATGGGTGGTAGTGACAAAATGCCGTCTCTCCGCAGTCTCTCCCACGCATAGGGTAAAGGACTGCTCCCCCTCCCCCGGTGCGGTGACCTTGGACAGTGCATCCACCACATCCTTGGTGTCGGCGTGCAGCAGGAGCCGGTAGATCGGCTCGAACACAAGGGAATCCTCTCCCAGTGCCGTGATCTCACAAAGGGCATAGCGTGCCGGGTGAGAAGCTGCTTTTTCGGTACCCAGGGCTTTCTTGACGGCTTCGTAGTGTGCCTTGGCTGCGGCTAAAGAATGGTTGCCGTCGCCCATGGCATAGAGGACACCACCGGCACCGGCTTCCTCATAGGCAGCGAGCTTGCCGGTCAGCGTGTCCAGTGTCGCACCGGATACGCCCCAGCCGGTCACGTGTCCGCCGCCCAACATGAGATCAAAATCGTACAGCGGTGTGCAGTCGCCGCGGTTTTCCCAGAGCCAGGGGAAGATGGAGCCGGTGTCGTCCATGAGGATCAAAATGTGGGGCAGCTCTATGGCCGCTTCTGCCCGGATCTTCTGCCGTGGGGGGATCCGACTTAGGATGGTGGCCTCGGTGGCACGGATGGGGGAGGTGGAATCGGCTGCATAGCTGTAGGCCTCCAGATCGATCTTGCCGATCATGCCGTGCCGCACAGACCCATCGGGCAGGGTGCGCTTTACGTACACGATACCGTCAAAGGTGTCCATGGTTTCGGGATCAAAGTGCTGCATATGGTCGGCGATGGCGGCGGCGTGGGCAGCTTCCTTGTCGGTGTCCAAATAGGCTTCGGGCAGGATATAGTCATAGGTGGAGGGTGCGCCATCGATGAGCTGCACGCAGTCGTTCCAGTAGTCCATTTGGGACGTGAACTGGTCACAGGCAATGACCGCCCACTTTTGCCAATCGGCGGCTGTTTTCGCCTTGGGCAGCAGGATCGAAGCGGGTGAAAATACAGGGGTATGGGACATAGAGAGCCTCCCGTGATGGAAAATATTGTTGTAATGCTATCATTATACCGTGACACGGCACAATTGTCAAGGGGGAATGTCGGATCGAAAAAAACGACATACAGCCGGAACAATTGCCCATGCGGTGTCGTCTAACCACTTAAGCGCATGAGCGTATAAGTGATTATACACGCATGAGTGAATAAGATACAAAACCGATCCCATCACAAGGAGGTAACATATGCAAAAGATCCTATGCTGTATCGCCGCTATGGCCATACTGCTCACCGGCTGCGGCGCATCTTCGAAATTTGCCAGCGACGAAATGGCTACCACTACCATGTCCTATAACGGTGCCGCCATGGACGGTGAGGTGTATATCGAAGAAGCATGGTACGAAGAAGCACCGGCAGAGGCTTTCTCCGGCAGTACCGCTGTCAACACCGGTGCGGAGAAGGGGCAGACACAGGCGGAGAACGACCTGTCCAACCGAAAGCTGATCCGCAATGCATCCCTGAACGTGGAGACCAAAGCCTACGATGATTTCACCGCAGCTCTTGAAAAACAGCTTGCTACATACGGGGCCTACATCCAAAGCGGTGAGAACACGGGCAGTGCAGAGCGGGGCAATCGCTGGGCAAGCTACGTGATCCGGGTACCGGCCGATCGCTATGACGAGCTGCTTTCCTCTGTGTCGGCACTGGGAAATGTGACCTACAAAAGCGAAAACGTCCAGGATGTGACCATGGAGTATACGGATGTAGAAGCCAAGATCCGTGCGCTGTCCGTGGAGGAGGAGACGCTGCTATCGATCTTAGCCCGGTGCGAAACGGTGGAGGACGTGATCTCCGTGCAGGAGCGCATATCCGATGTGCAGTACCAGCTGGACAGCTACCAGTCCCGGCTCCGGCAGTACGACAATTTGATCTCCTACTGCACGGTGACGCTGAACGTGGATGAGGTGGAAAAGGTGTCGATCCCCGTGGCAGAAAAGACCGTGGGTCAGCGGATCCGGGAGGATCTTGTGGAAAACTGCGAGGATATCGCCGAGGATGCCAAGGACTTTGCCGTGTGGTTCGTGTCGTCTCTACCCTATTTCGGGATCTGGATCGTCGTGCTGGGCGGCGTGATCGTGCTGGCGATCGGGCTGAGCAAACGGTCTAAACGAAAGCTTTTGGCAAGACAGCAGAAGCGGCAGGCAGAAAAACAGGGACAAAACGATGCAGAAGCGTGACCGGCACAAAAAACGGCTCTGGCGTATCGTGGGTATCCTGTGCCTATGCGGTATCCTGACCGTGGCGGGCATCGATCTGTATGTGACAGGTACCACAAAGGATCGGATCTACACGTCGGATACCCTGCCGACCGGGGGAGACTACGACTGCATTTTGGTGCTGGGTGCCGGTGTCAAGCCGGACGGCTCCCCTTCGGATATGCTGTACGACCGGGTTGCCACGGGACTGCGCCTATACAAAAACGGCCATGCGCCGATCCTGCTCATGAGCGGTGACGACAGCGGTCCGGATTACGATGAGGTGGGCTGTATGCTGGCACTGGCATTGGCGGCAGAGGTACCGGAAACGGACGTGTGGCTGGACCACGAGGGCTTTTCCACCAGCGAATCCCTACACCGTGCCAAGACAGAATTTGGTGCACAGCGGATCCTCATCGTGACCCAGTCCTACCACCTGCACCGAGCCTTATACATCGCCGATCGATCGGGCATAGAGGCCACCGGTGTATCCGCCGACCTGCGCCCCTATCGTGGTCAATTGTGGCGGGATGCAAGAGAGGTGGCCGCCAGAGTCAAGGACTTTCTCTTCGCTATAGAATAGCAATGCGTGCGAAAACAACATAAAAAGGCAGCTGTACCGCCGGAGACGGATAGATTGCAGCTGCCTTTTTGCATGGCATTATTTTTGCTTTTGGATTTTGTCTCCCACCTGGATCACATCGCCGGCACCCATGATCAGTACCATACCGTCTGCGGGCGTTACCGTAGTGCAGTAGGCGGCAGCGGTGTCAAAATCGTGGACCACACGGCAGGGTTTGCCTTTGGCGCAAATGGCGGCGGCGAGCTGTTCGGCGGTCACACCATAGACGTTGGTCTCCCGAGCGGCGTAGATGTCGCACAGCAGGATCTCGTCGGCTGCCGATTCGGACAGGGCCCGGACAAAATCGTCAAAGAGCTGGGCGGTGCGGGAGTAGGTGTGGGGCTGGAAGCACACGGTCAGGTGGCTGTAGCCCATGGCGGCGGCTCCGGACAGGGTAGCTTCGATCTCCGTGGGATGGTGGGCATAGTCGGTGTACACGTCAGCGCCGACCGCTGTCTGCCCGATATGATCCATCCGGCGGCAGATCCCGGCATAATGGCTCAGCCCATCGGCAATGATCTGGGGATCGATGCCGCAGAGGTGACAAGCCGTGAAGGCGGCCAGTGCATCGCTGATGTTGTGCTTGCCGGGGATCTGCAAATGCACAGTGGCCAGCCGTGTGGGTTCGCTTTCGTCTGGAAATCGATGCATCACGTCAAAGGAGGCACGGCCGCGGTCGGTGGTGATGTTGGTAGACCAATAGTCTGCCAGCGGGTTTCGGTTGCCAAAGGTGACCAGCTGACCGGTGTACTTCTGTGCCGCCTCCAAACAATCGGGATCGTTGGCATTGACCACCGCATAGCCACCGGAGCCGGTTCTATTCATAAAGTCCGTGAAGGAATGCTTGATGGCGTTCAGGGAAGGAAAGTAGTCCACGTGGTCCAACTCGATGTTCAGCACGATGGCGATGGTGGGACAAAAGTCTAAGAAGGAGTCCATGTATTCGCAGGCTTCAAAGGCGAAATAGTCGTCCCCACCGATCCGGTCTACCGTGCCGGTCATTTTCATTTCCGCACCGTTGAATACCGTGGGATCCACGCCTGCCTCGATCAGGATCTGGGCGACCATGCCGGTGGTGGTGGATTTGCCGTGGGTACCCGATACCCCGATCCGCTCCCTGTAGCCGGACATGATGTAGCCCAGGAAGTCAGCCCGGGAGATGCGGGGGATATTGTGGATCCCGGCGTACCGATATTCCGGATTGTCTTCCCCCATGGCAACGGTGTAGATCAGTGCGTCACAGCCCTGCATATGCACCGGATCCGGCGTGTAGTAGACCGTGATCCCCGCCTGCTCCAGCCGTCTGGTGATGGGAGAGGGCGTGCGGTCGTATCCGGAGACATGGTGTCCCCGCAGTGCCGAGATATGTGCCAGTGCATTCATGCTGATACCACCGATGCCGTCGAAAAACAGGTTCTTTTTGCCATCCAGCAGGGCGCCGATCGCCTCCGGACCCATATGTGTGTTGGGCAGTGCCATATAACATAGTCTCCTTTATATTTATGCGGTTTATGTTTGGGTATGTGAACGTGGCAACATCTGTATGATACGCTTATGCACAGAAGCTTGCCGGGACAAAGGACAGTCTGTATTTATTTTATATTTATACATGACCATGTATAAATATCATATATAGCTATGATAAATCGCCGCCCGACGTGTCGTTCACGGATCGTAAATCATATTTTTCAAAAAAGTAAACAGTAATTTTAAAAACAGGCCAATTTTCCATCGAATAGATTTCACAAAAGTGGTGTATACTATAGGTGCTGCAAAAGAGACAGGAAAAGGCAGAAAAAGGAAGAGACCCTGCTGCAATCGGTAGGGAAGACCCCTTTTGACAAAATCCAATGGACAGAGTGACCTGAACAAGTGGGAGGACACATGGTAATCACCGATATTAAAGTAAGAAAGCTATTTGAAGAGGGGCCGATGAAAGCGATCGTATCTGTCACCTTTGACGGACAATTGGCCCTGCATGACATCAAGGTTATCAGTGTGAGAGACAAAAACTTCATCGTAATGCCCAGCCGCAAGAATCCGGACGGTACCTATCGGGATATCGTACACCCGATCCATGCAGCATTCCGTGCCGAGCTGGAGGAAGCTGTACTGCACGCCTATGAAGAAGAATTGGCAAAGCAGGCAGCCGCCGCTGTGGAGGAGGAAGTATTTTCATAAAAAATAGCATTCCTGTTGCAAAAGCCTTTTGCCGGATCCGGATCCAACCGGTGGCCGGAGGAGGCTTTTTTGTGTGCCCGGCGCCACTATGCTCCCCTACACGGAAAAGCCCCCGATCCAGGAACCGAAAGCAGGAACCGGTAGGGGGCGTTTTGTCGGCGGCAGCGCCTGTGCCAGCAGTCTTACATGCAAAAAGCCTTAGGGCTGCACACGGGCGGCACGATACATATGGTGCAGGGAGAAGGGCCATACATCTACCTGCTTTTCGTACATGGCCAGGGTGTGGAAGGTCAGTGCTTCGCCATCCTTGGTCTCGGCTTGCAGACGGTAGAACTTGTAGTCTCTGCCCAGCCCACGGGTCTGGTATACTACAAAGCCATCCACAGTCTTGGTGTCAAACTGTACTTCCACCCAGTTTTCGCCGTCCTTGGAAGCGTAGAGCGCAGCATCGTACTTTGTCTCCACCTCGTTCACCACGATGGCGTGCAGACGGAAGGCTTCTTCGGTGGTCATGGACAGGCTCACACTCTCGTCAAAGGTAACAGCGGTATCGGTAGACAGGTCGTACAGGGCACGCAGGTCGCTGTCGTCGGAGGCCATGGAGCTGGTGATCCGCACCTGTTCGGCGTGTACAAGGGTGGGCAGGGACACGTCTTCCGTGGCCACGGTGATCTCATCCGGAACGGTCAGCACGTCTTCTGCCGCAGCACCGATGGACATGGCACCGGCCAGTGCCAGAACGCAGCAAATTTTCTGCCAGTTTTTCATATCGTATATCTCCTTTTTTACAAGTACAAAATGGACTGCCTATATGGTATCACATCTCCCGCAAAAAAACAACCATCTTGCGAAAGAATTTACCAAAAATACAAAAAGAATTTGCACCTATAGCAGCCGGAGCCGAGGGTCAGCGGGGGGAAAAAGGGGCGTTTTTGCACCGTACCCACCGGATATTGGGAAATTCCACCAAAAGTATCTTGTAGAATGTCGAAAAAATCCTGCTGTTTCACTCTTGCACTACCCCACCTGAATGTGCTACTATTATATCAAATGAGAAAACACACCTTATCATTGCCAATATACTGTCCCGCCTGCCCCATGGATCACCGGATCTACCGGTATCGGCGCAGGGGACAAGGAGGATACATGGACATTACAACACACGCACCGGTAAAAATATTTTTGGGGAACGAATGCCTGGAAACAGGGAAGGCACTGTTTGCCCTGGGGAAGAAGGCACTTGTCGTCACAGGTCGCCACAGTGCAGATGCCTGCGGGGTCATGGCAGACATCGATAAGATCCTGACCGAGCTTGGGATCCCCTACGTCCGCTTTGCGAAGATCACGGAGAATCCCCTGGCAGAGACCTGTCACGAGGGCGGGCGGTTTTGCCGGGAGAACGGCTGCGACTTTGTGATCGCAGCGGGTGGCGGGTCTGTGCTGGACGGAGCCAAGGCCATCGCTGCCTATGGTGCCAACCCGGATGCGGACGTTTTAGACATCTACAAGGCCGAGAAGGTAGCAAACCCCGGTCTGCCCCTGATCGCCATCCCCACCACCGCAGGCACCGGCAGCGAAGCCGTCCCCTATGCCGTACTGACTCTGCCCGGTGGCAAAAAGAAAAAGACCTTCAAGAGCGCCACGTCCTGGCCGAAGTACAGCTTTGTCTGTCCTAAGTATACCTACTCCATGGACCGGGATACCAGCGTCAGCACGGCTCTGGATGCCCTGGCACACGCCATGGAATCCTACCTGTCTCCCAAGTCCACGGAGGATAGCCAGAGTGCCGCTGTGTTCGCCGCAAGAGAGGTGTGGGACGTGCTGTTTTTGGACAAGGACGGTGCCGGAGAACGGGACGGTGGTGGCTTCACGCCCAAGCAGCGGCAGAGACTGGCCTATGCTGCAACCGCCGCCGGTGTTGCCATCAGCTATACGGGCACCGGCTTCCCCCATCCCCTGGGCTACAGCCTGACCCTGACCTATGGGATCCCCCATGGCAAGGCCTGTGCCATTTTCGAAGGGGCATACATCCGCTACAATCGCCTGAACCGGGTGGGCCGCAATGCCATCGATGAGCTGGCTGTGGCCATGGATACCACCGTGGAAGAAATGTCACTGCGGATCCCGGCAATGTCGGGACTGACCGACCTGACCATGACTGCGGAGGTGGCAGAGGAGCTGATCGATCTGGTAGCCGATGCCGGCAACTACGCCAACAGCCCCTATGTGATCTCCCGTGGAGAAATGTCGGATATTTACAGAAGATTGTTTGTGAAGTAAAAAAATGCTGCATGTATGCCGAAATATTGTCCGTACCTATTGACATAGCGCACAACAGATGGTAGAATACAGTTGGTATATTTTGGTGCATCCGAGATGCATCCGACAATTGAAAGGAAGACCATTATGAAAAGGACCATCACAATGCTACTGGTCGCCGCCATGCTCACGGGAATGCTTTCTGCCTGTGGTAAACCAGAGGGACCGGTGGTGACTGCCACAGACGACAGTACCGGTATCGATACAACGGCCGGCGAGGACACAGCGCTGAAGCCGGATCTGCCCCAGGTGGATCTGGGTGGCTATGCCTTCCGCACCTACACGAGAGACACCGACCACCACATCAAGGAGGTCTATTCCGAGGAGCTGAACGGAGAGATCGTCAACGATGCCGTCTATGCCCGGAACGCCCGTGTGGAGGATCAATACAATGTAAAGCTGGTGGCGGTGGAGGTCACGGAAGAGCCGGAGGATACCATGCCAAACGAGTTCAGCCGCATCGTTATGGCCGGTGAGGATGCCTTTGACGTGGCGTTGATGCATACGGTATACGCCGGTTCCACTGCCATCTCCGGCGTTGCTTACAATTGGCTGGACGTGCCCTACGTGGATTTCGAGAAGCCGTGGTGGAACAAGGTGCTGGCAGAGGAGCTGACCTACAACGATATGCTGTTTTTGGCGGTCTCCGACTATTGTATCTCCGCCATCGACTATACCTGGACGATGGTGTACAACCTGGACATGGCACAAGACCACGGCATTGGGGATCTGTACGATACCGTGGAGAAGGGGGACTGGGATTTTGATACCTTCCGTTCTCTGTGCGCACTGGTGACGACCGATCTAAACGGCAACGGTGTGATGGATTACGACGACCGCTACGGCTTTGTGACCCATTCGGCCAGTGCCATCTGCAACTGGTCCTTCGCCTTTGACATCCGCTACATTGCCAAGGACAGCGATGGTGTGCCCCAGCTGCTGCCGGCTTCGGAAAAGATGATGACCAGCGTGGAGAAGCTGTACGGCCTGTTCTTTGAAGACAAATCGGCGCTGTTCTGTGATGCTGCCACGATCCAGGCCATGGGCTATGATCTCCACGATACGGCCATCACCACCACCTTTAAGGAAGGAAAAGCCCTGTTTGCAGCCATGTGCATCAGCGTGATCGATATGCTCCGGGATATGGAAGGCGAATTTGGTATCATTCCGTTCCCGAAATACGACAAGGCACAGGACGGCTATTACACCCACGTAGACGGCCATGCACCGCTGATGATCCTGCCGAAGACGCTGCAGAACGTGGAGAATGCCGGGATCGTCATGGAAGCTCTTGCCTACGAGAGCTGCAGTCTGGTGGTGCCGGCGGTGTGCGATGTGGTGCTGCAATCGAAATATGCAAGAGACGAAGCGTCTGCCCGGATGCTGGACATCGTTCTGGCCGGCCGGGTATACACCTTTGGCTATATGTACGACAACTGGCAGGGGATGCAGTGGACGCTGACCAATATGTTGAGTGCCAAGAGCAAGGACTACGCTTCGTACTACGCCCGACAGGAAAAAGCCGCCGAGAACCAACTGAAAAATGTGCTGGACGGATTTTCCAAGCTGGGAAATTGACAACGGACAAAAGAAGGAGGGTGACCTCCTTTTTTGGTTTGCTCGAAGATGCATCTGCCGAAGACGGACAGAAGGCGGGAATGGAAAAAAACTATACCATGTCGTCAGCCTTTTTCGGTGGAGCAGCCGCTGTGCCCATAAAAACTTCCAACGGCGGTTGCATAATTCCCGTGAATTCTGGTAGAATCGTCTCTTGTAAATCGCAGGTGTATCTGGTACACTATACCTGTATACTATTGCATTTTTTACAGATATGGGGGATACTACATATGCAAAAACACGATCGCTTTGTGGCACTGCTTTTGGCCCTGCTGATGACGGCGGGCACGCTCCTTTCCTGTGCCGGTGACACTACGGAGACCACGGCTAACACCACCGATACCACCGCCGCAACGGAAACGGTAGACAACTCCACCGACGAAAACGGTTACCTGAAGGACGATCTGCCGGAGCTGGATTTCGGCGGCGAGACCATCCATCTGCTGTACTGGGAGGACGTGGAAAACCAGGAATTTGATGCCGAGGAAATGACCGGTGAGCTGATCAACGATGCCATCTACCAGCGTAACACCGCCACGGAAGAACGGCTGGGCATGGTGTACAACTGGATCGGTACCCCCGGTAACGGCGGCAACATCGATGCCTACGTGGGCAAGGTCCGGGAGAGCCACATGGCCGGAGACGCTGCCTACGATATTCTTGCCTCCTACAGCCGTTCTATCGCAGCCTGCATGGTCAACGGCTTTATGACCAACTTAGACGATGCGGCCTATCTGGATTACGAAAAGCCCTGGTGGCCCGATAACCTGCTGGCGGAATCCACCATCAACGACCGGCTGTATTTTGTGTCCGGCGACATCTCCACAAACGCCCTGCACATGATGTACTGCGTGTACTTCAATAAGCAGCTGCTGCTCGACTATAATCTGGAAGATCCCCAGGAGCTGGTGCTTGCCGACCAGTGGAACCTGGACAAGCTGATCGAAATGTCCTCGAATGTGTATCAGGATACCAACGGCAGTGCGAAGAAGGACGTGGACGACTTCTTTGGTCTGGTGCTGTCCTCCTACCACAACGACGCCTTCTACACCGGCTCGGAGCTGAAGCTGGTGGAAAAGGACAACGAGAAGATCCTGAAGATCTCCGACGATTTCTATAGCGAAAAGACCGTGGATCTGCTGCTGAAGCTGTCCGCCTGGGAAAACACCGACGACGTGTATCTGAACGACAGCGACTACGAAAAGCCGTTTACCGAAAATCGTTCTCTGTTCATCGTGAACCGTGCCCAGTATGCGTTCAAGGCTCTGCGGAATGCGGATGTGTCCTACGGCATCGTACCGGTACCGAAGTATGACGAAAACCAGCAGAACTACCGTACCGTCATGGGCAACCCGGTGACCCTGTACGGCGTGACCCTGTCCACCCCCAAGAAGGAGACCTGCACCGCCGTTCTGGAATGCATGGGCTCCTACGGCTATCGCCTGACCACACCGGCCATTTTCGAAAACAGCATGAAGGTGCGCTACTCGGACAACGACGTGAACGCACAGATGTATGACATCGTTCGAGAATCCATCAGCTTTGAGCTGGGGCGTTTCCTGAACAAGTACCTGTCCAACATCACGGACATCTTCTTTGGACAGGTCATGTCCAAGTCTCCCAACTGGGCCTCCACCACCGAACGCTACCGCAAGACCCTGACCACCCAGATGGAAGGTGTCGTAGAGGACGTTTTGGCAAACGAGGCGAATATCCAAGGGTAAAGTGGGAAAAATAGGGAGGGACGCACGCCAATGGGCGCATCCCATATGCTCGGACACCAACGGATGCACAGCCCAAAGGCAGCGGACAGAAGACCTCCAGAAAACTTCACAAAAAAATCCAGAAAATTTTCCCGGTAATTTACAAAAAAACTGTTGCCAAATGCGCAAAAATATGGTATAGTAATTGGTGGAAAAAAATTATCATTTTACCAGAGGAGAAAAGACATGACTTATAACAAGAAGACCGTCGAAGATATCGACGTAGCCGGCAAAAAGGTCCTGGTCAGATGTGACTTCAACGTGCCTGTAAAGGACGGCGTGATCACCGACGACAAGCGTATCGTAGGCGCACTGAAGACCATCGAATACCTGATCGGCAAGGGCGCAAAGGTGATCCTGTGCTCCCACATGGGCAGACCCCACAACGTGCTGGATGCTGAGCTGAAGCTGGATAAGAAGGAAAAGAAGAAGATCGAAGCTCTGCCCGCCGAAGAACAGGAAGCTGCTAAGGCTGCTGCTCTGGAAAAGGGCGCAAAGGACATCACCAAGCTGTCCATGAAGATCATCGCCGACGACCTGAGTGCTCGTGGCTTCAAGGTAACGCTGGCGAAGGACGTGGTTGGTCCCGATGCACAGGCTAAGGCTGCTGCACTGAATGCCGGCGAGATCCTGCTGCTGGAAAACGTACGGTTCCACGCTGCCGAAGAAAAGAACGATCCCGCATTCGCTAAGGCTATGGCTTCTCTGGCTGAGATCTACGTAAACGATGCTTTCGGTACCGCACACAGAGCACACGCCTCTACTGCCGGTGTGGCTGACTATCTGCCTGCCGTTTGCGGCTTCCTGATCCAGAAGGAGATCGAGGTCATGGGCAAGGCGCTGGAGGATCCGGTTCGTCCCTTCGTAGCCATCCTGGGCGGCGCTAAGGTTTCCGACAAGATCGGCGTGATCAACAACCTGATCGAAAAGGTAGATACCCTGATCATCGGCGGCGGTATGGCATATACCTTCTTCGCTGCTCTGGGCAACACCACCGGTACCTCCATCTGCGAAAACGACAAGCTGGATCTGGCAAGAGAGCTGCTGGCCAAGGCTAAGGCTAAGGGCGTGAACTTCCTGCTGCCTGTGGACAACGTGATCGCAAGAGAATACAGCGAAGACAGCGTGTTCATGCGCATCTACTCCGACTCCATCCCGGACGGCTGGATGGGTCTGGACATCGGCGAAAAGACCCAGGAGCTGTACTCCAAGACCATCCAGGGCTCCGGCACTGTGGTTTGGAACGGGCCTATGGGCGTTTCCGAATGGGAAAACTTCGCTTCCGGTACCCGTGCTGTAGCCAAGGCTGTAGCGGAATCCGGTGCGATCTCCATCATCGGCGGCGGTGACTCTGCTGCTGCTGTAGAACAGCTGGGCTATGCCGACAAGATGACCCACATCTCCACCGGCGGCGGCGCATCTCTGGAATTCCTGGAAGGTCTGGAGCTGCCCGGTATCGCTTGCCTGATGGACCGCGACTGAGATAAACTGGAATCGTATCCGCATAGGATACGCCACAAAATAACAAACGCATCCGATTCCCACACCCAAGAGCGGAGACCGTGTTTTTCTCTGGTCTTCGCTTTTGGTATGTTGTGGGATCCCATACAAGACGGGCGTTCCCGTATATCATACTAAAAAAGGACAATACCATCATGAAAAAAGACGTGCGTAAGGTTGTCATCGCCGGCAACTGGAAAATGAATATGACCCCCTCCGAAGCCGCTGTTGCCGTAAAGGAGACCGCTGCGCTGACCGAAGGTAAGAACGGCTGCGACGTAGTGCTGTGCGTGCCCTTCGTGGACATCGCTGTGGCTGCCGAAGCTGCTAAGGGGACCAACGTAAAGATCGGTGCCCAGAACGTACACTTTGAAGCCAAGGGCGCTTTCACCGGCGAATGCTCTGCCTCCATGCTGCTGGAAGCCGGCGCCGAATACGTGATCATCGGTCACAGCGAAAGAAGACAGTACTTCGGCGAGACCGACGAGACCGTCAACAAGAGAACCAAGACCGCTCTGGCTGCCGGTCTGAAGGTCATCCTGTGCCTGGGCGAAGTGCTGGAAGAAAGACAGGCCGGTATCACCGCAGAGATCGTTTCCATGCAGACCAAGCTGGATCTGGCCGGCATCTCCGTAGAAGACCTGAAGAACGTGATCATCGCTTACGAACCCGTTTGGGCCATCGGTACCGGTCTGACCGCTACTCCGGACCAGGCTGAAGAGGTTTGCGCCATCATCCGCAGCGTAGTAGCCGGTCTGTACGGCAACGATGCTGCCGAAGCACTGACCATCCAGTACGGTGGTTCTATGAACGACGGCAATGCGGCTGAGCTGCTGTCCAAGGTAAATGTAGACGGCGGTCTGATCGGCGGCGCATCTCTGGTGCCTGCCAAGTTCGCCAAGATCGTAGACGCTGCACAGTAAAGTAAAATCAGAAGTTGGAAATAAGAAGTGAGGAACGGGTGTGTGGTTGCACGCCCCGAAGGATACGTCTGACCGCTTACCGCTTGTTTCTGACTTTCCGTGTGGGGGAGAAGGCACAGGACAACCGACTGCCTCCTGCCCCCATTTTGTTTATGTAGGAGAAATACACATGATCGAAGTAAAAGAATGTACCTTTGAGCCCTTCTGCGTCATTGGTCTGGTGGGCGAAGCAAGTGCCGGCAGCAGAACCCTGTGGCTGCAAATGAACAAGCGGGGCAAGGAGCTGATGCCCATGGCCAGACGAGACGACGATGGAGAGATCATGGGTTCCTGGGGTCTGACCACCGTGGATACCCTGTCCTTCCGCCTGCCCACCAACGATGCTCCCCACCTGCTCTATATGGCTGGTCTGGAGGTGGAGGACACCGCCCATCCCCCCAAGGGCTTTACCAAATGGATCGTGCCCGGCTCGGACTATATCTATGCCGTGGTAGAAAATAAGAAGCGGGAGACCATCAACGCCCTGCTGTACTACGCCGAACAGCATAAGCTGCAGATCACCGGCTATCCCCAGGAGTTCATGCCCCCCAACGCCAACGGGACCATGTACCTGTTCGTGCCGGTGCAGAAGACGGAAGAAGAGCAGGCGTAAACCCCTTCGGTGCCATCACACAAAAAGGTAAGGATGCCATATGGAAAATATTTTTTGTTACAGCGATCTGGCCTATTTAGCGGTACCGTTGCCGGACGAGATCGCTGCACTGCACCGGCAGGGTCGTTTTGCCGAGGAGCTCCCTGCCATTGACAAGCTTCTGCAAAAGAAGCCGGATAAAGCCATTAAGAAGCGGCTGGAGCTGGAAAAGTTCATTGCCGCAGGCCTAATGGAGGACTACAACACCAACGAACAGACGCTGGTACGGCAGATCCGGGATCGGTTCCCCGCCTTCACCAGTGCCCACCTGCACCAGATCATGGACATGGGTCACGCCGACTACATCCTGCGTCCCGATGGATATTATTTCCAAAACGGTGCAAAGTCCAATATCTTTGGCTGCTGCGATACCTTCCTGCACCGGCTGGATTCCCCGGACTACCGGAGCCACGATGGGGAAAACGATATTCTCCACGACAACATCGCCAGGATGCAGAAAAATGGCTATCGTGCCATTCGGTATACCGTCCGGGAAGCCCTGTGGCCCAACGAAAAGCATATTCGGGAAGGAAAGTGGTTCCGTGCCTGGCTGCCCTATCCCTGCGTCACACCGGAGATCACGGACATCAAGCTGCTGAAGGCCAACCAAATGACCCAGGTCACAGAGCATCCCATCCGTACCGCCTACACCCAGTTCTTGTACCGGGCGGGCGAAAAGTACGAGATCGAGGTGGCCTTCACCAACCGTGCGGCATACCGGGACTATGAGGAAAGCTGGGTCACCGATGCCCATCCCCATTTCCCCCAGTATTTGGAGGAGCAGTACCCTCACATCGTGTTCACGCCATACTTGCGGATGTTGGAGCGGGAGATCACCGGCGGCAAGGGTTCTCCCATGGCAAGAGCCCGCCGGATCTACGAATACATCACCCACAATGTCCGCTATTCCTATATGCGGGAGTACCGGTATATGGACAACATCCCCATGTACGCGGCACTGAACCACCGTGGGGACTGCGGCGTACAGGCGCTGCTGTTCATCACCCTCTGCCGCATCTCCGGGATCCCGGCACGTTGGCAGTCCGGAAACTATATTAGACCGGATGGACATATCGGCAGCCACGACTGGGCGCAGTTCTATGTGGCACCCTATGGCTGGCTCCAATGCGATCCGTCCTTTGGCGGCGGTGCCTACAAGAGTGGGGACAAGCTGCTGCACGACTTCTACTTCTGTCATGCAGACCCCTTCCGTTACATCAGCTGTACCGAATTCCAGATGCAGCTGGCACCGGCGAAAAAGTTCATGCGGCTGGATCCCTACGACAACCAAAGCGGCGAGGCCGAGTACGACGACATGGTGCTAAACCCCGACGATATCTACACCCGAAAAGAAGTGCTTTCGGCAGAAGAAGTATAAGGATATACAGCAAAAAAATGGGTACAGACTGACTCTGTTGCGAGCAGTCCGTACCCATTTTTCGTTTGGTTTACTTGCGGATCACGCCGTCCAGGTGGCTGTTGTAGGTCGTCACACCGGTCTCCTTGGACCAGGTGAACAGCCGCAGCTTCGGTGTGCCGTCGTCGTCCATTTTCCAGATCGTGTCAAAATCAAAGCCTTCGAAGGTGCAGTCCTTGTCCGTGCGCAGGTCGTAGTTGTGGTAGGCACCGTACTTCACGCCGTTTTCCTGACAGCATTCGATCAGTGCTTCTCCCGGGAATGCCGCCGCTAAGACCTTCGACAGGCTCTTCCGCTCCCGTTCCTTGGTCAGAGGATCGAGCATATAGAAGGTTTGGTCTGCCTCTGCCATGTCCGTGGTGATATACATCTGTAGATCCTTCGACTGGAAGTGGGTGTAGAACGCCTGGAGCTCCATGCGATCCCATTCGTCCGTTACCTTCGCTTTGATCGCCTGCATGACCGTTTCGTTCAAAATGGTCGGCGGTGTGGTCACGTCAAAGCCAGCCACAGCAGCCGCTTCCGTATCGGCCAGCGTGGTCACGTCTCCGGCAAAATACGAGGTCACGCAGGCCGTGGTAAAGCCGGTCACACCCGCTACATAGGGGCTTGTCACAACAGCTTCGGCATCCTTGGCCACGGTGATATTTGCAGTGGAGTAGCAGCTATCGGTGAGGATGGTGCTGCCTGCTACGCCGCCGATCCGCAGATTTGCATAGTTGCGTGTGGCGTTTTCCGTGACCTTGCCCTGTAGCTGGACCGATACAGTGGTGTTGTCCGTGAAGCAGCCTGCCAGCACGTCACATTCCCCGGCGATTATACCAATGTGGAGAGCAGTCGAGCCTTCCGTGTCGATGGTCACGTCGATGGAGCTGTCCACCACGCCCAGATTCTTGATGATCCCACCGGTGATGACACGCTGCGTAGTGGATTCCGGTGCGGCGTCCGACACCATTTCACACTTGCCAAACAGCCCGATGCAGCCTTGGGTCGGTGTGCCGGTGATATGCACATTGGCGATCACATAGCCGTTGCCGTTGAAGATCCCGGTGAAGGGAGACAGCCGCACATCCTCTCGATCCACACGGATGTTGCCGTCCGCATCGGTGATCTGCCCGTATTGGTATTCACCGCCGATGGGCGTAAAGCCGTTTTCGTAGATATTACCGGCTGCATAATATTCGTCGGGAATGGCAATGTCGTTCATGAGGATGTAGTTGCCACTAAGATCGTCCCGGATCTGCTCCAGGTCGTCTGCCGTATAGATCCCCGTCCAGCCTTCCGGGACTGTGTCGATGCGCCCCACGCTGTCTTCCTGCAAAAAGAGGGTATTGAGGTAGTTGCGCACCGCCGGTACTGCCGCACATACGCATCCGGTGAGCAGTAGTACCATGGCTGCCGCTACGGCGATCGTTCGCATAGGTATTCTCTTTGTCTGTTTCATTTTGGGCTCTCCTTTCTGTTCTGTCACATGGTTTTCGATATTCTGCCATATCCGCTCTCGCTGTTCTGTTGTGGGGGTGAGGGGAGCAAACAGCGTGCGGATGGTGTCCCGTTCGTTTCTCATCGTTTCCCCTCCTTTTCCAGTAGACACCGCAGCCGTTCCCGACCCTTTTGCAGCTGGGTACGGACGGTGCTTTCGTTTCGACTGAGCAGCTCTGCCACCGCAGCGGTCGAGTAGCCTTCGTAATAGTATAGGTACAAAACCTCTCGATATTTTTCCGGCAGCCCCCGCAGAAGCTCACCATGGTCCACCGGCTCTTCGTCCTCCACCGCTGTCACCGTTTCCGGCACGTCGTCCAGATATACCCGGTTTCGCTTCCAGAAGCTGGCTTTCACGTTCCGGCACTCGTTGTAGGCGGCTCGTAGGAAGTACGCCTTTTCGTGTTCCGGAGACGCAAAGGGCGTGGGGGGCTTCCGCAAAACGCTTCGGTACCAACGGATGAAAACATTTTGCGCCGCATCCTCAGCATCCTCTCGGTTGCCCAGCCGCAGATAGCATAGTCGGTACACTCGGTCGATATTGTGCGCATATATCGCCTGAAAATCCTCCATGGGGGGTCTGTCTCCTCCTTACCATTGTCAAGATAGATGGTTGATCAACATCTACCTACTATACAAACCAAACCGGAAAAATGTCTGCATTTCCGGAAAATTTTTTCAAAAAAAGCAAAAAAACCTGTCTCCGGGATGGGAAACAGGTCTATGGTGGCTTTTAGAACACCAGCGAAAGCAGATACAAGATCGCCATGTGGGCCGGGTAGAAGATGTAGAAGAACCACTTCAGCCGATGCTTGCCCGGCTTGCCGTTGTAGAGACAGAGCGGGAGCATGGCAACAAGGCACCACACCTGCACATGGTCGCCCAGCATCCATTGGTAGGCCGAGAGCACGGTAAGCATCCCGGCAAATGCCAGCTTGCGATGGGCAGGCTTGTCCGGCAGATAGGCAGCCAGCGGCACCAGCATCCCACAGAAGCCATAGTCCACCCGCACCACCGTGGTCAAAAGTGCCAGCAGTACCGTGGTGCCAAAGAAGGCGACGGTGGTCAGGCTCCGTCTTGCTGCGATGGCAAAGCCATGGTCAGCCAGCCACTGTCCAACGGTCGTCCCATCCCCCTGCCAGGCAGCACGCATCTCCCGCAGCAGCGCCAGCAGCAGGATGGAGAACGAAAAGGTGATCAGGATCCCGAGATACAGGGTGCCGTCGGCGATGGTGTACACGATCTGACAGGCTGCACCCAACAGGAAGATTTGCAGGAAATACCGTTTGCGATCATGGGTATAGCGAAAGCCTTCGGCGATGAAATAGGCGTACAGGGGAAACGCGATCCGTCCTACCACCCGCATCCAGCGAGCACCGGGGAACAGCAGCAGTCCCGCATGGTCGATGAGCATGGTGATGGCGGCAAGAAGCTTGAGAAGAAAACCGGACATGGAGAAACCTCCGCTCTTTGATGTTGCTACCATTATAGCGCATTTTTGTGGTTCTGTCAAGATTTTGTGGCATCTGTTACAGAAGATTACAGGCAGCAGAAAAATACAGCAATTTGCCGGACAATTTTGCCGATAGGGTATTGACGAACCATGGCGGGAGTGGTTATAATATAAATAGACAAGGAGGAAAAGCCTATGTGTACACAAGATCATGTACAGGAGATCCTGCACACCGTGACCGATGCCGCCAGAGAACGATACGGTATGCTGCTGCAATGTGTGATCTTATATGGTTCCTATGCCCGTGGCGATTATGACGAGGAGTCGGATATCGATGTGCTTGTGCTGGTCAAACAGGCGCAGCAGGATCCCTTTCCTTTTGCAGATATAGCGGCCGCACTGCTGTTGCAATATGGTGTACTGGTATCGATCGTTGTAAAAGACACAGCGCAATTTGAAAAATATAAAGATATTCTGCCGTACTACCAAGCGATACAAAAGGAGGGGATCGTCTATGGATGATGTATCGGTTCTGGCGTATCGCAGACTTGAGCGAGCCAAAGAAAGTTTGGTCACAGCAGAAAATGTGCTTCGCATGTTGGACGATCCCAAAACTGCAGCAAACCGTATATATTATGGTGTGTTCCATGCTATGCGCAGTATGCTGGCTTTGCGTGGATTGGATTTTAAAAAGCATTCTGGTGTGATCGCACAGTTTACGTATCAATATCTCCGCACGGCTGACTTGGACCCGCAGTATTCAAAAATGATCGTCCGATTGTTTGACATGCGGCAAAATAGCGATTATGATGATTTTTTTGAGATCCATGGAGATGATGTCGAGATATTGCTGGTACAGGCTAAGCAGTTTGTTTTTGATGTGGAAAAGTATGTATCGCAGCACACAACACTATAGATAAGGAGTAACCCCCATGCTATTCACCCACCATCGTTTTGCCAAGGACCCGGCTGTGGTCTTCTTCCACGGTCGGTATTACCTCTATTTTTCTGCCATGATCCCCGGTGACAAACGGCTGCGGATCGGCATCGCCACCTCTCCGGATGGCGAAAACTGGACCTATGAGACCCTGCTCCCGTTGGATCATCCCTGTGAAGGGGAACAAAACGGCCACGGTGCCCCGGCTGCCATCGTGATCGACGACAAGATCCACCTGTTCTACCAGACCTACGGCAACTGGCAGACCGACGCCATCTGCCACGCCACCTCCCCCGATGGGCTGTGTTTCGAAAAGGATCCCACCAACCCCATTTTCCGTCCCACCAAAGACTGGTGCGCAGGTCGTGCCATCGATGCGGATGTGTGCCTGTTTGACGGAAAGCTGTTTCTCTATTTTGCCACACGGGATCACGAGATGCAGATCCAGAAGTTAGGTGTGGCATCAGCACCTGCCGATTCGGGCTTCCATCGCGAGGACTTCACCCAGTGCGTAGCCGACACCATCTTAGAGCCTACGCTGGACTGGGAAGGACAGTGCATCGAAGCCCCGGCCGCTATGGTGCATGAGGGCAAGGTGTACCTGTTCTACGCCGGTGCCTACAACTGCTCCCCCCAGCAGATCGGCGTGGCTACATCCGAAGATGGCGTACACTTCACCCGGCTCTTTGACAAACCCCTCCTTGGTCCCGGCAACGAACAGGCCTGGAACGCCAGCGAATCCGGTCATCCCTATATTTTCCCCGATCCGGCAACGGGCAAGGTGTTCCTGTATTACCAGGGTTCCCCGGACAAGGGCAAGACCTGGTATCTGTCCCGCCGAGAGGTCTGCTTCTCCCATGGACTGCCGGTGCTCTCTCCCGGTATGCCCATCACCGAAGCCGACCGTACCAAAGCCGATCTGCTGCCGTTGCCCATGGACGTAGCACCGGTACCGCAGAAGAAAAACCGCATCGAACGTGCCGCCTGGATGATCTCTGCCGTGCCTATGACCAGTGAAAGACAGTTTGCCGAGGTGGCAGAGGCGGGCTTTACCATCGTGATCCTGTGCCGCCCCGAGGGAGAAGAGCTGCTGCAAAACTATATTTCCTGGATGGAAAAATATGGTCTGCGTGCCCTGTGGTACGACGCAAAGCTCCGGCTGGGCAGCTACACCGGGGAGATGGACGACTATGTGTTCTCGCCGGTCACCTGGGGACATATGCTGTGCGATGAGCCAAACAGCAGCCGCTTCGGGGAGCTTGCCGCAATGTATGCCGACTATACCGCCAAGGCACCGGGCAAGGTGGCGTTTATCAACCTGTTCCCGATCTATGCCAACGCCGAGCAGCTGGGCAGCCCCGACTATCCTACCCACGTGCAGGATTTCCTTACCACCGTTCACCCTGCCTACCTCTCCGTGGATGTGTATCCCATGGATCGGGACGGCATCGGTTCCTACTACTTTGACAACTTAGACAAGTTCGCCACCCCTTGCAGACAGGCCGGGATCCCCTTTGCGGTGTACATCCAGTCCGTCAGCTTCCACCATGTGAAACGGATCCCCAGTGGTGCCGAGATGCGGTGGCAGGCCTGGTGCGTGCTGTCCTTTGGTGCTACGAACATCGAATACTTCACCTACCGCACGCCGGATTCCAACGCCGAGGTGTTCCTGCCTGCCCTGATCGACCGGGACAACAGCAAGACCAGCCGCTGGTATGCTGCCGGTGAGATCAACCGGGAGCTTGCCGCCATGGAGGACACCTTTGTCCGGTACGAAAATCTGGGTGCCTTTACCCATCGTGGGGAAGCTGCCGGCGATTTTGCCCGGTTCGAGAACCAATATACGGACTTTGCACCGCTGCAAGAGATCGACTGCGACACGCCCCTGCTGATCGGTGCTTTCCGGGAAAAGGATGGGGCTGGCTATGGCTTTACCGCCGTCAACCTGACCGATCCGGGCAAAGAAGCACTGCCCATTTCGGTCCGGTTCCGGCTGCAAAAGGGATACAACGCTGTGCTTTGGCAAAAGGGAGAGGCGACTCCTTTGTCCGTGGATGCAGATGGCTATATCTCCTGCACGCTGGACTGTGGCGAAGGCGTGTTCGTGGAAGTTAAGTGAAGGAGAATCGCATACAAAAAAAGTGGTGTCCGACGACATCACTTTTTCTATGCTTAAATTTGCAGTTGTTCCGCTTCTTCCAGCAACTGCTGCTGCTGTTGAGGTTGGTCCGGCTTGTCCGGCAGCATACCGGGTGCGCAGATCGGCAGGGTCGTGCCGGTGGTGTCCGGGCTTGTCACAAAGGACAGGGTACACAGTGGCTGTAGCAGGGTACTGCTTTGTAGCAGCGAACGCAGGGCATCGGCCGTTTCCCCTATGGTGATCACCACAGGATGGGCCATTTGCAGCAGCGTGATGGGAGCCAGCTCGTTCAGCTGTCGCATGGGACGCAGCAGCAGATTGCCCGGTCGGTTGTAATATTCCCGATTCATCAGTAAGACCTGCGGTGTGGGTTCGCACACATACTGGCGCAGCATGGACAGCCCATCCTCCGCACGATCCCCCTCCTCCGGCGAAAACACCATCGTATGGGTGCTTTCCAGATAGGCGGGCAGAGAGAAGGCTGCGGCATCTCGTTCGGCCATGCCACGCACCAGCACCACGAACCGATGGATCTGCTTCTGTCGCATGAGTGTCAGCATACCTTTGGCCGCCACAGCGATGGGATCCGTTTTTCCGCAAACGATGGAGTACCACCGATTTTCGATGGCGTTGTCCCATTCCCGCTTGGCTACACTTCCTTTGGGGACGATGCCGGTCTTTTGCTGTAGGGACAGGGCAGCGGGCAGGGAGCAGGACAGGTTGCCGTATGCCATCGGTGCCGCCTGGAACAGATCGATCTGGCTCTCTCCCGGCAGGGGAAACGATGCACCACGATAGGACGCTGCATCGAACAATGTAAGCAGTGCCTCTGTGATCTCCGTTTTTGTCAAATGCTGCTTTTTCTTCATACCGCAACCCTCCTTCATGCAAATGTTTTTATGCTATTACCAATGCAGCGTATCCGCCACCGTTTCCAGTTCCCCCAGATCCCACAGCAGCCGACCCAGCACGTATTTGTCCCGAATATCCTTAGCCGCAAGGAATGCCTCCCGCATATCGACCGCCGTCAGTCCCAGCTCGGTACCGGAGAGGGGATGACCGATGGAGATGAAGAATTCCCGCAGGGTGTGGGACGACGGCATTTCCCCGGCGATCCGCAGGATCTCGTCCCAGTTGGCAAGGATCTTTTCCAGCCGTACAGCGTGCTTGGCAACGTCGTATTTCTTTTCCTTGTGCTCCCCGGCGATCATGGCCTCTGCCCCCTCACCCAGCAGTGTCCGCAGATGCTCGAACCAGCCCTCCAGATCGAACTGCTGTACATAGGCCAGTGCCTTGTCTCGATCCGGTACCAGTGTGGCAAGCCGTTCATAGGCTTCTGCCGTCAAGAGCGTACCAATGCCGCACTGGATGCCATGCAGGTCTGCCGGTGTGCCAAAGGCCAGAGAACGCATATCCAAAATGTGGGAGATATAGTGCTCCATCCCCGATGCCGGACGAGAGATGCCTGCATAGTTCATAGCCAGCCCGGACATGACCAGTCCCTCGGTCAGCCGACACACAGCGGCTTTATCCCCCGCCACAGCCGCCTTGGCATTGTCCACGCACACCGCCAGCGATTCTCTTACGATCTTTGCCACGGTGGGGCAGTAGTACTCTCCCACCAGCAAGGCGGCGATCTGCCATTCCACGATGGATACATATTTTGCCACCATGTCGCCGATACCGGAGCGGATCATGTGGGTGGGCGCATGAGAGAGCACCTCTGCATCCCCGATCACGATGTCGGGACACTTGGAGTTCAGAGAGACCTTCAGCCCCTCCCGTTCCATGGAAGAGGAGGCCGAAGCGTAGCCGTCCATGGAAGGTGCGGTCGCCACATACATATCGGCACAGCCCTTCAGGTTGGAGACGATCTTGCCCGTGTCGTTGATGACCCCGCCGCCTACGGAGATGACCATATCGCAGTCGTCGGTGCAGAACATGACAGCCTCACCCACGATCCGTTCGTCCGGTGCCGGTTTCTTCCGGGCGATCACGTGCAGGGTGTAGGAGATGCCTGCTTTGTCTAAAATTTCGCAAACGGCCCCTCCGGCAGCGGCGTAGGTATCCTTGTCGCACAGCACAAAGGGATGGCTGCCGCCGTGCTTTTGCACCATAGCCGGGATCTTGTCAAGGGCATTTTCGCCGATGATACAGTCCTTCAGCTTGCCATAGTGGTGTTTGCCGCAGTCACAGAGGAAGCCGTCGTTTGCCATGAGCCAATCGAGTGTATATTCCATTTGTTTTAGCCTCCGATACAGGTACGCATTTTTGCGATATTGCCGCCGATGTCGTCTCCGCAGAACACACTGGAGGAGCCTGCCACATAGATATTGGCACCGGCACCGGCCATTTTTTCCGCATTGACGAAGCTGACGTTGCCGTCCACCTCGATCTCTACATCTGTATATCCCCGCTCGTCCAGATATTTCCGGCAGTCGGTGATCTTTTGCAGGGTCTGGGGAATGAGCTTTTGTCCGGCGAAACCGGGGTTGACGGTCATGAGCAGCACCGCATCGATGTCGTCTAACACATAGTCGAGCACCGACAGAGGGGTTGCCGGATTGAGTGCCGCCATAGGCTTGGCCCCGCAGTCCCTGATCTTGGCAAGTGCCCGCTGTAGGTGATCGGTAGCCTCCACGTGCACGGAGACATATTCACCGGGCTTTGGTGCAAACCAGTCGATCTTCCATTCGGGTTCGGTGATCATCAGGTGGATGTCCAGGGGAATATCGGTCATATCCCGGAGTCTGCGACAAAAGTCGGTCCCCAGGGTAAAATTCTTCACGAACACGCCGTCCATCACATCGATGTGCAGGTATTCGATTTTTTGTGCTTCAAAGGTATGCAGCAGGTCTGCAAAGGAGCGATAGTCTGCGCACATCATAGACGGTGCGATCTTCTGCGTCAGCATAGCCGTGTCCTCCGGTGGTATAAAACAATATGTTGGTTTTTGTCGATATTATTATACCACACATACCGGAGGATTGCAAGCACAAATCGTGCATTCCTTGCCGTGGGTAGTGCCGTACCGGTAGACTGCCAAAAGGGAAGCGGCGGGCTTTGTACGTGGCTTATAGGAAAAAACTTTACGAAATCGCCAAAATATTCACAGCGTGTTCACAAACGAAGCCGGGATTCGTGGTATGATATAAACTGGTAAAATAAGCGCTGTATCTGCCGGAAAAAGGTGGGCAGTGCGAAAAATGCAGAAAGGAACAAAATATTCACACATCATGGAAATTTTGTATCAGAATCTATTCAACATGGACTGGAGATATCTGGTCATGTGGGCCATCGGCGGACTGCTGATCTATCTGGCCATTGCCAAGGACATGGCATGGAGCCTACCTTGCTGTTGCCCATTGGGTTTGGGACGATCCTGGTGAACCTGCCGCTTTCCGGAGCCATCGGGGAGCATGGTGCGCTGACGACCTTATTCAATGCAGGTATTTCCAACGAGCTGTTCCCGTTGATCCTGTTTATCGGTATTGGTGCCATGATCGACTTTACGCCGGTGCTGACCAATCCGAAGCTGATGATCTTTGGTGCGGCGGCCCAGTTTGGGATCTTCTTCACCCTGTGTCTGGCGTCCATGTTCTTTGACATCAACGATGCTGCCTCTATCGCCATCATTGGTGCCGCAGACGGACCGACCTCCATTGTGGTAGCCAATATGCTGAATTCCCAATATTTGGGTGCCATCATGGTCGCTGCCTACTCCTACATGGCATTGGTGCCCATCATCCAGCCGCCGGTGATCAAGCTGTTGACCACCCGCAAGGAACGGCTGATCCGGATGGACTACCACGGCAAGCCGGTATCCAAGCTGACGAAGGTGCTGTTCCCCATTGTGATCACCATCATCACGGGTCTGGTATCTCCCGACTCTGTATCGCTGATCGGTTTCCTGATGTTTGGTAACCTGATCCGGGAATGCGGCGTACTGAACTCTCTGTCCGAGACGGCGCAGAAGGTGCTTGCCAACCTGGTAACGATCTTCTTAGGCATCACCATTGCTTCTCAGATGCACGCAGAGTCCTTCCTGAAGCTGGACACGCTGCTGATCTTAGGTTTGGGTCTGGTAGCGTTCATCTTTGACACGGCGGGTGGTGTGCTGTTTGCGAAGCTGCTGAACCTGTTCCTGAAGGAAGGCCACAAGGTGAACCCGATGATCGGTGCGGCTGGTATTTCGGCATTCCCCATGTCCGGTCGTATCGTACACAAGATGGGTCAGAAGGAGGACTCCCAGAACTTCCTGCTGATGCACTCCATCGGTGTCAACGTATCCGGTCAGATCGCCTCCGTGATCGCCGGCGGCCTGATCCTGCAATTCTTCATGTAAGTCGGGAGCCCCGACGGGCAAACATCGGCGTACTTTAGGTTTAGATTTGAAATGTGTCCCACGACCTTCCACCGCCGCTGGCGGTTGGTATGGGTGCGTGGTTTGGTCGAATATTGGGGAGCCCCGACGGGCAAACATCGGCGTACTTTAGGTTTAGATTTGAAATGTGTC
>CAYXBQ010000004.1:0-60456 GCA_964463375.1 uncultured Ruminococcus sp. | reverse complement strand
CCACGACCTTCCACCGCCGCTGGCGGTTGGTATGGGTGCGTGGTTTGATCGAATATTGGGGAGCCCCGACGGGCGGTTATCGGCATTCTTACGGTTTAGACTCAAAGTCGGTCCCACGACATTCCATAGCCTCCGGCTATTGGTTTGGGTGCCTGGCTGTGGGTGAAAACCTGGTTGGCATTTTACGGTAGGGAATGGTTTTGACCGTTCCGCATGTTATATGTTATATTGATTGGAAAGAGGTCCATACTATGACATTCAATCCCATGAATTTTGTATCCAATTTATATTATATGGGTGTAGGCATGGCGTGCATCCTGATCGTGATCGGTGTGATCATCGGCTGTGTAGTCGTTCTGCAAAAGGTAGGCGACAAGATGGCTGAGAAGCAGACCGAGGAAACAAAATAAAACGACAAGAAAGCATCCGGTCACCGGGTGTTTTCTGCATTTTCGGGAGTTTCTATGAAGAAAAAAACCACGGTGGCGGTGGTCTATGCGCTATTGGCTGCCGTATTCTATGCGTTCAACACCCCCTTCTCCAAGCTGCTTTTGACCGAGGTGGCGCCGGTATACATGGCTGCGTTTTTGTATCTGGGAGCCGGCGTGGGCGTAGGTGTGCTGTATCTGTTTCACATTGGCAAAGAGGACAAAAGCGAGCGGCTGACCCGGTCGGATCTGCCCTACACCATGGGCATGATCGTGCTGGACATTCTGGCACCGATCCTTTTGATGCTGGGGATCCGGATCGGTTCGGCGGCCAATGCATCGCTGCTGGGCAATTTTGAGATCGTGGCTACCACGGTGATCGCTCTGGTGGTCTTTCGAGAAGCGGTATCCCGCAAGCTCTGGTGCGCCATTGGCTGGATCACGCTGGCCAGTGTGCTATTGACGCTGGAGGGCAGCGAAAGCTTTCGGTTTTCCACAGGATCCATTTTGGTGCTGCTGGCGGCAAGCTGCTGGGGACTGGAGAACAACTGCACCCGAAAGATCTCTGACAAAAGCTCGTACCAGATCGTGGTCCTCAAGGGGATCTTTTCCGGCGGCGGTTCCTTTGTGGTAGCGCACCTGACCGGCGAGACGATGCCGGCGGTGCAGTATATCCTGTTGGCGATGCTGCTGGGCTTTGTGGCCTATGGGCTGAGCATTTTCCTGTATGTTCGTGCCCAACGGGATCTGGGTGCCGCCCGCACCAGTGCCTATTATGCCGCAGCCCCGTTTATCGGTACGTTTTTGGCGTTCGTGATCCATGGAGAAAGCCTGACGTGGCTGTATCTGGCGGCGCTGCTGTGCATGGTGGTGGGGACGATCTTTGTGGTACGGGACACGCTGGGTTCGGACGCAAAGTAGAATTTACGAAATGTTTGCAGCTTTCCCCTTGGCAGAGAAAAAATATTGTGGTATACTATCGGCAAACTGCATTTTATATGATTTTTTGTGAGGATAAAAATGTCTAAATCTCGACCCAATGGGGCAAGTCCGAAGAAAAAACAAACGACGCAAAAGCCGGTGACGCCCAAAAAGACTCCCGCCGAAAAGTGCCGGGATCGGTATGTGTTCGCCTGTGTCGCCATGATCCTGTACGTGATGCCGGCGGTGTCCTGCTTAGGATTGGTGTACGCCACCGGCGGGAGCATGCAAAACATGATCATCGGTATCGTAGTGGCACTGCTGGCGGTTCCGGTGGGACTGATCGGCATGATGCTGTACAAGAAGCAAAAGGGAAGGATGCTCATGGCACTGCTGTGCGTACTGCTGGCGGTGGGGCATATGGTCTGTGTGGTGCTGCTGGGCGGCTGGTATGCGGTCATGGCACCCCAGTTCGTGCTGATCTTAGTGTGCCTCAGCGGACTGAAGTGCATCGAAGGCTAATAGAACGGTGCATTGGACATTTTGTCGTATAGCGGCATGGGAAGTCGGGCGGATTTCATCACATTTATGCATCCGTTTTTGGGTCTGTTTCTCTTGACAGGAACCCAAAAATATGGTATAATCATACCGTATGTGCGGCATAGCTGTGTCTTGTCGTACCGCAAAATCGGACAGTCCTCTGCGTAGCTCCGCACGAATGTCCATGTATCATAGGAGGAGTCGAACCATGAATACCAAGATCGACGCTTTTACCAAAGAGCAGCTGAAGGAAAATGTACCGTCCTTCCACATCGGTGACACCGTACGTGTTGCCAACCTGATCAAAGAAGGTACCAGAGAAAGAGTACAGATGTTTGAAGGCACCGTTATCGCTCGTCACGGCGGTGGCATCTCCGAGACCTTCACCGTACGTCGTGTAGCCTATGGCTGCGGCGTAGAAAAGACCTTCCCCATCCACTCTCCCCATGTAGTATCTGTTGAAGTGATCCGCAACGGTAAGGTTCGCAGAGCTAAGCTGTACTACCTGAGAGACAGAGTTGGTAAGGCTTCCAAGGTTAAGGAAAAGATCTAACTCGATATTTTCTACATGAAAAAAGACTCTACCGAAGTTAAGCGATATGCCTAAACTTCAGTAGAGTTTTTTCGTTGTGGTAAAAGTATGAGGGAAACTATGTTTGCTGTATGTAACAAAATGCAACTACTTATTTTGTGCAAAACGGAAGATTACATATAAATGACAAATACATACTTGACAAATACCACAAAAATTGGTTATACTATAGACAAGGGATCCCCCACATGGAAAGAAAGGATGTGACGGCATATGGTAATGAAAAGAAGTGAAAGCGTGCTCCAACCTATGCGAAGGTCGCAGATCGGTATCCGGGCAGGGACTTTATCATATCCGATCAAGCGTATTCTTCTTAGCGCATAGGTTGGCATTGCAAATATGCAAGTCAGGCTATGCGCTATTTTTATCCGTGCGAAGGTCTAAGGGTGGAAGCGACTTCTCCGGAAACGACGATATAGCCAAAACACCAACAACTTTTATAACATAAAGGAGGAGTTTATGAAAATTACGATGAAAAAAGCTGTGTGTTTCGTGACTATGATTGCTTGCATGGTTATCCTGTCTGTATGGATCGTCGCCGACGAAAGCCATGTGCATACGGAAAATTGCGTATATCACTGCGAACTGGACGAAATCTGTATAACGGCTAAAGAACCGGTCTACACGCATATCGATCATGAGGGCAGTGAGAATTGCCGATACAGCTGCTCCCATGCCATAAACCAACACCAGGATAGCAGTCTTGTGTACGACTGGACGGTGGAGGAATGGATCGAAGACTTCAAAACGGTTACCAATGATACGGAAATGGTGGCGTTCCTTGCCAAGTATTACGATATGTCTGTGACAGAGAGCGATATAACCAAGTGGAGAGAAGAAAGAGAAGTAGCACGAAAGTCGGCTCATGATTCGCAATATGCAAAAATGGCAGCCGAATATAGTGCTGCGGAAGCAGACATGACCTATGAAGAAAAACTGGCATTCTGGACGGATTTTACAGGGGATAGTGTCTTTGCAGAGCAGATCTGTTATGATATAGAGCAACGTGAGGAGATAGGTACGTAAGCGTCAACATGGCGATGCATATGGGGAGACCACAGTTTTGTTGCACCACGGTGCGATGGTAATCATTCAAATAGAGTCGATTGCGAGGTGTGGTGTACTCGTGAGGGAGTTTGTACATATTGTGGGGAAACTACAGAAATTGTCGCGCGAGAGGTAAACCATAACTGGTCAGTTGGATGGTGTGGACAAACCTGTATGGATTGTGGTCTAATTGAACTATTTCACGAGGAAGGTGGATGCTGGTACTGCTCTAAAAAGAGTTAGTGAAAAGCAATGCCAAAAATGTAAGTAAACATTCGATGCGGTTACATAAAAAAGAAAGAGCTGTTGCCACAAACAGTTCTTTCCCTATTTTCCAAGGAGGTCCCCCATGTCCCAACGGATCTTTATGATTGCCTACCCCATTCTTATGTTCATCCTACAAAAGCTCTGCTTCCGTAAAGAGTACAAGCTACGCTATTTGCCCTTGATCGTGATCGCCGCCGTGTATCTGATCTGTCTTGTGTTGCCGGTGGTGGATCATGCAATGATGTCAGCCGGTCGAAACGATGGGGTGTTGTTCTATCGCATGGTGAGTTTGCTGTTGGCAGGCGATAACACCGTAGCACTGCTGGGCGTGGGAATCGCGTGGCTCATTGAGCGGGTATGATGTACACAAATATGGGTAAGCGATACGACCCGCTCTTGGTCTGCTGAAAATAAAATCCATATTTCTATCACACCGCCGTCAGCAGCAGCGACTGATCCACGCAGCCACGCATCAGCTTCTCTCTGCTGAACCGATCGTCGTACAGCCACGGCTCCAGCTCTGCTTTCGTCAACAGCAGCGGCATCCGGTCGTGGATGGTGCGGATGGCTGGCAGAGGAGCGGTGGTCAGGATCACGGCACGTTCGTCGGCGGTTTCCGCATTTTCGCCAAAAACGTGGGTCATGGCGGCTATATACAGCGGTTCGGTGGTGCCGATGTGGTATTTCTGCCGGCTGCCATCCTCGCAGGTGCGCCATTCGTAGTACCCGGACGTGGGGATCGCCACCCGCCGTTCCAGCATATCTCCTCGGGAAAAATTTTCCCGGAAAAACCGCTTCTCCAACACCGTTTCTGCTCGTGCGTTGATCACCAGCGTGGTTTTTGCAGGTGTCTCTGCTTCTGCCCGTTCGTCCGGATCGGCTAAAGCACCGGCTAAGGTCAGCGCAACCGTGCGTGTTTGCCGTTTTTCCTCCATAGGATAACCCCAGCGCACCACCTTGGCTCGCAGAAAATAGTGCCCGCCGTACAGCACCGGAATGTCCTCCCCCGGAAACACCTCTTGCCGCCGCAGAAACCGTGCCGCATTCCCCCGCCGTTCCCGTTCGATGATCGCCGCCAGCTCGTCATCCTCGATCCACGATTGATATCTTCCACACATATATATTCTCCTAACTATTTATTATAATTCTCTGTCATATCCAAACCGGCGCGATGATAGCTTGTCGGCTGCTAAGTAGGTGCCGCAGGTGATGGCGTGGGTGCCGTACCGCTCCCGGATCTGGTCTACGGTGGATTCCAGGGTCAACAGCTTTTCTCGCCGACTGTGATCCGTGAATAGATCCAGCTGCTCCGGCACACCGGCGTTGTCGATGTCGATGGCACGGATCGTCACAGAGCGCAGGGGAAGCCGCCACATGTGCTTTCGGTGGAATAAGGCCGCTCCCTCTCCGGCAAGCTCTCGTGCCAGCTGGGTGCGATGTGGGAGCTTACATTGGTACTCCCGCACGTTCATGTCGTTCTCCCGGATCTGCACGGACACGCCGCCGGCCGACAACCCATGCATCCGCAGCTTGGTACCCACTTCCTCTGCCAGCTCCTCCAGCACGTACCGCACCTCTGTTTCGTTTTCCAGATCCAGCACGGTGGTGGTGCCGTGACCGATGGATTTGATGGGCTCCGCTTCGGTCTGCCACAGGACCCTTGCGTTTTCCAGCCCGTTGGCGTAGACCCACAATACTTTCCCCAGCTTTCCCAGCCAGGCTTCCAGCAGTTCTACTTTCGTATTGGCAATGTCCCCGATGGTGCGGCAGCCACGATAGTAGATCTTTTTGTATGTCTTCATGCCCACGCCCAGCATCTCAAAGGCCGGCAGTGGCCAAACGATCTCCCGAAATCGATCCGGCGGGATCTCCGTGATGGCGTCGGGCTTTTTCATATCGGATCCCAGCTTGGCAAAGACCTTGTTGAAGGATACCCCCGAGGAGATGGTCAGCCCGGTCTCCGCTTTGACGGTGCGGCGCAGGCGATCGGCAATGGCGTATCCGGAGCCAAAGAGATCTCGGCTTGCGGTCACATCCAGCCAGCATTCGTCGATGCCCATGGGTTCGATCTGGTCGGTGACGCCGGCATAGATCTGGCGCACGATGCGGGAGTAGTACAGATATTCGTCATAGTGGGGTTCTGCGATCACCAGAGCAGGACATTTGGTTCGTGCCTGGTAGATGCTCTCGCCGGTCTGTATGCCGCATTTTTTGGCAAGCATATTTTTTGCCAGCACGATGCCATGCCGCTGATCGGTCTCGCCCCCCACGATCATGGGAACATTCTGCCATTCGGGATGCTTGCAGATCTCCACCGAAGCAAAGAAATTATTCAGATCACAATGTAGGATCGTTCGATCTATCGTTCGATCTGTCGTTCGATCCATCGTACCAGCCGTAACCATAGCGATACCTCCTTGGTTCCCACACCCGTGATTAGAACGAGCGGCGGGAACGGTTGTTTTTTAGAGCACGTCTATAGTATACACGAACGGCGGTTCTTTGTCAAGGGGTTTGGCGAAAAAATAGAACAAAAGTTTTGAAAACAGATACCGACCATATCGGAGAACAGAAAAAGAGCCGAAAGATGCGTAGAACAACAGCATCCTTCGACTCCGTTTTTTTGTGCGTGGCGATCAGCCCTGTGCCGCATACACCACCAGCGCTACGATCAGCGCAATGGCAGGCAGCGATGCGATCCCAACGGTCAGCCACTGGGCCGTACCCTGGACACCACGCTTCCGACCGTCAAAGTACCGCAGGATCGGGATAGCGACGAACGTCACGATGTAGACCGGCAGTACCAGCCCCAGCGGGAGCGCCCGCCACTTCAGGTACAGTACCCCTACCAGCACTACGAGCAGACAAAGCACCAACTCAATGGCACGATAGATCGTAAACTGTGCTGCGTTTCCATTTTGCTTCTCAGCCATTTTGGACACCTTCTTCCTCTTCTTCTCGTTCCCGCCGTACCAGCAGCACCGCTATGCAGAGCGTGGCTACCACTACCAAAAGCAGGATGTATAGGATCTCCGTATTGTAGCGGGATCCCGGCGTATTTGTGGGGACAGGCGTGAACCGGGCGGCAAGAGCCATCTCGTCCAGTGCCGTGCTGGATACCGATACGGCAGATAGATCAAAGGTGATCTCCGTGTCTCCCGACAGCATCACGCCGATGTACCCGCAGCGCATGGTATCCTCCAGCCCATCCAGCGGGCAGGTCACGGTCATGATCCCCCCACCGACGATGCCGCTGACGTGATACTCCATACGCCAGTCCTCGGCGCCCAGGAAAAATACCACCGTAGGCGGCATGCTCCCCTGGTCACCGGTCAGCCGGAAGGTGAACGACAAGCTGTCGATCTGGGATAGATCTATACTTCCGGCAAAGTTTCGCAGCAGGATCCCATCTGCACCGGCCTCCGTCCGCAGGGGCATGGTGGTCCGCAGCACACGACTGTGTGTCCCAGTCAGCGCCAGCATCTCCGGACTATAGGTGGTGGCAATGGTATCGATCCCGCCACTGCCAATAAAGCCCTCTGCACTGTAGGAATTCGAAAAGTCCCACAGGGTGTACCGGCTGGCTCCATCCTCGACTGTCTCTCCGGTTCCCGTGGACAATAGCCCGGTGCGGGAGATGACCTGCCGACTATGGATCTGCTTGCCGGATGGATCCTGAAGGGCCGTCATGTCTGCATACATGGCAGGATCCACTGTATCGGCGATCCGGCTCAGGGACAGCACCACGGCACGAGGAGAAGCCCCCGCCAGTGCTTGACACAGCGCCGCATACCGCTCGGTCAATAGATAGGGTGTGTTCTCCCCGGAAAGGCAGCTCTCCGGTTCCCAGCGGTAGAGAAAATCCCGGAACCCCGAAAGTCCCAGCTGCTGTAGCATCCCCTTCCAACGACTGGGCAGTGCCGCCGTTTCCGCAAGGGTGGAGCCGCCGGGCAAAAGGTCGCTCTCGAACCGCCAGGATGCCACCCAGGGGATGTCTCCCAGCTCCTCCAGCGCATCGGCAAACAGCAGGAGCGCAAAGGCAGGAGACAGGGTGGTCACGTCTGAGAGCGCTTCGTTTGCCGCATACACATGGTCATCGGAAAAGGGCACCACGATGTACACATCCGGAATGGTCAGCCGTGCTACCTCGTAGGTCATAGCCGCCAGGGAGGCCACCTGCCCCAGCACCGATGCAGGAGATGCCAGCGACAGTCCGGTGTATTGGCTGTGGTTGATCCCCTTGCCCAGCGTGATGGAGGCCACACCGGGATACCGGCTGCACAGATAGGACAACACCGCCCCATAGGCAGCTGCCGTCTCCTCGGTATCCACCAAGGGCAGATAGGACTCCGCCGTGCTGTCACTGCCGGCAAAGGGTGTACCGGACAAGATCCGCAGGCTGACCTCCAGCCCGGCATCGATGTAGAACAGCACATCGTTGTCCAGCTGCTCCAAATAGCTTTGGGACAGGTGCCAGCTCTTGCCCCCGAAGGAGCAGACCACACCGGTACCGCTGGTGGCCAATAGCTGATCCCAGAACACATCCACGGTCACATGGGACACATTGGATTCAAATACCCCCACCGTGTCGGCGCCGTGGAGCCCGAACATGGACACACTACAGGGGGATGGATCGACACCGGTGAGCATTTGCGGCTCATGCAGGGGGAGATAGGTGACCTCCGGCGGAGCAGTGGGATCCTGTACCGGTACCTCCACCCGCAGGGCTGCATAAAACAGATAGGCAGAGGCATAGGTCCGCAGGTCGTTGGCGTCCAGGGTGAAGGTGAAGTTTTTGGACACCCGCATCCGAGAAAGCTCCACTGTGGAATCATCCACCGTGGAGGATTCCACGTCGGTCAGGGCATAGCGATCCCAAATGGGGACAGCCAGCAGTGCCACATCGCTTTCGCTGTAGTCGATGACGGCCTGTCGGGTCAGCTTGCCGCTGTAGACGATCTTGCCGTTCTGGACGGAGGCTTCCGTCACACTGCCTAAGTTCCCGTTCACCCATGCCTTAGCCATCCCCCGCTCCGTACCATCGGTGCTTTCCAGGGGATAAAACGATACCCTTGTCACCTGAAAGGGTGCGGATGTGGCACTCTTTACCCCTTGAAAATGGATGCTGTAGGAATCCGGCATGGTGGGCAGCTGCACATATCGTCCCCCCGTCGAGGTGGTATCGTCCGACGCATATTGCGGCGTAGGCACGGGAAAATAGTAGGTGTGGGTACCCGCCTGTACGGAGAGGGACGGGGAGGTGTACTCATTCTCTCCATAGGTAGCACCGATGGATACCGCTCCCCCTTCTGCCGTACCGGATACCGTCACCGCCATGTACCAGCCGGATACATAGGGCTCCACATATTGGGGCAGCAGCAGATCGGCAGACAGACTGACCGCACCGCCATTGTCCGGTGTCAAAAGCAGCCGGGACGAGTCGCTTTTCACCTGCCCCAGAGCAGCTGTGACATACTCGGTGGCAAAGCGGTTCACAAAGGCACAGCTGTCATCCGTGGCACAGGGGGAGGTCAGGCGCACCTGGGTGGGGGAGGCCGTGTCCCCATAGTCGATGCGGATCTGGATGCTGTCCACATCCCGCCGCTGTGCCGCCGATGGCAGTGCGCTGTACACCAAATACCACTTTCCCGCATCCACCTGCACCGTCCCCTCCATGGTATTGCTGCCGCAGGTCACGGTGGTGGTGATGGTGTAGACCTCGGCAGAGGCTGCGGGAGCCTCGGTGATGTAGATCCCATAGGACAGCGCCGTGGCATCCCGGAGAGACAGCGTATCCAAATATTGGAAGGCCATATAGCCCTCCCGGTTGTGCAGATCCCGTAGCAGCAGCATCCCCAGCCCCCGGTCCTCTCCACGAGTGGGATAGGCGGGAACATCTCCCGCAAACTCCCAGTGCCCGGAAAAATCATCCACAGGCGTGGTCAGGTAGCTGCCAAGCTCCCCGGAATCGGATAGTGTTCGCACATATGCATTCTGAAAGGCGGCGGCAGAGATGGTCTGAGATAGGCAGAACACCAGTCCTACGCAGACCCAAAACAGCCACAGCATATGCCGCTTGCGCCGTACCATCTTATGCCACCCTCCTTTCCGATGGGGTTCTTTCTTCCATGGACTCAGCCCTTGTCTCCGTCGCCCCGATCCTGCCATTTCCGGGTGGCGATCTGGATGATGCCCACCAGTACGATCACCCCAAAGAGCACCGCCGCCACAAGCCCGGCATGGGTATCATTCTCCGGAAACGTGACCGCCGTTGTCTCCGGTGTGGGGGAATAGCCACCGGCCTGGATGGTCAGGGACAAATACAGCGACAGGATACAGGATGAGATCCACTTTGTATAGGAAAATCGTTTGTTCATCGTGTGCTCACACCAGCAGCTCGCAGACCAGATCCCGGCCGGCCTCGGTGTGGTAGGTGTGATCCTTGCCGTGTACCCGCACCGTCACCGGACCACCATGGGTTGAATGGATGGTGAAGCGGACCACACGACGGTTCTTCCAGATCATGTCCACCCGATAGCCGCCTCTGGCACACAGACCGGTGACCTTCCCGGAGGCCCAGGCCGGATCGGTGGGCAGTGCCGGCAGCAGAACGATCTTGCCATCGTGGCTGGCCAGCAGCATCTCTGCGATCCCGTTGGCACCACCGAAGTTGCCGTCGATCTGGAACGGCGGATGGTTGTCGAACATATTGGGCAGGGTACACTTTGCCAGCAGTGCGTGCAGGTTTTCCAGACACTTGTCACCCTGACCCAACCGTGCATAGAAATTCACGATCCAGGCACGGCTCCAACCAGTGTGACCGCCGCCCGCAGACAGCCGTCTTTCCAGCGTGACTCCGGCAGCACGAAGCAGCTCCGGTGTGCTTTCCGTGATCTGGGCAGAGGGATGCAGGGCGTACAGCTGGGACACGTGTCTGTGACCGGGTTCGGTCTCCTCGAAGTCTTCGCTCCACTCCATGATCTGCCCATGCTTGCCGATCTGGATGGGGGGCAGCTTGGCACAAAGCGCCTTCAGCTTGTCACAGAGCGGATCTTCGCCCCGCCCTAAGATCTCCAGAGCAGCGGCCGTCTGGGTGAATAGATCCCGCAGGATGGCGTTGTCCATAGCAGGACCGGCGCAAATGGCACAGACCCCACCGGTCACAGGATCCCGGAAGTGGTTCTCCGGCGAGTTGGAGGGGCAGGTGACATAGTAACCGGTGCGGGGATCCTCCACCAAATAATCCATGAAGAACCGGCAGGCACCGATCAGCACGTCGATGTAGTCGCTGAGCACGCTCTTGTCTCCGGAGAAGGCATACCGCTCCCAAATGTGGGTGCAGCACCAGGCACCGGCAGCCATAAAGGAACCCCAGGAGGCGTTCTGTCCCGGTGCCGTGAAGCCCCAGGGCGTGGTGCTGGTATGGGCACACCAGCCGTCTGCACCATATTGGATCTTGGCGGTTCTGGTACCATGCTCGGACAGGAACCGGATGTAGTCAAAGTGAGACGCATTCAGCTCTCCTAAGTTGCAGGTCTCCGACAGCCAGTAGTTCATTTGCAGGTTGATGTTGATGTGGTAGTCGCCGCTCCAGGGCGTTTCATAGGTGTCCGCCCAGATCCCCTGTAGGTTGGCAGGCAGACGACAGTTGTAGGACGAGCATACCAGCAGATACCGGCCAAAGGCGAAGTAGGTGATCAGCAGTCCCGTGTCGCTCTCCCCCTGCTGCATCCGGCGAAGACGCTCATCGGTGGGCAGTGCACGGAGGGCAGGATCCTTGCCGTCCAGCTCCAGCTGTACCCGGTTCATGAAGCCGGAGAGAATGTGTGCCGATTCGGAGAACAGATCCTCTACGTCGGAGGCATTGCGGATGGGATACTTGTCGATCTGGGCAAGGCAGGTGGCAAAGGGCACCTCCGGATCCCGGCATAGCGCCACACCCACATCCGGCACAGGAGCCGCATAGGTGGTCTGGGTATCCAGCACAATGGCCAGCGCCGTTACATCCTTCGCCACCAGTCCCGTGCCATCCTGGGTCAGCGTACCGCCGGTGGGATACAGTCTTGCTGCCGTAGCATAGGCCAGACCGTCGCCTTCGGTGGGATCGGCAGGGAAGGTGCCCTTGATGAACAGGGTACGCTCTGCCGGATCCGCACCACATACCGCACGGTCTCTGGTGAACCGGCAGGAGGCTGTGAACGGTGCATCGCTGGTGTAATAGCAGATGGTCACACCGGCAGCCAGCGAGCTGAATACATATCCCTTCACCGCCGCACCGCCAGCCTGGAACCGGGTAGAGGCCAGCCCACTGACCAGATCCAGATTCCGGCTGTAATCGGTGATGGTGTCGTCGGCATAGGTGAAATCGATGTGCAGCTCCCCAGCCGTCTGGTAGCTGCCGTAGGGACCCTTCTCTCCCCGTGCCCCGGAGCCTTCGCCCCGGCAGATCATGTAGGTGTTGGTCAGCTCTTCGCCACGGGCATAGTCGCCGGCAAAAATGGCCTTCCGGATCTCGTCCAGCATGGGTGCGCAGTCCGGATTGTCCGCCTCGGGATCATACCGCCCGCTCCACAGGGATTCTTCGTTGAGCTGGATGGTCTCGTGCCGGGGATCGCCATATACCATAGCGCCCAGTCTGCCATTGCCCAGCGGCAGTGCTTCCAGCCAGTTGGCAGCCGGTGCTTTATAAAACAGTTCCATAGGTATTGCTCCTTTTTGTTTTTTCCCATCGCCATGAATATGGGGAACACCATGAAAATGGGGAACGCCACGGAAATGGGGAACTACCATTATCGTACCACATTTCCTGTAAAAATGCAAGGGATTTCTGTGAATAATGTATTTCGTGTATAGACTGGAAGAAAGATTTCATGAAGAGAGAGGCAAATTCCCACGCCGCAAATGTATAGAACTATCCCTCCCGGCCGAGAATTCACAGAAATGGGTTGCAATTTCAGGGGAAATGTGGTAATATAACAGCGTAACTTGCAATCTTATGAAAATATGAGGTAATACATATGCATAGCATTTGGGCAAAAGGCCTTTTGGATACCCGGAACGTAGCCCTGACATTCCAGTATAGCATCACACCGAAGGCGGGAACCAAGCTGTCTTTGGCGGCATCGAACCTGTATCGGCTGTTTGTAGGGGGAAAACTGGTGGGATACGGTCCTGCCAGAGCGGCACATGGGTACTCCCGTGTGGACGAATATGACCTGTCTGCCTGGGCGGGACAGTGCGTCATGCTTTCCATCGACGTGCATTCCTCCAACGTGAATACCTTCTACGTGGTGGATGAACACCCCTTCTTCGCTGCGGAGATCACAGAGGACGGTAAGCTTTTGGCAGAAGCCGCAGACTTCACTGCCTATCGTATGACCGAACGGGTGCAGAAGGTACGCCGCTTCAGCTTCCAGCGTGCCTTCACCGAAAGCTATCGTATGCAGGACGATCCCGCCGCCTTCTATGCCGGTCAGGTCGGTGCCCGCACCCCTGTGGAAACGGAAGCCGTGGCGATGAATGCACTGCTGCCCCGGTATGTACACTATCCCAAGCTGGATCTGCTGCCCACCAAAGCCTATGTGGAATACGGCACGATCGGGATCAACACCGACGCAGCCCCCTGGCGGGACAGAGCGTACTACGTGGATAACGACAAGTTCAAGGGCTACCTGCCGGAGGAGCTGGAAGAGGATGCCGTGGCAGAAGCAGGTCAGTTCACCTATGCCGCCACTGCCGCCGGAAAAGCGGGCGAGCTGGGCCCCAAAATGTACCAGGTGTGCGACTTTGGCAGAACCGTCACCGGTTTCTTCTCCTTCCGTGTACAGGCCAAGACGGCTGCTACCCTGTACATCCTCTTTGACGAGATCCTGACCGATAAGGGTACCTACAAAGAAGTAGCACCCTTCCGGAACAACTGCTGCAATGTGGTGAAGTATACCTTTGCACCCGGCACCTATACCTGCATCTCCATGGAAGCCAATGCCGCACGCTTTGCCAATGTGGTGATCCCGGAAGGAACGGTGGAGCTGTCTGACTTCGGCATGGTGCTGTACGAAAACCCCGATGCCGCAAGCTACGCCTACGACTACGGCGACGCTGAGCTGAACAAGATCGTGGCGGCCGCTGTGAACACCTTTGCCCAGAACGCCGTGGATATTTTGACCGACTGCCCCTCCCGGGAAAGAGCCGGCTGGCTGTGCGACAGCTACTTCTCCTCTCGGGCAGAAGCGCTGTTCACCGGGGACAATCTGGTGGAAAAGAGCTTCCTCCAAAACTACGCCATGGCACACAAGTCTCCCTTCCTGCCGGAGAAGATGCTGCCCATGTGCTATCCCGCCGACCACAACGACCACGTGTACATCCCCAACTGGACCATGTGGTACATCTTAGAGCTGCGCAACTACGTCAAGCGCACAGGCGACCAGGATATGCTGAACGCCTCCAAGGAGAAGGTATACGACCTTGTGGAATTCTTCTCCCGGTACTACAATGAGTTTGGCCTGCTGGAAAACCTGGAAAGCTGGGTGTTCATCGAATGGAGCAAGTGCAACGATAAGGACTACATCTGTGGCGTGAACTATCCCTCCAACATGATCTGGGCAGCCGCACTGGAAGCGGTGGCAGAAATGTATGACGATCCGGCACTGGCAGAAAAGGCCAAGCGGATGAAGAAAATGATCCGTACCCTGGCGTGGAACGGCGAATTCTTCGAGGACAACGGTGTGCGGGACAGCGAAGGCAACTTAGCAAAGACCGGCCACACCACGGAGACCACCCAGTATTACGCCTTCTACTTTGGTACCGCCGACCGGGAAAGAGATGCTGCGCTGTTCGAGAAAATGCTGACCCAGTTTGGGCCTAAGAGAGACACCGCCACCGTGTACCCCACCGTGTATCCCTCCAACGCCATCGTGGGCAACTACCTGCGTTTGGAGCTGCTGACGGACTATGGCTACCACGACCAGGTGATCGCCGAATGCCGGGACTTCTTCTCCGGCATGGCCGACCTGACCGGTACTCTGTGGGAAAACTCCGTCCTCAGCGCCAGCCTGAACCACGGCTTTGCTTCCATGGCGGCTGTGTACATCGACGCATGCGCCAAAGCAAAAAAATAAAACCGTACGGTCCTGTGGGTCTGGGGGAGCACCATGCTCTCCCGCCTGCATTTGTACGGGCACGGAATCTTGATCTATAAAAAGGAACTACCATGAGAATTGTTGTCAAAGTAGGTACGTCCACCCTGGCGCATCCTACGGGAAACCTGAATATTCGGCATATGGAAAGCCTGTGCAAGGTGCTTTCGGACATCAAAAACGCCGGGCACGAGGTGATCTTAGTGTCCTCCGGTGCCATCGGTATGGGCATGGGCAAGCTGTCGCTCCGGGAACGCCCCAAGACCCAGGTGGGCAAGCAGGCGGCTGCCGCTGTGGGACAGTGTGAGCTGATGTACACCTACGACAAGCTGTTTTCCGAATACAACCACACCATCGCCCAGATCCTCTTGACCGGCGGGGACGTGCGGGATCCGGAACGGCGGGAGAACTTCACCGGCACCATGGAGCATCTGCTCGACATGCGGGTGCTGCCCATCATCAACGAAAACGACACGGTGTCCACGGAAGAGCTGGGTATCGGCGATAACGACACCTTAGGTGCCATCGTAGCCACCTCCATCCACGCCGACCTGCTCGTGCTGCTGTCCGACATCGACGGCCTGTTCACCGACGACCCCCACCGGGTACCGGATGCCAAGCTGATCCCGGAGATCCGTGAGATCACCGCAGAGGTCTTAGCACACGCCGGTGGCAAGGGCTCGGAGATCGGCACCGGCGGCATGGCTACCAAGCTCAGCGCAGCCCAAATGGTCATGGAAGCCGGCGGAGATATGATCATCGCCAACGGCAAGGACCCGGCCATCCTGTATGATATTTTGGACGGAAAGCCGGTGGGCACTCGATTTGTGGGAGCCAATCGAAAGGAGGAGATGGCATGAAAACGACACAGCAGATCATGGAGGATGCCAAAAGCGTTTCTCCCACCCTTTCCCGGATCGATACGGAAACCAAAAATAAAGCACTGCTTGCCATGGCAGAGGCATTGGTGGCAGCGACGGAGGTGATCTTAGCGGCGAATCGGCTGGATATGGACAAGGCCAGAGGCAAGATCAGCGACGTGATGCTTGACCGTCTGGCACTGACGGAAAACCGGATCCTCGCTATGGCAGAGGGCATTCGCGCCGTAGCAGACCTGCCGGATCCCTGCGGCCGGGTGCTGTCCTCCCATACTCGTGCAGATGGGCTGGATATTGAAAAGATCGCCGTGCCTCTGGGGGTCATCGCCATCATCTACGAGAGCCGCCCCAACGTGACCTCCGATGCGGCAGCCCTGTGCATCAAGAGCGGCAACGGCTGTATCCTGCGCAGCGGCAAAGAGGCCTGGAGCAGTGCCAACGCCATCACCACCGCTTTACAGAACGGCTTGAAGCAGGTGGGACTGGATCCTCTGCTCATCCAGCTTGTGGAGGACACCACCAGAGAAAGCTCCTATGACCTGATGCGTGGCGTAGGCTACATCGACCTGCTGATCCCCCGAGGTGGAGCGGGACTGATCCGGGCCTGTGTGGACAATGCCAAGGTGCCCTGCATCGAGACGGGTACCGGCATCTGCCACATCTACATCGACGGCAAGGCAGACCCGGACAAGGCGGTGTCGATCCTGGTGAACGCCAAGACCAGCCGCCCCTCTGTGTGCAATGCGGCGGAGGTGTGCCTGGTGGATCGTGCCATTGCACCGGTCGTGCTGCCCATGGTGAAAAAGGCACTGGTGGACGACCGGGTGGCTGCCGGTAAGAGCCCGGTGGAGCTACGGCTGGATCCTGCGGCGGCAGAGAGCATCCCCGGCACACCCGCTGGCGAGAACGATTTTGATACGGAATTCTTAGATTATATCTTAGCGGTCAAGGTGGTGGACGGGGTAGAGGAGGCCGTAAACCATATCCGGCTCCATTCCACCCACCACAGCGAAGCCATCGTCACGGAGGACCCGGCTGCCGCAGCTGCGTTTACCGCTGGAGTGGACAGTGCGGCGGTGTATGTGAATGCGTCCACCCGGTTCACCGATGGGGGCGAATTTGGCCTGGGGTGCGAGATGGGCATATCCACCCAAAAGCTCCACGCCCGAGGCCCCATGGGACTGGCAGAGCTTTGCACCTACAAATACATCATCACCGGCAACGGGAACGTGCGATAAGGGGGAATGGCTATGACGATCGGATGTATTGGCGTAGGCAACATGGGTGGTGCGATCTGTACCGCCATCTGCCGCAGTGCCGTAGACAGAACAGTGCTGGTCTGCGACACAGTGCTGGTCCGCGACACAGTGCTGGTCTGCGACACGGATGAAAGCAAGACAGAAGCCTTCCGCAAGGACTATGGCTGTGAGCCGGTGGACAGCGTGACCTTAGCAAGCCGTGCCGACTGGATCTTCTTGGGGATCAAGCCGCAATATATGGCTTCGGTGCTGGATGGTATCTCTGCCACACTGGCAAATCGTGTGAAGGCGGGAGAGCGCATCGTGGTGGTGACCATGGCGGCGGGGCTGACCATTGCCCGGATCCGGGAGATGCTGGGCTGTCCGGTGCCGGTGATCCGCATGATGCCCAATATCCCGGCGGCGGTTGGGCAGGGCATGATCATGTACACCGGCGAAGGAGACGTGACCGAAGCAGAATTTGCCACGTTCACGACACTGCTGGACAAGGCGGGACTGCTGGACAGACTGCCGGAGAACCTGATCGATGCGGGAACGGCGGTGTCCGGCTGTGGACCGGCGTACCTGTGCCTGCTCTTAGAAGCCATGGCAGACGGTGGTGTGGCTTGCGGTCTGCCACGGGCAAAAGCCATGACCTATGCTGCCCAGACGCTGCTGGGTACGGCGGCCACGCTGCTGGCGACCGGCAAGCATCCGGGTGTGTTCAAGGATGAAGTGACCAGCCCCGGCGGCTCCACCATCGCAGGAGTGCGCAAAATGGAGGAAGCCGGTGTCCGTGGTGCCATGATCGATGCGGTGATCGCTGCCTACGAAAAAAACATCGAGCTTGGGAAAAAGTAAAAAGTGAAAAGAACGGTACCGGTTGCCGTTCTTTTTGTTTGCCAAAATGGCCGCCAAAAACGGCCGCAAAAAAGACAGCCTATGCGCCGCCGTAGATACAGCAAAGCAATAGACTGTCAAACGCTTTTTTGTTTTTAGATTTATTCGTCAGCCAGCAGGATCTCTTCCCACAGCTTTTCGTAGTAGGTACGGATGCTCTCGTCGATGTCGTGGAAGTATTCGGTGTAGGGCACGTCCTCCGCAGCGGGATACAGGATCTCACTCTGGTACAGGGAGTAGTCCGGGTTGGTGGTCACAGAAGTGTTGGGAGACGCATACCGGATGTATTCCGCATTGGCCAGTGCCACCTCCGGCTCCAGCAGGAAATTGATGTACAGCATAGCGGCTTCGTAGTTCTGGGCATTCTTGGGCACCACGATGGAGTCCACAAAGATGTTGGTGCCTTCCTTGGGGTACACGAACGCCAGATCCGGGTTGGTCTCTGCCATGGTCAGGTAGTCACCGGCATAGTAGGTGGCAATGGCAGCGTTGCCGGCCTCCATCTTGTTGAACACTTCGTCCATGACCCGCCCCTGCAGCACGGGATTTTGTTCCTTCAGCTTTTCCGCAGCCTTGTCCCAATCGGCCTTGTCGGTGGAGTTCACGTCGATACCCAAAAGGAACTGGGCGATGGCGAAGGTGTCCCGGGGATTGTTGAAGGTCAGGATGTTGTCGTCGTACTTGGCATCCCACATGATCTCCCAGCTATCGGGCGTGCCTTCCACCATGGTGGTGTTGTAGATCAGTCCCACCATGCCCACGTTGTAGGGAACGGAGTATTCGTTGGTGGGGTCAAAGTACAGGTTTTTGTACTGCTCGTCGATGTAGTGGTAGTTGTCGATCTTGGAGAAGTCCAGGTGCTGGAGCATATCCTCGTTCATGAGCCGCTCGATCATGTAGTCGGAGGGGATCAGAATGTCGTAGGAGACCGCTTCGGACTTGATCTTGGAATACATGGCCTCGTTGGAGTCGTAGTTCATGTAGTTGACTTTGATCCCGGTCAGGGCTTCAAAGGCGGCATTTACGTCCAGGGAACCTTCGGAGCCGTCGGAGATATATTCCCCCCAGTTGAATACGTTCAGGGTCGTGCCCGCATAGGCATCGGTGTAGGTCCCCACGGGATCTGTGATGGTGCTGTTTCCGCCGCCGCAGGAAGTCAGAGGAATAGAGGCGAGCAGTGCAGCCAGAACGACAGCAAAATATTTCACAGTTCTATTTTTCATGGTATCTTGATCCTTTCGAGTGTGTGGTTTATCTTCCGTTTTTGCGATCCTGCTTGATCTGGCTCAGATTCACGATCAGGAGCAACGCCAGCACAGCGAGGAAGATCAAGCTGGACAGGGCATACATATCCGGCTTGACGGTCTTCTTGGTCATGGCGAAGATCTTCAGCGGCAGGGTCTGGAAGTCGGAACCGGTGGTGTAATAGCTGATGACGAAGTCGTCCAGCGACATGGTGAAGGACATGATGAAGCCCGACACGATCCCCGGCATCACCGCAGGCAGCACCACCTTGAAGAAAGCGGAAAGGGGCGTGGAGCCTAGATCTTGTGCGGCCTCCGCTAAGTGGGGGTCTGTCTGGTTCAGCTTGGGCAGTACGTTCAGGATCACATAGGGCAGGTTGAAGGTCACGTGGGCGATCAGCAGTGTCCAGAAGGACAGGGAATTGGCAGCACCCAGCAGCCGTCCCACAAAGACGAACAGCAGCATCATGGACACACCGGTCACGATCTCCGGCACCATCATGGGAATGTTGGTCACGGTTTTCAGCGTGGCCTTCCAGGCTTTGTTGCGGATCTGGTACATATACACCGCTGCCGCCGTGCCCAGGATCGTAGCGATCACCGCAGAGGCTATAGCTAAGATCAGCGTGTTTTGCAGTGCCGTCATGGTGTCACGGGAGGAGAACAGCTCTCTGTACCACTTCAGGGAAAAACCGGTGAATACACTGGTGGAGCGGCTCTCGTTGAAGGAGAAAAATACCATCACCAGCAGCGGCGCATAGAGGATGAGATACACGATCCCCAAAAACAGATTTTGCAAGCTTTTTTTCATGGCGATCTCCTCCTTCTTATATGAGCAGGTCGTCATCCCCGGCGAACCGGTTCAGAATGACCATGCTGATGAGAATGACCACCATCAGTACTAAGGACAGGGAAGCACCCAGGTTGTAGTTGTAGGAGGTCTGCATCTGTCGTTCGATGGCGTCCCCGATCAGCAGCACCTTACCACCGCCCAGCTTCTGGGAGATGTAGAAGGTACTGACGGAGGGCACGAATACCATGGTGAAGCCGGAGATCACACCGGGCATGGACAGGGGCAGGATCACCCGGCGCAGCTTGGACATAGCCCCGGAGCCCAGATCCTCTGCCGCTTCCAACAGGCTCGGCTCGATCTTGGACATGACGTTGTAAATGGGAATGATCATGTACGGAATGTAGTTGTAGATCATACCAAAGATCACCGCGCCCGGCGTGCCCACCAGCTTCAGCGGCTCGATCCCGAAGATACCTAAGATATTGTTGATGACCCCGTTCCGCTCTAAGATGTTCATCCAGGAATAGGTGCGGATCAGCAGGTTCATCCACATGGGCAGCATCACCAGCATGGTCAGGATCCGTTGTGCGGCGGCACCCTTTCGGCTGATGATGTAGGCCAGCGGATAGGACACCGCCAGGCAGATCAGCGAGGCCACAAGGGCATACTCAAAGGAGACAAGGAAGGTCTCCTTGTAGTCCAGCAGGGAGTGGATGTTCTCCATGGTGAAGGCGCCGGTCTTGTCGGTGAAGGCGTAGTACACCACGATGAACAGCGGGATGATGATGAACAGCGCCGCCCAGACGATGTAGGGCGCACCGGCCGCACGCTGTAGCAGGGATTTTTTTTGCATCTCCCTCACACCTCCCTGTCGTCCGATTCTGCTTCCTCGTCTTCCAGCACGTTCAGGGTGTCGATCTCGTCGCTATAGGAGCTGTAGTCCCCAAACTGACCGGAATACTTGGATTTCTTCATGACATGGATGGCGTCCGGCTCAATGTACAGACCCACCTCTTCATCTACTTTGTGCTCGTCCGTGGTCTGGATCATCCACTTGAAGCCGTTTATATCTACAATAATTTCAAAGTGTACGCCAAGGAACGTGACAGAGGTGACCGTACCACGGAGCATGCCCTTGTCCGGGGAGACGATATCCACGTCCTCCGGCCGGATCACCACGTCCACCTCTTCATTGGGCGCAAACCCGGCATCCAGACAGGCAAAGGTGTGTCCCGCAAAGGCGGCCTTGTAGTCTGCCTTCATGACCCCGTCGATGATGTTGGATTCTCCGATGAAGTCGGCAACAAAGGCGTTCTGCGGTTCGTTGTAAATATCGATGGGCGAACCGATCTGCTGGATCTTGCCCTCGTTCATGACCACCACCGTATCGGACATAGACAGCGCTTCCTCCTGGTCGTGGGTCACAAAGATGAAGGTGATCCCCAGCTGCTTTTGGATATTCTTCAGTTCGTTCTGCATATCCTTCCGCAGCTTTAGATCCAGGGCAGCCAGCGGTTCATCCAGCAGCAGTACCTTAGGCTTTAGCACCAACGCACGGGCAATGGCGACTCGCTGCTGCTGTCCCCCGGAAAGACGGGACACGCCGCGCTTCTCAAAGCCCTGCAGGTTCACCAGCCGGAGCATTTCGGTGACACGCTCCTTGATCTCCGCCTCCGGCACCTTGCGGATCCGCAGACCGTAGGCGATGTTCTCGAACACGTTGTAGTGCGGGAAAAGTGCGTAACGCTGAAAAATGGTGTTCACCTCACGTTTATGAGGCGGGACACCACGCATATTCTTGCCGTTTAAGAACAGTTCACCGCTGTCTGGCTCCAAGAAACCGGCAATGATACGCAGGGTGGTGGTCTTCCCGCAGCCGGACGAGCCCAGCAGCGTGACAAATTCTCCGTCTCGTATGGTGAGACTCAGGTCGTCCAGCACCTTTTCCCCATCGAATTCCACAGTGATGTTGTTAAGCGAAATGATAATATTCTCTTTATCCATTTTTTGCATCCCCCTTTGCGGCAAAAGTACCACGTATAGCCGTATTACAGCTCTGCGCGAACCCACAACAAGGCTAACCGCAGCTCCCGCAAAGAGTATCCTGCAAGCGATGGGATCGTTTGCAGCTACGGTTTCTTGTCTGTCCCCACTGTGATCGGCACAGATGACGGCAGACCGGTCTTCTAACTGTGCCAATACCCCAAAGTAGGACACGGCACCGATGAAAACTGCCAGGTGTGAACACCAGACTTATATAAAATTGATCGATAGACGCAGTGTCAACAGGGATACCGGGTCTATCGGACGGACATGCTTTATGCTTTACGCTCCCCGGCTACTGACCATCCGGGACGTATATTTTGAGGCAGCCGTCTGATGTTTTTGAAATCTGTCCTTCCTTTGCGAATAGGCAGATCGTCAGCACAGATGCAAAAATCGTGCAACTACAATGATACAGCTTTTTGAACAAAAAGTCAAGATATTTTGCAAAATTCCTTCAAAACCGGGTGTAGATTTCCAGCGAAAATTTGCGAAATAATTGTGGAAAATGGACAGAAAAACCGGCTTTGTGCGTTTTTTGGCGGAAAAGCCACCCTTTGGCCGCCGCGGTGTATCGTCAAAATGCCAGAAAATGGAAAAAGCACCCCTTTTGCAGAAATGCTTTTTCTGTATATTTATCCGTTTTTCATGCTGTCTCGCTGCCGGGACAGATTGATCGCACCCTCCGGCAGGTTGGACAGATGCGCCAGACTGCGGCCGGTACCGATGGCCACACAGGAGACCGCCTTGTCCGCTACCTTTGTCCGAATGCCGGTGGCATAGGCAATGAGCCTGTCCAGCCCGTACAGCAGCGCACCACCGCCGGTCATGACGATGCCGTTTGCCAAAATATCCCCGATCAGCTCCGGTGGTGTCCGTTCGATGACCGAGCAGACTGCCTCGATGATGGCCGTGATGGGCTCCTCTAAGGCATCCGGGATCTCTGCCGACGAAATGCGCACCATCCGTGGCAGCCCCTGCACCAGACACCGCCCCTTCACGTCCAGCACCCGTGGCTCCTCTCTGGGCCAGGCACAGCCGATCTTGATCTTGATCTCCTCGGCAGTCCGTTCGCCGATGAGCACATTGTGCTTGCGCCGTACGTAGCGGATGATGGCCTCGTCAAATTTGTCCCCCGCCACCTTGATGGATTCGGAGACCACCACGCCGCCCAGGGAGATCACCGCAATGTCCGTGGTACCGCCGCCGATGTCCACCACCATGTGGCCGTTGGGGGCAGAAATATCGATGCCCGCACCGATCGCCGCCGCCACCGGTTCCTCGATCAGGTACGTACGCTTGGCACCGGCCTGCGTGGCTGCATCCACCACCGCACGCTCTTCCACCTCCGTGATCCCGCTGGGTACACAAATGATGACCCGTGGCCGGAACAGCATGGTCCCACCGCAGGCTTTTTTGATAAAATGCTGGATCATTTTTTGTGTGATGTCGTATTGGGTGATGACCCCATCCCGCAGAGGGCGTATGGCTAAGATGTTGCCGGGGGTCCGACCCAGCATACGCTGTGCTTCTCTGCCGAATTTCAAAATTTTTTCTGTATTTTTATCGATCGCCACAACGGACGGTTCCTTCATGACGATGCCCTTGCCCTTGACGTAGACAAGCACCGTGGCCGTCCCCAGGTCGATACCGATGTCCTTGCTCATCTGCTCTGCTACCCGCACCTTTCCTGCCCACCGTACATGGTACACGTGCCATCCACGACCACCGGGGCAGCTTTTCCCTCAATATTTATTCGTAAACCGACTCAATGGCCGGAAAAATGCTATTCTACTCTATTATACACCATTCTTCACGCTTTTGCAAGGGGGAGAGTATGAATAAATAAAAAGGAAATACTGTCCGCTGTGCAGGGGGCATCCTATATCGCTACCGGTGCCAAATATTTTTATATTCGTGCGGCCTACGGCAGTATCGGGCGATATTTTTCCCAATGTGATAAAAAAATCAGATTACAGTGCAGAAATGTTCAACAATTCTTCACCGATCTGTGCTATAATAGAGATATGTAACAGGATCTATAGGTTGCGGGACGGGCAAGACCGTTCCCTACAGTTTTGTGAAGGTATATGGAGTAGTATTTCTGTACATCCAACAGCAACACTGTAAATCAAATCCAAAGGAGGAACAACTGCTTTGATCGAAGTGAAGCATCTGGTAAAGCGGTACGGAGACTTTGAAGCCGTGCGTGACGTGAGCTTTACCGTGGAGAAAGGACGGATCTATGGCTTCTTAGGTCCCAATGGTGCCGGAAAATCCACCACCATGAACATCATCACCGGCTGCCTGGCTGCCACCGAAGGAGAAGTGACCATCGGCGGCTACGACATTTACGAGGATCCCGTGGAGGCAAAATCCTGCATCGGCTACCTGCCGGAGATCCCGCCGCTGTACACCGACATGACCCCCGACGAATATCTCACCTTCGTGGGTAAGGCAAAAGGGCTGCGTGGGAAAGCGTTGGCAGACGGCGTGGACAAGGTCATTGCCAAAACATCCCTGACACCCATGCGAGACAGACTGATCAAAAACCTGTCCAAGGGCTACAAGCAGCGGGTGGGCATTGCACAGGCCATATTGGGTGACCCGGAGATCATCATCTTAGACGAGCCTACCGTAGGTCTGGACCCGTTGCAGATCATCGAGATCCGGGACCTGATCCGGGAGCTGGGTCGTGACCACACCGTGATCCTGTCCAGCCATATCCTGACCGAGATCAGCGCCGTGTGCGACTATGTCATCATCATCGCCGAAGGGAAGATCGTAGCCAGCGATACCATCGAGAACCTGACCAAGCTCAACGAAGGCAAGAGCTATATCGACTTAGACGTCCGTGGCTCTCAGGAAGCCGTCGAGGCCGTGGCGGGCAAGCTGACCGGTGTGGCAAGCTGGAAGACCACGGCAGGAGAGGGCAAGACCCATCTGCGGCTGGAGGTGGAAGGGAAGGACGACATTCGGGACAGCGTATTCTTTACGTTTGCCGAACGACGGCTGCCCATCATCGCCATGCAGTATGAGGAAGTGACCCTGGAAAAGGTGTTCCTACAGCTCACCGAAAAGAGCAGCCGACAGAACAGCACCGATGCCGAATCCCCGGAGGACACTCGTTTGCGTGCCGAGGACATCTTCGGGCAGCTGGGTGAAAAGCGGGCTGCGGATGCTGAAACGACACCTGCTGCGCCTGTGTCTGCCGAGACAGAGCCGACACCGACTGCCACGGACGAAAACAATGACGACTACAAACCGCTGTTTGGCGGGCAATGAGAGGAGCGGAGCAAATGTCTGCGATTTATAAACGGGAGCTGCACTCCTATTTCTGCGGCATGACCGGTCCCATCTTCATGGCATTTTTGCTGCTGATGACCGGGATCTACATGACCGTGTACAATCTGCTGGGGGGATACCCCAATTTTGAAACGGCGCTGTCCGGCGTGAGCTTTGTATTCCTGATCGCCGTGCCGGTGCTGACCATGCGCTCCATGGCGGAGGAAAAGCATTCTCGCACCGACCAACTGTTGTACGCCCTGCCGCTGTCCCTGTCCTCCGTGGTGCTTGCCAAGTATTTGGCGATGGTCACGGTGCTGGGGATCCCGGTGGGTGTTATGTGCTTCTATCCCCTGATTTTGGGCCGCTACGGTACCATCGCCTACGCCGGTGCCTATGGCTCCATTTTGGCCTTCTTCCTCTTAGGCTGTGCGCTCATCGCCATTGGGATGTTCATTTCGTCCCTGACCGAGAGCCAGGTCATTGCCGCTGTCATCAGCGTGGCGGTGCTGCTGGTGACCTATTTGATGTCCGGGCTTGCCAGTATGCTGCCGGAGACCGCCGGTGCTTCCTACGCCGGATTTTTGGCAATCGCTGTGATCATCGGACTGATCGTGCAGGTCATGGTGAAAAACAGCACCGTGTCCATGGGCGTGACGGCAGTGCTGGTAGCGGGCGTATCCGTGGTGTATTTCGTGAACAAAGAGCTGTTCGCCGGTGCCCTGCCTACACTGCTGGATTCCCTGGCGCTGTTCGACCGGATGTACGCCTTTACCAACGGCATTTTTGATTTGACAGCCATCGTATATTATCTGACCGTGGCGGCACTGTTCGTGTATCTGACCGTGCAGTCCATGGACAAAAAACGCTGGTCCTGATGGGAGGGTTGAAAGATGAACAACGAAAACAACGCAACAACAAAAAAGACCCCCAGAAGTGACCGGAAAAACGGCCGGCGGGTATTGCGGATCGGCTCCTTCAGTATCACCATGACGGCAGTGGTCATTGCCATTGCGGTGGTGGTGAACCTGCTTGTGAACGAGCTGCCGGGGACGATCACCAAATGGGACACCAGTGCCTTGCAGCTGTACACCGTAGGAGAAGAGACCGAAGGGGTGCTAGCCGGTGTGGACAGAGACGTACACTTCTACATCCTCGCCCAAAAGGGACAGGAGGATTCCACCATCGCCGGTCTGCTGGATCGGTATGAGGCCATGAGCGACCACGTGCAGGTATCCGTGGTAGACCCGGCCACCAATCCCACCTTTATCGCCCAGTACACCGACGAGAGCCTGAACCAGAACAGCGTCATCGTGGAAAGCGATCTGCGCTCCTATGTGCTGGACTACACCGATATTTACACCACCCAGTACTCCGAAGAGGATTACTACAACTACATCTACTACGGCGTGTATCCCACCGGTACCCCCTACTTCAACGGGGAGCTGGCGTTCACCACCGCCGTGGACTACGTGACCAGAGCCGACCTACCCACGCTGTATGCGCTGGAGGGCCATGGGGAGACCGCACTGGATGCCACCTATGCGTCCTATATCACAGCAGAAAATGTGGGCATGGACACCCTGTCTCTCTTGACCACCGATGTGATCCCGGCGGACTGCTCGGCGATCCTCATCAACAATCCCACCGGCGACATCAACGGTGATGAGCTGACCATGCTGCAAGGCTATCTGGCAGAAGGCGGCAGCATCATCCTGGTCACCAGCTACCAGAACTACACGGAGCTGGGTATGCCCAACTTAGCGACCCTGTGTGCAGAGCTGGGGCTGGAATCCGTGGACGGTATCGTGTTTGAGGGCGACCGGAACCACTACACCGGCTATCCCTACTCCCTTCTGCCGTCCTTTGGCTCCACTTCTACCGGACCTATGGCACTGGTCAGCGAAAACACCCAATATGCCCTGATGCACGCCTCTCACGGGATCATCGCCAACGGCAAAGCCACCGGCACCGTGCTCCCCATGCTGACCACCTCGTCCAGCGCCTACGTGAAGCCGATACCGACCTCCGGCTCCTTCACGACCCTGGAAAAGGAAGACAGTGACGTGTCCGGTCAGGTCTATGTGGCGGCCGCTGTAACGGGAGAAGCCGATGGGTCCAGAGCGAGCGAGTACAAATTTGTATGGTACGCTTCTCCGTCCATCACCTCCTCCTCCGACGACAGCTACATTTCCGGCGGCAACTCTGCCGTGTTCATGGGCTCCGTAAGCTGGATGGCAGAGAACCAGATCTCCCTGTCGATCCTGGCCAAGCAGCTGCAAGTACAAGCCCTGACCCTGACCGCTGCCCAAAGTGGGATCTGGTCGGTGGTGGTGATCTTCGTACTGCCCCTGGCGCTGCTGGCTGCCGGCTTTGTGATCTGGTTCCGCAGACGGAAGAGATAATCCAAACCCAACGGAAGGAGAGATGACCATTGGCCAATACACAAAAACGCAAAAAGAAAAATAAAGTCCTGCCGCTGTTTATTTTGGTGGGCGTGCTGCTGGTGCTGGTGATCGGCTACGCAGTGTTGTCGTCAGCCAATGCCAAAAAGGAGGCCGAAGAAGCCGCAGCTGCCGCCGAGGACACCACCATCATGCTGGCCGAAATGGATGCCACCGCCATCACCGAGCTGCAGTATCGCTATGGGGAAAACGACTGGATCACCTTAACGCAAAGCGGCGGCGTATGGACATGGGCGGAGGATGCGCACTATCCCCTGAACCAGACCACAGCTGCCGGACTGGGCAGTGCCATAGCCTCCATCGGTGCCATCCGTACCGTGGACGAAGGCGAAGCGGCCGACTACGGGCTGGACGAACCCATTTGTGAGATCCACGTGCGCTATGGAGAGGGGACGACCTACAAATATGCCATCGGCGACCGGAACAGCTTCAATGATGCCTACTACTTCCGGGACGACGACGGGGCCTTCTACATGATCGCCTCGGGCCTTTTGACCTATTTCCAAACGGATCTGGACGATATGCTGGTGCTGGATACGGCACTGGCTACGCTGTCCGACGGGGATATTGTGTCTGTTACCGTGACAGATGGCGAGAAGAGCAGCACCTACACCCAAACTGCCACGGAGGAAACGGACGAGGACGGCAATACCACCATATACGATGCCGACGTGACCGCACTGTACGACCGGTTCTGTGAGCTGGACCTGCGTGCGTGGGCAGACTATTATGCGGACAGCACAGAAATGGCAGAGACCTACGGCATCGACGGCACCCGCAGCCTGACGCTGACCTACAAAAAGGCCGTGTCCGTGAATTCCGGCACCGAGACTACCGCAAGCACCAGCCAGACCACCAAGGTGGATGCCACCTACACCATCTACTTTGGTAGCACAGCCGATGGGCAGGTGTACTACAGTCCCAAGGGATCGACCATTGTGTACACCGCCGCAGCCGATGTGGTGGATGGGATCCTGGGGGAATTGGGCGCGTAATGCAAGAGGAAAACCATTTTGTTCCATGGGAGCAGGGTGGTTTTCTTTTTTGTGAAAATGGATATACAAAAAAGCGATACCCGGGTGATGGATGGGTATCGCTTTTTTGTGCGTGCATAGGATTGTTATAGAATTACATCAGGAAAAGGAAGGAATTGTGTTGTGTGCTGTATAGGTTTGCGTGACGCTTGCAGACACGCCATTAGATGCTGTGGCGGTTATGGTGAAGGTTCCAGATCGATAGACATAGACTTTTCCATCGCTTGTGACCGTTGCGATCGATGTATCACTGGATGTCCAGGTGATCGTTTTGTCCGTAGCATTGGCAGGATAGACAGTAGCGCTCAGTTGTCCAGCATAGTTGGCTGTGTTTGGTGTTATAAATGGTTGCATTGTTGGCAAAATAACACCGGTATCGTTATTGCTTCCCATATGGTTGGCACTGTTTAATCCATTGCTTATGGTGATGGACTGGACAGCAACTGTGTTGGTCTCCTTATATCGATACGTATAGGTAGCCTCTACAGGCGTAGTCCCCACATAATATACAGCGGTTACATTGTAAAAATCGAGATTAGCATCATATACGATCAGTTCTCCTTTTTCTATTGTTACATCACAGTCCGCAGAGCAGGACCACAAGACATTCTCGGCATCAAAGTTGGGGATGTCTGTTTCAATGGTATAGACCGAATATTCATTGCTGTAATGATGATGGTAGATCGTGAGGCTGTACTTCGATTCCTTTTCGACATTTTGGATCATGATCGGAACGGCATCAGAATAGGTGGTGCCATTGTATACCATGGAAACATAGGCCTCCGCAGTACCATCTTCTACCGGAATGACAATATAGGAGCCTAAATACGAGGAAATGGTGAATACATTCGGATTTGAGCTCATGATGGTATATTTCTGATCGGCAGGTTCGGTTTGTGCGGCCAGCATCAGGGTATTCTGGAACGGCATCTTCCGAAGGACAATAGACGGCGTTTTGACCACGATCGTGAACGGAACGACGAGCGTTTTATAGGTCACATAGAGAGTCTGGGTACCAGTGGTATTCTTATCATATCCGGAAACAATGAAATCCCTTGTGATCACAGAATATTCCCCTTTGGCATCGGTGTAGCCCAGCTTCAGCCCGCTGGTATCCAGTGTGTCTCCCAGATAATATGTGGTCTTCGTGGGCTGCTGTACCAGCGTGAGCTTGGCATCGCCAAGGACGGTGATCTTAGAGGAGGCCTGCTTACCATTGGACGCTGTCACCGTGATCGTAGCAACACCGGGCCGCAGTGCTGTGTAGCTGTGACCTTGAATGGAAAGGATGCTGGAGTCATTCGTTTTGAGAGTAAAACTTTTGTCATCGGCATTGCTGGGGTTCCAGGTGGGTGTGACGGAATAGGTGCTCCCCACCGTGGCGGTCTGTTCCCCAGGCAGAGATATGCTTTGCACCGGTATAGTGACCGTCACGGTACAGGTGTCCTTTTTGTCTCCCACCTGCGCTGTGATCTGCGTCGTACCGGCGGCTACCGCTGTGATGCGTCCGGAAGATGTGACTGTGACGACCTTTGGATCCGCTGAGGACCATGTGATGGTGTTGTCTGCCGCATCAGCCGGCGTGACCTTTGCTACCAAGGTGTGTGTTTTCCCAGCGATCAGAGAAATGCTTTTGTTGGATAGCTGGACAGCGGATACAACCGGTGCCGTGACGGTGACGGTGCAGGAGGCTGTTTTGCCATTGGCAGAGGTGGCAGTGACCGTGGCTGTGCCTACCTTCGCCCCTGTGAGCGTAAATCCACTCACCTGTACAACAGAGGCATCGCTTGTGCGCAGCGTGACGTTCTTGTCGGTGGCATTGCCGGGGGAAACGGCGATCGTAAGCGTTTTGCTTTCTCCCCGTACCATCGTTACAGTAGCCGGAGAAACACGCACACTGGACACCAAAATGATCCTATCTTTTACCGTGATGGTGCAGGTGGTTTTTTGCCCGCCATAGGTGATGGTCACAGTTTTCTCTCCGGCACTGCTCAGATCCGCAGAGGCTTGGAACCCACTGTCTACGGTCTGCCGTGTGCCATCGGTATAGATAGCCGTCAGTGTAAGTCCCGCTGTGTCCAGCTTTTCGCCGGTGTAGTACACGGCTTTGGTAGGCTTTGTCTTGACCTCGATCTTGGATACGGTAGCCTTGCCTAAGCTGGCATACAACACGGTGTCCTTGGTCTTGTCGATGCGGAAGGTGTCCGTGTCGCTGTAGCCGGTATACTTGAAATTGTATACATATCCCTTGTCATATTTGTCGTTGTAAAGCTCTGTGACACTGTAGCGTACATCTGCCGCGGATAAGGTCTTTTTGGCATCGTCTACATGGGTGTAAATGTCTGCTCGATCGATTTTGACATACCGGGACGGATCCACGACCCTGACCCTGCATTTGACCACGGTACCGGCATACGTAGCCGATACCACGGCATTTCCCTCAGCAGCAGCGATGACAACACCATCTCCGTCCACCGTTGCGACAGCGGTCTTGCTGGAGACCCAATAGACATGGGGGAGGATCTCTGCATCTAATGCAGAACCAAGATCCACCTTGTCTCCCACATCCAAAAGCAGAGAATCGACCATGGCAAATTCGGTCTCATCGATCACGGTGACATAGCATTTGGCAACAGCACCGCCCGCCACAGCTGTCACCATGGTGGTACCGGGGCGCATTGCTGTGATGGAACCGTTGTCCACCTGTGCGACCTTGCTACGGCTGGTAGCCCAGACGATATCGGCAGCTTCTGCACCGGTGATATCGACCGTGAGCATTACGGTGTCTCCCTTGTGCATGGTCAGCTCGGTTTTGTCAAAGGAGAGGGTAACAGGGGGAAGTTCTTCTTTTCCCGCTGTGTCGGCCGAAATGTCCAGTGCTACTGCTGCACCAAAATTGGTCACGACACCGGATGTGGGAGCCTGTGCGGTCACATGGCCTTTGGCAATGGTATCGTGTAGTACGTTGGTGATGGAATATCCAAGCCCGTTTTCCGCCAGCAGCCGGATCGCTTCTGCTTTTGGCTTGTAGACAACATCGGGTACCGGCGTTTTTTCGGTCCCTAAGCTGACCACTACGAATACTGCATCCCCTAAGGAGATCGTTTCCCCGGCGGCGGGATATTGCCGGAGGATATGGCCGTAGGGGATGGAATCGTGGTATTCCGTGCTGCTTTTGGCAAGATATACATCCGCATCGATCAGCTGTGCTTTGACCTCTGCATAGTCCATGCCCACATAATCGGAGACCACAAACGTTTTCTCTCGATCGATCGTATCGTTTTCCCGACCCATGGAAACAGTCAGGACGATCTGGGACGAAAGCTCCGGAAAGGTTCCTGTCGGCACATTTTGTTGGCTGACCGTCCCTTCCATATCGGTGTCGCTGTATGTTTTCTGGATCTCGATATGATCTGCCGAGATCCCCTGCTCCAAAAGGGCATCGATGGCATCCTGCGTCGTCTTCCCGACTTGATCCTCTACGGGTCTTGCGGTACGCTCCTTACCTAAGCTGGCTGTGGCGTGGAGGATGGAAAGCTTCTCCAGGGATGTGCCAACGCCGGGATCCTGGGTCAGGATATGGTCACGCACAATGCCTTCATCATAATCCGCATCCGTGATCTGCAAGGACAACACAGCATCTTCTGCGGCGACTTTGGCATCTGTCGTGGATAAATTGACGATATTGGGTACCAACGTCGTGTTGTCAGGCGTTTCTGCCTTTGGCAGGGTGGCAAAAAAGACAATGGCAGAGGCCGCTAAGACGACAGCAGCACCACCGGCGGTGAGCTTTGCCCAGAGCGGCCAGTCCAAAACAGGGCGGTTCCTTTTGGCATCCCGCAAGCGACCGGCAGCCGTCTTGGCATGGAGCTGTTCGGAAAGCTCCAGCACGGTCTGTGTACGGTTTTCCGGCTGTATGTTTAGTGCATTCAGCAGTGCGATCCTTTGCGGGTGGGTGATCTTCTTATTGAGTTTATCCGGACAGATCAGCGGATCCTTTTTGCTTTGGTTTCTTTCTGTAGCGGTCGGCGGCACAACACCCGTCATCATTTGGTAAATGGTCGCAGCCAACGCATACACATCTGCCGCAGGTCCCTGGATACTATGGCTGATATATTGTTCTTTGGGAGAATAGCCATCCTTGATCACGACTGTCATGCTCTTGCTGCGATCGGCTACGGCATGCCGTGCGGCACCGAAATCGATCAGCTTCAGCGTGCCATTCGGCAGTACCATGATATTATCCGGCGATATGTCCCGATGGATCATGCCGCTGTCGTGTACATGCTGCAGCGATAGCATCAACGGCTCCAGCATCCGTATGGCCTCTGCCGGATCGAGCTTGCCGGTGCGGGATAGATAGGCTGCCAGCGTTTCGCCTTCCAGATATTCCATGACCAGATACGCCGTTTCGTTTTCTGCAAAGCTGTTGAAAATATGGACGATCCCCGGCTCTTTGTCCAGTTCCGCCAACCGTTTTGCTTCGTCTAAAAACTTTTGCTTCCCATATGCGAAATCTTCGCCCTGCTTGCCGGAGAAGACGGTCAGCTGTGTCTGTCCCGGCGAACGGGTGGCAAGCTCACTGGGCAGATATTCCTTCACGGCTACCTTGGCCTGCAATACCGTATCCCATGCAATATAGGTGACACTGAAACCGCCATGTCCCAGTGCACAGCCAACAACATAGCGATCTTGCAGGATATTGCCGGGTTCCATATAGGTTCCCAGCGCCGGTGGTGTGCCTTCTTCGTATCCACAGTGGGGACACATGGTAAATTCGTCTTCGTACTGCTCCATGCAGCCAAAGCAAATTTTCATTTTTTCACTTCCTTTATGGTGAGACTTGTCTTTGAAGAAACAAGCCCGGTTTATTTCCGTTTGTTGTGAGGGCTCAGGATGACCTCTGCCAATTCGGTATACAAAGCTGCATAGGTCTCCCGCACCGAGCGTTCTGCCGGTATGGCCGGATATTGGTTTTCGATGTACAGGCATTCCTGCCCTTCGGTAGACAGCAGAAACTGCAAAAACCGCACGGCACAGGCTTTTTCTTTTTCCGTGATCCCAGAGGAGATGCTCCAGCAGTCGGCAGGCGCACAGTATACGATGTCGCTCGATAGCCCCGTGACGATATATTTGCCCGCTAAATTTTGTTGGATATACCTATATTCTGTGGTATCGCTGTAATATAGGGAGATGTCACCGTTTACCAAAAGCGCAGCGGCTGTGGGACTTATCGGAAAGGTGTCCAGGCTGGGCAGCTCCATTTGAAAGATCTGTTCGTACATGCCCCTGCTGTGCAAAGACATGCCGATCGGATAGGGTTCTCGTTGGAGCCGGGTAAATATTTCCGGATCGGCTGTGGCAAAAAACGCAATATCTGCCGTCGGATCGGTGCTATAGAGCAGGGGAATGTTGTAGCCTGTATATATGTATGGCGCAGAGGCTTGTGCTTCATAGCCGAAATAGTTTTCCAAATCCAATGGATCCAACACCGCTTCTATGGCTGTCGTATGTACAGCAAGCGTATTTGCCCCTTCCGTATACGAAAAAATGGTGGGGAGCTGGCCATTTTGTACCCCTTCCTTGAGCTTTTCCGCATACGACGTTTCTTCGATGGCCAGCAGCCGAATATCCACATTGGGATAGGCTTCTTGAAAGCGTTGGACAGCGGCGGTCAGTGCCGTTCGTTTTTGTTTGCTCTCGTCGCGCAAAAAATCACCGGTCGTGTACCAGATCGAGATCTCTGCGTCCGGTAGCGTGGTCTGCTCGATCCGCCGGAACCACATGACCGTACATACGACCAGGGCAATACACAGTATGCCAAAGGTCGCACCAAGGCTGATGCGTACCAGCTTTTTGCGCCGTTTTAGAACATCCTGTAGAGATCTGCTTTTTTCATGCTGCTGCAGTCCATCGGCAAAGGCGGCTGCGGAAAGAGGCCGAAGCTCTTTGGTGACCGACATGGCGCATTCGATGGTATCGCTGATCTCTCGTGGCACAGCGGGACATAGGAGATACAGGGGCTTGACTTCATCTCGCACCTCTCGCTCCCGGGCATCATCCGGCCGAACCCCCGATATGGCCATATACAGCGTTGCCGCTAAGGCATATATATCGCTGCGGGGATCCGCTTCTTCGATGGTACTAAATTGTTCGGGTGGGGTAAAACCACCTTTGTAGGTGATCGTTAGCTGCTGTTTGGTCGTGGCGGCAAACCGGGCTGCTCCAAAGTCGATGAGCTTCACCGTGCCGTCCGTACAGATGAAAATATTGTCCGGACTGATGTCCCGGTGCAGGATCTTTTGCTTGTGCATGGCTGTCAGAGCCGTACAGATCGTGACTCCTATGGCAACCGCTTTTGCATAGGGCAACGGTGCTTCTTCGATCATGTCCTTCAACGTCACGCCCTGTAGATACTCCATGACGATGTAGGCCGTTTTGTTTTCTTCGAAGTAATCGTAAACGTGAATGATATGGGGATGGTCGTGGAATCGCATCATGTTTTGGGCTTCTTCCTGAAAACGCGAAAATCCGTGGGCATATTCTGCCGCTTTTTTGCCAGCGTACAAAATCACTTCACGGTTTCCGGGGATCCGATTGGCGATCTCTGCCGGAAAATATTCCTTTAACGCCGAGATCCGTTCCAGGTGCCTGTCATAGACCTGGTAGGTGATCGCTGTGCCGCCCCGACCGAGCACCTTGTCGATCCGATACCGATCGTGGAGAAGCGTTCCCAGTGGCAAAGCCAGCAGAAAATCGACCTTCTGCTCCACACCGCAATGGGGACATATCTCTGCAAAATCCCGCATTTCTCCATGACATTGTATGCAATGCTTCATACCGCAGACCCATCCATATGATCTTCCCAACGAAATTCCCCATCGCACAGAGGAACGAACAACAGGGCAGAGGTACCTATCGTGATCACATCCTTTTTCTGCAATAATCGGGGGACCAACACCGCTTCGTCGTTGCAATAGGTGATACCACTGCCTTCTCCCGGCTGGAGAAAGAACTGCTGCTTGTTGGGTTCAAAGGTGATGATGCAGTGGCTGCGGGAGATCTGCATATCGCCTACAATATTGACATCCATGGCGGGATGCCGGCCGATCTGGTTCCGACCGGTCTGCAAGGTATAGGAGAGGCCAAAGCAGGGACCCTTGATCCCCACAAGCCAGGCCACCACCGGCTGGGTATCCTGTACATCGTATATGGTCGAAGTCTTCATATCGAAGGTCTGCATACGTTTGTTCTCTCCAATGGTTGGAGATCCAAAGCTTGGAGGATCGACCGGCGTTTGGGCAGCCATTTCCGGCGCCGGTGGCGTATGCATGGCTGCCGGTGTATCGGGCATGGTCGCCAACGGTGGATCCTGCTGCAGCATGGATCTGGTGTAGCCCGGCTCTTCCGGAACCTGTGCTGGTTCAGCTTCGGTGGCCAATTTTTTCATTCCCCGGATGTCCTCCGGCTTCCAATATCCGCTACCTGGGACGATCTCCGGTGCTACAGGTGCCGCAGGCTCATCTGGGGTGGCGGCGGGACGTTTGTCTAATTTGGCGCAGTGTGGACAGGTGGTATACGCATTGGCATCATAATAATGTCCTCTTGCGCACATTTCTTTTTTTACATTTCTTTTCATAATGACCTCTGACATTGACAGTTGCAAAAGCATGGAGAAATGCCGTGCTCATTTTCGATACAGAAGAATATATGTCGTGTTATCCTGCTGGGGACGATCCTTTTGCTGTACGGCATTCCACAGCGCATCTGCCATTTTTTCCGCACTTTTCCAGGGAAGGATACAGGCCAGAAGCTCTGTGTCGTCCAGCGCATTGGTCAAGCCATCCGAGGTCACAAGCACAATGTCACCTTTTTCCAGCGGACAGGGCTCTGTACTGTAGTCGTACTGCGTGATATTCCCCATGCCGATAAAGCTGGTCAAAGCATGGCGGCGTGTGGCTTCTCGCTGGTATTGTGCCTCGCTGATCTCACCTTTTGCCAACAGGGTATCCAAATAGCGGGCATAATTGTGGTCCTGTGTCAGCTGCCGGATGTGCCGGTCATGGACGAGATAGATCCGGCTGTCCCCCACAGAGAACCAGTACATATCGTGTCCATGCACTATGACGGTAGCTGTTGTGGAGCCGGCGGTGGCAGCGGCACCTCCATGGGTCTCCTGCACCTGCTTACAAACTGCCGCATCCATATGCTCAATGATCTGGGGAAACAGAAAATCCGGTGGGATGTCTGGATTTTGCCGATACAGCGTAAGCAGTGTGCCAACAGCAGTCTCGCTGGCCAACTTCCCATAGTTTAGACCACCGATCCCATCACAGACCGATGCGAGAATGTGTTTTCGTGCGGTATACAGTCGAAAGGAATCCTGCTGTTCTTCCCGGGAACCCAGCATGGAGCGGACAGCCGTTTGATAGTGGTTGAACATGCCGATAGGGTCTGTCAGTCCGGCAGTTCCTGCCAGGTATCCGCTGTATCCTCGGCTGTAGCTGTCTCTTGGCTTTGCGCAGCCATGCGAGCAGCAGCCGCTGTCATGAGGCTTTCATAGGCAGGTGTCTTATAGCCTTCAAAAAGCACCTCAGTGATCGCCTCTGCTTGGAATAAGACATTGGATTCGCCGCCCAGAAAACCGGCCGGGTAGGCGGTGCCCAGATAATCGTAGGTCTTGCCGTTTTGCAGGCTCATTTGGTATGTACCGTAGATCAGGATCGGTTGGTCGATGCTGTGCAGCTTTACGACGCTGCCGACGGGTAATAAGATCGTTGCCATGTTGTGTTCTCCTTTCTTTGCTTAACCAGCGTAGTTTTCGATGTAATGGATACCGTTTTTCCCGAAACTGCGCAGGTATTCATCCCATGTGTATGTATGGACACAGACCATTCCGTCTCCAGAGCCATTGGCATCGATGACAGAGAAACCATTTTCCGTGATGTCCGTGACGATCTGGGAATGGCCATAGCTGCCGTTTGCATCCAGCCCATTTTTGTTATAGGTGCGGATATGTGCTCCCACGCCTCCTTCGGTGATCAGCTGCTTGGCCAGTTCAGCGGTCATTTCCTCACGGGGGATCGCATGGGTCTTTCTTTTGATAGCACCTGCATCATCATTCCCCCAGGGGTTGTGATAGCTGCCGTACATTTTCGTATGCACATATCTTGCAAAGCCCAGACACTGTGCGCCACCCAGATCAACATATTCTCCATTGATCTTGATTTTGTACAAATTGGGATAAACAGAACCCACGGGATATTCGGTAAGGGCTGTATCCATGCCGCCGATCACCAAATGTGTGATCCCGTTTTCATCGGTGTACACTGTGCCGGCGTTATCATGGACAGCCGAAGAGGGGACGAAATCCTCGGTGGTCACCTGTTCGATTTCTACCTGTTCGGTGTATACCTTTTCGATGGTATCTGGTTTTGTACTTGGATTCAAAATGATGATGACGGGTTCCTCAGATGGGTCGATCATAATGGGTGCGGGCTGTTTTTCTGCAAACCACACCTGTAGCTGGCTGAGGATATGCTCTGTGAACGTGTTTATCACATCGTCTTCATGCAGCACAGATTTGGCTTTTTCCAAATACCGTTTGATAAACGAGCTAAACGTAAAGGTTTTGAATATATTTTTCACATTCCTGTCCGCTTCTGCTGCACCTGTCTTCACCGCCTGGATCCCGCTACGCAGTATGACCAGATCCTTGCAAAGCTGGTCGAGCTCACGAGAACAGGTGTTGATATTCTTCTGGATAATCGTAATGTCCTTGCTACTTTGCTTAGTGATCTGCAGACCATCGTTCACACGCTTGGGGATGGTGCGAAGCATACCGGCCCGCATGATGACACTGTCGTATTTCTTCGCAATGGCACTAAGCTCTGCTTGGTTTACCTTAAATTCGCTCATTTGCATATGCCTCCACAATCAATGGTTTCATCCAATCCTCTATCAGTAGATCCTGCTCCGGTGACTCCGGCTCCGGTGACTCCGGCAGGACAAGGTACCGTTTGGTATGCCAATTGGGTAGCAGCTGTTTAGCCGGTATCGGTTCGATCACACGGACAGCGGTGTGTCGCTCTTGATCCGTTCGTAGGATCCTGGGGTTGATGGGCATGACCGGTACGATGACCTTGGGCAGCTCTTGCGCAGGATCTTCTGCCCCATAGGGAAGCGCACGGATGTCTGCGGTGATCTCCTGCTCTTTGTCTCCATATAGGGTGGCTATGTCGCACAGATCCTTGCTTATATGGGTCAGATCCTCTGTGAGTGTGTCCGTTTCCCGGAGGAGCGCCGCCAACTGTTCCTGTATTGCCGGACAGGTCTCGTTGTGCAGCTGTGCTTGGCTCCTGCGGATGTGTGTCTCTGCCTCCCGTAGCTCTGGAAGCATATCCTTGGCTTTCGATGCTAAAGAGGAAAGATATGCAGTATCTACTGCGATTTTCATGATCCACCCCTTTACAGGGCAGAGGGAACAGCTGCCGATCCAGTCGTTCCCCTGCACTGTATAAGATATATTTTAGAAGATGTCGGACGCATCCAGACCTGCGATCGTGGAGCTCTGGCCCTCTTCATCCAAAGCATATACGTTAGCGGCTTCGGACAGGTTGTTGGCGTGGGTCTGGATCGTATCCAATGCCTTTGCCACCTGGTTGTGCAGGTAGATGAACTGGCTGCTGTAGGTGTTGGCGGCGACGCCGATCCATTCCTCAGTCACCATCGTTTCGATCCGATGCTTGATGTCGTTGAGCAGGTCTTCCATTCTGGCGCGTACATTCGTGATCGCCTTTGCTTTTTCATTGACCTCTTCGGGAGTTACGAGTAATCTGTTAGCCATGATTGTATTTCCTTTCGTTCTTTTCGTTGTGTTTAGATGTGCGGATCATTTGGATGCGCAGATCACATGCGCCGGGTCACGATGGTCTTTACGTCGTTCTCGGTCTCTTCGTACTTCTGGGCTGCGGAGTTGATGGCATCCTTGTAGGTCGTCATCATTTCCAGAAGCTTGGCGAACTTCGGCTCATCCTCTGCGATGAGGGCGTTGAATGCGTCGTTGGCATCGCCATCCCACATAGCATCCAGATCTGCCAGCAGCGCCCAGATCTCCTCCTTCATGCCGTTCCATTCGTCGATCTTGGTTGCAAACTCATTTGCTGCATTCCGCATGCCTTCGGTGCTCAATTCGATTTTTGCCATGATAATTACCTCACTTTATATATTTTTATTTTTGGGGATGTACGGTATGTTATCGGTCCTGTTCTTTCCGCTGCAGGATCTGGATGACCTGCTTTTCGGTGTCTTCCGTGCGCTGGGCTGTATCGCGCAGCTGCTTTTGGACCTTTTCCAGGTATTTGCGGATCTTCTCTGCTTTGTGCTGTACCGATTGCAGATATTCCACATACATGTCTGTATAATCGCTGCTCCAGGCGTTGTAGATCTCTGCCTCGATCTGCTTTAGTACACTATAGATCGATTCCATGGCCTCTACGGTAGGAGCAAGCTGGTTGGCGGAATTACGAAGTACCTGGGGATCTATGGAAATGGTGCCGTTTTTCATAGCTGACTCCTTTCTCAGAAAATATCATCTGCCGGGATCTGTATGATCTCCTTGGCGATCATGGTTTCGTTTTCTATGTACATATTTAAGGATTCAGCCAGCGTATGGGTTGTGTCGCTCAGGATAACCGAATACTCTGTGACCTTATCCCGAAAGCGCTTGACGACATCCACGTATGCGTCCTTTCCGTCTCCGATCCAGAAGGACATGACCTCTGCCTCCGGGTCCAGATATTTGAGCAGTTCCTGGATGGCATCCTTGGAGTTATTCATGCACTTGGCAACCTCGATAAGCTGCTCTATCTCCAATTTTAGTTCCATATGCGATCCACCTCACTACACGACCACAGAAAGGTCTCGGTAGAGCTGTATGAGTTTATCGTGTACCTCGACCTCTCCGGCTGCGTACTTTTGGTTAGCGTCCTCCAGCTCTGTTTTGGTTGTGCGGAATTTTTGTAGGATATCGTCTAAGTTTTGCAGATCCTCGTTTATGCGGGTGGCATATTCCCGGCCTGCTGCACTGACCCAGTTGTCTTCGGTGACTGCTCGCAGATTGGTGATCACATTTTTTTGTGCTTCCAACACCTGCATGCACTGATCGAGCTTACCGGTCAGGTGGGAGAACTTTTCGATATCCCATGCAATGATCGTTGCCATTTTGTGCTCCTTTCTCATTGGATTTTGGTTTCTCTCTTGCTGTGCCTATAGTATAGCATAGTGGGTTTTGCTTTTGTGCAGGATCCGACGAACGGCAGGGTTCCGCCGACGAATGGTATTTTTTAGATGATATAGAGGGTGTCGCCACTGTCTATCTGGGATCCATCCAGTGTGTTGTCCGGATGCAGTACGATCCCCGTCCGTTTGGAAAGCAGCATCAGGCTCTCATGCTCCCCATACCGGATCCCGATATGATCTTCCAGGATCCCCAGAAAGTTTTCGCAAAGCTCTTTTGCGGTGATCTGCCGAGGAACGATACAGTCGTACGCTTTATCGATGCCGGCACACACGATCTCGATCAGGATTTTCTCACGGTTCAAAATATGCCTCCAATCTGTTTTTGAGGTCAACAGCTGCTGCATCGGCACCGGCTATGGTGTCGTCATATAGGATCTGCGGCTGCATGACACCGGGATAGTCTTCTAAGTAGGCGAAGCAGGAAGCGGCGTTTTCCATCGGCAGCAAACGTATGCGTCTCACTCCCGGAGGCTCCGTCTCCAACCATGGAGAGTCGATCTCCAACCATGGAGAATCCGTCTCCATGAGAATATATCGCTTTTCAGCCATATACAGAAATACACGTTCGTTCCAACAGCACCAGACGGCAGCGGCCTTCATGAGCGAAAAGAGATAGGCGATCGCCGGATGTGGCAGCGGGCTCTCAACGGGATCGGAAAGGAGAAAGCCTTTTTGGATAAGGGAAGAAAAGAGTGCTTCCTCCGACGACGAGCAAACGGTAGGGCACCACCGGGGGATGTGTGTGAGTCCGAGCCGCTGGGCCAAAAACAGGAATTCCTCTGCTGTAAAACGATAGGCAATCATGGCGTTGTCCCCACCTTCTTGAGATTGTCTTTGCAGGAACGGGAGATCAGCGCCACAGAGCCGTCGTCGAAGGTCACCGTCATGGTACCGAAATCATAGGCACGGATCCGTTTGGGATTGACCAGATAGCTTCTGTGGGTACGAATGAAGGTGCCGTTCAGCTCCGTTTCCAGCGTATCCAGCGGTACATACAGCTCATGCTCCTGCGCCTCCGTGACCAGATAGGTCTTCTTGTTGCGACTCTCGAAGAATAGGATATTTTTGTGCGGGATCGAGATGGTCTTGGCCTTTTTGGTATAGGTATACACAGGTTCTGCGCTGTCTGTCGGCTTTTGGGCAGGCAGCATGCTGAGAATGTGCTGTACATCCGCATATTGCAGGGGTTTCTGCAACATACCGGTGGGGAGCACCTGGGGTGTCATGACGGTCAAGAGGGACTGCATATCCCGAAATACCAGCAGGATCCGGTTGTCATAGCTTTGTTCCCGAACACGGGCTACAGCACGGCAAAACCCATCCGGGGAGGCTGTATCCATAAAATACAGAGAAGTATATGCCGGCAGCGCAGGAAGGCTTGCATAGGCGTAGTCATAGACATTGCCGTCTTCATCCTGCTCCAGCTGATACCGGGCGATGATCTCTCGCAGCTGGATACGATCTGCACGGGCATCGTCACAGATAAATACATCATGCATTGCCAAATTCCTCTTTTTGCATATGCGGTGGGATGAACACCTCGGTGACACGACTGCCATCACAGGCATATCCGGCCTCCGGTTCGCTTTGCTTCATCAAATAAGGCGAGCTGTTCACATGGATGAGCTTTTGTCCGCTGAGCTTGCCACCCAAATGGATCCCGGTTTTGTGCGCCGTGAAGAGCTGGCAGGCGGGCTTTAGGTAATTCGATAGGCCGATTTGCGGATCCCAGCCGGCGACCAGGGTGATGCCAAAGTGCTTGCCTTGCTTTAGGATCGTTTCCCATAAGGCATCGTACCGCTTTTCACGCGGATTGGATGGATCGTAGGTCATGTCACAAAAGGCGTTGTAATTTCCAAACAGGATCAGCAGCGGCGAAAAGGTCTGTTGCATATATTCGGTCACACCAACGCTGCCATGCTCAGCCAAATATGCCTTTCGAGCCGTGGAGCGTGTTTTGAAGATCTCCCGCAGGGTGGTCATGCAGCCAAAGACCTCTTCATATTCGCGGAACACCGGCATACCCTCTCCGTATTTCTCCTGTCCAGGCACATCTCCGATCAAATAGGTCTCGATCTTTTCCCGCTGGGCATAGGACAGGATATTCTCCAGCATAGAGGCAGTCCCCTCTCCTGTCACATCACTGACGAAATAACAGAAGGTATCCCACAGCGAGAGGGAATAGGGCTCCAGTGTGCCGGTATACCATCCCAGCGGAATGGAGGCATCGGTCGTGGTGATCGTATCCACAAAGGAAGCGTAGAGCTGCTTTTTGTCTAAGAAGCGAAGCTGCGGTGCATGGTAGCCTGTGGCAGAGCGGCGGATATAGGTATCATATTGTGTGGGCTTTGCGATATGTGCTGCCTGAAACTGCAGGATGCTTTCGTTATAGGCAAACAGACCACTGCCGGGATAGGGAAGAACGGGGATCGTGGGTGTGCTGTATAGATAGTCGTGATAATCCGCACGTTCGTTTAAGAGCAGCGGGATGCGGGTGGTAAAATACTGCCGACATTTGGTGGGAATATCTGAAAGCCCGTTGAGACTGACAAGGAAGTGGATCCCGCGAGCCACACCCTCTCGCAGTAGCGTGATCATGATATCGGTATAGGCCTCATACGCTTCCTTGAAACCGGCATAGTTGTCGATCAGCACAAGGATATACGGCATTGGTTCGGCGGACTTTTTCCGGAAGTCCTCCACAGAGGCCACACCGGCTTCTGCCAGCTTACTTTTTCGGTACTGCATCGTATCGGTCAACAGCCGGAACACACGCTTGATCTTTTCTTCCTCTTCCCCATATACGATCCCGCCGCAGTGGGCATATTTCCGCAGGTCATCAAACATACGATTGGAAAAATCCAGTGCATACCAGTTCAGGAGCTCCGGTGGTTGGCTACACAGCAGGGAATATAGGATCGTCTTCATCAGAGTGCTTTTGCCGCAGCCGGCGTTGCCTGCGATCATCACATGGCCGCACTGGGGGTACTGTAAGGTGAACAAAGGCTGGCTCTGCTGCTCCGGATGATCCAGTCTGCCCAAAATCGCCGTACAGGTATCGGTTCGAAGGAATGTGGCAAACAGCTCTTCTAAAGGCAGATCGCCGTCAAAGAGTGGCAGCCACAGCTTTTTGACCGGTGTGATCCCATGTTTTTGGGAGATCTCATCGATGTACTGTACACAGGCCTCCAGCTGCGAGCGCTTTTTACCGCCCTTTTTGCCTCCACTGCGCTTGCGGGAGCGGATCCCATCTCGTGACAGCACTTCCACGGTACTGTTGGCCGCTGCTGTCAAATGGATCTCCGGCTGATAGGCGGCACCGGAATAGGCGGATTGGAATAAGGTAAAGATCTCGTCGTTGCCGATTTGGAGATAGCCCTGCCCTGTGCGTGTGAGCGATGCCGCTTCCGGCCGCTTGAGCATCTCCATACTGTCGCTGCGATCCTGAACCTTCAGACAAAGCTTGAAGCGTGCGTTGCTCCAGATCTCATCATCCACCACACCGGCAGGCTTCTGGGTCGCTAAGATGAGATGGATCCCCAAGCTTCGACCCACACGAGCCGTACTGACCAGCTCCTTCATAAATTCCGGCTGCTCCTTTCGCAGCTCTGCAAACTCATCGCTGATCAGGATCAAATGGGGCAGCGGTTCCTTTGCCTCTTTATCTCGATACAGCCGATTGTAAGCATCGATGTGGTTTACACCATATTCATTGAAGATACTCTGTCTGCGCTTGATCTCACTTTTCAGGGAGACCAGCGCACGGCTGGTTTGGTAGGTGTTGCCGGTACCATTGTCGCTTGTTTCCCCGGAGGCGGAAATATTCGTGATCGTACCGGCCAAATGGGGGGTGCCTGCGAACAAATTCGCCATGCCGCCGCCCTTGTAGTCGATCAGCACAAAAGCCACTTCGTCTGGTGGATAATTCAACATCAGAGACAGAATAAATGTCTGTATGGTCTCACTTTTCCCGGAACCTGTTGTACCGGCAACAAGACCGTGGGGGCCATGGTATTTTTCGTGGATGTCCAGATACACAGGCGCATTGCCGTGGGTCACGCCGATCTGGGCACGGATGTTTTCATAGGTGCGATTTTCCTTCCAATGCTTGAGCAGGTCCCATTCGTGGATGTCGGAGATCCCGTACATTTCTAAAAAATCGATCCGTTCGGGGATCTCTCCATCGGAGATCTCATTTACCCAATAGCGGCTCAGCTTTCGGGCGATCTGCTCGGCTTGTTCCGCCGACATGGTATCAAATGCCACCAAATTGGTCTCGTCCCGCACCTGATCGATGGCATAATAGCCGCTGTAGCTATCGTCTGCCTGGATCAGGAATTTGCAGGCATTGGGCAGCTGCTCCATGCGGGGGTATATGAGAATAAAGATAAAGCCATAGTCTGCTGCATCGGTCATATAGCGGTAGATGGCATGGTTGTACAGCAGCGCCGGCTGGGTACAGAACACCACATAATAGGGCAGCTGTACGGTATTTTCTGTGTCGTGCGCTTCTGCAGCATCCATACGGCTGCGCATGATCTCGGTCAGATACGACAGCACATGATGCGTCGAATCGGTATCGTTCCCATGCAGCCGGATCTTTTTGTCCGGGGAGAACACGTGCGGCAGCCATCGTGACCAGGCATAGCTGCTATCTTCCTTTTGATCGTATAGAAATGCCATGCGGACATCGGTATAGCTGTGCAGGGCAGAGAGCTGTATGGCAATGGAATTGGCAATGGGATCGATCCGGTCTTTGTCTCCGATGAGTCCAATGATCTTGTGATCCCGCAGGCATACCAACGAAGGGACCTGCTTGATGATGCAATAGCTGTCCAACAAGGCGGCAGGCCGTTCTGCTAAGGCATCGTTGTATATACTGAACCGTTCCTTGGGGATCTGGATCTGACCGGGGAGCTGCATACGCCCTGTACCTAAGCGTACACTGGTGAAATCCTGAAACCGACTGTTTCGGTTCCAGAGAAATACACTGCAGCGGTCGTCCTGTACCATTTCGGCGATGGCAGCGGATGAGGGATACTGCTGGCAAAGCTTTTCCCGGCTTTCTGCATGGCGTTTTGAGAGAAGCGTTTCGTTTTTGGACAGATAGCTTTCGTAGGCGGCTACACGGGTGTTTTCCATCTCCACCTCGGTTTGGGCATCGTATCGCTTGCGAGCCAGCGTCCACCCCAGACCAATCGCAGAGCTCATAAGCACCGACACCCCCATGATCCAGTAGCTGCCTCCCTGGTTGCTCGTCCCCATACGCAGCAGCATGGTGGTCAGCATGGGGAGCGGTGTGGTGATCGCCGGACCTAAGACGAATAGCATGGGCTGCTTTTTGTGCTCCTGCCGGGCAGGTGGTGCTTCGATCTCGATGGGTTCCGCACAGAGTGGCTCTAAGATGCGGGGACTGCGCATATAGGGCATATGCTCGAGAGGGACGGGCATGGAGGAAGGTTCATTTTGGACTGTACATGTGGGTAGGTTGGAGATGACACTCCTTTTGTGGTTGATCGCTAAGATATTCCCACAAAAAAGGATCTGGAACCCACCGGTATAGAGGGTGTCGAAGGGATGCAGCTGGATCTTTTGTCCGGTCGGCAGCCGCTGTGTGTTCAAAAACAGACCGTTTCGGCTGTAGTCTTCTATGACCCAACAGCCATTTTGCAGGGTCATGACCGCATGGCGATGGCTGATATAATCGCTGCACAGGCAAATGTCGGCGTTTTCTTTGCCGATCGTGATCTGTGTCCGGCCGGTGATGTCGTATTTGACATATGCCAGATGGGCATCCGATAGGGTACGCAGCAGAACGGAAAGATCCGCACCGGCAGCCGTTTTCCCAAAGATGAGCGCATTCTCGGAAAGCCGTACCGCAGGAACCATTTTTCCGTTTTCCATAACGGAGATGGTTTCATTGGAGACGATCTGCCACACGGCGTCAAAAAATTCCAGCGTGATATGAAGCTCCGGCTGCCCGGTATGATCCGGTATTCGGAACGCATAGCTGCGGTCATTTTCCGTAGGCAGGACATATTGGTAAAAACGATCATGAAAGTTGATGTCGAGTAGATACTGCACGAAAAACCTCCCCCTATGGCATAATGGCTTGATGGAGCAAAAAAAGACAAAAACCACGTGAATGAAAGCATTATGCACTTGAACATGTACGATATATCATATATTATAGCACACTTTTTCGAAATATGCGATATGTCGCACACGAAAAATCGCATAATATTGTAAAATTATTATTAACGATATATCGCAGAAAGTTGGGACACGATTGAATACAAAGGAAGCCGTAACGAAAAGGATATTGCAATTATGTGAAGAAAAGAACATTGCGATCAATGCACTTGCCAATCTGTCGGGGGTCACGCCGTCTACAGTATACAGCATGCTGAATGAGAAAAGCCAGAACCCCGGTGTTGTTTCCATCAAAAAGCTATGCGACGGTCTTGGTATATCTGTTAGAGAATTTTTCGATTGTGATCTGTTTGATGATTTGGAGCAAGAGATCAAGTAGATCATACATGTGTGTAAAAGCGGAAGTACAACATTTATAGTATCCAAAAAGCAACAACGACCGGGTCATCCCCAAAAGGATAACGCGGTCGTTGTTTTTATAAAAAAGGCACTGTTCGGTATAACCAATATAGCCTTGTCATTCTTCCTCCACCAACCAGTCCCGCAGCAGCGAGCACCGGTTGGATTGTTGGTGATTGGCGATCATGCGCTCCAGCACCGAGGTCTTGCCCACTAAGATCACCATCCGAGCCGCACGGGTCACTGCGGTGTATAGCAGGTTCCGGGATTGGAGCATGGCGGCGCAGTCGAACAGCGGGATGATCACCACCGGATATTCGCTGCCCTGGCTTTTGTGTACCGTGATGGCGTAGGCGTGATCCAGCTCGTCCAGCTGGCTGTAGTCGTACAGGCACTTCCGCTCGTCAAAGGTCACTTCCACTACCTCTGCCGGATCGTCTATGTCTGTCACCACACCAATGTCTCCGTTGAATATGCCCATGCCGTTTTTGCCGCCCTCCGTCTCCCACTCCAGCGTGTAGTCGTTTTTCGTCTGCATGACCCGGTCGCCTACCCGGAAGATGATGTCCCGGCTCTTTCGTTCGCTTTTGCCGGGCGTGGGGGGGTTCAGTGCCGCTTGCAGACTGGCGTTCAGACATTCCGTACCGGACATCCCTTTGCGAGAGGGCGTGATGATCTGGATATGGTTCACTACGTTTGTCCCGTAGGTGCGTGGCAGCCGATTCTGCACCAGATCCACAATGGTGGCCGCCGTGGCCTCCTCACTTTGCCGCCGCAGGAAGAAAAAGTCTCCGTCTACCCCAGAGGGTACCGGCAGCTGGCCTTCGTTGATCCGGTGGGCATTGGTGATGATGAAGCTCTGCTGGGACTGCCGGAACACCTCGGTCAGCCGCACTACCCGGAATACCCCGGAGGCACAAATGTCCCCCAGCACGTTCCCGGCACCTACAGAGGGCAGCTGGTCGGTGTCCCCAATGAGGATCAGTCTAGCCCCCGGCTTGATGGCACGAAGCAACGCCTCCATCAGCAAAATGTCGATCATCGAAGCCTCGTCCACGATCAGCACATCCTCGTCCAGCCGATTTTGCTCGTTCCGCATAAAGGAGGAGCTGCCTTCCTCCCCCTCACCCATGCTGGCACCGTCCATTTCCAAAAGCCGGTGGATGGTCTTGGCTTCGTGAGAGGTGGCTTCGCTCATGCGCTTGGCGGCTCGTCCCGTGGGGGCTGCCAAAGAGACGTTCAGCTCTAAGGAGGAGAAAATGGAGAGCAATCCCTTGATGATGGTGGTTTTCCCGGTACCGGGGCCGCCGGTCAGCACCATGATCCCGTCACAGAGCGCATCGGAAATGGCCTGCCGCTGCATATCCGCATAGGGGATCCCGCATTGGGCTTCGCTTTTTTCGATCATCCGGGGAATGTCGGATACGTTCATTTTGGCGGACAGCCGGGAGAGCTGCTTTAGCTTTTTGGCAACATAGGTCTCCGCACGGTAGTAGTAGGGCAGATACACCAGCCGCATATCGTTTTTGTTGACCGCCACCAGCCGGCTTTCCGCATAGGCACGCTCCAGCTGGGCACGGATCTGGGGGATGTAGGCAGCATTTCGATCGAATAGCAGCTCCACCGCACAGCGCACCAGCTCCTCCTCCGGCAGACAGGTGTGGCCGTTCCGCTGGGATTCGGTGGACAGCACATGGGATAGGCCGTGGAGGATGCGCTCGTCCGAATCCGGCTCCATCCCCATTTGGGCAGCGATCTGGTCGGCACGCCGGAAGCTGATGCCGGAGAAGCTCTCGCACAGGGAATAGGGATTCTCCTTGATCCGATCCACCGCCGCGCCGCCCCATTTTTTGTAGATCCGCATAGCGGTAGCGGAAGGGAAGAAGTCCCGGCAGAACAGCATGACCGACCGGGCTCCGGCGATGGACTTGAAGTTGTCGCTGATATCCTGTGCTTTTTTCTTGGTGATGCCGGGAATGTCGGTGAGCCAATCCGCATGGTTTTCCAGCACATCAAAGGCATCGGTGCCAAACTGCTCCACGATCTTCTGGGCGGTTTTGGGACCAATGCCCTTGACAGCCCCGGAGGACAGATAGCGCAGGATGTCGGACAGCTCGGCGGGCAGCTGCTTGTCGTAGGAGGTGGCTTTGAACTGCCTGCCGTAAATATTGTGATTGGTCCACTGCCCCCGGACGGTGATGGTGTCTCCCTCGGTCAAATAGGGCACAGTACCGGTGACGGTGATCATGGTGCCGGACGAATCCTCGATGGAAAAGATGCAGTAGCCGTTCTCGCCGTTTTGATAGATGATGGTGTCCACAACGCCCGCAATGGTGTCTTCTTCGTTTCCATTCTCGCTGACCGCAGGCACAGTAGTATTCTCGTTCATGGATGCTCCTCAGGTGATTTCGATTCTACCGTACAGTATACCACATTTTTGCCCGTCCTGCAAGAGGCTATGGCAGATTCCAAAGCACCACAAAAAAAGAAGGGACCCTACCGAATTTTTGTAGGATCACCTCTCGATCATTTGTCACGTTCCACCCAGCGCCACCCCCGCATCGGCAAAAACCGTCTCGATCCTTCGGTCACAACGGCTGGGGGAATATTGCCAGCGATCGATGTGTCGGGTGTCGCTGGGCAGATAGTAGTGCAGGGCAGGGCGTTTGGGTGGGTCACAGCGGTCAATGAGCACCAGCTTGATCTTCATCCGCTCCGGCACGATGCTTTTGATGTACACCGCACATCCATCCCCCGGCCGACAGCTTTCCCGTGGCTCTGCCAGCCCCGCTAAATTGGGTGCCAGCTCCACAAAGACGCCGTACTCCTCGGTGGAGCGCACGATCCCGGTGACCGTTTGGGCGGGGGCAAAGGCGGCGGCATTTTCTTCCCAGGTGCCAAACAGCTCCTTGGTGCTCATGTACACCCGCCCGGTCAGCGGATCGTTTTGCTTGACCACCGCCAAAATGCATTCCCCCACCGAAAAACGATCCCGTGGGTGGGAGATGCGGGAGACCGACAGACAGTCCACGGTGGCCAGTGCGATCATGCCGCAGCCGATGTCCAAAAAGGCGCCAAAGGATTCCATGTGGGTCACACGGGCAGGCAGGATGTCGCCGGGACGCAGGTGGGTCAGGTACCGGTGGTAGCATTCCCGCTGTGCCTCTTTCCGGGACAGCCGCACCACCGTGTCTCCCTTTTCGTCCCTGCCAAACCCCAGCACCCGACACTGCACCGGCTTTCCCACCCGTGTCAGAATGGCGATGTCCTTCACCGGCGACCCATCCGGCTGGTAGCACACTTCCTCTCGCTCGATCTGTCCCCGGATCCCACCTGCCAGGCTCACAGACAGGCACATGGTCTGGCAGTCACACAGGGTGACCATTCCCTCCACCAGTCGTCCTTTTTCCATTGCGCTCTCCAATCCCCGCAGAGAACCGGACAGCATCCGATTCTCCAGCACGACCGCATCGGTATGCAGCCCCGGCACCAGATGGGGTATGGTCATGGCTCCCTCCGGCAGGTAGGCATACAGGTTTCTTTTTTCCATAGCTCGTCGTCCTTTCTCCCAGTCTGCATTTGCTTTGGTGTATTCTATGAGGTATGGGCAGCACTTATGCGGGAAAGGATCGGGAAAAGCGGTGGGGGGAGACAAATAAAACTGACACCGGAGAGAGCCCGATGCCAGTTTCTGTTTCGGTATACTTATTGATTTGTATATTCCACCATACGCAGCGCAAACCAAAACCGGCTGCCCTTGCCTACGGTGCTTTCCACACCAAAGCGCGCGCCATGCAGAACTAAGATATTCTTCACGATGGACAGACCCAGACCCGTGCCCATGTTCGCTCGCTTGTGGAAATCGTGGACCTTGTAGTACCGCTCCCACACCAGCGGTAGCTGCTCCTGCGGGATCCCACAGCCCGTGTCGATGACGGATAGGATCACCTCATGGCTATCCTCGTCCACACGTTGCCGTACCACCACCGTTTTGTCTTCCCCGGTGTAGTTCACCGCATTGTTGATCAGGTTGTACAGCACTTGCAGGATCCGGGTCTCGTCGGCCTCTACCCACACATCCGTGTCCGCTTCCAATAGGATCCGGTAGCCCTCCCGCTCCCGGAGCTTGGCATAGCGGTCGATGGTCTGCCGCAGACATTCCGTGAAGTTGAACCGGGACACATGCAGGATCTGTGTGCCGTTTTGGTACCGGGATACCTCTAACATATCGTTCACCAGCGAGGTCAGCCGTGCCACCTCATCGATGATGATCTGCATATTCTCCGGCGTAGCTTCTCCCGGCAGATCCCGGATCACCTCGCTGTAGCCGGCGATCATGGTCAGCGGCGTGCGCAGGTCGTGGGAGATGTTGGCGATCAGATCCTTCTGCATCTTGTCCAGCTGGGACAGCTCGTAGGCCGCTCGATTCAGTGCCACCGAAAGCTGCTCCATCTCCCGACAGTTGCCCCCATCGAAGTTCACGTTGTAGTTCCCCATGGACAGCTTGCCTGCCTCTGCGCTCATCCGGGTCAAAGGCTTGGTGTATCGTGCAGACAAAAACGCCGACATAGCCACCGCTAAGATCGCCAGCAGGATGCTCAGCACCACCAGCTGCAGCTTCATGGTGTTGACCGTGGCGTTCAGCGGCAGGATCTCCGTGGTCAGCAGCAGCATATACTGCATCCCGCCAGCCTCCGTGAGCTGTACGTGCAGAATGCTGCGGGTGTGGTCTTCGTCATCGGCAGGTTCTGCGACATCCGGGTTGGTATCCGAAAAAGCAGAACGGGATGCCATCAGCGTATCCATGGAGATCTCCTCCTGGTACAGCCGATCCGGCGCTTCCTTGACCTCTCGATACAGCATTTGCAGGAGACTGGGGGAGGTCAGCATGGGCAAAAGGCAGAACATCCGGGAATGCTGCTCCGTCACCTGAGAGCCGATCCCCTGGTGGATCTGGTAGACCGACAGGCACAGGTTGTACTTCTGGCTCAGATCGAAGGCCTGTTCCTCAAAGGCATTTTGTGCGGTATCCGTACCATCATGGGGTGTGGTGCCGATGGTGGTCAGCGCCTTTTCCAGTCGGACAGCGCAGGAGGACAGCTCCCGGTACTTCACCATTTCATAGAGATCGTCCATGAGAAAGGTCTGCATGACCCACAGGATCCCGATGGCCGCTACGGTGAACACCAGGAAAGCCGCAATGAGCCGGGTGCGCATACTGGTGGCGGGCAGCTTTTCCCGCAGGTCGTCCCACCAGCTTGTGCGCTTATTCTTCCACGTCAAAACGATATCCGACCCCTCTCAGCGTAACGATGTATCCGGCGTACTTGCCCAGAGATTTCCGCAGCAGCTTGATGTGGGTGTCCAGCGTCCGGTCGTCCCCGAAGTAGTCGTAGCCCCAGACCTCGCAGATGAGCTTTTCTCTGGTCAGGGCGATATTTTTGTTTTTGAGCATATAGAAGAACAGATCGTATTCCTTGGGGGTCATATCGGCTCGCACCCCATCGATATACACGATCCGTGCGGTCAGGTCGGCCTTCAGTCCACCGCCGGCTAAGGAGATGACCTCGTTGCTGTCCAGTGCCGAGCTGCTGCCACGGGTCTGGGACCGTTTCAAAATGGCATCGATCCGCAGCATCAGCTCCCGGGGAGAGAAGGGCTTGACCACGTAGTCGTCGATCCCGATCTCAAAGCCGTTGATCTTGTCGTATTCCTCGCCACGGGCACTGAGCATGATGATGGGCACGTCGGAGAATTTGCGGATCTGTCTGCAAGCCGAGAACCCATCCAGCTCCGGCATCATGATGTCCATGACCAGAATATCGTATTTATGCTCCTGACAGAGCCGCACAGCCTCCATGCCATCACCGGCCTCGGTCACGGTATGTCCTTCATAGGCAGCATATTTGGCAATGAGCCGCCGGATATTTTCTTCATCGTCCACTACAAGGATGTTATACATGCATACCTCACTTTTGTTGTTATATTTTTTCAGGAGATACGGTCACTCCCCGAAAAACGGGCAAGGCAGAGCCTGTGTAGACCCTGCCCCATTGCCGGTGTTATCGATTCAGGTCATCTGAATCCGTGTTGCCTTAGTTTTCTGCAAATTCCACATCGCCGATCTCCGCAGGGATCTTTTCGTAGCAGGTCACATCCACCTCGATGATCTTGCCGTCACGGGATACCTGGAACTTCAGTACGTCGCCTACCTCATGCTGCTTTACGATGTTGGAAATGTCGCTGAAGGAGCTGATCTCCTGTCCATCGATGGAGATCACACGGTCCAGGACCTTGAGCGCATTTTCATTGTACCCCTTGGACAGCTCCATGACGTACACACCATAGCCGGGCAGACCATAGTACCGTGCGGTCAGGGCATCTTCGCATTCGTAGAAGGACACACCAATGGCGACCTTACCACGAACGTAACCATATTCCATCAGCTGTTCTGCCACGTTCAGGGCATCGTTGATCGGGATCGCAAAGCCCAGACCTTCAATGCCGGTGCCGGAGGACTTGGCGTTTACCACACCGATCAGCTCCCCACGCATATTGAACAGGGCACCACCGGAGTTACCGGGGTTTACAGCAGCACTGGTTTGCAGCAGGGTCATGCTGGTGCCGTTCACATCGATCTCTCTATCCAGCGCACTGATGATACCATCGGTCTGGGTACCGCCCAGCTCACCCAGCGGGTTGCCCACAGCCAGTACCGTTTCGCCAACTACCAGCTTGTCACTGTCCCCGCAGATGGCAGGGGTCAGACCCTTGGCTTCGATCTTCAGCACAGCCACGTCGGAATCGGAGTCGGTACCGATCAGCTTGGCATCGTATTCCGTACCATCGGTCAGACGCACCGTGATGGTGTCCGCCGGTGTGGAGCTGTCTTCGCCGCAGATCACGTGGTTGTTGGTGATGATGTACCCATCCTCAGACAGGATCACACCGGAGCCTGCGCCGCTGGACACATACTGGAACCAGCCGGAGGTGTTCACGAATTCCGTGGTGATCTCCACGACCGTATCGCTGACCAGAGCGGATACCTGCGCCATGGTCAAGTCCCCGCCGTTTGTGGCCGTAGAGGTGGCGATGTTGTCTACGCTCTTGTAGAACACAGCGGTCTTCTGGTTTTCGCTGACCACATTGCCCTCCGTGTCCACCACGATCTCTTCGCTTTCGCCGGCAGCCGGGAACATCCGGTTGGCGATCACAGCACCTAAGAAGCCAAAGCCTGTGGAGAACAGTAGCCCACAGCAGCAAGCCACTGCAACAGCAGCCTTCTTACCACTGCCGCTCTTCTTTGCCTTCTTTTGCGCCTTCATAGCGTTCTTGTCGGGGGTGTAGGAAATGCGGCTGCCATCCTGTACGGGATTGTAGCCCATGCCACCCTGCATCTGGTCGTGCATGGCACCGTAGTGGGGCTGTCCGTTGTTGTACGGTTGCTGCTGCTGTCCGCCGGACTGCTGCTGGCCATAGGGCGTGTAGCCACCGTACTGGCCGTTTTGGTTCGTGTAGCCGGTATTCCCTTGGGGATTCTGACCGTAGGGTACATAGCCGCCGTTCTGGGGATTCTGATTCTGCTGGTTCTGGGGTGCCGCACGATAGGTGTTGTCCGGGATATTCTCACGGGTATAGGCATAGCTACCGCTGTTCTGTGCAGAGGGTGCGGCCTGATCGTTCTGAGGCTGCGGGTTCTGCATGGGTCCTTCGTGGGGCATGGGTTCCTGTGTATGGGCAGCAGGGGCCTGATGTTCGTTTGTCATCTGGTCGTTCTGCATCGATCCTGTAGCCGGTGTGTTGTTTTCCGGGTGGTTCGTCATGGGAGTCTGATTCATTTCGTTACCAGTGTTCATTTCATCGTTTTCGTTATACAGTTTCATAATAGCATTCCTTTCCGGAGGAGCATTTTTGGTTCTTGCCTGCTCTTCTTTTTGTGCTTATAGTATACCCGGTCAATGTGATAACTGTATGATAAAGAATAACTTTTTTGCTGAAATCGCAGAAAACGCTTTTTTCAAAAACCGGTGTCACCCCGCCGTAACGGTTACGATAAACCCATCCACGTTGTTGCCGGAGATGGTGGTGTCGGTAAAGGTGTTGCCACGGGGCAGGAGCAGGGAAGTGGTGTCTCCCTTGTCCGCAGGGACATAGTAGAGCAGGGTCCCTTCGCTGGGCAGGGCAGAGACGGACACCTCTGTCAGCAGTCCCGACGGCTGGATCCACAGCAGCTTCGTGTCGGTGGTGTATTGCTTCATGTAGTCCAGGTATTCCTCCAGACAGAGATGCAGATCCGTCATGATCTGGGCGTGGGGCTTGCCTACGTACCGGTAGTGCCAGAATTCGTAGCCGATCTTGGTGATGTCCACCTTGTCCGAGGGATACCGCAGCACAAAGCCATATGCGGCACAATGCTCGTCGATCCAGGAACCGTGCTCGTATTCCTCAATGGATACCGAGGCACCGCTGTCCGTGTAAAAGGATAAGTCCATGGCCAGTCCCGTGTGGTGCTCGCTGTAGCCGGGGGTCGCCACGTACAGTGCCGCCAGCTCCTCCCCTTGGGTAGCAACACGGTCGTTGTAGATGTCCCGCTGGGACTGCACATCCCGGTAGCCGCTGACGATCATCATATCATCGCTGCCGGTCTCCGTGTAGAAGGCCTCTGTCATGGCATTGAAGGCATCCAGCGCAATGGGCGTCAGGCGAATGCTGGTGTTTGCGACCTGGTAGTATTTGTTTTTGTTGCCGTACACATCCTTGACCGCAATGGTGTCTGCATCGGCGTAGGGGTAGTTGTAGTTCACCAGGATCAAGTCGCCCTGCCCCAGCAGCGTGTTGTCGATGGTCTCGGTCTTCCACAGCACCATGTCTGCCTCGGAGATCCCGCTTGTCTCCCCTTCCGGCAAGGTCTCCACTGTCTCCGGCTCGGCGGTAGGCCATGGATCCTTGGTTTCCTTAGCAGTGCTGCGATTCTGCACGATCTGCCCAATGGACAACCCGGCAATGGTCAATAGCAGCACCGTGAACAGCACCGCCGCACCATTGGGTCGCCCCAGCTTCCGATGCCGATACACCGGACGATTGGCCTGACCAGCATTGGCTAAGCCAGGGTTGGCCAAGCCAGGATTGGCTTGTCGATACGCCGCTTCGTAGGCAGCATTTTGCCGATCCCGCTCCGTAGGTCTGCGCTGGCCCTGCGGAGGACGCTGTCCACCATAGGCCCCCGGTTGCCGTGGGTCTGGGGATGGCGTATGCGGTCTTCGCTGCGCAGAGGACTGCTGTCCGGCGGCACGAACTTGTCTGGCTTTGGCGATGGAGAAATCCGCAAGGGGATCGTTTTCCGCCGCCTGTTGCCGCTTTTTTATATCTTTCTCTGGCATAGTTATGCACCTGTCTTTTTACAAAAATTCGTCTCTTCTATTATAAAGGATATACAGTGGAAATGCAACCGTGTTTTGATTAAAATTTTCTAAAGATCCCCGAAAACCTCTCTTAAGATGTGCCGGCACACAAAAAAACGGTACAGCGCCGTACGCCATACCGTTTTGTAGCTTATAGATTACAGAGCATCCTTGCGGGACAGGTTCAGTCTGCCCTTTTCGTCGGCACCCAGGTACTTGACCCGAATGGTGTCGCCTACGTTGCAAACATCCTCTACCTTTTCGGTGCGCTTGGTGTCCAGCTTGGAGATGTGGACCATGCCTTCCTTGCCGGGGGCAAATTCTACGAATGCACCGATGGGAATGATCCGGGTGACCTTACCTTCGTAGATGGCACCCACTTCGGGTTCGAAGATGATGCCGGCAATGATCTCACGAGCCTTATCCACACCGCTCTTATCCACACCGGAGATGAACACAGAACCGTCGTCCTCGATGTCGATGCGCACGTTGTTGTCGGCCTGGATCTGCTGGATGATCTTGCCCTTGGGACCGATCACGTCGCCGATCTTTTCTACCGGGATCTTCATGGAAGTCATCTTGGGTGCGTATTCGGAAACCTCCGGTCTGGGAGAGGGAATAGCCTTCAGGATCACTTCGTCGATGATGTAGTCACGGCCTCTGTGGGTCACAGCCAGGGCTTCCTTGATGATCTCGGGGGTCAGGCCGTCGATCTTCAGGTCCATCTGGATGGAGGTGATACCCTTGTGGGTACCGGCTACCTTAAAGTCCATGTCGCCATAGAAGTCTTCCAGACCCTGGATGTCGATCATGGTCATCCAACGGTCGCCTTCCGTGATCAGGCCGCAGGAAATACCGGCAACAGGTGCCTTGATCGGCACACCGGCATCCATCAGTGCCAGGGTAGAACCGCAGACAGAAGCCTGGGAGGTAGAACCGTTGGAGGAGATAACTTCGGATACGCAACGGATGGCGTAGGGGAATTCTTCCACGGAGGGCAGCACCGGGATCAGAGAACGCTCTGCCAGGGCACCATGACCGATCTCACGACGGCCGGGGCTTCTGGAGGGCTTTGCTTCACCGGTGGAATAGCCGGGCATATTGTAGTGGTGCATATACCGCTTGGTCTCTTCTTCGCTGATACCGTCCAGCATCTGTACGTCGGCGATGGAACCCAGCGTAGCAATGGTCATGACCTGGGTCTGACCTCTGGTGAACATACCGGAACCATGGTCACGGTTGAACAGGTGTACCTCGGCAGCCAGAGGACGGATCTGGTCCATACGACGACCGTCTACACGCTTCTGTTCATCCAGCAGCCAACGGCGAACGATCTGCTTCTGGATCTTGTACAGCACTTCGTCCAAGACCTTCTTCTTTGCTTCATCCCCTTCGCCGAACTTTTCGTAAACGGCTTCGGTGATGGGAGCCATCCGTGCGTCCCGGATGTTCTTATCATCGGTGTCCAGTGCGACCTTTACGTCCTCGTGGCAGAATGCGTCCACAGCGTCAAACAGGTCGTGATCCACTTCGCAGGAGGGGTAGGAGAACTTGGGCTTGCCGATCTCAGCCACGATGGTGTTGATGAAGGCGACCAGCTTCTTGATCTCTTCGTGAGCCAGCATGATGGCATCGTACATCTGCTCGTCGGATACTTCTTCGGCACCGGCTTCGATCATAACGACCTTCTTTTCGGTACCGGCCACAGTCAGCTCCAGCTTGCTTCTTTCTCTCTGTTCGGCGGTGGGGTTGATGATGAAGCCTTCTTCATCGGTCAGACCTACGAACACACCACCGATAGGACCGTTCCACGGAATATCGGAAATAGCCAGCGCAATGGAGGCACCGATCATACCGGCGATCTCGGGAGAGCAGTCGTGGTCAACAGCGGTCACCAGCAGGGAGATCGCCACGTCGTTCCGCAGATCCTTGGGGAACAGGGGACGAACGGGACGGTCGATGACACGGGCGGTCAGGATGGCCTTTTCGGAAGGACGACCTTCTCTCTTCAGGTAAGAGCCGGGGATACGACCAACGGCGTACAGTCTTTCTTCAAAGTCGATGGACAGGGGAAGAAAATCGATGCCATCACGGGGTCTCTCGGAGGCGGTAGCGCAGGCGAGAATGGCTGTGTCGCCATAGCGGACCAGCACGGAGCCATTGGCCAGACCAGCCATCTTCCCGGATTCTACGACCAGGGGACGACCGGCAAATTCATATTGGAAAGTCTTGTAATTTTCAAACATGCTTTTTTTCTGCCTTTCTATATTTTAAGATGAGACAGACAGGAATACCGGCCACACAGGCTCAGCACTTAGACAAGCGTCTGATCATAAGGAGGAGTGAGTCGGCGACCACAGGGGGGATGTGGTGGAAAGGGGGGATGTGCCGACTAAAAAGATCAGGCGCTTGTTTAACTGCTAATCCATGGTGGAGTACCCATAGCGACAGCAACAGCTGCGGCGGTGGGATGGATCCCCATCTGTATGTAGTCCCACAAGGGGGATCGGGCGCTGCATCTTTGCGCTATGCAGAGAACACAGCACCCGGAAAGAAGACGGGACTTATCTTCTCAGACCCAGCTTAGCCACGATGGCACGGTACCGTTCGATATCGTTCTTCTGCAGGTAGCCCAGCAGGTTCCGTCTGTGGCCGACCATCTTGTTCAGACCTCTTCTGGAGTGGTGGTCCTTCTTGTTGGTCTTCAGGTGCTCGGTCAGGGCATTGATCCGGAAGGTCAGGATGGCGATCTGTACTTCGGGAGACCCGGTGTCGCCTTCGTGTACCTTGTATTCTTCGATGATAGACTGCTTCTGTTCCTTGGTAATCATTGTGTTTCACCTTTGTTTTTTATAAATTTCAGTATCCGATACCTCAGCGGGCGGCGGGTGAATATGCTTCTATGGGGAGACTGCATGACCGCAGGAAGACCTGCCAATCATCCGGTACACCCGAAGCCTGAATCCGTCTGCCGTGGCATGGGCACTGCTCAGTATATTATAGCACACTATTTTGATTTTGTAAATACAAAACGGCAAAAAAATACGAAAAAATTTGGGGGAACGGACTCGATTTTTTGGTTCTTTTTTACCTTGCCGGATATGGGAAAAACCGTTGACAAAGGGGTGGAAAGATGGTATAATGTATATACCTCACGCATAGGCCTGTTTTTTGTGCGGCCGTCGGTCATCGTGCCGCCATGCCGATTGGCTCTCGGAGACGGGAGACTGCGGGCGGGCATATTGCAGAGGGAGGTACAACAAAATTGGGATTTTCCCAAAATTCAACAGGAGGTGCCGAACAATGAGAGTGAAAATTACTCTTGCTTGCAGCGAATGCAAACAGAGAAATTATGACACGAAGAAGAACAAGAAGAATGACCCTGACAGACTG
>CAYXBQ010000003.1:0-159545 GCA_964463375.1 uncultured Ruminococcus sp. | reverse complement strand
TATGCTTTGTTACGTTTTTGATAACTATTGCAACTTGCTATTGCAATTTGCGTTTTGTTGATTTTCATAAATACAGCTGCATTCTTTTGTGCAAAAAACAAGAGTATGATCATGCTATCCGCACAACCATACCCTTGTTATTGTTTATTGCAGCGACTCCGCAATTGCTATCACCAAGTCACAATCGATTTTTGCATGATCATATTCTATCGTATAGGAGTAACATCCATCACTCCACACCAAATATGCTAATCCTTTGTCCAGCAAAGTTATCAAGTTTCCCTCATACCCCTGAATCGTAATGATTTCAATAGTAGAGTTTGAATTATCGATCCAATCTTTGCTTTTATCCAACACTTTTTGCTTAAAACTTACAATTTCCTCACCATTTGACGAATACCGGATATAATACATGGACTGTGAATCCAACAGAATTTCGCATGTCCAATCGTCGGGAATAGCAGAAGGTTCTTTTTTCACTTCGATATACGCTGGTGGCTCCGTATCCGCTACATATCCCACAGAAATATACTCTTCATAAAACTGTACAATAGCAGACCACAGAGCCTCTCGCACCGCACTCACACTTATGGCAGAAGCAAAAGCAACCGTACATACAACCAAAAACACTGTAGCAACACGTGCTACGGCAACTCGTTTCGCACACATATACCATGCACCATATTCGATCTTGCGCCGCTCCTTGCGGATCATGCGTCTGACCTTCCGATCCACCGAACGCGGAATCTCTACATTGGCTGTATCCTTCGATATCAAATCTGCCTCGTTCTTTTCTGCCAGGACATGAGCGGACAATACGATCATGGCATCTAACGTATCGTTTTTTATCGTATTCATGGGAATCCCCCCTTTACAGTTATCACGATTCAGTGATCACTGAGTGCCTCTTTCAGTTTTTTTCTTGCATGATATAAACGATTTCGCAATGCACTACTTGATATACCCAGAAATTCAGATGCTTCAACACAGGAAAAGTCACAATAATATACAAGGTTTATCGCATCCTGCAATTCGGGTGAAAGTTCGAGAAGTGCTTTTTCGATCCTATGGCAATCTTCCTCTGCAATGATCCGTTCTTCCACGTTTACCGTTGTATCTTCCATATCGATCATTTTCTCTCCATCATCGACAGTATAAAAGAAGTCTGTTTCACGTTCACGATTTCTTTTCTGGTTTGCGTATTGTCTGCAAGATGTATTGTAGATAGCTGCTCTAAGTCCGATCATGATTTTTTTGCGAACAGTAAATGTATCGTCGAGAGAAAACTTATCGATGTATTTTATGATTTTATACATCGTCTCCTGCAAGGCTTCTTCGGCATTCTGCTCATTCTTTAAGATGCCAAGTGCGATCCTGTACATTTGTTCTCCGTATTCCTCATAGATCTTGGTAACAAAATCTCTGTCATCATCATTTAAGGCAAGCATCATCATGCTACTCAGCAAACCGATTATCCTCTCTTCCGCCACTATCTTTGATTATTATGTTATTATATCACATATCCGATTTTTTCGCAAGCACATTTTTGCCTAAAGGTATACGTTATGACAGTGACGAAAAACGTATGATTTTCACCTGTATACACCAAATTTATTATAGCATAGTGTCCGCTTTCTGTCAAGTTAATTCTCTTGCGAAGAATGCCAATCATGACATTATGGTCGATATTGTCGAAGAAGCCTTTAATATCTCCCTCAACGAACCATTTACATCTGGTGAAGCGGTTCTGAATCACTCTCAAAGCTGTATGACAACTTCTGTCGGATCGAAAGCCATGGAAAGTGTCCTCAAAGCTGTTTTCGTATCGTTCCTGTCCTCATAGTGGTGCAGTGAGGTCAACAGCATAAAGAAAAGATTGCTTTTATCAAAGTCAGAAGCCTTGATATAAATTCATCCAAATCATTCAGCTGAATTGATAAAACAACTTCTTCTTGGATAATCGGTTCTCCAAAATCATTTTTTATTTCCATAGGCAGTACCTTCGATATATTCAAACTTGCAGAGAGCAGGTGGTGATAGCCGCCAACTTTTCGCACATTGCGACCAGCGGGCGGTCTGTTTTTCGGTATTCAGTTGTTGGGTGCGGTTAGACAAAGTCAAGATTTATCGTTGATAATATCCAACTGCGCCACAACCAATAGTTGTCCAATAGTTGGCTCTTTTCATTTCATACTCTATCTCATCATCGGACAGGGGGTTTCCATCGCTTTTGGCTTCTTCAATCATTTCTGTAATTTCATCAGGCAGAGCTTCTCTGTAAACACCAATACTGATATTTGAAAACTGATAGGAATATCCGTTTTCGTCATCGCAAATTTCTCCATTGTTGTTTGTTTTTAAGACATCGACCAATTCAGCGGCATTGGCATCAAATGCAGAAACTCCATAGATGTTTGGCTTAAGTTTGCCATCGACACCGCCCAGAAACTCTATAAAATCAACTTTGTTTTCTTGATAATCAATTGCCATTTCACTATCGAAATAATAGTATCTGTTCCCAATAGAGCAACACTTGCTGGCTCATTATCAAAAGAACCTAAGTGCATTATTTGAACTCATAAGCCTTCATCAATAGTGAGATACGCTGCAGATGAACAATCAAGTTTCTTCTTTTTCGTTGCTGTTTCTTCTGCCAAATCAAAGTTTTCTTTAGTCACAAAGTCAAGCAAACGAATAACAGAAATCCAGTTGAAAGCAGATTTATTTGTATAATCTACACCCTCGACATCATCCTGCCACCAAAAGCCTTCCAATGGCGGAACAACATATTCAAAAAAACCTTCTATTTTATAATCGGTCTTGTAGCTCATTTTTGGGGTAGCTGGCTGACAGGGACGAACACACCCCTTGCTATATCCTCGGCTCGGAGCGTTATACAGCGTAGTCAGAAGATATTGCTTGATGTTGCGTATCTTGGTCGTATTCTCTTTAAGGCAATCGAATACAAACTTGATATGCTCCATTTTCAGTTTCAAAAGCCTTGCCCGAACAACCTCTGCAGGATAGTCCGAACCTGCCACACGGATGTACTTCTTGGTGGAAAATCCTCAAGTAAATACTCGTAGCCTATGTTCTCCTTGATGATTTCTCTGTACACATTCATGTCTCTGGCCATCTCTTCGTTTCGTTTCATGTGTTGAAGATTGGGCACTGTCGGAAGGAAATGAATCGATACTTAGTAAATCAGTATTTGATTCATCAGTAGTTCTTTTATCTTTATTTATTTGTGCGGACTTTTCCGTATGAAAAAAAGCCAGACAAGTGCATATATCCCTGTCTGGCTTCTATTCAGTTTATCCAACCATAGTGCGCATATTGTCGATGGGGATCCCATAGCCACGGGTCGGGTCGGAGATCAGGACGTGGGTCACGGCGCCGATGAGCTTGCCGTCCTGTATGATGGGGGAGCCGCTCATCCCCTGCACGATCCCGCCGGTCTTTTCGATCAGCGCCGGATCCGTCACTTGCACGGCAAAATTCTTCTCCTCATCCACCGCAAGCGCCGAGATCCGTATGGCAAATTTTTCCGGTGTGTTTCCCGACAGCGTACACCAAATATATGCGTCGCCGGTGTGGATCTCGTCGGTGCCGGCAAGGGACATGGGCAGTTCCGGTACCTTGGCGCTGGGGATCTGCTGTAGGATGCCGTACACGCCGCTTGTGGTGTTCCGCAGCAGCACCCCGGTGTCGGTATCCGTGAAGGTGCCCATCAGCTCCCCCGGACGGCCGCTGGCGCCTTTGGCAACGCCGGATATGGACACATCGACCACTTTCCCCCGGCGCATGGGCAGCAGATCCCCGGAGTTCGGGTCGCAGATGCCGTGGCCCAGTCCCACGAATTCGCCGGTCTCCGGGATGAGGAAGGTCACGGTGCCAATACCGGCGGTGGTGTCCCGGATCCACATACCAGTCTTGTACTTCCCTTCCAGCGGGCTGTATATGGGCTGGAAGCGCACCTTGCCCAATTCCCCGCCCCGTTCATATTGGATCTCCACCGGATCCCTACTGCCTTCGATAAACTCGGTATTATCTTCGATAAACTCGGTATTATCTTCGATAAACTCGGTATTATCTTCGATAAACTCGGTATTATCTTCGATAAACCGGGCAAATTCTTCGCTGGTGCTGACGTGGTGGCCATTCACGGCGACGATCCGATCTCCCGTCCGCAGTCCTGCATCGTAGGCGGGCATGCTACTGTTGTTGTCTGCGCCCACCACTTCCGTGAAGCCCACCACCATCACGCCGTCACAGGCGAATTTTACGCCAAATGCCATGCCGCCGGGCAGTACCTGTTCCGGGACTGCAGCACGGATCGGCTGGATGCACCAGATACACAATAGCAATAGTACGCCGGCACAGCGAACGATGCGGTCTTTTTCTTGCCGTATTGTTTGTTTTCGCATTATTTTCCTCCGCTCCTTTTACACGTTTCGTTCGGTTTTATGATGTTCCATCGGCGCTTGCTTTATGTGATGCAATTCTGGTCGGGAATGGAGAAAAATAGAAACAAAAAAAGCCGTCGGGTACGAAACCTGACAGCTTTTTGTTTGCCATTTTACATGGGGTGCAGCACTTAGTCAGCGTATACGCTAACCTGTCTTCTGCCCTTAGCGATGTTTTCGAACTTAACCTTGCCATCGATCAGAGCGAACAGAGTGTCATCGGAACCACGACCAACGTTGTTACCGGGATGGATGTGGGTGCCTCTCTGTCTGATAATGATGTTACCGGCAGTAACCTTGGAGCCGTCAGCGGACTTTACGCCCAGACGCTTAGATTCACTGTCACGGCCGTTCTTGGTAGAACCTACACCTTTTTTATGAGCAAAGAACTGTAAACCGAGTCTGATCATTGTTATTTCCTCCATTTTCAAATTTGTATCCGGCGGTCACGCATCTATAATGTTCACGTCCAGGAACTCGTAATATTCCTCTGTCAGATCCACAAGCTGGTAATAATACCCTTCCAACAAGCCGGACACCGCAAAGCGGATCTTTTCATCGTCGGTGGTCAGGATCTCCTTGACGGTCATACGGATATCCGTAGTGACATCGTCAATTTTATAATCCGTGTGTATCTTATAGGCAACTTCCAATGTATTCAAGATCAGCATGGTCATTGCAGAAATGGCCGAGCAGAGGATATCGTCCCCTTCTTCACCAAAGCCGGTATGACCGGTTTCCTGAAATCCCCAGAAAGTGCCGTTCTGGCGGAAAAATGTTACTTTCGTCATAGAACCTGTCCTTTATCGATGGAGCCGGAGCCTGTCATGTGACAATTGCTGTCGCTGGCAGTACGCCCTTAAAACGCGATCTTGTTGATCTGAACCTTCGTGTAAGGCTGTCTGTGACCGATCTTCTTCTTTTCGTTTTTCTTGGACTTGTAGGTCATAACATAGATCTTCTTAGCCTTGCCGTTCTTAACCACGTTGGCAGTAACGGTTGCACCTTCTACCACGGGAGAACCAGCCTTGAAGCCTGCATCAGAGGATACAGCCAGAACCTTATCAAAGGTGATCTCTGCGCCTTCTTCTGCTTCCAGTTTTTCAACGAAGATGGTGTCACCTTCGCACACTTTGTACTGCTTACCGCCTGTTTCAATAATAGCAAACATTCGTAACAGCACCTCTCTTTCTTGTGTTACTCGCTTAGCCGGTATACGAGACCTGCATAGCATTCCCGTATTTTTGGGAACCTGGCATCATGCGGCAGAATATATTGTACCATGTTTTTTCGTATAAGTCAAGGGGGATCCGGCATTTTTTCTGCCGAATCTTGCGAAAATTTTATATTATTTTCCGGCACTTTCCACAGCAGCTGTCAAGGTATTCTCCAGCAGCATGGTGATGGTCATGGGGCCTACGCCGCCGGGTACGGGCGTGATGGCAGAGGCCTTCGGCTCCACGGAGGCAAAGTCCACGTCTCCGGTGAGCTTGCCGTCGGCTCTGCGGTTCATACCCACGTCGATGACCACGGCACCTTCCTTGACCATGTCGCCCGTGATGAAGTCCGCTTTGCCGATGGCCACCACGAGGATGTCTGCACGGCGGGTCACTTCGGCTAAGTTCTTGGTGCGGGAGTGGCAGATGGTCACGGTGCCGTTGGCGTGGAGCAGCAGCATGGCCATGGGCTTGCCCACGATATTGCTCCGGCCGACCACCACGCATTCCTTCCCGGACACGTCGATCTGCTCGGCTTCCAGCATTTTCATGACACCGGCGGGGGTGCAAGGCAGAAAGCTGTATTCGCCCAGCATGATCTTGCCGGTGTTCAGCAGGTGGAAGGCATCCACGTCCTTTTCCGGCGGGATGGCGGCGATGACGGCCTTTTCGTCCAGGTGCTTCGGCAGGGGCAGCTGCACCAGAATCCCGTGGATGGCGGGATCGTTCTTGCAATGCTCCACCTGTGCCAGCAGCTCGTCCATGGTGGTCTCGGTGGGCATTTCGTATACCTTGGACACAAATCCAACGTCTTCGCAGGCCTTCTTCTTGTTGCGCACGTACACCTGGGATGCGGGGTCTTCGCCGACGATGATCACAGCCAGGCCGGGTGCGTAGCCGTGGGTAGCTGTGAATGCCTTTGTCCGTTCTGCGATGTCCGCTCTGGTTTGGGCGGCGATCTTCTTACCGTCAATGATCTTTGCCATGGTCTGTTTCCTCCGTTTGTGTATCGGTTTCTTCTTTGGGTGACTCTACTTCTGTCGCTGTATCGTTCGTTTCGGGCTGTAGCTTATCGTACACAGATGTATATGCGACAGCTTCCGCAGCGGCTTTTTTGGCTCGTACATGGTGCAGCACGAACACGAAGATCCCCACCAGGCAGGACACAAAGCCCACCAGCTGAGAAATACGCACAGGTCCCAGATACAGGCTGTCGGTGCGCAGGCCTTCGATGAGCATCCGGCCGAAGCCATACCAGATCAGGTACATGGCAAACATCTGCCCATCGAACTTTTTCTTTTTGTAAACATGGTGCAGGATGCCAAAGCCGATCAGGTTCCACAGGGATTCGTATAGGAAGGTGGGATGGACGTACATAGCGGAGTCCCATATGCCGGTGGTGAGGCCGGAGCCGTCTCGGCTGTAGAGCAATCCCATGCGCCAAGGCAGGTTGGTGGAGCCGCCGTGGGCCTCCATATTGACGAAGTTGCCCCAACGACCTATGATCTGGCCGATCATGACCGTGGGTGCCAAAATGTCGAATAGCTTGATGAACGGCACCTTCCGCACACGGGCGAAGATATAGGCCGTGAGCAGACCGCCTAAGATACCGCCGTAGATGGCAAGTCCGCCGTTCCAGATGGCGACGATGTTTTTGAGGGTACCCAGCAGGTCGCCGGGCACGTAGTAGGCATCCCATTCGAAGATCACATAGTACAGCCGGGCACCGATCACGCCGAAGATGATGATGAAAAATGCCAGATCGATGATCAGATCACTCTCTAACTTTTCCCGTTTGGTGCCCACATAATTGGCATACAGTACCGCTAAAACCATGCCGATGGTGATGAGGATACCATACCAGGCTACATCCCGGCCAAACAGCGAAAACGCCACTTTATCGATGTGGAACGGTTCGATCCCCAGGCCGGGAAATGAGATATAATGCATAGGCCGCCTCCTTTATCAGGCAGTTTCCGGATCCCGCCGACGTTTTCGAGCTACGGCGTTTTTCCGGATCATAAGGGAAAAGAGGAATACGCAAGTGCTTGTTGCCTTGTCGGTATCCCTCTTACGATCAGAATCAGTCGCAGTTTTCCCAGTTGTGGTAGATCTCCTGCACGTCATCGGATTCTTCCAGATGCTCGATCAGCAGGTTCATATTCTTAATGTCGTCCTCGGATTCCAGAGTCACATAGGTGTTGGGGATCCGATCCTCTTCCGCGGATTCCACCTTGTAGCCCTTCTCTTCCAGGGCTTCCTTGATCGCGTATACATCAGAGGGCTCTGTGGTGATCTCGAAGGAATCTTCGTCGGAGGAGAAGTCCTCGGCACCGGCTTCCAGTGCATCCTCCATCAGCTGATCCTCGTCCACGTTTTCGTTGTCCTCTCGCAGCAGCACGATCACGCCCTTGTTCTCGAACATATAGCTTACGCAGCCGCTGGAGCCCAGGTTTCCGCCGTACTTGTCAAAGAAGTGACGAACATCGGAAGCAGTACGGTTACGGCTGTCGGTGGCGGCTTCTACGATCACAGCCACGCCGGAAGGACCGTAACCTTCGTAGGTGATCTCTTCGTACTGCACAGCATCGGCACCGGAGGCCTTCTTAATGGCACGTTCGATGTTGTCGTTGGGCACGTTGTTGGCCTTTGCCTTGGCGATCAGGTCACGGAGCTTGCCGTTGGTGCTGGGGTCTCCGCCGCCGTCTCTCACGCAAATGGCGATCTCCTTACCGATCTTGGTAAAGATCTTCGCCTTTTGTGCGTCGGTCTTTTCCTTCTTATTCTTAATATTATTCCACTTACTATGGCCGGACATATCACTTAACCTCGTTTGATTTATTTTTGAAATTATCGCTTTTCTCAGTAGGGAACGGTCTCGACCGTTCCGAGCCATACAGTATGATCAACCTTAGATCTTTTCCGGTGTCTTCATGCAGATCAGATGCAGGGCAGATGCCAAAACGGTATTCACAGCCTTGGTGATCCGCAGACGCAGTGTCTTAGTACCTTCGTCCTCCGCAGAGAGAATAGGACAAGCACGGTAGAACCGGTTGAAGGCGGTGCACACATCGATGACGTACCGAGCGATAACACAGGGCTCGTATTCCTCGATGGCTTGCAGTACCCGCTCCGGGAACTTGGACAGGGTCTTGAGCACGTCTGCTTCTTCGGGCGTGGTGATCTCCGCATCGGTGTCAGAGAGCGCACCGGCCTTTTCTAAGATGCTGCAGGTTCTCGCATAGGTATACTGGGCATAGGGACCGGTGCTGCCTTCAAAGCTCAGGGCAGACTCCATGGTGAAGTTGATGTCCTTGATCCGGCTGTTGTACAGGTAGTTGAACACGATAGCGCCAACGCCAACGGCCTCTGCCGTAGCTTCCCGATCGGGCAGGTCGGGGTTCTTTTCGTCCATGATCTCGGTGACCTTTTCGATGGACTGCCGGAACAGATCCTTCAGCAGCACCACGTTGCCGGTTCTGGTAGCCAGCTTGGCACCGCCGATGCTGACCGTACCATAGGGCACGTGTACCAGCTCGTTCACCCAATCGTAGCCCATGAGCTCCATGACCTTGAACCACTGGGCAAAGTGCAGGCTCTGACCGGAGGAGGTCACGTAGATGCACTTATCGAAGTTGTAGGTGTTCTTTCTGTACACAGCGGCGGCGATGTCCCGGGTCGGGTACAAGGAAGAACCGTCCTTCTTCAGGATTAGGCAGGGCGGCATACCATATTCGGACAGGTCTACGATGGAAGCACCATCGTCCAGCTTCAGCAGACCCTTATCCTTCAGGATCTGGATCTGTGCCGGCATTTTATCGGAATAGAAGCTTTCGCCCAGATAATAGTCAAAGGTAATACCGAGTTGCTTGTAGGTCACCTGGTATTCCTTCATGCTCACGTCCATGAACCACTTCCACAGAGCGATATTCTCCGGGTCGTGTTCTTCCATTTTCTTGAATTCGGCTCTGGCTTCGTCGTTGAGGGACGGATCCTTTTCGGCTTCCTGGTGGAATTTCACATACAGCTCCACCAGACCATCGATCCCTTTTTCTTCTACGGTAGCCTTATCTCCCCAACGCTTGAAGGCAACGATCTGCTTGCCGTTCTGCGTGCCCCAGTCGCCCAGGTGGTTGATACCGATGCACTTGTACCCGGCAAACTCGTGGAGCAGCTTCAAAGAGTGGCCGATCACGGTGGTGCCCAGGTGGCCGATGTGGAAGGGCTTGGAGGTGTTGGGAGAGGAATAGTCCAGCACTACGGTCTTGCCGTCTCCCATATGGGATGCGCCGTACCGATCTCCTTCGGCTTCCACAGCGGTCAGCACATGGGCTTTCAGGTAGGTCGGAGCGATCTTGAAGTTGATGTAGCCACCGGCGGGAGCCACCGAGGTGAAGGTGGCGTCAGCGATCTCTACCGCTAAGGCTGCGGCGATCTTCGGCGGTGCATTGCGCAGGACCTTGGCGTACCGGAAGCAAGGGAATGCCAGATCCCCCATGTTTTCGTCCGGGGGATATTCCAGCGTATCGGCCAGCTCTGCTGCATCGGCATCCAGGTCGTACACCTTTTTCAGGGCCTCTACGATCCGTTCAGCGGCGATTTTTTTACAGTTCTGCATTTGTTTCTTCTTTCTCTTCTATGATCTCGATCAGTCCTCGAAGGGCAGGGCTTCGTCGTGCTTCTTGGCCTGCTCGTTCAGGATACCGTGGATCTTTCTTACGGGGTTCAGCAGGGTGCTGATGGACTTATCCTGGTTCAGGGTATCCACGATCAGCGCCACATACTTACACATATTGACATCTACATACCATTCCCGATCCATGAGCGCCGGGTCGTGGTAGGTCAGGTTGGTGGTGAAGCACTTGGAGAAGATGCCTTCAGCGTATGCCTTATCGAATACTTCCAGGCCGGCGGTGAACAGGCCGAAGGTCACGAACAGGAACACACGTCTGGCACCCTTGGCCTTCAGCTGCTTGGACACATCGATGATGGAATCACCGGAGGCGATCATGTCGTCGATAACGATCACGTCCTTGTCCTTCACGTCCTTGCCTAAGTATTCGTGGGCTTCGATGGGGTTCTTGCCGTCCACCACGATGGTGTAGTTTCTTCTCTTGTAGAACATACCCAGCTCCAGACCCATCACGGAGGCGTAGTACATGGTACGGGACATAGCGCCTTCGTCCGGGGCAATGATCATGGTCTCGTCGTGGTTCAAGGAAATATCCGGCACGCTGCGGACCATGGCCTTGATCATCTGGTAGGTGGGACGCACGTTGTCAAAGCCGGTCAGCGGGATGGCGTTGGACACACGCGGGTCGTGGGCATCAAAGGTGATGATGTTGGACACGCCCATCTGGGTCAGCTCCTGTAGGGCGATAGCGCAGTCCAGGGATTCCCGGCTGGAACGCTTATGCTGTCTGCCTTCGTACAGCATGGGCATGATCACGGTGATCCGGCGGGCTTTCCCGGCGATGGCAGAAATGGTTCTCTTCAGATCGGCGAAGTGATCGTCCGGGCTCATAGGCACTTCTCTGCCGTACATCCGGTAGGTCACGCCATAGTTGAAGCAGTCGGAAATGATATACACGTCATGGCCACGCATGGAATCGTGGAGCATACCCTTTCCTTCCCCGGTACCGAAACGGGGGCAATCGCTCTTTACCAAAAAGGTCTTTCCATCTTCGTCATGACTTCTCCACTCCCGGAGATAATAGTCCACCTGGTTCACGAATTTTTCGCAGCCGCGCATACCGATCACACTCAGTTCTCCGAAAAAGCTGTCGCTCATTTTTGTACCCCTTTTTAATACATTTCTTTTACACAGGCATCTCTCCTGTGCTACTTTCCGTATTGGGAGGACGGCCCTTTGGGTAACACGCATCCGGTCATCCGCAGAGTGTCGGGCAGGCCATTCCGCACCAATCCTATCTTACATATATTATACCATAGGTCACGCCATTTTTGAAGTTCTTACCGCATTTTTTAGGCTGGCACTTCTCCCAGATTTTTCTCGCCAAAACCGCCAAAAATCCAGCCAATTTGCCCACATTCCACAAAAAGGTGTTTTTTTCACCAAAGTTTGCCGCTTTACAGTCCCAGCAGCAGCTTTGCCATGCCGAAATACACCAGCAGCGACATCACGTCCACGATGGTGGTGATGAAGGGATTGGCCATGACGGCAGGGTCGCAGCCCACACGCTTGGCAAGAATCGGCATGAGTCCACCCACCAGCTTGGCAAGGATCACCACGGCAAACACGGTCACGGAGACCACGGCGGCTACCAGTGTGGTCACGTTGTCAAAGGCCAACATTTTGGCAAAATTGACCACTGCCAATGTCCCGCCCGCCAGCAGTGCCACACGCAGCTCCTTCCAAACGATCCGCAGGGCATCGCTCATTTTGATCTCACCTAAGGACAGACCACGGATCACCGTCACGGAGACCTGCCCACCGGCGTTCCCACCGGTACCCATGAGCATGGGTATAAAGGCGGTCAGGGCGGCACACTGCACCAGGGCATCCTCGAAATGCTGCAATATTTTGCTGGTGAAGGTGGAGGACAGCATCAGGATCAGCAACCAGGGGATACGCTTTTTCCACGTCTCCCACACGGTATTTTTCAGATACGGCTTATCGGTAGGTGTGATGGCCGCCATCATTTCCATGTCTTCCGAGCTGCTTTCCTCCAGCACGTCCATGGCGTCGTCGTAGGTGATGATCCCCACCAGACGGTTCTCGTTATCCACCACTGGCAGTGCCATGAAGCCGTACTTTTTCAGGGTGCTTGCCACCACTTCCTCATCGTCCAGCACACCGGCGGCGATGGGCTCCGTCTGCATCAGGGTCTCTACGGTGGCATCCTCGTCCTCGGTCAGCAGCAGATCCTTGACAGACAGCACACCAATGAGCCGACGACCGGCATCGGTGACGTAGCAGTCGTAGATGGTCTCCTTCTTCACGCCGGAACGCTTGATGTTTTTGTACACGTCGTCGCAGGTCATGTGGGTCTTCAGCTCTACGAACTCCGTGGTCATGAGAGAACCGGCGCTGTTTTTGGGATAGTTCAGGATCTTGTTGATCTGGCTGCGCTTTTCCGGCTCTGTCCGGTCGATGATCCGCTTCACCACATTGGCAGGCATTTCCTCGATGATGTCTACGGTATCGTCCACGAACAGCTGGTCCAGCACCGCTTCCAGCTCCGCATCGCTGAAGGCCTGGATCAGGGTCTGCTGCTTATCGCTGTCCAGTTCCACGAACACCTCTGCCGCAGCTTCCTTGGGCAGCAGTCGAAACAGCAGACCGATGGCATCGATGGGGATCTCGTCAAATAGGGTCGCAATATCTGCCGCCTCATATTCGGATAGCATACTTCGCAGTTTATGATACTCCCGATTCTCCAGCAGTTCACTGATCTCTTCCAGTCTTTCCTCAAACATAATAAGGCGGCTCCTTTCTATAGGGATTGATTTACAGTATTATTTGCCAGCCTGCACCGCAATATCCTTCATTTCCGCCAGTGCAGCTTGCATATCCGGTGCCCGGAAGGAGGAGGTGCCTACCACGAACACATTGGCTCCGGCGGCGGCACACTGGTCGATATTGGCTGCGCTGACACCACCATCCACCTGGATGTGCAGCTCCGGCTTGCAACTGTCGGCCATCTTACGGATCGCTGTCACCTTGGGCATCATGTCTGCCATAAACTTCTGGCCGCCAAAGCCCGGCTCTACGGTCATGACCAGCACCATGTCGCAGTAGGGGATGAAGTCGGCGATCTCCTCGGCGGCTACCTTGGGCTTCAGGGCCACGGCGGCATCCATCCCCAGGCTCTTGATGGCACGAAGGGTCTCGATGGTCTTTTCCTTCGACAGCACATCGGAGTGGATATTGACGGAGTTGGCACCGGCCTTTTGCAGCACTTCTAAGTATTTCTCCGGGCACACGGTCATCATATGTACGTCAAAGTACAGGTTCGATACGGTGCGCAGCTTGGAGATGATGTCAAAGCCAAAGCTCAGGTTGGGCACATAGACCCCGTCCATCACATCCAAATGGAGCCAATCGGCACCGGAACGCTCGGCTCTGCGTACCTCATCCTCCAGGTGCAGAAAATCGCACGCCAAAAGGGACGGCGCTGTCAACATGGTTCTGTTCATAATGGATCCTTCTTTCTTTGTTGTATGTATAGTTTTCAGATGTACCGGAACGCTCTGCCGGTTTTTGCATAAACTGAGATCGTACGGCACCTTACCAAAGCGGCCGTACCTGAACCAGATCTCCGAAAGGGTCGGGAGCGTGGGATGGTGCGCGAAAATACCGGACGTATATGGCTCTGTTGGTTCCCGCCTCTTTCGTGTAGAGAGCCGGCGCTTTTCTCCGATTTTGGAAGATCGCATCTTGGAAGATCGGATCGTAGGAGAGAGGCACCGGTTCTTTTTATTCCTGCAGCAGGCACACGGCGTGGGTACTGATCCCTTCCCCACGTCCTGTGAAGCCCATTTTTTCCTCTGTGGTCGCCTTCACGTTCACCCGGTCGCTTGGCACGTCTATATCCTGCGCAATGGTCTCCCGCATGGCCTCTATGTACGGTGCCAGCTTGGGCTTTTGGGCTATGATCGTCACGTCCAAATATTCGACAGCGAAGCCTTTTTCGTGCAAACGCTTTACACTGTCCCGCAGCAGGATCCGGCTGTCGATCCCGGCGTAGGCTGCATCGGTGTCGGGATACAGCTTGCCGATATCTCCCATACCCGCCGCACCCAATAGGGCATCGGTGATGGCGTGCAGCACCACGTCTCCGTCGGAATGGGCCAGCAGTCCCAGTGGCGAATCGATGGCAACGCCGCCTAAGTGCAGTTCCTTGTTTTCGCAGAAGCGATGGGCATCATACCCGTGTCCGATCCGCATATGTCCTCCTATCCCCGTTTCCGGCGCAGCTCTAAGATCATTTCGGCTCTGGCTACGTCCTCCGGAAAGGTGATCTTGATGTTTTCCCAGCCGCAGTCCACCAGCCGCACGGAAAAGCCCAGCCGCTCTGCCAAAGCACAGTCGTCGGTGGCGGTGATATGGTCCCGTTCGGCCATATAGGCGGCAGCACGATACATATCGGCTAAAAAGGTCTGTGGGGTCTTGGCAAGCCAAATGGTCTCTCGATCCAGCGTCTCCTGGATGATCCCCTCTCCGTTGACCCGCTTGACGGTGTCCACCGTTTTCTCCGCAGCGGCGGCAGCACCGTATCGGGCGGCTTCCTCTGTGACCCTGGTGATCAGCTCCGGCGTGACCAGGCAGCGGGCGGCATCGTGGATCGACACCAGCTCCGCTTTGGGATCGATGGCATCAAAGCCGAGCTTGGCAGACTGCTGTCTCGTGGCACCGCCGACTACCACAGCACGCAGCTTGGTGATACCGGAAAGCAGCTCCCGGCAGGTCTCTATATCCTCTTCCCTTGTCACGACCACGATCTCATCCACGGCCGGGCAGGATTCAAATGCCATGGCACTGCGGGCCAGCACCGGTACGCCTTCCACCACAGCCATATGCTTTCCTTCTGCCTGCCCGAACCGCACGCCACTGCCTGCTGCCAACAGCACAGCCGCATGGTATCGGTGTGGATCCGGATGTCCAAACAGCTTTTGCAGCATGGAGCGGGTATCCTTCTCCGGGATCGAATTTGCCATAGGCACCTCCTCTGGTGTCATCCTGATTTTCTACTCCTATATAGTATACCACAGAAATGCCGATTTTGAAATAGCAATCCCGGATTTTTTTCATTTCCGGGCAGATTTCTCCCATTTTTTCACGCCGATATGCTTGCACTTTTCCCGCAATCTGGTATAATAATACTGTATGGAATTTACGATCAGGAGGAAGCATAGTATCTATGTTTGAAAATGAATCCTTTACGCCGGACACTATGGCGGTGCTGAACCACTTTGCTGCCATCTCTGCCATCCCCAGAGGCTCCGGGAACGAACGTGCCATTGCGGCATATGTGGAAGCTTTTGCCAAAGACCGTGGCCTATTCTGCGTACGGGACGAGCAGGACAACGTGTATATTCGCCGTGCCGCTGGGGTTGGCTATGAGCATGCGCCCTCTGTGGTACTGCAAGGGCATATGGACATGGTCTGCGAAGCCAACGGAGATGTGGAGCACGATTTTCTCCGTGACCCGATCCGGCTGGTGCAGGAGGGCGATATTCTCCACGCAGACGGTACGACGCTGGGAGCAGACAATGGTGTTGCCGTTGCCATCATGCTGATGCTGCTGGAAAAGCCGGAGCTGCGTGGGCCTATGTTGGAATGCGTCTTCACCACGTCGGAGGAAACCGGTATGGATGGGATGCGGCATTTTGACCACACGCTGCTTCTGGGCAAGCAGATGATCAACTTAGATTCTGCCGGAGAAGGCGAAGCTACGGCGGCCTGTGCCGGTGGGGTCCGCACGGATCTGGTGTTGCCCATCCACAAGGAGGAGCTCCCGGCCGGCATGGCTGTGCTGTCGGTGGCTATCTCCGGTCTGGCTGGCGGGCACTCCGGCGAGGACATCCACAAAGGGCGGACACCTGCCATTCCGGCCATGGGAAAGCTGCTACAGGCCTCCTCCGGCGCTTGTGCTATGCGGCTGATCTCCCTGGATGGCGGTGCGAGAGACAATGCGATCCCCAGAGAATGCACGGCAGTCATAGCAGTCTCGGACAAGGCGGCTGCGGTGGCGGCGATCCGGGAAATGGAAGCGGTACTGCGGGCAGAGCTGGTGGAGGAAGACAAGGGCTTTGCGGTGACGGTAGCGGATGCAGTCTCCAACGGGTGCTTGTCTGCGGCTGACACGGTGGCGGCGGTCTCCCTGCTGCGGGTGATCCCGGTGGGGGTACGGCGCATGAGCAGAGACATTCCGGGGCTGGTGGAGACCTCTTCCAGCTTGGGGATCGTGCGTACCACAGAGGCGGCGGTGGAGTTGACGGTATCGTCTCGGTCTTCGGTGTCGAGCCAGCTGGACGATATGCAGGAACTTCTGGAAAGCTGTGCTGCCCTGTCCGGTGCCGCTTGTACCCACAGGAGCCGGTATCCCGGTTGGGCCTTCCGCACCGGTTCCCGGATGCAGCGCTGCTACAAGGACTGCTGGCAGGATCTGTTTGGTAGGGAGGCAAAGATCATTGGGATCCATGCGGGGCTGGAATGCGGGCTGCTCATGGAAAAGTGCCCGGACATGGACATCATTTCCATTGGACCGGACATCCAGAACCTGCACTCTCCCGATGAATACCTGCGGCTGTCCTCCCTGGATCGGCTGACCACGCTGGTGCTGCATATGTTAGAGGTACTGCACTGATGCCATAGCCACAAGAAAATGAGACTGCTCTTTCGGAAAATGGGTACGCCCTCTCTTCCGGGAGACAGTCTCATTTTTATGTTTTTTGTTATGAACGGTCACAACTCCGGTACATCGCCGCCAGACAGCAGCAGAAACAATAGCAGCTCCGTTTCCGGCAGGTACGTAGCCCATGCGTTTGGATCGGTGGGATGTCGAAATACGATCTCATCCTGGGGGATCGGGTCAAAATACAGGCACACCTCCAACCGATGCTTCTCCTGTTCGGTTTCTGCGATCTGGTATGTATGGGGCATGCCATTCCGCACCAGCAGCCAGTGCAGCATCAGCAGCAAGCCACGGCCGACCGGGAACTGCCGGATCAGCGGGTCTATATCGCTGGTGGTCTCGACCGAACCCAGCTGCCGGGGGATGGTACCGTACACACGAAGGCAGACTTTGTCGCCACTGGGCTCGACGGTCATATGGGATCTGTACTGTTGGGAAACGATGCTCACAAAATAGGTAAGCAGCACATAAATATACAAAAACAGCGAATGCTTCCCGGCGACCCAAATGTTCTGTAGCTGCTGGAGCTCCTTGTCACAACAGATCTGGATCGTATTGAACATCGGCAGCTTTGGCATTTCCTGTGCCAAAAACAACACGATGCCCACCATATCCAGTGCTTCCTCTGTGATATATCCGTCTCTATTTTGGCGATAGGCACACAGTGCGGGCACCGGCACCGCCTGCTCCGGCTCATAGACCTGCTCCGTTATATTCAACAGGTAACGCACCACATGGGAGGTGTTCCCCAACAGCAGCGTATCCAGTCGGATCTGGGTAGTGGGCGTATGCTGGAGTAGGGTCAGGATCAGCGCATCCTTGCTTTTATACTGCGTGTTCATAGCACTTAAAATGGATCGATCCACCAGCTGGAGCAGCAGGCCGTTGGGGTATTGCAGCGGGATCCGGGAGCGACCATAGCGTTCGGCAAACAGGGCTGTCTCCGGTTCTTGCAAAAAGTTGGCCAGCAATGCTGTATCCAGACGGCATTTCTTCCCGTTGCCCTTGCAAAAGGCCATAAACTGCTTTCGCTCTTCCGGGGATAGATGGCTATAAAACGCCTCTTGTCGTGCCTGTCGATCTGCATCCTCCACCGCTGCGGGGGTATCCGCCTCTAACGGAAAATAACACAGCAGCTGCCCATCTGTTTGAAATACATAGCAAAGCATGACAGATTTTCTACACTGCCGCCTTTTGGGATACGGACAGCGTGTATGTTTTCCTCCTTTAGTGATTTGTTCCCCAGTGGGGGTCCTGCATGACCTCGCAGGCAGAGAGGATCTTGAGCAGGGTCAGGCGGTTGCGGATATACGGTGCGTACCGTAGGGACTTGGCAAGGAATGCAGGGTCCTCCGGCAGACCGATCTCGGTCATGGTGGTGGTGCAGCCGGCTTTTTCGGCCAGGGCACGCAGGTAGGCAGCATCGGGCAGAGCGGCAAACAGCTTCCGGATCTTTTCTTCCGTCTCCACCGGATCGGTCACGTGGAGCAGGCTCAGGCTGCAGGAGGCTACGGTGCCGTCGGGGCTGTTTTCCTTCAGGATACCGGGGGTGATGTCCTTGTATGCGGCACGGATCTCGGCTTCGTTGAAGATCTTGTCCATATCCAGCTTGCCAATGGTATCCCAGTCCAGTCCTTTTTCCAGGGCAGCCTTATACACGTCCATGGCGGTCAGAGTACCAACGGCCACCTGTTCTCCGTGGAGGGCCGTGGTCTTCTCGTTGATCAGCGCCATTTCCCACATATGGGACATATGGTGTTCGGCGGCGGAAGCGGGGCGGGAGTTGCCGGTGAGCTGCATAGCCAGACCGGATACCAAAAGTGCCTCCAGCACACGGCAGGTGTAGTCTAAGGTGGTGATCGTATCCTTATTTTGCAGGGCATCCAGCACACCGGCCACAGCGGCTTCGGTCAGGGCTACGATATTGGGGCATTCGTATTCGTCGATCAACAGATGCGCTAAGTGCCAATCGAACAGGGAGATGTACTTCCCCAGCACGTCCCCAACACCGGAGGCGGTCAGGCGAGCCGGTGCGTTGGCACTGATACGGGGATCCGCAAACACGGCGATGGGCGGCGTGGACGGGAACGATACCTTGCGGCCGTGCCAGGTCATAGCGGCGATCCCGGACATAAAGCCGTCTACGCTGGCGGCAGTGGGATAGGACACAAAGGGCAGACCGGCGGTATTGGCGCAGAAACGGGTGATGTCATGGAGGGAGCCGGAACCGCAGGCGATCAGCACATCGGGCTTTTTCTCGGCGATGAAAGCGTCTCCCGTACCGGTATGGATCTCGGTAGCGTGGGCATTTCCGGGGAACACCAGGCAATCGACACTGCTATAGCACGGCAACGCCTTCGCAAACACCTCGGTATTGGTATCACAGAAGATCACGGGGTGGGTATAGGTCCGGACGTACTCCGCCAGCATAGCGGCAGCATTCTCGGTGATCACGCAGTCGGTGGTCTCTAAGGTATGGGTCTTACCACAGGGGCAGGCGTGTATGGCACTGTCCAGCAGGGTCTGGATCTGGGGATTGGAAAAACAAAACTGCATATGGGATTCCTCCTATGGGAAAAAATGGGTATATCTGCGCCGCCCGTCCCGTATACTGTACCAGCCAATAGGTGGAACAGGAGGTTTTATATGTTTATCTATACGGTTCGGGCAAATACGCTGAAATTCATCGGGGTCATTGGGGCGGCGGTGCTGGCACTGTGTTTGTTGGTGATCTTTGTGCCGGCCTATGAGCCAGCGGCCACGGCAGCCATTGCGGCGACCAATGCCAAATATTCCTACGACAAGATCAAAACAGAGGCAGATGTGGTCTCCTTCCTGACCCAGTTCGGCTGGACAGTGGAGGAGAAGCCGCTGGAAACGCTGGAGATCCGGATCCCTACCCAGTTCGACAAGGTGATGAACGCCTACAACGAGCTGCAAAAGCGGCAGGGGCTGGATCTATCCCGGTACAAGGACAAGGATGTGGTGCGGTACACGTTCCGGGTCACGAATTATCCGGATTACAACGGAACTGTATATGCCAACGTGATCGTGTACAAAAAGCGGGTCATTGGCGGGGACATTTGCTCCTCCGATGTGACCGGGTTCATCCGTGGCTTTACGTATCCCGGCAGTGAGACACCGGCATGACGCTTGTACGTCAATATAAGTATACCACGTTTTCTGCCGGGATGCAAGTATTCCCCGGAAAATTTGTCCTTTTCCCCGAAAGATCCTGCATAAAAAAAGAAAGGATCCTTGTATGATACAGATACAAAATCCACCGGTGACTGCCACATCGCCCACGCTTTCCGGGCTGACCCAGGAGGAGGTGCTCCGATCCCGACAAAAGCAGGGGGACAACCGGATCACCCAGCAGAAGACACCGGGGTTTCTCACGCAGTTTTTTCGCAATCTAAACGATCCCATCATCCGGATCCTGATCGGCGCACTGGGGATCAACGTTCTTTTTCTCTTCCCCGATGTGGACTGGTACGAATGCGGCGGGATCGCACTGGCTATATGCATTTCCGCTTTCGTCTCCACGATCTCCGAATACAGCAGCGGCAAGGCCTTTGTGAAGCTGTATGCGGTGCTGGGCGAGCGGACGTATACGGTGCGGCGGGATGGGCGGGACACGGTGGTTGCCATTGGGGATCTGGTGTGTGGCGACCTCGTGCTGCTCCATCCGGGGGACATCGTACCGGCGGACGGGGTCTTGCTGGGGGGCAAGCTACAGGTGGATGCCTCCTCGCTCACGGGAGAAAGCAGTCCGGTAGACAAAACGGCCATCGATGGTGTGGTAGATCCGGCGCAGGTGCTTTCGCTGGAGGATCCCCATGGGCTGTTCCGTGGCAGTGCAGTTTGCAGCGGCAGTGGGGTGATGCAGCTGCTTGCGGTGGGGGATCACACGGTCTATGGGCAGGTGGCATCCCAGCTGCAATCGGCCGAGCTGCCCAGTCCCTTGAAGGAGCGGCTGACCCATCTGGCACGCAGCATCAGCCGGATCGGGTATGTGTCGGCCTTTTGCGTGGCACTGGCCCATCTCTTTCAAGCATTTTACTTAGATTCCGGCAGAAATCTCTCCATCATGTGGACACGGCTGCAGGATCTACCCTTTGTTTGGTCGGAATGCCTTTCTGCCATCACCATGGCGATCTCCATTTTGGTGGTGGCGGTGCCGGAGGGGCTGCCCATGATGATCACGGTGGTGCTGTCGTCCAACATGCGGAAGATGATGAAAAACGGCGTGCTGGTGCGCAAGCTGGTGGGGATCGAAACGGCGGGCAGTCTCAGTATGCTGTTCACCGACAAGACCGGCACGCTGACCACCGGCAAGCTCACCGTTTCGGCCGTACACACAGGGGATGGGATATACACGGCTATGGATGGGCTGCCCGATCTACTGCGGCACTCCTGCGTGGTGGGCGATGCACTATGTGGTGGCAGTGGCAATCCTACGGAGGCGGCGATCGGGCGGTTTTTGCACCGAACAAAAAGCACCGATGTGCGGCCACTGCGGCAGATCCTCTTTGATTCCAGCCGGAAATACAGCGCAGGCTGTGACCGCAACATGGGCTGTATCCGAGGGGCTGCGGAGCTGCTGCTGCCCTTCTGCCACACCTGGCTGGATGCACAGGGGCAGGTACGCACCATGGATCCGGCGCAACGGCAGGCTTTGCAGGAGGCCATTCGGGATGCGGCTTCCCATTGTGGGCGGGTACTGCTGCAGGGGCAGTTTTCGCCGGAGCAGTTTGAGCAGCTGGAAAAGGGGGAGCCCATTTCCCTATGCTTCACGGTGCTTTGGGTCTTGCAGGATGAGATCCGGCCGCAGGTGGAGTCGGCGGTAGCGGCGTGTCAAGTGGCGGGGATCCAGGTGGTGATGCTGACCGGGGACAACGAATGGACAGCGGCCGCCATTGGTCAGCGCACCGGGATCCTTTCGCCGGACTGGAAGCTCTACGATCCGGCTATGGCACTGCGGTACGGGGAGCAGCTGGTGCTTCGTGGGCAGGAGCTATCCCGGTTGTCGGAGGAGCAGCTCACTGCCATCCTGCCACAGGTGCGGATCATCTCTCGAGTCACACCTACCGACAAAAGTCGTTTGGTGCGGGCGGCACAGCGTTGCGGGCACGTGGTGGGCATGACGGGGGATGGGATCAACGATGCACCGGCACTGAAGGCAGCGGATGTGGGCTTTGCCATGGGCAGCGGCACCGATGTAGCTCGAGAAGCCGGGGACATTGTGATCACGGACGACAACTTTGTCTCCATTGGCAAGGCCGTCCTCTTTGGCCGCACGATCTTCCAGAGCATACGGAAGTTCATCGTATTCCAGCTGATCATGAATCTTTCGGCGGTCGGTGTATCGCTGCTGGGGCCGCTTCTGGGCTTTGAGCATCCGGTGACGGTGATCCAGATGCTTTGGGTCAACATCATCATGGATACGCTGGGTTCTCTTGCCTTTGCGGGAGAAGCACCGCTGCCGGCATATATGCGTGCGGCTCCCATTGGCCGAAACGAACCCATTGTGACCGGGGACATGGTGCGGCAGATCCTGCTTTCGGCCGGCTATACCATTGCGTTGTGCGTAGGCTTTCTCACGTCCTCCTTAGCCTGGTATCGGCTGGGGCATGGAGATATGGATATTTTTCTCACGGTGTTCTTTGCGCTGTTCGTGTTCTGTGGGGTACATTTTGCCTTCACGGTACGGACACCACGGATCCGGTTCACGGCGGGACTGGGGCAGAATCGGGCGTTTCTTGTGATCCTGCCGGCGGTCGCCATGATCCAGCTGTTGATCGTCTATTTTGGTGGCAGCATATTTCACACAGTGCCGCTTTCCGGCGAGACGCTGCTGTGGTGCTGGCTATTGTCGTGGACGGTGCTGCCTGCGGATGCGCTGCGGAAATGGGTGGAGAAAAAACGGTCTTTGGTACAAAAGCGATAGTGCATGGAAACCCTTTTTGATACAAAAAAAGCACCAGCCTTGTTTTGCTGATGCTTTTTTGTTTGGCAGATATTACTTGGTGATGGTGATCTTGTTGATGGTGCCGGCCTTGTCGGGGTCGATGCCACGGATGATGGTCATCTTGCAAGCCAGCATCTGGAATACCAGCACGTTCACGAAGGGAGAGGTCAGCTCGTTGCCGGTGCAGGGTACGACGATACCATGGGTGCCGGGCAGGATCTGAGATTCGTCGTTGGTCACCACCAGCACGTCTGCTTCTTCCTTCAGCAGCTTTTCGATGATGTCACGGGAGTCGCCGTCGGTAGCACCCTTGGGAGACAGCACGAACACCAGGTCGCCCTTCTTCACCTGGGCGATAGGACCATGGTGGAAGTCGGAGGTGGGATAGCCCTTCATCTTCAGCTTGTTGGTCTCCAGCATCTTCAGAGCGCCTTCCAGTGCGATGGGGTAGGAGATACCACGACCCAGGATGATGGCACCGGGGATGTTCTGGTACTTTTCAGCCAGTGCTTCCACGGCGGGAACGGTCTCGTCCATGAACTTGCCCACAGCGGCAGGAACATTTTCCATCAGGTTCTGCAGGAAGCATTCGTTACCGGCGAACTTGGCAGCCAGACCTGCCAGCAGCATCATCTGGGTGGTGAAGGTCTTGGTAGCGGCGATGCTGGCTTCGAAACCGCAGTCGCAGAACAGGTGGTACTTGGCGGTCTTTGCCATGGGGGATTCGGTGTTGTTGGTCACAGCTACGGTGATGGCACCGTCGGCATTGGCGGATTCCAGCACAGCCAGCACGTCCTCAGCCTTACCGGACTGGGACACGCCGATGACCAGCATACCCTTCAGGTTCACCTTAGCACCGTACTTGGTGAATACGGAGGGCGTACCCAGGGTGCAGGGGATCCCGGCCAGGATGGCGAACAGGTACTGTGCATATACGCATGCGTGGTCAGAGGTACCTCTTGCGGCGAAGTAGATGCTGGACACACCGGCGTCCTTTGCTTCCTTTACGATGGCATCGATGGTGTCCATGTTGGCGGGCAGCACATTGGCCAGAGCGGCAGGCTGTTCCCGGATCTCTTTTTCCAGATTGATCATATCTATTGTCTCCTTATAATTTTATATCAGTTGCAATGTTTTCAGGATGAATATCCCGATGAATATGGTGAAGATACACAGCAGTGTGGTCAGCAGCAGGATCTGTGCCGCCAGCTCCCCATCGTTGTGCATTTTCTTTGCCATGATGTAGCTGGATACGGCGGTGGGTGCACCAAACAGGATCAGGATCACGCCCAGTGCCACGTCCCGGAACCCCAGCAGTGCCGCCAGCGTCACCATGATCCCCGGCAAAAGCACCGTTTTACACAGCGAGGAGCCGATGGCATAGCCCACTCTTCCCTTCAGGTTGGCAGGCTTGAAGTTGGCACCCAGACTCATGAGCGCCAGCGGGGTACACAGGTCGCTTAAGTAGTTCAGGCTCTTGTTCGCAATCACCGGCAGCTCCCACGGAAGCAGCATGACCAAAAATCCCAGCACCACACCGATGATCAGCGGATTGGTCACGATGTTTTTCAGAATACCCAGCACCCGTTTTTTGTCCAGCTTGGTGTTCTCGTCGTCGGAGAACAGGGTCAGGATCACCACGGAATAGGCATTGAACATGAGGATCACAAAGGGCATGACGATGGCAATGGTCTGCGCTCCGATGGAACCGAACATATTCTCGGCGATCGGCACGCCCAGTATGGCAAAATTGGAGCGGCAGGCCCCTTGGATAAAGGCACCCCGCTTGCTTCTGTCCCGGATGCAAAGCTGAGCAAACACGCTGACCAGCACAAAGGCTGTCGTCACCGTGGTCACGCAGAACCAGATCAGCCGCATGTCGCCGATCACCTCCAGCGACGAACCGGCCACATCCAGAAACAGCATGATGGGCAGGGCGATCTTGAACACCACCCGTTCCGACACGTCACAGAATTCGTCTGTGATAAAGTTGAAACGCCGCAGCAGGTAGCCTAAGATCACTAAGATAAATATGGGGAAAACGGCGTTGATGCTGTAGAGCAGATTGGTAAGCATAATACTGCCTCGTCATTGGTAAAGTGAGAAATACCCGTTGATCCCGGCAGCCACACCGTTTATGAATTTCTCCTGCCAGGCGGGATCCTGGATATGTACGGCATCGTTCTCGTTGGAGATAAAGCCGATCTCGATCAGAGACGCTGCCATGGTGGTCTCCCGCAGCACCGCATAGGACTGGTTGTCGTGGACGCTGGGAGCCTTTTCCTCCGGGAATTCCTTGGCCAGATAGGCACTGATGGAATTGGCGACGGCATCGGAAAAGGTATCGGTCTTCACCTCGGAATCGTAGTAATATACCCGGATCCCGCCCACGGAGTCGTCTTCGTCGAAGGTATCACAGTGCAGGGATACGAAATAGTCTACGTCCAAAGAATTGACGTAGGCGGCTCGTTCATCCACACTGAAAATATTATTGTCATTGAAGTTATATGTCTGCGGAAAGGATTCGCCGTCATGGGACAGAATCACGGTATAGCCCATGGTCTCCAGCTTTTCGGCCAGTGCCTTGGCGTACAGCAGGGTCATATCTTTTTCTTCCCTGCCATCCGTCAGATAGTCGCTGGAGCAACCCACGTCATCGAAGCCGTGTCCCGGATCGACACATATGGTGATGCCATTGTCCTCGATCGGTTCCGCTTGTGTAGGCCGACCCACGCCCAGAGAGGGATAGCCCGGCTTGGGTTTTTCCTTTACACTCTCCTTAGGGGAACAGGACACCAGCAGTGTGCCCATGAGCAGCAGTAAAATGGGGGTACGCAGTGTTTTTTTCATGGGTCACTCTTGTCAGTTGTTGGTCGGCAGAAAAGCGGCGGGAAGGGTCCCGTTCACAACAGACTGCAATGCATCTACGGTGATATTGCCCAATCCATGGAGGGCGGCCATATCGGCGGTATATTTGGACAGCTCCGTCACCTGGTATCCTCCTTCGGCGGTATAATGCTTCACCACCGGCAGGATTTGTACGTCTTCCAGCGTTGTCTCACCGGCCTCGTTCATCACGACATCCAGCGTGAGCACACCGCTCAGGGTCGTTTGCGCATCGCTGCCTGTGGAGAGCAGATCGCCCAGAGAATAGACTGCCAGCGTTTGGGTACCATCCTCGGCGGTGAGCCATTCCGCAGTTTGCAGACCACGACCGTCATTGCCCACGATGATATCGGCACCGGCCTCTGCCAAAAGCTGGCAGGCGGAACGCTGTTCGGCACGGACGGTGTTGCTCGTTCCGTTTTCCCAGGTCACAGACACCACCACCACATCCGACACCAGATCGGCATAGGTGACGATGGCAGTCACGTTAGCGGCATCGGTCAGGTCGTGCAGAATCAGGCCATCTGTATCGGTATCGGCATTTTCGGTGAACGCCACATAGGCCACCCGCACGCCGTCCTGCTCCAGCACCCGCACGTCTCCGGCATCGATGTCGTCCTTATAGGCACCGATCTCCAGCACGTCATGGGTACATACGTTATCCACGGTAGTACGCAGGCCTGCCCCGGCATTTTCCAGCCGATCGGTACCTGCCACGTTGATCACGTCAAAGCCCAGGTCGGTCAGTGCGGTCAGGGAATCCATGGGCATAGCGCCTGTGCCATCGCCCACCGGATCCTGTAACGTGACCATGGTCATATCGGCGTTCTGGATCACGGGGAAGATGTTGGCGTACATGGTCAAAAAGCTATAGTCCTTCCCTTCCGCAGCCCGGGAGGCCGCATCGGACAGGATAGCATCGTCGATCCGCACGCCGCCCGCCACTGCCAAAGCCACATGCATAGCCGGTTCTTCTTCCACAGCTGCTTCCGTCTCCGGCATTGTTTCCGTTTCTCCCACGCTTTCGACCACGCTGTACCGTTCGGCCTGCTGCAGGGTGGGGGCAGTGGTCTCCGCACGGGTCAGGACCTCGCTGGTCGCATCCCGCATTTCTACGAGGCCGCAGGAGGTCGCCGAAAACGCCAACAGACTGGAGACACAAAATAGTGCCGCCAGTCTCTTGGATACCGGGAAAATCGGAGGAAAATTACTTTCTGATTTCCAGGATCTTCTTTTCATAATTCTTCACATCAGCAACCCAGCTGTCACGGGTGGGAACGCCCTGCTTTTCGCAGTAGTAATCCCAAACGGCAGCAAAGGGATAGGTCTTGATCTCTTCCAGATATGCCAGACGAGAGGTGTAGTCCCCTTCTGCTTCGAACTTCTGCAGCATGGAAACAGGTTCCAGAGCCGCCCACAGCAATGCTTTCTGCATACTTCTGGAGCCGATGGTCCAGGCAGCGATCCGGTTGATGGAGGCATCGAAGAAGTCCAGACCGATGTTCACTCTGTTTTCATAGCCGCCGCGAACGATCTCGTTGGCGATGGTCTTCAGCTCGTCGTCGAAGATGACTACGTGGTCGGAGTCCCAACGAACAGGGCGAGATACGTGCAGCATAACTTCCTTCATGTAGGTCAGAACGGCGCTGAGCTTGTCGGAAACCACTTCGGTGGGATGGAAGTGACCGGTGTCCAGGGTGACCATCTTGCCGTGCTTCATAGCGCAGCCCATGTAGAATTCGTTGGAACCGATGGTGCAGCTTTCGGCACCGATACCGAACACCTTGGATTCCACAGCGTCGCCCATGCAGCTGTCGTCCAGCTTTTCAGCGAAGATCTTGTCGTAGGAGTCAGCCAGGTATGCTCTGGACTGGGCACGGTTCACGGGAATATCCTTGAATCCATCGGGTACCCAGTGGTTGATGATGGCACGCTTGCCGGTTTCCTTACCGAAATATTCGGCGATGTGACGGGAACGGATGCAGTGCTCGACCCAGTATGCACGGATGGCGGGGTCGTTGTTGGCGAGGGTCATGCCGTCAGCAGCCATGGGGTGAGAGAAGCAGGTGGGGTTGTAGTCCAGACCCAGATCTCTTTCCTTAGCCCACTGTACCCAAGAGGTGAAGTGTTCAATGTCGATCTCGTTTCTTTCCACCTTCTTGCCGTTGTTGTCCAGATAGATAGCGTGCAGAGACAGCTTCTTCTGGCCGGGGATCAGGCTGGAAGCGAAGTCAAAGTCGGCCCGCAGTTCGTCGATGTTGCGCGCACGTCCGGGGTAGTTACCGGTGGTCTGGATACCGCCGCTCAGTTCTCCGTCGGGGTTCTCGAAGCCTCTCACGTCGTCGCCCTGCCAGCAGTGGATGGACACGGGGGTAGCGGCAACCTTTGCGATAGCAGCGTCGGTGTCTACGCCCAGTGCAGCGTACTGTTCCTTTGCAAATGCATACATTTTTTCGATGCTCATGCTTGTTTTCTCCATTTCGTGATTATGTATTGTTAAAATGTTTGAACCATTGTAGTCAGCGTGGATTCATCCACTGATGCGTAACTCATTCTCCAATCAGTGCGCAGAATCTGCCGTAAGCGTCGTCCCAGGCAGCGGCCATTTCGGTGTTCGGCTTGTATTCCTTGATCTCGAAGGAATTGCGGATCACACGGCGGGCTTCCCACATGTCGGCGAATTCACCGGCGGCGATGCCCTGCATAGCGATGTTACCCAGCGAGGTGGCTTCCACGGGACCGGCGTTGACCAGTCTATGGGATGCGTCGGCAGCGAACTGAGACAGCATTTCTTCCTTGATACCGCCGCCTACGATGTTGATCACGGGGTACTTCCGACCGGTGATCAGCTCCAGCTTTTCTGCCGTCCAACGATACCGCAGTGCCAGGCTTTCGAAGATGCAACGAACGATCTCACCAACGGTCTCCGGCACGTACTGACCGGTTTCCTTGCAGTATTCCCGGATCCGCTTGGGCATATTGCCGGCGGTGGCGAAGCGCTGGTCGTCGGGGTTGATCAGGCACTGCAAAGGCTTGGAGGCCAGTGCCTGTTCGGACAGCTCGTCGAAGGTGTACTTGGTGCCTTCTCTTGCCCACTGTCTGCGGGATTCCTGTTCGATCCACAGACCCATGATGTTCTTCAGGATCCGGATGGTACCGAACACGCCGCCTTCGTTGGTGAAGTCATACTTCAGGGTCTGGTCGTTGATGACGGGCGTCTTGGATTCGATACCCATCAGAGACCATGTGCCGCTGGAGATGTACAGGAAGTCTTCGTCCAGAGCCGGTACGGACAGCACGGCAGAAGCGGTGTCATGGGATGCGACCTTCACGACCTTGGCAGTGGAGTTGCCCATTTCTTCTTCCAGGCGCAGCGTTCCCAGCTCGGTGCCGGGCTGTACGATGTCGCAGAACACGTCACGACGGATGCCGAACTTGGACAGGAGACCATCGGCGTAATCTCTCTTGGCAGCGTCCAGAAGGGCACCGGTGGAGGCGATGGTATATTCGGTGGCCTTGTTGCCGGTCAGGAAGTAGCCCAGCAGGTCGGGTACGAACAGCATCTTGTCGGCGTTTTCCAGCAGCCACGGACGGTCACGCAGGTCGGCGGCCATCTGGTACAGGGTGTTGAAGTTCATGTTCTGGATCCCGGTCACGCCGTAGATCTCTTCCCAGGAGGCGAACTTGTTCCACACATAGTCAGTGATACCAACGGTTCTGGTGTCTCTATAGTTGAAGGGATTGGACAGCAGGGCACCGGTCTTGTCTAAGTAGCCGTAGTCCACGCCCCAGGTATCGATACCCAGCGTATCCACGCCGCCGGCCTGTGTTGCCTTCAGGATCGCCGTCTTGATCTCGAACAGCAGACGGATGGTGTCCCAATAGAAGCCGGTGGGGGTCATGACCGGGTCATTGGAGAACCGATGGATCTCTTCTAAGGTGATCTTCTTTCCATCGTAACCGCCGACGATCCCACGTCCGCTGGATGCGCCCAGGTCGATGGCGAGCATTTTCTTCATAGCCATGATAGGAAATTCCTTTCGTTATGCGAATTTTCTTTGTTTACAGTACCTCTGCCGTTCTGGGCAGGCAGTATTTTGTCCAGGTGATGGCGGCAGCAAAGGCTTCCTCTGCCGTAGCGAAGGTGCTGGCGATGGTGCTGTGGTTTTCTGTACCGTTTTCCAGCTCCTCCAGACCGGCGAACACACGCAGATGGGGCTCCACGGTCAGGATGATCTCGCCCTTGTTTTCCTTATGCAGCAGTGCTAAGATCTCCGGCAGGCAGCCTGCACCGGAGCCGGGCACGACCACTGTGCCGTTGTGTACTGCGTCCTTTATGTGCATATAGGTGATGTAGGGTGCCAGCATCTGGTAGGCATGGGGGAAGGGTTCGCAGCCGCTCTGGATGAAATTGGCAGGATCGAACACGCAGCCCAGTCTGCCGCCGGTATGCTTCAGCAGATCCAGGCACCGTTCTGCCACGTCGCCGTAGATGCCCTTTTCGTTTTCGTGGCACAGCTGCAAGCCGTAGGTATCGGCCACATCCAGCATTTGGCCCATGCGATCCAGCACCTCGTCCCGATATTCGTCATACTTTCCTTCCGGGATATAGAAGGAGAACATCCGGATCCGGTGGGTGCCTAAGATCTCTGCGGTCTCGCAGGTCTGCTTCAGCTTATCCAGATGCGCCTCCATAGGATCGGTGATCTGGATCTTCCCGATGGGGGAGCCGATGGCAGAAACACCGATCCCGAAGGCATCCAGCTTGCTTTTTACATTCATCGCCTGCATAGGTGTCAGGTCGGATACATTGATCCCGTCCACGCCCCGCAGCTCTGTCATTTTGACCTTATTCTTGACCAGTCCCTCGATCTGACTGTCCAGTTCCTTGGCATATTCATCCGAAAATGCACTGAGCTTAAATCTTGCCATACGACTCTCCTCTATCTTTTTCCGACCCTTCCCCATGGGATGCGCCGGAAAGTTTCCATATCTACTGGTATTATACCATCATTCCCCGCATTTTTCAATGGCACTTTATGAATTTTTCGTGTTCCTGCACGGATTTTTGCGAAAAAATGTTGATATACGTCCCAAAAATCACTTGAGTTCTACAACTGTAACACCGTAATCCCCTTCGCCGTACTGTCCGGCCCGGAAGGTCGCGATACGGCTGTCGCTCTTGAACTGCTTCCACAAAGCGTTGCGCAGTGCGCCGGTCCCCTTGCCGTGGATGATCATGACGCTCTTGATATTGACCACCTTGGCCTCGTCCAGGTATTTGTCCACCACGAACCAGGCTTCTTCGCCGGTCATGCCACGGACATCGCATTCGGTCTTGAAGGCACGGGACACGGAGGTCTTCACACCGCCGCCGGTCTTCTTCTGCTGCTTTTTCTGCTCCGCTTCGTCCAACAACCGCAGGTCTGCCACATTGGCTCTGGTCTTCACAGCACCCATGCGCAGTGTCACGTTGCCGTTTTTGTCCGGATCGTCCAGCAGTACGCCGGTGGTACCCAAATTCCGGTGCCGGACTGCATCGCCTTTGTGCAGGGGACGCTCCGGTACGTAGTCCTCTTCGTCGTCCTCCACTTCCCAGCCGGGATTCATCTGATCGTCGTAGTCCCGGACACGCTTGCGCACGTCCCTTTTGGCGTTGGCGATCTTCTCGGCCAGATCCGCCGCATCCTTCTGCCGCTTCAGCTCTTCCAGCTGGTCGAACACATATTGGCTGGTGATCCGTGCGCCGTCCAGGGTCTCCTGTGCCTTCTGTCGGATCTTTTCGGCTTCCTTTTCTGCCTTGCCCACCTTATCGGCCAGCTCTTTTTCTGCCTTGTTCTTGTATGCGGTGAACTCTTGCTTCAGGCGGGAGACCTCGCTCTTTTCGGCTTCCAGCTCGTGGCGGGTAGCTTCCAGCTTTTCGATGACACCCTCGAAGTTCCGGGAGCCGGTGTCCACAAAGTTTTCAGCCCGCTTGACGATGGTCTCCGGCAGCCCTAACTTTTCCGAAATGGCAAAGGCATTGGACTTGCCGGGGGTACCGATGATCAGGCGATAGGTGGGACGCAGGGTCGCCACGTCGAATTCGCAGGAGGCATTGCACACGCCCTCGGTCTCCAGCGCATAGGATTTCAGCTCCGCATAGTGGGTGGTCGCCGCACACAGGGCACCGGACTGCCGCACTTCTTCCAAAATGGACATAGCCAGCGCCGCACCTTCTACCGGGTCTGTACCGGCACCCAGCTCGTCGAACAGGATCAAGGAACGCTCGGTCATGGTCTCGATGATGGGAACGATGCCCTTCATATGGGAGGAGAAGGTGGACAGGGACTGCTCGATGCTCTGTTCGTCCCCGATGTCGGAGAAGATCTCGTCGAACACACCGATCCGGGAGCTGTCCTCGGCGGGAATGTGCAGACCGGCTTGGGTCATCATGGTGAACAGCCCGATGGTCTTCAGAGTAACGGTCTTACCACCGGTGTTGGGACCGGTGATCACCAGCATTTGCTGTCCCTCTCCCAGATTTACCGTGATGGGCACCACCTTGGTCTTGTCCAGCAGAGGGTGTCTGGCTTTGTACAGGGTGATCTCCTGCTTATGGGAGATCTGCGCCGGGGAGGCATCCATTTTATAGGACAGATCTGCGCAGGCGAACAGGAACGCCATTTCGTTGATGTTGAGATAGTTCAGCTCCAGTGCATGACCGGACACGGCCACACCGGCGGACAGATCCCGCAGGATCCGTTCGATCTCGTGGGTCTCCCGGCTTTCCAGGGTACGCAGCTCGTTGTTGGCCTCCACCACGGCCATGGGTTCGATGAACAAGGTGGCACCGGACTGGGAGGTGTCGTGGATCAGGCCCTTGACCTCGTTGCGGTATTCCGCCTTCACCGGGATCACGTATCGACCGCCACGGGAGGTGACGATGTTCTCCTGCAAATACTTGGACTGGCCGCTGACGTACTGCTGCAAGGTATCCTTGATCTTGCCGTTGACCTGCCGGATCTTGCGTCGAATGTCGGACAGCTCCGGGCTTGCCTCGTCTGCCATGAAATCCTCTGCCACAATGGAGCGGGTGATCTTTTCTTCCAGCAAACGATTGGGGATCAGCCGGTCGAAGATCTCGTCCAGGGAGGTCTCCGGGGTGCGTTCCCCTTGGCGGTAGTCGGTCAGGGTACGGGCACAGCGCAGGACGGCGGCACAGTCCAGCAGCTCCCGCATGGACAGCATGGCATCCTTTTCGGCTCGTTCGATGGAGGGACGAATGTCCTTGATGGTGCCGAAGGAGGGCTGGCCTTTGATGCCCACCAGCTTTTTGGCATCGGTGGTGCGCTGCTGCATTTTCTGCACCTTTACGATATCCGAGGAGGGTTGCAGGTGCAGTGCCAGCTCCTTTGCCCCGTCTGTATGGGCGCAGTCTGCCAGCATCTCTCGGATCTTTTCAAATTCCAATATATAGATCGCTTTTTGATTCATTTCAGGTTTCCTCTTGTTCTCTCCGCAGCCTTCACAGCTGAAATGCTTGCAGAGAGTGATAATACTCTAACGACGAAAAACTATGCTCCACATGGTTGAGAAGATACCGCTCACAGGCGATGCCCAGCACGGTCAGGTCGCTTTTTTCCAATTGAAAGGATAAGAAGCGTTTCAGTGGTGCCTGTACGATATACTGCATGGCACACAGCGCCGCCGGAGTCAGCTTCACGTGGATCTTGGCGGTAGCCTCGTCCAGGGCATAGGCGGCAGAATGGACGTACTGCTCCTGACAGGCCTTGCAAAGCACCCGACCGTTCATCACATCCAGATAGCCCCCATCGGTCAGCATTTCCCGACATATGCCACAGGTGGACACCTCGGGCCGCAGACCCTCTTCGCTGATCACCCGCAGCTCAAAGGCCGCTTTGATCCGGGCGGGCGGGATGTCCTCTCGATAGGCCAGCGCATACAGGGCGTTGAGGATCAGCTGCATTAGGGTGGGATCCGGCACTTCCTCTAAGGCAAAGTCTGCCGCTACATCACACAGGTAGGTGGCCAGTGCCAATTTCTCTACGTCGTAACGGATCTTCTCGAAATTTTCGATATAGAAGGAGTCTCGGATATAGTAGTATTTCTTCGGCTTATCCAGCAGCAGCGTACTATAGACGAACAGCTGCACCGCCGCCGCATGGGGATTGCGCAGGCTCCGCACGCCACGACCGGCAATGGTGATCTTTCCATGGTCCGCTGTCAGGATGCTCAGCAGCTCATCGGACTCCCCTGTGATGGTCTCCCGGATCACCAGGCCGTCCACTTCCAGCCGTTCCATGGTCCGTCCTCCTTATGCTCAGGTATCGATCTCTTTCTTATTATAACCAAAGTTGTTCAGCGCCAGGTCGGAGTCTCGCCAGTTTTCCTTGACCTTGACCCACAGGTTCAGGTACACCTTGACACCAAAGAAGGCTTCCATGTCTTCTCTGGCGTAGGTGCCGATCTTTTTCAGGGTCTCGCCGCCCTTCCCTACGATGATCCCCTTGTGGGAGGCCTTTTCGCAGAAGATCTCGGCGCGGATCCGCAGCATATTTTCTTCCTCCGTGAATTCCTCGATCATGACAGCCGTCCCGTGGGGCACTTCCTCCGACAGGGTACGCAGCAGCTTCTCCCGCACGATCTCGGCGGCGATCTGCTTTTCCGGCTGGTCGGTCAGGGTATCGGAGGCGAACATCCACTCGCCCTCGTACAAAAACTGCTCTGCTTCCTCCAGCACGGCATCCACGTTCTTGCCGGATTCGGCACAGGTGGGTACCACGGCATCGAAGCTATGGAGTGCGGCATATCCGGCGATGGTCTCTGCCAGCTTTTCCCGGTTGATCAGGTCGATCTTGTTCAGCACCAGCATGGAGGGCAGCTCGCTCTTTTTGATCTGTTCGATGAGCTGCTTTTCGATGTCTCCGGCGGGATGACCGGCATCGGCGATCAGGATCACCGCATCGGCAGCCCCCACAGAGGAGCGAACGGACTTCATCATAAAGTCGCCCAGCTTGTTCTTGGATTTGTGTACGCCGGGGGTGTCAAAGAAGACGAACTGCTTCTCTTCCTTTGTCAGCACGCCCATGATCCGGTTTCGGGTGGTCTGGGGCTTGGAGGAGACGATGGCGATCTTTTCCCCCAGCAGGTGGTTCATCAGGGTGGATTTGCCCACGTTGGGTCTGCCTACGATGGCGATAAATGCGGTCTTGGGATTCTTCTGTTCCATTGTTATACCTTCCTAATTCTTCATTTCCGGGGCAGTCCCAGCAGGATCATGATCTCTTCCTGTCTGCGGAACATATCTTTTTCTTCTTCTTCGCTTCTTTCGTGGTCGTAGCCCAGCAGATGCAGCACCGAATGCACCGTCAAAAACGCCGTCTCCCGCTGGAAGCTGTGGCCGTATTCCTTTGCCTGTGCATCGGCTCGCTCCAGGGAGAGGACGATGTCTCCCAGCTCCACGGCCATATCCGGCTCCGGGGTGTCTCCGTCCTCCCAGGAATACAGGGGAAAGGACAGCACATCGGTGGCGGCATCCTTCTCTCGGTATTCCCGGTTCAGCTTGCGGATCCCTTCGTTGTCGGTGAAGGTGATGGACACACGCACGTCTTTGGTGAATTTTTCATAGGCCAGGGCAGCCCGCACGGCCTTCTTCAGTCTATGCCGCAGCAGGAACCCGGTCTTGTACGTATTCTGGTCATCAGACCAATCGATCTGTATTTTCATTGTTGTCTACCCTTGCTTTATCGTCTGTCCTGTCCCATGCGCCGGGCCGGTGTGAACTGCTTTCTTTCCTTCTCCCGCCGTTCGTTTGCCTTGACCGCACGCTCTCTATCGTATTTGTCATAGGCCAAAATGATCTTCTGCACCAGTCTGTGCCGCACCACATCTCGTTCGGTGAACTGGTGAACGGCGATATCCTCGATACCATCCAGAATATGCACCGCTGCTGCCAGGCCACTCTTTTGACCGTAGGGCAGGTCGGTCTGGGTCAGGTCGCCGGTGACCACGATCTTGGAGCCGTTGCCCAGTCGGGTCAAAAACATCTTCATCTGCTCCGGGGTGGTGTTCTGTGCTTCGTCCAGGATGATGAACGCGTCGTCCAGGGTCCGGCCACGCATATAGGCCAGCGGCGCGATCTCGATGGTCATTTTCTCGATGAGGCGGGCGCAGTTCTCTGGTCCCAGCATATCGTACAGGGCATCGTACAGCGGACGCAGATAGGGGTCGATCTTACTTTGCAGATCCCCCGGCAAAAAGCCCAGTCGTTCTCCGGCTTCCACGGCGGGTCTGGTCAAAATGATCCGGCTGACCTCGTGGCTTTTCAGTGCCTTCACCGCCATGGCCACGGCTAAGTAGGTCTTCCCGGTACCGGCAGGTCCTACGCCCAGCACCACGGTATTCTTGCGGATGGCATCCACATACCGCTTTTGTCCCACGGTCTTTGCCTTGATGGGCTTGCCCTTGACCGTCACTAAGAAGCAGTCCTCGTCAAAGGCAGCCAGCTCCTCCAGCTTGCCGTCCCGCACCATGCCGATGACATAATCCACGTTCTGGTCGGTGATCTCGCTGCCCAGAGTCAGGATGCGTTTGAGATAATTCAAGCAATCCGCTGCCTGTCGCACGGCCTCCGGTTCGCCGTCGATGAGGATGGTGTCGCCCATATCGCTGATCGACTGCCGGTTGCTGATCCGCACGCCAAAGGCCTCTTCGATCCGGGCGGTATTTTTATCGTAGCTGCCAAACAGGCGGGCGGTGATCTCGCTGTTTGTGATCTCTATGGTTTTCTGCATACTATTTCTCCTGCACTACAATTCAAACTTTCGCTTTCTGATCCCTACTATACGCCTGCATCGGGGCGGTCGATCATACTTATCTATATTATACCACACATCGGGTAATAAGTCAAATAACAATTCGCATTTCGGCGGTGGTGGGGCAACAAAATCTTCTTTTGTACGCAAAAAGCCCTACCGGTTTGGGCACAGGCAAGGGCTTTTTACTGCAAAATATTTCGTTACGGCTTCAAGGTGCCATCGGTCTCGATGATGTCGGCACCGTAGGCTTCCACAGCGGTCTGCATTTCTTCCTCCTGGGTGATGAGCCACACGCCCAGCTTACCGTACTGCTTGACCAGTGCTGCGTTTTCTGCGTTGACTGCCGGGTTCTTGCACCATGCGGTGATCTTGTTGTCAAAGCGGATCCAGGTGGTCAGCTGCTCCTTGGGCACCACGGCGGCGACCTCTGCCATCCGTTCCGGGGACACGGGGCCATCGTAGTGGATCTGGATGCCCGGCAGCTGGCGAAGTGCTTTTTCGATCTGGGAGACGCTACCACAGGTGATCTCCGTGATGTATTCTGCGCCCATAGCCTTGATGGTATCGAAGAAGATCTGCTGCTGTTCTTCGGTATGGCACCACAGGACGTTGTCGAATTTCAGCGGGATCGCGGCACCCATAGCCAGCGTCAGTGCCTGCTCTAAGGTGGCGATCCTTTCACCGGCAAACACAGGATCCTTCCAGATGCCGAAATCCAGCTGCTGTGCCTCGGCTAAGGTGATCTCGTCGATGCGAAGCTCTTTTTTCAGCACAGAGCCATCCTGCGCTCTCCCCGTGCGGTTGACGGTGCCGTCATGCAGCAGGACACATTGGTTATCTTTGGTAAATTTGGTATCCAGCTCGATCATGCCATAGCCCTGGGCAACGGCGGCACGGAATGCAGTGAGCGTCTCCTCCGGACAATCGGTACCCACGCCTCTGTGGGCTTCTATGATACACGTTTTCATATGTCTTCCTTTCTTTTTAACCGGTGTTTTTGCCAATACTTTGTTAGACTCTTGCAAATGCTGTCTGTTTCTGCTATAATAGTGTCGATTTGATCTCGGTGCGTACCGAAATGTGCGCATACATTTTTATCGTATCCTGCGAGGTGCTTTCATGAACGAAAAAGCCATGCAGCGCAGCCGGATCCTGTACATCATCGAGGCTGCTCTGGAGTATTTTATTTCCATTCTGTTCGCCGGCTCCTATCTGGCCACATTGACCTCCCATCTGGGGATGTCCGACAGTCTCACAGGGATCCTATCTTCCTCTATCTCTCTGGGCTGTCTTTTCCAGCTGTTCTCCGTATTTTTGAAGCGGCGGCGGGTGAAGACCATCGTCACGTCCCTCTCCGTGGTGAACCAGCTACTGTTCCTGCTGCTATACATCATTCCTTTGTCTGGTACCCAAACGCTGTTTGGGGGCGGCAAGCAAGTGAAGATCGTCCTATTTATCGTGGCGATATTTTTGGCGTATCTGATCTACAACTGCATCCATCCGCTGAAGATCAGCTGGCTCATGTCGCTGGTGGATGACCGGAAGCGTGGGGTCTTTACCTCCTATAAGGAGATCGTGTCGCTGCTGTCCGGGATGCTGTTTTCCTTTGGCATGGGCACGCTCATCGACCATTACCAGGCGCTGGGACAGATCGAGACGGCCTTTGTGCTGTGTGGGATCACGGTGTTCGTGCTGATGGTGCTGCACACGCTGACCATGGCGTTTTCCGTGGAGCTCCCGGCCACCGAGGAACCGGAGAAGCAAAATCCCATCCGGCAGATGCTCTCCACCTTACAGGACAAAAATGTGGTGAAGGTGACGATCCTGTTTGTGCTCTGGCACATTGCCAACAGCGCCGCCACGCCCTTCTACGGCACCTACTGCATCAAGGAGCTGGGGTTCAGCTTGCAGTTTGTGTCCATTCTCAGCATCGTGTACAGCCTGGTGCGGGCCAGCGTTTCCACCTTCTGGGGGAAGTTTGCGGACAAGAATTCCTTTGCATCCATGGTGAGCATTTGTCTGGGGATCGCAGGGCTCGGATTCCTGGTGAACGTGTTCACGGTGCCGGAGAACGGCCGTGTGTTCTACACCCTGTACTATGCGCTGTATGCCATTGCCATGGGCGGGATCAACAGTGCGCTGACCAATCTGGTGTTCGATCTGGTGAAGACGGATATGCGCTCCAATGCGCTGGCACTTTCTCAGGCGGTATCCGGCTTCGTTGGGTTCTTGACCACCATCGTGGTATCCGGTCTGGTGTCGTACATCCAGGAAAGCGGCAACAGGCTGTTTGGGCTGTCAATATACGCCCAGCAGGTGGTGTCGGCCATTGCGGTGGTGTTCACGGCACTCTCTGTGCTGTATGTGCTGTTCTTCCTGCGGGGGAGCCAAAAAACAAAATGATATAGCGGATCCCAAACACCGTCTGTGAAAAAAATGTGGCAGACGGTGTTTTTCTATTTCGGACCTGCCTGTGCAGAAAAAGCAGCCATTTTGGGTGACTGCTTTTTTCTATTGGGTTTATGCGTTGTTATCTGTTCAGGATAAGCTTGGTCAGCGCAACGGGTTCTACGATGGTGTCGCCCTTGTAGACTCTCATGTTGCCGGAGGCGATCTCGTCGATCAGGATCACTTCGCCGTTGTTGTAGCCGAATTCAAACTTGATGTCCCACAGATCCAGACCGATGGTCTTGAGGTCGTCTGCTACGATCTTGGTGATCTTCAGGGTCTGTTCCTTCATGCTTTCGAACATGGCGGGGGTCATGATGCCCAGTGCGGCCAGACCTTCGCAGGTCACCAGCGGGTCGCCCTTTTCATCGTTCTTGAAGGTGCATTCTACGTAGCCGCCTTCCAGTCTGGTGCCGTTTTCCATGTATTCGCCGTATCTGCGGATGAAGGAACCGGTAGCGACCAGACGGCAGATCACTTCCAGACCGTGACCGAACACGGTGGCCGGCAGTACTTCCATGGTGGCGTTTTCCACATCGGCGCTGACATAGTGGGTCTTGATGCCGGCTTCCTTCAGCTTTTCAAAGTAATAAACGGAGGTCTGCAAATTGGCCTTGCCGATCCCCTCGATGGTCAGGCCTACGGTGTTTTCACCGGGATCGAATACGCCGTCCTTGCCTGTGCAGTCATCCTTGAACTTGAGCATGACGTTACCGTTGTCCAGTGCGTATACGTCCTTGGTTTTACCGGTATAGATCTTTTTCATATGCTTACTCCTTTATATATCGTAGAAGATTGGTAGGGTTTGCCTTACGTCAGTATTATACCACAAAATCGCCGTTTTGTCTGTATTTTCACGCAAAAAAACCTGGTAAAATATTCATATCACAAGAGCCGTGATTTCCGTCAATTTGCCATCCTCCCACCGGATCGTCTTCACTTCGTACCCGCCAAAGCGCAAGGACAGACTCGTATCCTGACAGGTCAGGGTGGTCTTTTTCTCCTGTGACCAGTTGTTCAGCAGCCGGATCAGGTAGCCGCTCTCCTCTGCCGCCTTCTTCATGGTCACAAGCACGATGTTTTTGTCTGCCACGGACAGGGTGAAGGGTGTGGTCGTTCCCTTTTCGCCCAAGGGGAACACGTTGCAGGCGTAGGCGGGGACATTGTATTCCAGTGCCAACCGTTCCAAGGCTTCCTCCGGTGCCACGGTCAGACGGAAGGTAAAGTTGCGCTCGCCCATGTCGATCTTCTTCACATACCGATCCGACGGGATGATGGGCCGGTCGCCAATGGGGTGGGCGCAATAGGATACGCCACGCACCAGCGACATAGACAGCACACCGTCCTTATACGAGGAGCCATAGGTACCCTGGTTCAGCAGTGCGATGCAGTTCTCCTCGTTCCGCAGTGCTACGAACCGCTGTGCCACGCATTCTCTGCCATCCATGTACAGCGGCTCCGTACCAAAGGCAGTCTGGCCGATGTAGGTGCCGTTTGCAGTCAGAGGCAGGGCCAGCTTCAGCATACGGTCGTTGTCGGCCAGGAACACGTCCACCTTTACGTCTACGGCATCGGTGTTTTTATAAATGTCGTATTCCACACGGACTCTGGTGTTTTCGCAGCGGAAGAAGCATTCCACGCCGGTGTAGATCGCCCCATCCTCGATGACCTGGATGGGTCGCATGCCCTTGAACATACCGTCCGGTTCTGCCATCAGGGTGAAGGGTGTGGGATCCGTTCCCATAGCGGTGAGCTGGAAAGCACCCATGCCCCAGGGGTCGGGATTGTCCTTGTAGAACACCGGCTGGAAGGCACCGCCCTTGGTGGCATCGATATATTCCTTGCCGCCGATCCGGTACGAACGCAAAAGCCCCGTCTTGCCGTCGATCTCCACGTGCTTGCCGATCTGGGGCAGGTCCACGATCACATCGCTGCCGCTGTCGTACACGTTTGTCTTCTTCGGCTGCTTTTCCATGTACACGGAGAAGCGGGTCAGGGTCAGCGGTGCCAGCTTCGCTCTAAAGCAGATCCGCTTGCGCCAGTCCAGATTCAGGTTGCTTTCCTCCTTGACCAGCTGTGCCGGGATCTCGTTGCCGTCCGTATCCAGCACACGGGGATAGTAGGCTTCGCTGTCCGACCAGTTTTGGTCTGCCAAAGAGAATTCGCAGAAGATCTCCGTCTCCCATTCGTAGGGGTTCGGGTTCATCACCAGCACGGGATATTCCCCTTCGGCGGCGCTGGGTTCTGTATTCGCCATGGCAAAATACGCTCTGGCACGGAGGCGGTTCAGCATCAGTAGACCGTGGTCCAGCAGTCTAAGGCCGTTTTCTTCTCCTGCACGCACGGCGCTGCCGGGGAGCACATCGTGGAACTGGGCATTGAGCAGATCCTCCACCACCTCATCCAGCTCCTTTTCCGGATATGCGATCAGGCCCCGGTTGGCGGCAACGGAGCACAGCTTTTCCACCATGAATAAGGTGTTCTCCAGCTCGGCGTGCTTGCGCTTGATCTGGGTCATAGAAGTGTAGCAGCCGGGCATAACGGTGCGCAGGGACTTGTCGTGGACCACCTTGGGGTCGATGCGGGCAAAGAACGTCTCCGGCGTGGAGTGCAGGATCTCCATGGAGCCTTCGGCTTGCAGCTTCTGGATGTCGGCAAGATCCTTGCGGGAAGGGCCGCCGCCATGGTTGCCTACGCCCCACAGCACGCAGATCACGTCCTCCGGCTGCCCGTTTGCCTTTCCTTGGATCGCTTCGGCTGCATGACCCAAAGGAGAGTTGTAGCCCTGGCGAACACCGTTGACCTTGATGCGGCTGCCGTCAAAGCCTTCCCACCAGAACTGACCGGCGGGCGTGGGATCGTTGCCGGGACGGGTCAGGATCAGGCTGTCCTGGCCGCACTTATGCAAGATCTGCACCAGGCCTCTGGTGTGACCGAATGCGTCGAAGTTGATGGCGGTGGTGGGGTTCACGCCAAACTTTTCCATAAAGTACCGGTGACCCACCTGGATCTGCCGGACAAAGCTTTCGCCACAGGGCATATTGCAGTCGGGCTGGAGATACCAACCGCCCATGATATGCCACTTGCCTACCCGGATCAGCTCCTTGATGCGGGCAAACAGGGTCGGTGCGTATTCTTCGATATACTTGTACAGGGTCACCTCGTTGTGACAGAAGATATAGTCGAACTGGTCGGCTAAGTCTGCGGCGGCACGGAAGGTGGACAGGGCGGCGGCGGCACCCTCTTCCCATTCCCACTGCCAAATGGGGTCTAAGTGGGCATTGCAGATCAGATGTACTTCTTTCATATGTTTTCTCCCTTTCGGTGTATGTTCTATTGCTTGGCTTTCCGCAGCTCCACCTCCAACGGATTCCACCGGCGGCGGATGTAGCAGATGCAGTACAGGATAAAGATGAACAGGTTATGCAGGATCATGCAGGCCCAGGCGGAGACAAGGGTCATGTGTAGCAGCTGGGTACAGAGGAAGGTACCCACGATGCGGATGCCCCACATACCGATGATGTTGTATATGAATGGTTCCTTGGTGTTTCCCACCCCCTGCATCAGGCCCTCCAAAATGATGGAGAAGCCGTAGAAGGGCTCGGATACTGCCACCATGCGCAGGATCGTACTGCCCAGACGAATGACCTCCGGATCCTTGGAGAACAGGTGCATAAGGCTGGGTGCGCAAAGGAACAGGCAGCCGCCGGACAGGATCATCAGCCCGATCTCGATGGGAATGAACATCCTTGCCAGCTCGTTCATTTTTTCTCTGTCCCCCTCGCCGTATGCGTTACCGGCCAAAGTAGCGGCGGCGGTCTGCATACCGTAGCCGGGGATATAGAAGGCGGATTCCACGGTATTGGCGATGGTATGGGCGGCGGTGGACACGTCTCCCAAAGAATTGATCATGGCGGCGAAGACCACATATCCCAGAGAGGTGCCGATCCGCTGGAACATATTGGGCAGGGCGATCTTCAGACAGGGGAGAAGGATCTCCTTATCCGGCTTCAGCTTTTGTCCCTTTGGGGAGACCAGCGGATGCTTCCACAGCACCATGGTGATCCGGATGCCGCCGAGGGTATAGGCAATGGCACTGGCAACGGCTGCCCCCGCCACGCCCCAACCGGCACCGAACATGGTGAAGCTATGGTCGAAGAGGGTCATGGTGCGGGTCTCATAGATAAAAAGGAAGTTCAGCACCACGTTGGTGATGTTCACCAGCACGCCGGCCTTCATGGGTGTTTTGGTGTCCCCCGCCGCTCGTAGTACGGTGCCAAAGATGATGCTGGCCGTTCGGGGGAGCATGGGGACATACAGGATGAAGAAATACAGGCTGGCGGTGGGGCGTATGCTTGCGTCCACCTGCATCCAGACGGGAACATAGTGGCTGAGGGTCAAGGGCAGGATGGTGAACACCGTCCCCAGCACCAGTACCGCCAGTACCGCCTGGGAGACTGCACGAGCCGCCGCCTGCCTATCCTTGGCACCATAGGCTCTGGCGATAAAGGACAAAAAGCCGATGCTGGTGGCAGAGATGGCACTGCCGATGAGCCAGCTGACGGTGGTGGTAGCACCTACCGCTGCGGTGGCTTGCAGCCCCAATGCGCCCACCATGGCGGTATCGATGTATTGTACGGCGGTCTGCATGAGCTGCTCTAACATGGTGGGCCATGCCAAGGTCAGGATCACGCCGATCATGGGTAGGTTCAGTTTGATTTTGGATCTCATGTCGTTCCTTTGCTGTAAAAAAAGATAGAGTAACTACATTATAACACCTTATCTATGGAACTGTCAACCATATGGGCGAAAATTATGGAGAAATATGGGTGTGGCGACCGGTTGACATTTGGGCGGGAAGCTGGTATACTATAGGTGTATTTATGAAAAAAACGATATGCATACAGAAAGGACAACTTGCAGTATGGCTGAAAATTTTGGATATACGGCCGGGAAGGCACGGATCGCATTGGAGCTGGAGGACTACTACGTTTGGGACTGCTCGGTGCTGAAGGTGGATGGGAAGTACCACATGTTCTCCTCCCGCTGGCCGAAGAAGTATGGATTTGGTGCCAACTGGCTGTTCCGCAGTGAGATCATTCGCTCGGTCTCGGACAAGCCGGAGGGACCCTACACCTTTGCCGAGGTGGTGCTACCCCGGCGAGGGAGACAGTATTTTGACGGTATGAACACCCACAACACCTGCATTAAGACCTGGAACGGCAAATTCTACCTCTACCACATGGGCTGCACCTACAGCTGGGATGTGCCGGAGGAAGGGGATATTCCCAGCGATTATGTGCTGGAGACCTGGAACCGGAAGCGGATCGGGCTGGGGGTAGCCGACACCATCGAAGGGCCCTATGTGCGCCGGGACACGCCGCTGTTGGAGCCTCGTGACTGCTCCTATTGGGACTGCACCGTCACCACCAATCCTTCGGTAGCCATTCTGCCGGACGGGACCACGTACATGATCTACAAATCCCGGCAAAGCTCCGGCAAGCCCTTGAAGCTGGGCATTGCTGTAGCCGATCGGCCGGATGGGGAATTCCGCCGGTTGTCGGACAAGCCGATCTTGCAGTTTGCGGATGAAGACTACCACATCGAGGATCCCTTCATCTGGTATGACGACAAGCGGAAGAAATTCTGCCTGATCGCCAAGGATGACGTAAAGCACGGCGCCTACGGGATCACCGGCGAATGGGGCAGCGGCTTCTATGCGGAAAGCGACGACTGCATGGATTTCGAGATCGCCCCCCAGCCGAAGATCTATTCCCGCACGGTACAGTGGGCAGACGGACACACCTCGGTCCAGGGAAACCTGGAACGGCCTTCCCTGCTGTTTGACGAAACCGGCAAGCCGACCCATTTGTTCTGCGCCAGCGGGTATGGGTCCTCGCCCTACGCATTTGAGGGGAATACATTTGTGGTCTCTATGGAGCTTATGGAAAATTGATGTGATGAAGGTGCGATGAAAAAAGCCAGTCAAATCGCTATGTAAAATGGTATCGCAGACATATCTTTGAAAGAAATGAATGTCGGAATCAATACAGCACACAAAGTATAAGACAGCTGTAAAGCTCCTGTTGCACACCATCAGTAAATTCTGCAGCAAATCTATTGCATTTTTCACCACTTTGTGCTATACTGTATCTAGGCACAAAAACGTATGGGAGGATATCACATGGTGGATATTTCGAGTGCTATCAAGAATACTATCTCTATCTCTCTATTCAACCGAGGTATGGCCGGCAAAGTATTTGAAGAAGTGAAGAAAACAGGGGCAAAAGTCGTTATGAAAAACAATACACCGGAATGTGTTTTGCTTTCTCCGGCAGAGTATATCCAGATCATGGATGCCCTAAACGATGCCCAGCTGGCAGCCATAGCTACAGAGCGACTGCAGCACTTTGATCAAAGCAAATTGATCGACGGTGATACCGTTCTACAAAACTTAGGGATCACAGAAGCAGATCTTGCTGGATTTGATGAGGTTGAATTAGAATGAACTGGCATTTATCCTTTCTTCCTGAGGCAGAAAAAGATCTACGTAGCTTATCCGGTAATCAACAAATATTGGTCACCAAAGCAATTTATAAGGTTTTACAGAATCCAGTATCTGTACAAGAAGGTGGCTATGGAAAGCCTCTTGGAAACAAAGGAAATCGCAATTTGACCGGACTAATGAAGATCAAACTACGTGATGCAGGATTGCGAGTCGTTTACAAGTTGATCCAGACAGACACAAAAATGGTCGTAATCGTCGTTGGTGCTCGTGCAGATGATGCCGTTTATGAGATTGCCGCTAAACGCATACACAAGCACGATTTGTAAGATTTTTAACGCACACCAAAAATGCAGTACCCAAAATCACAGCAGGTACTGCATTTTCTTTATGCTTACACCAACGTCTTCGAAACCACAACATCCCCCACAAATTCGTTTTGCACCAGCTTAGGATAGCTTTCGTCGATCTCCACCCCCATGATCTGGCAGAGCTGGATGCTTACGTTCTGCACCTTTTTGGTCTCGTCGTAGCCTTCGAACAGGATCTGGTCGGCGATCTTGCTGCCGCTGTCGCAGAAGACACGGATGTTCCGCAGGGTCACGCCATCGATGCCGCCGGCTTTCGTTTGATCCCCCTTTACCGTGCCGAACCAAAAGCTGTCCCGGAAGACCATGCAGCACAAGCGTTCGCATTTGTGGATCCGCACATTTTCCCATAGAATGTCGCTGCAGGGCACGCCGTCCAGCAGTACGATGCCCATGACCGCCCGTTCGTCCAACTGTTCGTGGTACTGGGGATCGTCGTAGGAGAACAGCACGTCGATGTCCCGGAAGGAAATATTGCGGTAGTAGGCCGCCTTGCTCTCCTCCCCCACCACCATGGAATTGTTGCAGTCGTTCCACAGGATCATATGGGACAGGTGGATATTCTCACAGGGACGTTCTCGGTCGAAGCCTTTGAGGGAAATGCTGTCGTCGCAGGAGCGGACAAAGCTATTGCGGATCTGCACGTTCTGACCGTTGGAAATATCGATCCCGTCGGTGCAGGCATAGGTGGTGGACAGGACCTTCAAGTTCTCCACCATTACGTCCGTGCAAAGATACAAATGGATGTTCCAGCCGTTGCGGGCGTGGGAGTGGACGAGGATGTTCTCGATGGTCAGGTTCTCGCATTGTACGGCATCTAAAGAGATGCTTTTGCAGTCCCGGTCGGTCAGGAGCATGCCGCTGCCGCAGAGCCGGATGTTCTTCCCCGCCGCACGGATCCCGCCGTACAGCACAGCACCCGGTGCCAGGTACACGGTGGTGTCGTCTCCCACGGGCATGGCATAGCCTTCCGAGGTGCGCACATCGTGGAAACCGGCGGGGAACGTCAGCAGGGTCCGGCCTTCCTCCTCAGCCGGTGCTTCTGTGATGGCATTGACAAAGAGGTGCAGCACATTGCCCGCCTTGTACTGACCATCGAACACGATGGTGATCTGGGTGGGATGGGTCGGTGTGGTGAACCGGAGCACGCCGTCTGTGACCTGGGGCACGATACCCAGCATTTCCGGCAGGATCTGCACGGAGCGGAAGGAAAACAGCGGTGTCACGGTGACACGGGCGGCGGTACCGGGGGTCAGATCCAAGACACCGAAATTGACGGTGCCGTCCCAATAGGTCTTATCGGAATACAGGGCGACGGCACAGCCCTCGGCCTGCACCTGGAACATGGTCTTATAGAGCGGTGTGCCCTCCGGGATGGGCAGGGAGAGAATATTCGTTTGCATGATGACCTCACAGCTTTGGTAGAATTTCACTCTGTATTGTACCACACCTACCCGGCAGATGCAAGAGGGATGGCGTTTTTTCTGCTATGGTAAAAATCCATCGCTGTATATTTACAAAAAGCTGTTGTAATGTGGTGGATTTTCCGGTATAATAATAGTAACGATAGAACTCGACAGAAAGGAATCGTTTCATGACTATCGAACAAATTCAAAAAATCTTTACCGACACCGCCTATGTGCGTACCGGCGGCAGTGCAGAGGAGCTGACCTGTGCAGAATATCTACGGCAGTGCTGTGCGGACAGAGGGGTGGAGGCTAAGCTGGAATCCTTCCCGGTGGATATGGCCACCATCCACACCGCTACCTTAGAAGCCGACGGTGAGCTGATCCCCTGCAAGGGATACCTGTGTGCCGGCAGCCGGGTGGTAGAGGGCGAGCTGTTCTACCTGCCCCATGCGGACAAGTACAACCTTTCCCTGTGCAAGGACAAGATCGTGCTGATCGACGGATACCTGGGTGCGTGGATGTACAAGGATCTGGTGGAGGCTGGCGTGGTAGGCTTCATCACCTATGATGGCAACGCCAACTATGCCGACTACGACATCGACCAGAGAGAGCTGCGCTCCTATATCACCGATGGAAAGAAGATCCCCGGCGTGAACATCAATGCCAAGTCCGCCATTGCGCTGGTGGAGAAAGGGGTATCCCATGTGAAGATCACCCTGCGGCAGGATGAATACATGGGCCAGTCCCGGAACGTGGTGGCAGAGATGCCCGGTGAGATCGCCGACACCATCGTGTTCACCGCACACTACGACTCCACTTCCCTGTCTCAGGGTGCCTACGACAATATGTCCGGCTGCATTGGGCTTTTGGGGATCATGGACTATTTCCGGGATCACCCCCACCGGTACGGCCTGCGGTTCGTGTTCTGCGGCAGTGAGGAGAGAGGGCTGCTGGGCTCCAAGGCCTATGTGGCTGCCCATGAAGGGGAGCTGCCTAAGATCGCGCTGAACATCAACATCGATATGATCGGCTCCATCATGGGCAAGTTCATTGCCTGCTGTACCTCTGAGGTAGAGCTGGTTCACTACATCGCATATCTGGCACTGGAAAAGGGCTTCACGTCCTACACCTACCAGGACATTTACTCCAGCGACTCTACGCCCTTTGCCGATAAGGGAATCCCGGCTGTGTCCTTTGCCCGCAGTGCGCCCACCAATACCGCCACCATCCACAATTCCTACGACACCATGGCTGTCATGAAGTCTGCCCACGTGCTGGCCGATACCCAGTTCATCTGTGCCTTTGCAGATCGGATGGCCAATGCGGTGACCTGCCCGGTGAAGCGGGAGATGCCCGACAACATGAAGGAAAAACTGGACAGATACCTGCTGCGGAAGCGGTGATCTGTTTCGCATCAACATTACTTTTGGAGGAAAACTATGTATCCGAATTTCGAATATGACAAGACACTGGTGAAGTGCCATCCCTCTCCCCGGCAGATGATCGTGGAGCAGATGGAGTTCTACGCCTTTGCACACTTTACGGTGAACACCTTTACCGATAAGGAATGGGGCGACGGTACCGAACCGGAATCCATTTTCAATCCCACCGAGCTGAATGCGGAGCAGTGGGTGGATGCGCTGAAGTCTGCCGGTATTGGCGGGCTGATCCTGACCTGTAAGCACCACGATGGCTTCTGCCTGTGGCCCTCTGCCTACACGGAGCACTGTGTGAAGAACAGTCCGTTCCGGGGCGGCAAGGGTGACGTGGTCAAGGAGGTTTCCGATGCTTGCCACCGTGGCGGGATCAAGTTTGGTGTGTACCTCTCTCCCTGGGACAGAAACTGCAAGCTCTACGGGACCGAAGCATACAACGACTATTTCTGCAACCAGCTGACCGAGCTGCTGACCAACTACGGAGACATCTTCACCGTATGGTTTGACGGTGCCTGCGGCGAAGGCCCCAACGGAAAGAAGCAGGTATACGACTGGGATCGGTACTATGCCCTGATCCGGCAGCTGCAGCCCGATGCCTGCATTGCGGTTTGCGGACCGGACGTGCGTTGGTGCGGCAACGAAGCCGGGGACACCAGACCCAGCGAATGGTCTGTACTGCCCACCGCCTTTGCTTCTCCCGAGGATGTTGCCAAGGACAGCCAGCAGAGCGACGACACTTCCTTCCGGGAAAAGACCATCAACGAAATGCAGCGCGACTTAGGCAGCCGGGAATTCCTGGAGGGTGCGCTGTCCCTGCAATGGAAGCCCGCCGAGACCGATACCTCCATCCGTCCGGGTTGGTTCTACCACGCCACCGAGGACGACAAGGTTCGTTCCACCGAGACCCTGCTGGACATCTGGTACCGTACCGTTGGCGGCAACTCCAAGCTGCTGCTCAACATCCCGCCGGATAGACGTGGTCTGTTCTGCGACGTGGACGTACAGCGGCTGCGGGAAATGGGCGAATACATCCGCAAGACCTTTGCCCACAACCTGGCCGAAAACGCCACCATCACGGCAGACAAGGACGACGGCTATCATCTGACCGATGCCCTGCTGGAAAACAGCTACGACCGCTACTACAAGCCCTTCGACGGGGACAACGCTGTGGAGCTGACCATTCGTCTGGATGCGCCTCAGGCCATCAGCCATGTGGTGATCAAGGAACACATCCCCATGAGCCAGCGGGTGGAAGCCTACGCCATCGATGTGAAGGAAGCCGACGGCTCCTATCGGGAGATCGCACACGGCACCACCATTGGCTACCAGAAGATCGAACGCTTTGCGCCTGTGACCACCGACACGGTACGGATCCGGATCACCGACTCCCGTGTGTGCCCGGTGCTGTCCTTCGTAGGGCTGTATTGAGCCAAAATTTATCTCTCCTATAACGAGGTATCGTTTTATGGAATATATCACATATGAAATGTACGGTGCTGTAGGCGATGGCAAAACGGACGATATGTCCGCCATCGTCCAGGCACACGCCGAAGCGAACGCCCGGTCTTTGCCGGTGAAAGCTAAGGAAGGTGCCACCTACTACATCTGTGGTCACGGCTGCACGGCGCAGATCCAGACCAATACCGACTGGACCGGTGCCCGGTTCATCATCGATGACAGCGGGATCATAGAGGGACAGGATTTCGAGGGTCGAAACAAGGCCATCTTCCAGGTAAGCAGCAAGCGGGAGGAGCTCGAGCTGTCCATCGAATCGCTGCGGCAGGGACAGACCACCCTTGCCAACCCCACCGGCGAAGACCTGTATGTGCTGGTGCGCAATGCCAACCATCGGGACTACATCCGCTGGGGGCTGAACCAGGACAACGGCACAGCACGAACGGACAACTTCATCCTGCGTGCCGATGGGACACTGCCCTCTCCGGTTGCCTTCGATTTTGACCAGGTGACAAACGTGTATGCGATGCCGCTGGATACCGAGGTGCTGACCATCACGGGCGGTACCTTCACCACCATCGCCAACCATGCCGAGTCGAAGTACAACTACTACTCCCGGAATTTGCAGGTCAAGCGCAGCCGGGTGGAGATCTCCGGCCTGACCCATTTGGTGACCGGGGAGATCGACCATGGTGCGCCCTATGTGGGATTTCTGTCGGTGCAGTGCTGTGCTGAGGTATATGTCCACGACTGTGTGTTCACCGGGCACTACATCTACAACACCATCGGTGCTGCCGGAAAGCCGGTGGACATGGGCTCCTACGACATCAATTTGTCCAACGCCTCTTCGGTGACGCTGGCTCGCTGCACCCAGACCACGGACATTATGGACAGACACTACTGGGGGCTGATCGGCACCAACTTCTGTCGGGATCTGGTGCTGGAGGACTGCAACTTCTCCCGGTTCGATGCCCACATGGGTGTGACCAACTGTACCCTGCGCCGGTGTGTGCTGGGCTGGCAGTGTCTCAACGCCATCGGCTACGGCACGTTCCTGATCGAGGATACAGAGGCCTACGGCTATGCGCTGGTGAACCTGCGGGTGGACTACGGCTGCACCTGGAACGGGGAGATGATCCTACGAAACTGCATCTGGCACCCGCTGGGGCAGAATCGGAGCGTTTTCGAGGCCCACAATCCGGGGAACCACGACTTTGGCTACACCTGCTATCTGCCCCAATATGTGACCATCGATGGACTACAGATCGTGGAAAATGCGCCCAGTGATCGGCCGTTTGTCGTATTCAACGACTACAGCGGTGACAGCTCCATTCCGGAGGCAGAGCGGATCTACAAGCCCCTCCCGCCGGTCTCGGTGACGGTACGAAATCTCGATCGGAAGATCCAGCTTTGTGCGCTGCCTTCTCTGATGCCGGAGACCACGTTCGTTGTGGAATAACCGATACATTCGTTCCCCATGGTACAGTCTTCTGTGCTGTGGGGAGCTTTTTTGCCATAAAAAAACCAATCCAGGCATTGCTGCACCGAATTGGTTTTGTTTGTTGATTTATGGGAAACGCTTTACGGCACTTCCTTGACGCTTACCCGCAGCTTTTCGATGTTCGACTGGATCACAGGCTCGATGGCGACCAGCTCCGATACGATCGCCGTGGACTTTGCGTAGAAGATCTTTTCGATCAGCTTATCGCTGACATCCGTAGCCCAGCCGTTTACGCCAAAGTCGTAGGTCACACCGGCGAACACCAGATCCAGCATTTCTGCCGATTCGTAGTCTCGTGTCACCTTCAGATCCAGCACCTTATCGGTATACACCGGGATCACGTTCTGCTGGGTGTAGAAGCTCATGGCCTCTAAGAGGATCCCCATGTTCTCCAGCCGATCTTCTCGGTAGGTGCGCGGCAGCGTGGTGAATTCGCCGTTTGCCATATTGGCATAATATTTGCTTTGCGCTTCGTCATATTTCGGTGCCGGTACTACGCCAAATTCGTACTCCATCTCCCGGATCTTGAAGAAGTTTTTCGGCCAGCAGGTGAAGAACAGTGCCTGTCCCTCTTCAAAGCGGATCGGGTACTCCTCGGAGTGGATACCGTTGGTGGGCATATAGTAAATGGTGGGGTCTGCGATCTCGGTATTCACGATCTTTTCCACATACGAAACGAATTTTTCATCCGTGGAGGGCTCGAACACCGGGAAACCATCCTTGTCCTGTCCCACCCAGCTCAGTCCTGCCCCTACGATGAACATATTGTGCAGCGATTTGACCGTACCGGTGGTGCCGTAGCGGTCCTTGGCATCCATGGTGCCATCGCCGTTCAGGTCGTTTTGCGCCTGTGCCGCCACGCTGAAGTACTTATCGATGGTCCACTTGCCTTCCCGCACCACATCGTACAGGCTTTCGGCAATGCCCAGATCCGTATAGATCCCCTTGTTGAACAGCAGACAGTTGGCAGTAGAAACGGACGCCAACGAATAGTTCCCGGCTACGGCAAGGCGTTTGCCATCCATATAGAACAGAGAGCTGCCCTGGGGATTCCACCATTCCTCGTCAAAGCGGACATGGGGAAGGTGGTTCAGGTCGGCCACATCGGTGACATGGTTGAGCACATGGGTATTGTTGAGCATGATAATGTCGTGGGCATCGTCGCCGCTCATGACATACTGCTTGTAGTATTTGCTATCGATGTCCACATGGGGCATTTCCGCAAAGGTGAGCTCGCAGTTGAACCGATCCCGTATGTACTCGTTGCGGAGAAATATCGCCTGGTTCAAAATATCGCCGCTATCGGCACCGGCATCCAGCGTCACCTCGACCCAGTTGATCTGATCGGCCTGGGCATGGAGGAACCGCATCTCAAAGCCGTCCATATCCACGTCTTCCAGTCCGTCGGTCAATTCGGTCTCCTCGGTTGCCGCATCATCCCCGGCTGTGGTATCGGACTGGGCTGTGGTATCCCCTGCCGGCTCTGCTTCTCCTGCACAGCCGCTGAGGATACCGGACGTGAGCAGTAAGGCACAGAGCAAAATCGCCAGCATTCGTTTCCTGGTATTTTTCATACAAACCTCTCAATGGTATTCGATCCTATAACTATACTGTATAGTATAGCACAGCAGCAACGCCATTGTCAATTGACCAACCAGCCAAATATGCTCCCACGTTTTTGTGCGTTTTCCATAATTCTCATTGTGTATAACCACAAATACTACAGCAGTATGGCTTTTACCCGTTGCCAAATTCCCGTTGTACCCGCCTATTTAGCTTGGGATAGATCCGTTTGCAAAACCATGTCTCGGTGGAATACCGCTCGATCTGCTCCACCGGGATCCAGCCGACCTTGCTGTTTTCCGCCGGTTGGTTCCGGATCGGAGCGGTGGGATCGGCTTCCAGCAGGTAGGTCACGTTCAAATGCAGGTGGGAGGGGACGTAGATCCCCTTTTTTTCGTGTCCGCTCACCGGCAGGATCTCGATGGACAATGGCTCGCTTGACAACAGCTTCACCTCTGCAAGACCGCTTTCCTCCTTGGCTTCCCGCAGTGCCGTCACGGTCAGATCCGTCTCCCCGTCGGCGTGTCCCCCCAGCCATGCCCAGGAACGATAGAGCTTGTGGTACGCCATGAGCACGTGGGTGCGGGCGGGATCCACCACCCAGGCAGAGGCGGTGAAATGGGCGACCTCGTTTCGGCGGGTGAAAATATCGGGGCTATGCGCTACGTGGTACAGCAGCAGGGGCAGATCCCTTTGCTCCTGCTCGTTTTGGGGGACGTAGTGGGTCAGTTGGGTGTATAAAGTCTGCATGAATGCTCCTTTCGTTCTCTGGATGGTTTTGGAAAAAATTGTGCTTGACAGTGTTCCTATGACATGGTATAATAATGTAGATATTGTTTGTATCGGCAGGTACCGTTATTCATGCGGTATTTTGGATCCGTGACATATAGAGAAAGGATATCAATTATGCGTATTAAATCCGTAAAAGGCACGAACGACTATCTGCCGGAGCAGGTGGCGCTTCGGGAACACATGGAGCAGACCATCCTCTCCTGCTACAAGGAGAACGGCTTCCGGCGGATCATGACTCCCGCTATTGAAGATATTGAAAACTTAGACAAGAGCGACGGCGGCGAAAACCTGAATCTGATCTTCAAGATCATGAAGCGGGGCGAAAAGCTGACCAAGGCCATGGAGAACGGCGACAATTTGGCCGACATGGGTCTGCGGTACGACCTGACCCTGCCCCTGTCCCGGTATTATGCTGCCAACCGTGCCAAGCTGGAGCTGCCCTTCAAGTGCATCCAGATGGACAGAGTGTACAGAGCCGAGCAGCCTCAGAAGGGCAGACTGCGGGAGTTCATCCAGTGCGACATCGACATCATCGGGGACAACAGCCCGGCCTGCGAAATGGAGCTGATCACCGTTACCGCCAAGGCCCTGCAGCGGCTGGACATCGGTACCTTCACCGTGAAGATCAACGACCGGAAGGTGCTCAACGCCCTGCTGTCCTCCTGCGGCTTTGCACCGGAGCAGCTTGCCTCTGTGTGCATCAGCTTTGACAAGCTGGACAAGATCGGCGTGGAGGGGGTTTTGGCAGAGCTGACCGAAAAGCAGTTCGACCAGGGTGCCATCGATGCCTTTGCATCTGTGCTGGCAGAGCTGCCCCTGTCCATTGACGCTGTGGCAGAACGGGTCGGTGCAGACATGACGGAAGGCCTGCGGAGCATCATCGAAAACGCTACGGCACTGTCCGACGGCGGCTACACCATCGAGTTCGATATTTCTCTGGTCCGTGGTCAGGGCTACTACACCGGCACTGTGTTCGAGATCAAGAGCGACAAGTTCCGTGGTTCTGTGGCTGGCGGCGGCCGGTATGACAACCTGATCGGCAAGTTCGTGGGCGAAAATGTGGCGGCTTGTGGGTTCTCCATTGGCTTTGAACGCATCTTCGGGATCCTCTCCGACATGGAGCGTTCGGCTGCCCTGCGGAAGAAGATCGCCTATGTGTACGACTCCGATTATGCCTCCGTATATCCCAAGGCAGAGGCACTGCGGGGGGAATTCGACGTTTCCCTGTTCCGTCGGCCGAAGAAGATGAAGGGCTTTTTGGATCGTCTGGAGGCGTCCGGTTTTGCCGGGTTCCTGGTTGAGGACGGCGAGATCGAATATTTCCAGAAGTAAATCAGCGTTGCCTTAACGATACTGCTTCATGGCGGCATATCCGCATCGCTGACACAGCGGTTCGGTGATCTGCTTTGTGATAAACGACTGCTTGAGGGCGGTAGCTCTGGGACTCTGTAGGATCTCCTCTAAGGGGGTGTCCGACAGATTGCCCAGTGCTGCCGCCCCTTCTGCGTCCAGGCAACAGGGGACTACGGTGCCGTCCACCAGCACGCCAAACTGATCTCGCAGGCCATAGCAGCTATGCCGGGTGCTGATCGGTGTGGCCTCGGTGTCCGGCCAATCGAACCTTTCGCCCCATTCCAAAAAGACCTTTTCCCGGATCTTGTAGCCGCTGTAGATCTCCCGCCAGGGCGTGTCATCGGTGTCGAAGAATTTGTGCATGGCGGCAAGGATCTGCTCGTTGGCGGTGCTTTGTCCTCCTAAGTTCCACAGGCGCATGACGGCGATGATCCCTTGTGCAGCAGCATCCCTGCAAAAGCGGAAGCAGCCGTCCAGATATTGTTCCAGCGGGATCCCCATTTCGTTGGCTTCGTAGGCGTGGAGGGAGATGCTGACCTTGTGCAGTGCCGGTGCAGACAGCAGGATCGGTGTACATTTGGGCAGCAGTGTGCCGTTGGTGGTCAGGATCACCCGAAAGCCCAGCTCCCCGGCGATGGCAAGAAAGTCGGACAGGTGCGGGTGCAGGAGCGGTTCGCCCATCAGGTGGAAGTACAGGTAATCGGCAAAGGGGCGGATCTGCCCTGCGGCGTGGCAAAAGGCGGGCGTTGTCATATATTGGATGGGTCTTTTGGTGCCGTGGCAAAAGCTGCAGCGCAGGTTACAGGCGTTGGTGATCTCTAAAAAGGCTTTCTTAGGCATAATTCCTACTTTCTCGTACAAAAATGCGCTGCCTCCTTGGAGAACACGAGACAGCACATGTTTATATTGCATTTAGTTTCCGTGGGTATGTATTTGCAGGACATATCCTCCCGGTTCACATCGATCGTATCGAATGCATTTTTGGCAGCAGCAGGCCAGCATCGTCTTGTTGATATGAGAAATATGCGTGGAGATGGTTTTCGCCATGCTATTCTCGTTTTCGTGATACGGATAGGGAAAGCTGTATGCTTCGATACGGCGGCACGAATTTCGTATGCCGGGAGATGTGAGGATCGTCATCAGGATCAGCCTGTCTCGTTCCCGCAACGGAAGCGTATAGATCTGATATTGGAGGCTTTGCTCGGTCATGGCAAAACCGTGATCGAGATAATAGCCCTGTCTGCCGCCCGCAGAAAACCTTTGCCACCCCATTTTGCTGCAAAGGATCCTCTCCATTCTGGTCAGCAGCAGCTCTTCCGTTGACAGCACGCAGATGTGCAGCATTTTGCTCACAAAGCCTTCTCCCCATGCCAATACAGGTACCTCACACAAGCAGCAAGAGCGTACCCTTTCCGCCACATCCTGAAAGGTCAAAGCGCAGACGATCGGTCGAAGATGCTCTATGGCAAAGGGCGGAAAAGAAACTGCGCAAGGGAATCCCATTTGTAGGACTCTCTTGCGCAGTGCCAATGCCCGTTCGGAAACTTCCATATCCAATACGAGCACCATTATTTCTTATACCGAATGAACCTTCTGCGCAACGTCTGCGTTGTCCGCATCCAGACCGTATTTCTTGGCTTTTCTATATTCGAAGAACTTGGTAGCCACCTGTTCGAACAGGGCGTAGGACAGCACGTCCTCTTCCTGTTCCATGTAGGGCTTCACAGCCTCACGCAGGTTGTCCAGCTCCGGCTTCAACAGGTCGGCGGGACGGCAGGTGATGGGCTTTTCGTTGCCGATGATCTGCTGCCGGAATGCGGGGTCTACTTCTACAGGAGACTTCCCGTAGTCGCCACGGATCATGCCCTTGAATTCCTTGGACACCATCTTGTAGCGTTCGCCGGCGATGACGTTCAGCACAGCCTGTGTACCCACGATCTGGGAGGTAGGCGTTACCAATGGCGGGTAACCGGCATCCTGACGCACTCTCGGCACTTCCTCCAGCACCTCAGCCAGCTTTTCGCTCTTGCCCTGCTGCTTCAGCTGAGACACCAGGTTGGACAGCATACCGCCGGGTACCTGGTACATCAGGCAGTTTACGTCCACCTTCAGCACCTTGGGATCCAGCAGGCCGGAGGACATATACTTTTCCCGCAGCGGTGCGAAGTACTTGCTGACCTTATCCAGTGCGTTCAGATCCAGACCGGTGTCGTAGGGCGTGCCCTGGAGGGTAGCTACGATGGGCTCTGTCGGGGGCTGAGACGTACCCATGGACATGGGGGAGATAGCGGTATCCACGATGTCCACGCCGGCTTCGATGGCCTTCAGCACGGTCATGGAAGCAAGGCCGGTGGTGTAGTGGGTATGCAGCTGGATCGGCACCTTCACGGTGGACTTCAGCGCAGTCACCAGATCAAAGGCAGCGTAGGGCGTCAGCAGGCCGGACATATCCTTGATGCAGATGGAGTCGGCACCCATGTCTTCCAGCTCCTTTGCGTACTTACAGAAGGCTTCGTTGGAGTGCACGGGGCTGATGGTATAGCTGATGGCAGCCTGTACGTGACCGCCTTCCTTCTTGGTGGCCTTGATGGCGGTTTGCAGGTTCCGAGCATCGTTCATAGCGTCGAAGATCCGGAGGATGTCAATACCGTTGGCGATGGACTTCTGCACGAAATATTCTACCACGTCGTCTGCATAGTGACGATACCCCAGAATGTTCTGACCACGGAACAGCATTTGCAGCTTGGTGTTCTTCACCTCGGCACGGATCTTCCGCAGTCTTTCCCAGGGGTCTTCATTCAGGAACCGGAGGCAGGAGTCAAAGGTGGCGCCGCCCCAGGCTTCCAGAGAATGGTAACCGATCTTGTCCATATCTGCCAAAATCGGCAGCATTTCTTCCGTAGTCATACGGGTAGCGATCAGAGACTGGTGTGCGTCCCGGAGCGCGGTTTCGGTTATTTTTACTTTTGCCATATCTTTATTCGTATCCTTTCACATCACACAATCGGCTTATTTCGCGAAATTTTGCAGGAATACACCGGCAGCCACAGCGGAACCGATAACACCGGCTACGTTGGGACCCATGGCGTGCATCAGCAGGAAGTTGGAAGGATTCTCCTTCTGGCCTTCTATCTGTGCAACACGGGCAGCCATCGGCACGGCAGAAACACCGGCAGAACCGATCAGGGGGTTGACCTGACCCTTGGTAGCCCAGCACATGATCTTACCGCCGATCAGACCACCAACGGTAGACAGGCAGAATGCAGCCAGACCTAAGAAGATGATCTTCAAGGTATCCAGTGCCAGGAAGTTATTGGCGTTGGCAGTAGCACCAACGGAAACGCCCAGGCAGATGGTGACGATGTTCATCAGCTCGTTCTGTGCGGTCTTAGACAGACGGTCGGTCACGCCGGAGACGTTGAGCAGGTTCCCCAGCATCAGGAAGCCCACCAGAGGAGCCGCATCCGGTACGATGATACAAACGACCAGGGTCACCACGATGGGGAAGATGACCTTCTCGGTCTTGGAAACGGGACGCAGGGTGGTCATGACGATGCTGCGTTCCTTCTTGGTGGTCAGCAGCTTCATGAACGGGGGCTGGATGATGGGGATCAGGGCCATGTAGCTATAAGCCGCAATGGCGATGGCACCCAGCAGCTCCGGCGCAAGGGTCTTGGTGACCAGGATGGCGGTAGGACCGTCGGCACCACCGATGATACCGATAGCGGAGGCCTGCTCCGGTGTGAAGCCTAAGAACAGTGCGCCGATGAAAGCTGCAAACACGCCGAACTGGGCAGCAGCACCCAGCAGCAGAGACTTAGGGTTGGCGATCAGTGCAGAGAAGTCTGTCATGGCACCAACGCCTAAGAAGATCAAAGACGGATAGATACCCAGCTTTACACCCAGATACAGGAAGTCGATCAGGTTGCCCTGTTCCACGATGGTCTGGATGTTGATAGGCGAACCGTCTTCATGGATAAAGAGATCCATGTGGAACAGGTTTGCGCCGGGCAGGTTGGCCAGCAGCATACCAAATGCGATAGGCAGCAGCAGCAGGGGTTCGAACTTTTTGACCACGGCCAGATAGAACAGCACGCCGATGATCACGTACATGATCAGGGTCTTCACCAGCAGGACAGGGTCTGCCAACAGCTGGGGGATCCCGGTCGAGTTATAAAAATCAGAAAAGAAACTCAAAATTCACTCCACTCCATTTCTCAAAAATTTATGATAACGGAGCAGTCTCAACCCAGCGTTACGATGGGGTCGCCGGAGTTGACCGTTGCGCCCTGCGGAGCATTGATGGCAACGACCTTACCGCCTTCGGCAGCAAAGATCTCGTTTTCCATCTTCATAGCTTCCAGGATGCATACCAGGTCGTCCTTGGCAATGGTGTCACCCACCTTGACGTTCATCTTCAAGATGGTGCCGGGCATGGGTGCGTTGATGGTAGCAGAACCGGCAGCCGGAGCAGCAGCAGGTGCGGCAGCGGGAGCAGGTGCGGCAGCCGGGGCCGGAGCAGGTGCAGCAGCGGGTGCGGGTGCAGCGGCGGGAGCGGCTACAGGTGCTGCAACAGGGGCAGTGGCGGCACCGGCTTCTTCTACCAGAACTTCGTAGGTCACACCGTTAACGGTAACATTGTACTTCTTCATTGCAGAAATCCTCCAAAATCACTGATTGTCCGCTGAATTTCCCATCCAGCCGGAAGCGTTGTTTTTTCTTGTAAAGGAAACTACCCGGAAAGGCAGATTGGGTTTGCCGGATTCGCTCTGGTATGCAGCGATGGCAGCGGTGATCACGGCGATCAGTTGGCTGTCATCCTGTGCGGGAGCGGCCGTTTGTACAGGAGCCGGAGCCGGTGCAGCAGCCGCAGGGGCATCAGGTGCTTCGGCTTTGGCTGCTTTGGGAGCCGGTGCGCTCTGGGGCTTTTCCTTGGTAGCACCGCCAAACACGGCACCAAAGATCTTCAAGATCACAAACAAGATGATCAGCACCATGAATACAGTGCCCATCCCACGGAGCAGCATTTCTCCGGACAGGGAGAACTTATCTGCCATCGTCATGGAAGTCAGTGCGATAGAAATCATTTTCATAGTCTATTACCTCCGACTGCGATCACAGAGGCATATTGACATGGCGGCGGTACGGAGAGCCTTTGCTCTTGGATTGCAGCATCATAACGGCGGCAGTCAGTCTCTGGCGGATCTCACCGGCGGCGATGATGTCGTCTACTTCACCGGCTCTGGCAGCGGCAACGGGCGTACCCACGGTAGCATCCCACTTCTCTTCCAGCTCGGCTCTGGTCACGTCTCCGGTGATCTGGTCGTTCCACAGGAAGGCAACGGCAGAAGCGGCGGGCATCACACCGATCTTGGCATCCTCCAGGCACAGCACAACGTCAGCGCCCAGTGCCTTAGAGCCCATCAGGGTGAACACGGTACCATAGGCTTCCCCGGCGTTCAGGGTGATCATGGGTGTACGAGCCATAGCGTAGGTGTGGGCCAGCTTGGCAAGCTCAGCGGCATAGGGGCTCTTTTCGGCTTCTACGGACACGTCAACGCCCTTGGAATCCACCAGTGTGATCACGGGGATGTTGTAGCAGTCGCAGAAGGAGATCAGCTTGGTGAGCTTTCTGGCAGCGGCAGCGGTCAGGATACCCTCGTTTACAGCATGGTTATTGCCGACCACGCCGCATACGGTACCGCCCAGGGAAACAAGCCCGGTAACAGCTTCCGGTGCATAGGTGCTCCACAGCTCCACAAACTTTGCGTCGTCCGCAAATGCAGCGATCAGTGCCTTCATATCCTTAGAGGCCGTATAGGCATCGATGGATACCAGGCGGTTCACTTCGTCGGCAGAGATGGTGTCCACGGTGCCTTCTGCGTTGTTGGCAGGCAGCATGGAGATAAGCAGCTTGGCATAGCCAATGGCTTCGGCGGTGTCCTTGGCGGTGATGGCAGCCAGACCGGACTCGGCGGCGAAGGTGGACTTCCCGGCATCCGCACCCACCACGAAGGGGGGATTTACGCTGATGGAGGCAGTGTCCTCGGTGACGATGACGAAATCGTACATGCCGGCGATGACGGCAGCGGCACCCTGAGAGATACCCGGTACCACAGCGATCTGGGGGATCACGCCAGAGGCCAGAGAGGCGGCCTTCATGATCTTGCCGTATGCGGCCAATGCCCGGATCCCTTCCGGCAGATAGGCACCGGCGCTATCGAAGATCCCGATGATGGGTGCGCCGTTTTCGGTGGCCATCCGGTACAGCTCGGCGATCTTTTGTGCCTGGGTCTCGCTGACTGCGCCCTTGGTACGGGACAGATCCTGTGCGTAGGCATACACTAAGCTGCCGTTCACTGCGCCCCAGCCCGTGATCACGCCTTCCAGCTCCTCATTGGCGTTGTCCTCGAATTCACTGTTTCGACGGGTCACATATGCGCCCGTTTCCACAAATGTCCCTTCATCGAACAACATGGCAATGCGTTCTCTGGCACTGCCATCCAGAGAGGCCAAGGTCTCCCGCAGTGCAGAGGCGGTTTTGCCAGCATTCCCGGCAAGAGAACGATACAAAACCTCAAAACTCTTTGTTTCCATTTATGTCCTCCGGTTGATTGAAATAACGGTATAGAGGGGAGATGCGATCTTTTGTTCCTTTTTCGGTAAAACAAAGTACCAATCTACCCCATTATAATAATCATACCCCTTTTCGCCGAAAATTGCAAGAGGATTTGGAGAATTTCTGCGTTTTTTTCCGCTGTTTTCTGCAATTTCCAGACTTTGCCCAGATTCCAGCCCCATTCTGCGCCGATTTCTGTGAATTTCTCCCCCACTGTTTATTGTTCATATTATATTTACATTTTCTTTCACACTCCGCTGTCCGTTGGATGTATAATAAGGATTGTATTTGCAACAGAAAGTGACGGACCTATTTTATGCTGATCGATTTTCATACACACGCTTTTCCCGATTCGCTTGCCGCACGTGCCATTGCAGGACTGGCTGCACGTGCCAAATATGTGCCGGAGACCGACGGTACCATCGCTTCCCTGCTGTCCAAAATGGATGCCTGGGGCGTGGACAAGTCGGTGGTGTGCAACATTGCCACCAATGCCCGGCAGCAGACCCATGTGAATGATTTTGCCATCCAAACGAAAGCCGACCACGGTGACCGGCTGATCCCGCTGGGGTCGATCCACCCGGAATCTGCCAATATCGTCGAAGAGATCGAGCGGCTCCACCGTGCGGGGCTCCCTGGGCTCAAGCTGCATCCGGACTACATGGGACACACATTTGCCGATCCTGCCTACGGGCCGATACTGGACACGGCGGCGCAGCTTGGTATGTTCGTGATCATCCATGCGGGGTTTGACGTGTATTCGCCGGAGAAGATCTACGCCACGCCGGAGGACATTCTGACGGTGATCCGCCGCCATCCTACGCTGAAGCTGGTCTGTGCCCACTACGGCAGCAACTGTCTGTGGGAATCGGCAGAAACGAAGCTGGCGGGTCAGCCGATCTGGATCGACACCTCCATGGGGTGCAAGGAGGGGCTGTCTCCTCGGCAGGCCATGCGGATCCTGCAAAAGCACGACAGCGACCGGATCCTATTCGGCAGTGATGCGCCTTGGTGCAGTGCTCGACAGAATGCGGACTATTTGGAAGGGCTGGGGCTGTCCTCTGCCCTGCTGGACAAGATCTTCTATCGCAATGCACAGGTGCTGCTGGGAGGTGCGGTATGACGAAGCTGCGCCATCTTTTGGACAAGCTGCAGGCGGCGGGATGGGTGCCGGTGAAGTATCTCTTTTCCTCCTGTGTGGCCTTTGCCGTGGACTATGTGCTGCATCTGTATCTCAATGCCGTGATCCCGTCGGCGGCTTCTATGGAGATCGGTGCGTTTATCGCCTGGTGCTGCTCCTCGGCGGTGAACTTCGCCATCAATCGGAGCTTTGTGTTCCACTCCACGGCACCGTTGAAGGCTGCGTTGCCGGAGTATTATTCCCTTGCCATTGTGGTGCATCTGCTGAAAAGCTACGTGATCTTAGAGCTGCTGACCCGTGTGCTGCATCTGCCTTTGGGGATCGCCAAGCCCATTGCAGAGGTAGTTTTGTTCGTAGGGAATTATATCATCCAGAAGAAGTTTATCTTTAAGAAGAAATCCGAAAAAACGGCGGAAAAATAGCATAGAAAAACCCCTGTGCAGTCGATCGTATAAACGACACGGTCGCACAGGGGTATTTTTATGCCAAATTTTATTCCGGCTTTGTCTGGGCAGCCATACCGCCGTCTGTCAGATCATCCGTGAAGCCGGGCGTGTAGCCAAGTGCTTCTGCGGATTCTGTCAGATCCGGGGCAAAATCGCTTCTGCCGTCCAGACCGTCCTGCTTCATCATGGTCTCCAGTACGCTGATCTCGCTGGAGATGTCGATGGATTCGTTGGCGAACAGCTTGTCCACCTGCTGCTCGAAGCCCACCACCAAAGCATCTAAGATCTGCTCGATGTTCTCCTTGGACTTTTTCATGTTCTCGCCCGCCACGCCCATCTGCTCGATCCGGCTATAGGAATCCAGCAGCTTTAAGGTGGTGGGGAGATAATAGTTCATGAAGGAGCGGATCTGGGGCATGGCCTCCGGGTGGGCGGTGACGTAGTCGAAGATGTTCTGGGTGTGCTCCTCGATCCGGTAGATGCGCTCGGAGACGGCGTAGTCCTTGATGTCGTCGTTGCGCTTGCGGATCTGCAGGATGATGGCACGGAAGTTGTCGGGTCCCTCGGCTTCTGTTGTCGGCTCCGGTTCCGCAGGCATTTCCGCCGCCTGACGCAGCATTTCTTCCATTTCATCCGGGTGACGCATGAATCGGCCGGAGGACAGATCGATGTACGCTTCCTCCCCAAACTCGCCCTTGTTGATCATGGACTGCAATGCCTTGCGCAGCTTTTTCGGCTTCATGTCGGCGGCAGAGGCCAGCTGAGACAGCAGAATGGTCTCCCGCTTACCGATGATGGAGCGGATCACATTTCGTTCGTCGTGCTGCTTCTTGAAATGCAGAGAAGGAACACCGCACGCAGCGGCTAAGAAAAGAAGCACCAGAAGACCACTCAGTTCACTCAGCCCAAAAGAACCAATGGAAGACAGCAGAACGATCCCCGCACACAGCAGGAACAGGATGGCAAAAATACCCAGCACCAGTGCCGGTACGCTGATCCCGCTGCGTTTGGCGGCAGACTCGGCGGTCATCTTTTCCGTGGCATCTGTTTTTTCCTGCGCTTTTTCCCGGGCAGGCGCTGGGGTGGCCTTCGGTGTCTCCGTTTCTTTTTTCCCGTCCACGGCGTCGGTGAAAACACGCAGCAGCGTCAGCACAACGCCCGCCGGTGGACTGAACACATAGCCCAGCGCAATGAGCGGAAGCGGGATCTTTTTCTTCTTAGACAACGTACGATACTCCTTCTATATGGATGTCGGTGGCTTTGCGAAAAGTGGAAAATGCGCCCAAAACGCCATTGGTATCAGCATTTCAGGCGCACATTCAGCCTTATGATTCTGTAGACGAAATTAGTCCAGGCTCTTCAGGAAGTCGATGCAGCGCTTTACTTCTTCCTTACCAGTGGGTTCCAGGCCTTCGCTTTCTACTACGATGCCCAGATCGTGTGCCAGTGCGTATTCCCGAACGGCCTTGACGGGAGCGGAACCCAGACCCAGAGAGCAGCCCTTGCCTTCGGGAGAGCCGTCCTTCAGGTGGATGCACTTAACGCAGTCGCCCAGTCTTTCCAGGGTAGCCACGGGATCCAGCTTGGCAACATAGGCCCAGTAGCAGTCCAGCTCGAAGAACAGGTCGCATCTCTTTTCCAGCTCGGTGTGGATCACATAGCCCTCAGCGGTGGGGATGAATTCACCGGAGTGGTTGTGGAAGCCCAGCTCGATCCCTTCGGCACGGAGCTTGGGAGCGATCTCGTTGCAAGCGTCGATGAAAGCGTCCAGCTTTTCACGAGTGCTCAGGTCGTGGCCGGGGATGATGTACTTGGTGTTGCCGATGGTCTTGTGGTACTTGACCGTTTCTTCGAAGTTGTTCTGCAGATCGGCCAGTCCGGAGTGGGTACCGGCACATACCAGACCGTACTTGTCCAGCATAGCCTTTACGTCTTCTGCGGAGTGGCCAAAGAAGCCGGCGAATTCTACCGTCTTGTAGCCCATTTCGGCAACTGCCTGCAGTGCGCCGTCTAAGTCTTCCCCGGTGATGTCCCGGAGGCTATACATCTGAATACCGTAAGTCATTGTGATTTCCATCCTTTTTGTGAAAGATTTTTGCAGAATTTGCTATATCTATTATACGCAATCCACACCGAAATTGCAAGGGGTTTTTCAAAATTGTAGAAAACTCTCAGAAAAACTTAAGAATTCTCCCCCACAAGCGGCGGGGACTGCGGCTCTGCCGTGCTTTGTTCTCCCATGCATGCCGCTGCCAAAGGGGTGCGGGCGTACAGATAATACCGTCCCTTTTTGCCCGTCTGTGCTATCAAGCCTAAGGTCTGGAACACCTTCAGCACTGCCCGGCCGACCCGCTGGCTCTTTCCGATACCATGGCAGAACTGGGCAAAGGTGAAGTCCGTCACACAGGAATCCGGCAGCAGTGCGGCATAGTCGGCCAGTGTGGTGATGGACACGATGTCGTATAGATCCGTGGGCATACATTCGTAGCGGTGGGAGCCACGCTTTTTGTTCCAGTTCCAGCCATCCTGTAGCCGGTACTCCTGGATCTCCATGCACATGCCGGCAATGGTCAGGTTGGGATGGGACAGGTAGTCTAAAATGTAGATCCCCTGAAACAGCAGGTCGTAGACGTTCTCCTTCTTGGGGGATTTGCGCCGGGGGGAGATCTCGCCGCTCACCGGATCGATCCAGGACAGGGCACGCACGGCTGCGATGGGATACACCAGCGTGACCCGGCATTCGGGCAGATAGGCCGCCAACTTATTCCGCAGGCCGCAGAAGCCACTGGTCTCGATCTCGATGATGCAGTCGTCCCGCTTGATGTCGGCCACGTATCCGGCGTAGGGGATCTCCTGACAGGCCGGGTCGGACTCGAAGTAATTTTTCATGAACAGGTGTAGCTTTTTTTCCTGATAGGTGCCGATGTTGAACCGTTCGTGTTCGGTGGTCGTGACCTGCTGGACGATGTCGTAGAACCGGGGCTTGTTGACTTCCAACGCCATCAGCGTACCCCGCCCTGCAGCCACGTGAGCAGCGCATCGATGTCGGCATCTGCCATCTGTCGATCCGGGAACAGAGCATCCAGCAGGTCCAAAAAGGAGCCGCCGTGGTACTTCTCCACGAACCGCCGGGTCACCGCCTCCTGATACCGTTTTTTCTCTGCCAACGGGAAGTAGCACCGTTCCCTGCCGTTTTTCACCGATGCGATGTAGCCTCGTCCCTCCAGACGCTGGAGGAAGGAGATCAGCGTGGGGGTTTTCCAGCCTCGTTTGTGGCCCAGCACCTGCATCAGATAGCCGGTGGTGATGGGGAGCTCTCCGTCCCACACGGCGCACATCACATCGTATTCGGTCTCCGGCAGCTGAAGCTCGTAGTCCACGTCCTCTGCTCTATCCAGCATTTCGGCGATCTGCTGCCGCAGTCTGTCTTCCATATGGTCGTTCATGGTCGCTCGTCCCCCTTTGCCCATGTGTTTTTGTTTGATCTATCTGTATTATACAGCCGCCTAACACCAATGTCAAGGGCTAATCGCATTTTTTTGCAAAATTCTACATACCGCACCCACGATAAGGCAACAGTCTAACGATAGCGGCTCGGTGGCAAGGGGATACACGGTCGGGTACAAAAAATGGGGAGACATGCTGTGTTTTCGTGCGGATTCACGCAAAGACCCTTGACAAATCCGGCGATTGCCTGTATAATATGAATAGAAACCATCGAAATACGCAGTGGAGGCATATCGTTCTTATGGGTCCTATGAATATGAAATCCATACGTTGGGAAAGCGTCAAGGCGATCTTTCATGCCATCGCTGCCGCCGATCAGGTCAGCCGTGCGCAGATCGCCGGGCAAACCGGTCTGAGTCTGGTCACAGTGGGCAAGGTGGTGGATACCTTATTGGACATGGGGATCCTCACCCAGGAGAAGCAGGTGCGTGCCACAGTTGGGCGGCGCGCCGGGCTTTTGCAGATCCACCCGGATCGGTTCGCCCTAAATCTGGATCTGTCCTGCCTGCCCTTCCGATTTTCCGTTCTGGATCTGCGGCTGGGACTGCGGGAGAAGGTGCGTCGTCCCTGTGGCGAGGTTGGCTCCGTGATCGACGAGCTGCATGCGTTTTTGGAAGAAGCACTGACCCATGTGGTGGAGCACTACGACCTGTCCAGCTGCTTTGGGATCGGGGTCTCCTTGCCGGGACGATACGATGCCAATGCCGACCGGATCTGTGCGCCCCGTGTGCCGGGCATGGAAGACATTGCCATCCGGGAAGAGGTGGAGCGGGTCTTCACCGGGTTCCCGCTGTTTTTGGAGGCCAGCGAAAATGCGGCAGCCCTGTCCCATATTGCAGCCATCGAAAATTCAGAGGAAAAGAATATCCTCTACTGGTTCTTAGGGGAGGAGATCACCACCGGTGCATTTTTGGCAGAGGGACGGTTTCTCCATGGGCACACGCAGCCTTGTCAATTCGGAGAGCTTGTGCTGCCGAATGGGCAACGATTGGGGGATGCCCTGCGACAGGCACAGACACCGGAGGAGATCGTTTCGGTCGTAGCTGTGCCGCTGTACAACACCATACAGGTGCTGGCACCGGACACGGTCATCTTAGACTGCGAACGGCTGCGAACGGCTCCGGAGGCACGGGAGACTATGCTGCCGCTGCTGCTGGACACCATGGGTTCTGCTGCGACGGAGACGATGGAAGCAAGCCGATCGAGTATTCGATTACCGGAGATCCAGATCACCTGCGCCAAGTTCCGGCATGCACACCGGGGACTTACCATGCAGCTGCGGCAAATGTGGCTGTACCATGCGCTGGAAGAGCCGGACTGATCGGTGTCGCTAACGCTAACCGGTATAGCTAAAGCCAACCGATATAGCTACCACAAACCGATATACACAAATTTGTCATACCACCATAGCCTTAGGAAAGGAATCTACTATGCTGAAAAAATATCCGATGAAACTGCGTCCCGTGACCAAAGAGATCCTGTGGGGAGGAGACCGCCTGAAGCAACGTTACCACAAGCAGGCACCCTTTGACAAGCTGGCAGAGAGCTGGGAGCTGACGGTGCGGCCGGACGGGATGAGCGTGATCGACAGCGGAGACTACACCGGTGTGCCGCTGGATGAATTCATCCGGTACAATCCCCGGTCTATTTTGGGGTACAACGGGGTCAAGGGGGATCGGTTCCCCATCCTGATCAAGTTCATCGATGCCCGCGACGACCTTTCCATCCAGGTGCATCCCGGGGACGACTATGCTCTGTCCCACGAAGGGGAGCTGGGCAAAATGGAAATGTGGTATATCGTGGAGGCCACCGAGGATGCAAAGCTGGTATACGGCCTGAAGGATGGCTGTACACAGGAGGAGTTTGCCCGTGCGGTCACCGAGGGCAAGACGGAATCGGTACTGCGGTATGTGCCGGTGCAGGCAGGCGAATGCTACTTCATTCCCTCCGGACAGGTACACGCCATTGGTGCCGGGTGCCTGATCGCCGAGATCCAACAGAACTCCAACGTGACCTACCGGGTCTACGACTACGACAGACGACAGGCCGATGGGTCTCTCCGGCAGCTGCACGTGGCACAGGCACTGGATGTGGTGCAGGTGCGCACGGATGCAGAGGTACAGGCACTGCGGTACGAAGCCGGACCGGACAAGCATGGGAAGACCATCTGCAACTGCAAATACTTCAAGGTAAAAAAGCACATCACCTCGGTGGATGGGAACACGGATTTCTTTGTCAGCGACAAGAGCTTTAAGTCGGTGCTGGTGCTGCACGCAGACAATGCGTACTTAGAGCACGACGGCACCCGGTACGAGATCACCACGGGGGACAGCTTCTTCCTGCCTGCCGGAATGGGCAGTGTGACCCTGTCCGGCGATGCTGTAGCACTGGTCACCACGGTCAATGGGTGAGGTACGTGTATGAAAAAGCTGCTTTTTGCGTTGGGTCTGCTGCTGAGCGGCGTGATCGGCTTTGTGGGCTAGACCATCGCTGTGGTATGCAATTGTCAGCCGGGGGCAAACAGCGTGGTGTTCGGCTGCTTCCGTGGCGCAGAATGGGTCGTGCTCGTGCTCTTTACGGCGTTGGCGGTCGTGGGACTGGTTTTGGCGATCCGGGCGCTCCTGCGGGACAAATGATATGGAACAGATCCTCTATCTGGGCATAGGGGATCTTTTTCGTTGCCCGATCGGCAGGTTTTTCGGTGACAGCGGCAGAAAAAAGTTACAAATATTCATAATTCCCTGTAGAATTGCGGGCGGTTCTGTGGTATAATAAAGGGGAATGTTTATTGTAAACTTAGAATGGAGATTTTTATATATGGCTCGGTTTATCGAAAAAGTGGAGAAGCTGACCCTGCCGGTGATACCGCTGCGGGGCATGGTGGCTTTTCCCTCTGTTCCGCTCAATTTTGAACTGGAACGGGATATGAGTAAAAAAGCATGTGAAGCGGCGTTGGCGGCAGACATGTATGTATTTTTGGTGGCACAAAAGGATCTGCGCTGCGAAGCACCGGATCGGAAGGATCTGTACACCGTTGGTTGCGTGGCCAAGATCAAGCAGACCCTGAAAAGACCCGATGGCAACATCCGGGTGATCGCAGAAGGCATGTGCCGGGGACACATTTCCGAAATAATCAAGGAGAGCGACTGTCTGTATGCGGACATCATCTCCAAGACCATGACCGGCGAATCCTCTACGACCGATGTAAATGCAGAGGCACTGATCCGGGAGCTGCTCGATTCCATGGAGGAAATGCTACAGTACCTGCCGCCGGTGTCCGACGAGTTCCAGCTGGCTGTCCGCTCCCTGACCAATCCGGGACTGCTGGCAGATTTTTTGGCATCCAGTCTGTTTGTGCGGTTTGAAGACAAGCAGCAGGTGCTGGAGGTGACCGACCCCACCAAACGGGTGGAAAAGGCTGTGGTCATCATGGAAAACGAGATCCAGCTTTTGGAGACCGAAATGGAGATCCACAACAAGGTCAAGGAGCAGATCGACGAGAACCAGCGGGATTACTACCTCCGGGAACAGCTCAAGGTCATCCAGAACGAGCTGGAGGAAGGGGACGAGGACGACTACTACGGCAGGATCCAGAAGGCCAAGCTGCCCAAGGAAGTGGAAGAAAAGCTCATGAAGGAGCTGTCCCGGCTGCAAAAATCCTCCTTTGGTTCCCCGGAAGCCTCGGTTTTGCGGAACTATCTGGACATTTGTCTGGACATTCCCTGGAACAAGCGCACCACGGACCGGGTGGACATCGATGCGGCTCGGAAGATCCTGGATGCCGATCACGATGGGCTGCAAAAGGTGAAGGAACGGCTGCTGGAATATTTAGCCGTAAAACAGCTCAATCCGGAGCTGCGGCACCAGATCATCTGTCTGGTCGGGCCTCCCGGTGTGGGGAAAACCTCTTTGGCCGCCTCCATTGCCCATGCCATGAAGCGGAAATATGTGCGGGTATCTTTGGGTGGTATCCGGGACGAATCGGACATTCGTGGGCACAGAAAGACCTATGTGGCCTCCATGCCCGGTCGGATCATCACGGCGCTGACCCAGTGCGGCTCTATGAATCCCCTGATGCTGCTGGACGAAGTGGATAAGATGTGCGCCGATGCCCATGGAGACCCCGCCTCTGCCCTGCTGGAAGTGCTGGATGCCGAGCAGAACAAGGCCTTCCGGGATCACTTTATCGAAATGCCGGTGGATCTGTCGGAGTGCTTCTTCATTGCCACCGCCAACACCCTGGACACCATTCCCCGTCCTCTCATCGACCGGATGGAGATCATTGAGCTGAACACCTATACGCCTGCCGAAAAGCTGTCCATTGCCAAGAACCATTTGCTGCCGAAGCAGCTGAAGCGGCATGGGCTGAACAAGCGGACACTGCGCCTCTCCGACGATGCCATTGCCGAGCTGATCCAGGGATACACCCGGGAATCCGGTGTGCGGACGCTGGAAAGAGAGATCGGTGCCCTGTGTCGGAAGGCAGCCAAGAAGATCGTGGAGGAGGAGCTGAAATCCGTTTCCATCACGGCGGAGAACCTGAAGGACTTTTTGGGCGGCAGAAAATTCATCGACGACGGGATCTCCGGCAAGGCGGAGGTGGGCGTGACCAATGGGCTTGCCTACACCGAGGTGGGCGGCGATCTGCTGAAGGTTGAAGCACTGCCCATGCCCGGCTCCGGCAAGATCGAGCTGACCGGTACCTTAGGAGATGTGATGAAGGAATCTGCCCACATTGCCGTCAGCTACATCCGGAGCCACGCCAAGACGCTGGGGATCGAAGAGGATTTCTACAAGACGAAGGATATACATATCCACGTGCCGGAGGGTGCCATTCCCAAGGATGGGCCCAGTGCCGGTGTGACGCTGACCACCTCCCTTGTCAGTGCGCTGTCCGGGATCCCGGTGCGGGGCGACATTGCCATGACCGGCGAGATCACTCTGACCGGTCGTGTGATCCCCATTGGCGGTCTGCGGGAGAAATCCACCGCTGCCTACACCGCCGGGATCCGGCATATTCTCATCCCCCAGGCCAACCTGAAGGATCTGGAGGACATCGACCCCATCGTGCGGCAGGAGGTGACCTTTACGCCGGTCTCCCGTGTGGACGAGGTGCTGGATATCGCATTGGTGAAGCCTGCTGCCCTACCGCTGCCGGATGCTGTCCCTGCGGAAGATATGCCGCTGTCGCCCATCCTGCCGGGGAATGCGGAACCCACCTATACGACACTGTAAGATACGGAAACGCTGATCAAAGTCGAAAACTCGCCAAAAAAACCATAGAGCTCCGCTTTTTGGTTCATTTTCTGCAGCCAACGATAGTTAGCTTATGTGGATCAGCGTGAACATAAGGATAGAAAAGCTATGAAGTGGAATCTGAACAATGCTACACTGCAAATGTCTGCCGGCCTGCCCAAGCAGTTTCCCGGGGACAGACTGCCCCAGATCGCCTTTTCCGGCCGATCCAATGTGGGCAAAAGCTCCCTCATCAATTCCCTGCTGAACCGCAAGAGCCTGGCACGCGTCAGTGGGGAGCCGGGGAAGACCATCACGGTGAACTTCTACAATATTGATAAGAAGCTGTACCTCGTGGACCTGCCGGGGTATGGGTATGCCAAGCGCACCAAGGAGGACCAGAAGAAATGGTCCACCCTGACCGACGGGTACTTTACAAGCAATCCCAACTTCGATTCCGTACGCCTGATCTGTCAGCTCATCGACAGCCGGGTCGGGCCTACGGAGGACGACTGGGATATGCTGGAATACATGACCGAAGCCCAGTGCAACTTTATTGTGGTGGGCACCAAGTGCGACAAGCTGAACCGGACGGAACGGAACCAGTTTGGAGACTTTATGAAGGAGAATATGCCGGAGGTGCCCTACGTCCTGTACTCTGCCAAAAGCGGAGAAGGACGGGAGGAGCTGTGGAAGAAGATCACGGCGGCCATCCTGGACTGATCCTCATTTTACCTTACCTATAGAAAGGACTGCCCCCATGGGGTAGAGATCGATATATGCTGCTGCATCCTACATTTGATACCAACGAAAAGGGACATCTGACCATCGGGGGACTGGACGCCATTTCCCTCTCGGAGACCTATGGCACCCCCGCTTATTACCTGGACGTGGACGCTGTGCGTGCCATGTGCCGGATGTACAAAGAGAATTTCGCCCGGTACTTCGGCGGGGACTCCACCCCCATTTATGCCGGGAAGGCTTTGTGCATCAAGAAGCTGTACGCAGTCATTGCGGAGGAAGGACTGATGGCAGACTGCGTTTCCGGTGGGGAGCTGCACACGGCCCACGCTGCCGGATTCCCCATGGAAAAGGTATTCTTCCACGGCAACAACAAGACCGACGCGGATCTGCGGTATGCGCTGGAGCTGGGTGTCGGGCACATTGTGGTGGATGGGCTGGACGAGCTCTCTGCCCTGGATCGTATTGCCGGGGAAATGGGCAAAAAGGCGGTCATCCTGCTGCGGATCACCCCCGGTATCGACCCCCACACCCACAAGAAGATCATCACCGGCAACGTGGACTCCAAGTTCGGTATGGCCATCCAGACCGGGCAGGCCATGGAATTCGTGCAGGCAGCGTTGGCAGCGCACAACCTCGTTTTGGATGGGTTCCACTGCCATGTGGGCTCCCAGCTGTTTGACATTGCACCCTTCCGGGAAGCCGCTGAGATCATGCTGGCATTCACGGCAAGAGTGCGGGCAGAGCTGTCCTATATGCCAAAGATCCTGAACATCGGCGGCGGCTTTGGGGTGCGCTATACGGAAGCGGATCCCCAGATCGATTATGCTGCCAACATCCGGGACCTGGGCGAGGAGATCGATGCCATTTGTGCCGAAATGCAGCTGCCGAAGCCTGCCATCATGATGGAGCCGGGCAGAAGCATCGTGGCGGCCGCCGGTGCTACGGTATACACGGTGGGTTCTGTGAAGTCGGTGACCGGGTTCCGGAACTATGTTTCCGTGGACGGCGGTATGCCCGACAACCCTCGGTACACCCTGTATCAGTCCCAGTACACCGTCGTCAATGCGGACAAGGCAGATGCACCGGCGGACTTCCCCTGCACGCTGGCGGGACGCTGCTGCGAAAGCGGTGACCTGTTGGCAGAAGGCATTTCCATTGCCAAGCCGGAGAGAGGTTCTCATTTGGCGGTGCTGGTGACCGGTGCGTACAACCACTCCATGGCCTCCAACTACAACCGGATCCCCCGACCGCCTATGATCTTTATCGAACAGGGGAAGGCCTCTGTTGCGGTACGGCGGGAGACCTTTGACGATCTTCTGACGCTGGAAGACTAAGGAGGGGATCGATTGAGCACGATTCTTTCTTCGCTCCGAGACATTCTGTACACCCTGCCCTGCATCCTGTTGGCGCTGACCGTACATGAGGTGGCGCATGGGTGGATGGCGATGAAGCTGGGGGATCCCACGGCCAAGCGGATGGGGCGGCTAACGCTGAATCCCCTGAAGCATTTGGATCCCGTTGGGACGCTGTGCATGATCTTCTTCCACTTTGGCTGGGCGACACCTGTCCCCATCGACACGCGATATTTCAAAAAGCCCAAACGGGATATGGCGTTGACGGCTTTGGCGGGGCCTGTGTCCAACGTGGGCATGGGGTTTATCGGGATCCTACTGTTCCGAATCTTCTACGTGATCTTCAGCACCCATCCGGCAACGGGATTTGTATTCAACATCCAGATCTCCGTTTTGACGCTCTTACAATATTTCTATACCCTGAACATTTCGCTGGCGGTATTCAATCTGCTGCCGGTGCCGCCGCTGGATGGTTCTCGGATCTTTCTCACGTTCCTGCCGCCGAAATATTACTTTGGCATCATGCGGTACGAGCGATACATCCAGTTTGGGCTGATGGTGCTTTTGTACCTGGGCTTCCTCGACCGTCCCCTCAGCTTTTTGGTCAACGGGCTTGCTCGTGGACTATTCTGGCTGGTGGAGCTTTTGCCGTTTATTTGACACATGGAAAACATACAGTATAAGTTGGATCAGTTCGAAGGGCCGCTGGATCTGCTGCTCACCCTGATCCAAAAGCACAAGATCAACATCGACGACATTCCCATTGCGCTATTATGTGAGCAATACATGACCTACATCCGAGCCAATTTGGAAATGGGGCTGGAGGTGGCATCGGAGTTTCTCTACATGGCCAGCGAGCTGATGCTGATCAAGAGCCGTATGCTGCTGCCCCGCAACCCAGAGGTAGAGGAAGACCCACGGGATGCGCTGCGGGATACGGTGCTGGAATACCAACGTGCCAAGCTGGCCTCTACGGAGTTGTCCATGCTGTACGAGCAGTTCGGCGATCGGATGGCGAAGGAGCAGGACGACATTGCACCGGACCGCCGGTTTGTGGCTGACCACGATGTGGCGGTATTGCAGGCGGCGCTGATCCATGCCATGACGGAATCCCGTGTGGTACCGGAGGCAGCGGAACGGGTGTCGGTGCTGGAACCCATCGTACACCAGAACCACGTGGCGGTACAGGGGATCATGATCCGGCTGCTGGATACACTGCAGGAACAGGGTTCGGTATACCTGGACGATTACTTTTGTGCCTCTACGTCTCGGTCGGAGATCATTGCCAAGTTTCTCACCATATTGGAGCTGATGAAGACCCAGACGGTGGGACTGCCGCCGGAGGAGTGGGAGTACAGCGACAGCGGGGTGTTGCAGCTTCGTTGTCATGTGCCGCTACTGCTGCTGAAGATGCCGGACAAGGAACAGCTGGCGGCACTGGAAGACTATGCGGAATAAAATTACTTTATAAGAAGCAAGGATACATCATGGAAGGAAACACGCAGCTGCGGATCGAGGACATTGCCGCCTTTTCCCCGGAAAATTTTGCCATACTGGAGGCCTGTCTCTTTGCGGCGGGTCATCCGGTGACCTATGAGAAGCTGGCAGAGGCTTTGTCCCTGTCGGTGACGACCTGTCGAGAGGTGGTGGAGCAGTGGAAGGTGCTGTACAACAATACCGACACGCTCCCCCGTGGGATCCTGCTGGTCACCTTTCCCGACAGCTGTCAGCTCTGTACTCGGGAGGAATACGGCGATTTTATCAAGGTAGCACTGGGGATCCGGCGAAACGGCAAGCTGTCGCAGTCACTGCTGGAGGCCCTGGCGGTGGTGGCCTACAACCAACCGGTCACCAGGACCTTTGTGGACACGGTGCGGGGCGTGGATTCGTCCTATGCCATGAATGCGCTGGTGGAAAAGGACCTGATCGAGCCCTGCGGGAAGTTAGATGCACCCGGTCGGCCGACGCTGTATCGCACCACGCCGGATTTTCTGCGGGTCTTTGGACTGGGGTCTCTGCGGGAGCTGCCGTCGGTACAGATCCGCAACGAGAACGGCGAAAAGGTGGAGATCGCACCGGACACCTCATTTTTGGAGGAAGGCACCGATGCAGTACCCACGCCGCCCTCCCCCGAACAGACGAATGGCGAGAACTAAAATCCATCCACAATCGGATCGAAAGGAGCGTATGGTATGCCTTGGTTTGCATGGCTTCTGATCGTTTTTGGCCTTTTTGCCCTGCTGCTGTCCCTGCCGCTGCGGATCCGGATCCGGGTGGACGAGGCTTTTGTGGTACAGATCCTGCTGGGGCCTTTTGCGCTCCTGCGAATCCCAAAGGTGGAAAAGCCTGTGGATCTGCGCCAGTTCACCTACCGCAAGCACCAAAAGCGGCTGGCAAAGGAACAGGCGAAACAAGCAAAGCAGGCAAAAAAGCCCAAAGCGGAGAAAAAAAACGCCTCCAAACGCAAGGCGCTACAGGAAGGGGCTGCGGAGGCGGAGAAAAAAGAGAACAAGCTGGAGGGGATCTTATGCATGGTGCGTTGTGTGTTCCATGTGCTGCCCAAGCTGTACGGGGCCCTGCGCTGTCAGATCGCCCATTTGGAGGTAGTGGTCGGCGGGGAGGAGATCACCGACACGGCACTGCACTACGGCATCCTGTCTCAGTCCCTGGCTTGCCTGCTGGAATACCTCTCGGAGTCGTCCCACTTCGTGCCGCCGGCGCCGGAGGTGCTGACGATCCGTGCCGATTTTTTGGCGAAGAAGACCACGGTGCGGGCGGATATTTCGTTCATGCTCCGGCTGGGGCAGATCGTCTCGCTCCTGCTTCGTTTTGTGTTCCGGTATATCTCGCTACAGCAACGCAAGGCATAAACCGGTAGCTTAAAATTCTATTTTCTACAAATACATGGAGGAAACCGATATGGCAGAACTTAACAAGCTCAACGATTTGAACAAGACCTCTCTGGACAGCATCCGTTCCATGTTGGATGTCAACACCATCATTGGCGAACCCATCAATACCGCCAACGGCACCACGATCATTCCCATCTCCAAGGTTTCGGTGGCCTATGCTTCCGGCGGTGTGGACTACGACAAAAAAGACGCACCGGCAGACGGCAAGGCCGGTGGGCTGCATTTCGGCGGTGGTGGCGGTACCGGGATCACCATGTCTCCGGTGGGCTTTTTGGTGATCGGCAAGGACGGCAACGTGAATATGCTGAACGTGAACAATCCCACGGCGGTCGCCAACGATCCGGTGTCCTCCGTGATCAATTTGATCGAACGGTCGCCGGAGCTGATCGAGCGGGTCAAGGAAGTTTTTGCCAAGAAAGACGAAGAAACGCAGATCTGACCCATTTTCCCACCGGACCGGATGCATGGACGGCGGCAAGTGCTGACATACTATGAGACAAAGACCATTTCTCATAAGGAGTATGTATGCGTTTTCGTATTTTGTCCGGATGTCTTGCGCTGCTTTTTGTCCTTGCCATGGTTCCCTGCCCCATTTTGGCGGATCCGGTGCAGGTCTCGGCCCATGCGGCTGTACTGCTGGAGCCCACCAGTGGGGATGTGGTGTACAGTCGGAACGGCACGGAGCGGCTGCCCATGGCCAGTACCACCAAGATCATGACGGCGCTGGCTGCCATCGAAGCGGTACCGGACCTGCAAACGGTGTATGCCATTCCCCCGGCGGCTGTGGGGATCGAAGGGTCGTCTATCTATTTGCAGGCCGGGGAGCATTTGACCATAGAGGAGCTGCTGTATGCGGTGCTTTTGGAAAGTGCCAACGATGCGGCTACGGCTGTGGCGATCTTGGTGGATGGCAGTGTGGAGGCCTTTGCCCAGCGGATGAATGCCACGGCGGCGGCCCTGGGGCTGACCGACACCCACTTCACCAATCCCCACGGGCTGGACGATCCAGAGCATTACACCACGGCACTGGATCTGGCAAGGCTGGCTGCCCATGCGCTGGAGGAGCCCACCTTTGCAAAGATCGTGAAAACGACCCGGTACACCATTCCGCTGGGGGATGGCGAGGGTACCCGTGTGCTGGTGAACCACAACCGGCTCCTGCGGCACTATGGGGATGTGATCGGCGTGAAGACCGGCTTCACCAAGCACAGCGGCCGTTGTCTCGTTTCGGCAGCGGAGCAGGACGGGGTGCGGCTGGTGGCAGTGACGCTGGATGCCCCCGACGACTGGCAGGATCACCGGCTCATGCTGGACTATGGCTTCACCCGGTACACAGCCCTGTCGTTGGCCTCCCCCGGCGAGGTAGCGGTATCGCTGCCCTGCGTGGGAGGAGAGCTGCTGGCGGTCAATCCGGATGGGCTGACGCTGGTGCTGCCGGTGGGGACCACGATCACAAGGCAGGTGGAAAGCACCGGGATCTATTTTGCGCCCATTGCTGCCGGACAGGTGGTCGGTGCGGTACGGTTTTTTGCCGACGGACGTGAAGTGGCGCTACTGCCGCTGACGGCTGTGGATAGCGTGGAGGCACCGGTGCGGGAGATGGGACTTTTGGAACGGCTCTTGAATTTTTAGTTTTGGCAGCTTTACACGACATTTTACGATAGGATATACACCATGACAGAAGAAATTCGACTACAAAAATACCTCAGCGACTGCGGCGTTTTGTCTCGGCGGGCTGCGGAGGAAGAGATCAAGGCAGGACGTGTCACCGTCAATGGCGAGGTGGCGGTGCTGGGACAAAAGGTGGATCCGGTACACGACATTGTGTGCTTAAATAAGAAGCGGATCTGTATGCCGCTGGTCCATGGGAAGCGGGAATACACCTACATCCTGCTGCACAAGCCGGTGGGCTATGTGACCACGCTTGCAGACGAAAAGGGCCGTCCCTCCATTGCGGCGCTGCTCTCCGGCGTGAAGAAGCGGCTGTATCCGGTGGGGCGGCTGGACATGTATTCGGACGGGCTGCTGCTGTGTACCGACGACGGTGACCTGACCAACAAGCTGACGCACCCTTCCCATGCGGTGGAGAAGGTGTATCTGGCAACCCTTCCCGGCAAGCTCAGCCAAAGCGAGATCAAGGCCCTGGGCGAACCCATCGACATCGACGGACGAATGACACGGCCTGTGGAGACCCAGCGGATCGCCACGTGCATCTGCCAGAACCAGCCGGCTACGGTGGTGCAGTTCACCCTGTTTGAGGGACGAAATCGGCAGATCCGTCGGATGTGTGAGGCACACGACAAAAAGGTGCTGGCGTTGACCCGGATCCGGATGGGCAAGATCGAGCTGGGCACGCTGCCGGCGGGCAAATGGCGGTATTTGACGGAAGACGAGATCCAGTATCTCAAGGACATTCAGTAAAGAGGGACTTGCATATGTTTGTGATTCGACCAGTGGAAGACAAGGGTGTACAGGAGGCGCTGTGTGCGGCGTGTGCCTGTCCCTATGTGGCAGAGGATTTTGCCTATTTTGCAGCGGACCTAAACGAGGACGGCACCCAGATCACCGGGATCCTGGGGGTATGTCAGTTCACTCTGCGGGAAGGCTACGGGCTTGTGCATCAGCTGGTACCCTTTCCGGGGACCTTTGACGAGGAAGTCATGACCATCATGATCCGCACGGCTATGGAGTTCACCCACCGGTGCGGCTGTGGTGCTATGGTGCTGGAGGAAGGTGCCTGCGATACGGCCTTTGCGGAAAAGATCGGGTTTCGGAAGGGGGATGGGGATACACGATACCGGATCGATCTGGTGACGTTCTACAAATCTCCCTGCGGCTACCAGGCCAAGCTGGAAAAAGAACAGCATGGGCAGTAAGATCATCCTCATTCTGCCGGATTCCTTCAAGGGTTCGCTCTCGGCGGCAGAAGTGGGAGAAGCGATGGCAACGGGAGCGACACGTGCCTGTACGGAACGGGGACGGCGGCTGTCGGTACAGATGTTTCCGGCGGCAGATGGCGGCGAAGGCACAGCAGATGCTTTGTGTGCAGCCCTGGCGGGAGAGCGGTGTACACTGCCCACACTGGATCTGTTTGGGCATCCCATGAGCGGAACCTATGTGGTACTGCCGGGGGATGTGCCCACTGCCGCTTTGGATATGGCCACCTGCGCCGGGTTGGGGATCGCACGACAGTACGGGCTGGATCCGCTGTCGGCTACCACCTATGGGGTGGGGCTGCTGATCGATGGGCTGATCTCCCGTGGGTTCCGGCGGATCCTGGTGGGTCTGGGCGGCAGTGGTACCAACGATGGGGGCATCGGGGCTTTGGCGGCTTTGGGCGCGCGGTTCGTCGATGACCATGGGCAGGTGCTGGACGGTCGTTTGGGTGGGCAAATGCTCTCCCGGCTCCGGCATATCGATACTGCCGCTGTCCACAAGCGGCTGGCGGGGATCGAGCTGGTGCTGCTCTACGACGTTGCGTTGCCGTTGACCGGTGCCACGGGGGCTACTCGGATGTTTGCTGCCCAAAAGGGTGCCACCTCGGCGCAGATCGAACAGCTGGAACGAGGGATGGAGCGATATGCCGGTTTGGTAGGTCGGACTGTCTCCATGGCCGATGGTGCCGGTGCGGCGGGGGGACTGGGCTGCGGGCTCCATCTGGCTGGCGGAACACTGCGCCACGGTGCATCCTATGTGCTGGATACGCTGGGGGTCCCTGCCCTGTTGCAGGATACGCTACTGGTGCTGACCGGCGAGGGCAAGACCGATGTGCAGACTGCCAAGGGAAAGCTGCCCTGTACGGTGGCACGGTATGCCAAGGCGGCCGGTGTGCCCTGCATCGACATATGCGGACAGGCCGAGCCGGTACCGGAGCTGTACGAGCAAGGGATGACGGCGGTGGTGCCGTTGGTGCGCCATGGGATCACGGTGGATATGGCTATGGCACGGACGGCAACGCATCTGACCGAAACGGCCTATGTGGTGGTGCGGGAGCAGCTGCGGCGCATGTCCTATTAAAAACAAAAGAACGATACACCATACTTTTGGCATATCGTTCTTTTTTGTTTCGCAATATAGGCTTACAGCTATCACAAGCGCATGACGTTCACCAGATCCGCCGGCGTGGCACAGCCTACGCTTTTCAGCATCAGAGCGGCATAGCGGTCGAAGGAGGTGTGCTCGATGAGGCGGAACAGGGCAGCGCACACGTCCACCAGATCCGCTTCCTGTGCCGTGGCATCCTTGTCCATGGAATCGGCCATACAACCGATGGTCAAAAAGCGCAGGAGCATATATACGGCACACAGGGCGGTGTACTCCTGGGGCAGGCTCTCCGGCCGATCCTGGAAGGGGAACTGAGCGAAATACATATGGTTCACCAGCAGATTCTCAAAGAAGATCTCCCAATCCGGGAAGGCGGTCTCCAGATGTGTCCGAGCAGCCTCGTACCGCTCCATGGCATCCTCTTCGGCTCCAAAGTATGCCAGCGCCTCTTCTCCATAGGCTTGGATACTGTTGTGGCGGGCATCCAATAAGGCGGTCAGCTTCCCGGCGATCCACAGGCCGGTGCGCAGGTCCTCTGCCTGGATCTCGTCGGCGGTTTGGGTGGGGGGCGTGTGTTCTTCTGCCAGCAGCGCCTCCAATGCCGCCGGGTCGCCGCTGTGCATCACCTTGTCCATGCGCTCCATTTGTCTGCCCAAAAACAGCATGCGTTCCGGCAGGGGCATAGCGCGATTTTGCAGGATATGGATGAAATACAGCCGGATCTCCCAGGCCTTGCCCATGGTGGCAAACTGGATGTTCCGTTCCTCCAGATGGGGCGGCAGGGACAAAGGCAGCTCTTTTTCCAGGAAGGTGATGGGCTCCTTTCCCGTGCGGTGGAGCAGCAGCTCGATCACGCCTTCACAGCTGGCAGCGCAGGAGCATTCTAAAACGCCATCCTCCAGTCGGATCCCACGGGGGTACAGGCGGCAGATGTCCGGTTGATAGGCTTCGCCCACATCGGCATGGAGTGCGCAGCGGCCATCCTCCATCCGCAGGGGACAGTTGCCGTCGTAGCGGGGGGAGAATTGGGCATAATGCTCGGGGCTGGGATTGTCTGCCAGATGCATACCACCATCCAGTCGGCGGCGCAGATCGCGGGAGCAGTCCAGACCCAACAGATCAAAATAGTTTTGCAGGGTGATGGAGATCGGCCAGCCCTGGCAGCAGGCGTTGCGGCAGGTACCGATCTTGCAGGCGAAATGGGGGAAATAGTCGGGGATCCGAAAGGATCGTTTTGTATGTTCTTCACTCATACGGTATACTCCGGATGCACAATGCGTAGGATTATAAAAAGAGAATACAACATGCACTCAAAATGCCATAGCTCCAGAGAAGTCGTTTTTTTTGCGAGAGTAATTATACCAGAAAACCGGTTAAATTGCAATAACCTATGCATAATTTTCCGTTTTGCACATAATTATACACCTTTTCCAGCTTTTGGCATGTGGAATCTGTTTTTCTCTGCGGGTCTGCCCAAAGTGGGTTTCTTCTGTTTTACACAAGGCGACATTGGGAATGGAAATCGGCTCTTGTCCAAAATGGGAAAAGTGGGGTTTTCTGGGGAATTCTCTTGACAATCCTACGCCTCCTGTGGTATAATACAGGGTATGAAGCGGCATCGGCACCGGACTCTCTGTATTTGTGCCAGCCGCCCTTTTTGCTTGTTTACATCACATACCATCCGTACCATCGGAAGGAGGATCTTTATGGCATCCGTTACCGAATATTTTGGTTCCCTTTCCTTTGACGACTCCGCCATGCGCGCCAGACTGCCAAAGGATACCTATACATCTTTGAAGCGCACCATCGACGAGGGCAAGTCCCTGGACATCAATGTGGCGAACATCGTGGCAAACGCCATGAAGGACTGGGCCATCGAGCGTGGCTGCACCCACTACACCCACTGGTTCCAGCCTCTGTCCGGTGTGACCGCCGAAAAGCACGACAGCTTTATCTCCCCTATCGGAGACGGCAAGATCATCATGGAATTCTCCGGCAAGGAATTGGTGCGGGGCGAATCCGATGCGTCCAGCTTCCCTTCCGGCGGTCTGCGTGCCACCTTTGAAGCCAGAGGCTACACGGCATGGGACCCCACCTCCTATGCCTTTATCAAAAACAAGACCCTGTGCATCCCCACGGCGTTCTGCTCCTATGGTGGGGAGGCGCTGGACAAAAAGACACCGCTGCTCCGTTCTGTGGATGCCCTGAACCGGCAGGCCAAGCGGATCCTGAAGCTGTTTGATCCGAACACCACGGTGGCCTGTGTGCGTCCCAGTGTGGGGCCGGAGCAGGAGTATTTCTTAGTGGATGAGGATCTGTACAACCAGCGCAAGGACCTGATCTTCACCGGTCGGACGCTGGTCGGTGCCAAGCCGCCCAAGACCCAGGAGATGGAGGACCACTATTTTGGTTCCATCAAGCCCAGAGTCGAGGCCTATATGCAGGAGCTGGACGAGGAGCTGTGGAAGCTGGGGATCCTTGCCAAGACCCGCCACAACGAGGCTGCCCCTGCCCAGCACGAGCTTGCCCCCATTTTCACCCAGGTGAACGTATCCACCGACCACAACCAGCTGACCATGGAAGTGATGCAGAAGGTGGCCAGAAAGCACCATCTGGTATGTCTGCTACACGAAAAGCCCTTTGCCGGTGTAGCTGGCAGCGGTAAGCACAACAACTGGTCTATTTCCACCAACACCGGCGTGAATCTGCTGACCCCCGGGGAGACACCGGCAGAGAATGCACAGTTTTTGCTGTTCTTAGTGGCGGTGATCCAGGCCGTGGACGATTACCAGGATCTCTTGCGGATCTCCGTGGCTACGGCGGGCAACGACCATCGTCTGGGCGCATTGGAAGCACCGCCGGCTGTGGTATCCATCTTCTTAGGCGATGAGCTGACGGCCATTTTGGATGCGCTGGAATCCGGCACCCACTATGACCCACTGGAAAAGACACAGCTGAAGCTGGGTGTACATACCCTGCCCAAGCTGCCCAAGGATGCCACCGACCGGAACCGTACTTCCCCCTTTGCCTTTACCGGGAACAAATTTGAATTCCGGATGCTGGGGTCCTCCAACTCCATTTCCGACTGCAATACGGCACTGAACACGGCGGTTGCGGAATCCCTGCGACAGTTTGCGGACAAGCTGGAAGGAGCAGCGGATTTTGATCTGGCACTAAACAATTTGATCCGGGACACCATTCGGAGCCACAAGCGGATCATCTTCAATGGCAACGGCTACGACGATGCGTGGATCAAGGAGGCCACCGAACAGAGAGGTCTGCTCAACCTGCGCTCCACGCCGGATTGCCTGCCCTATATGCTGTCCGCCAAGAACGTGAAGCTGTACACGGACCACAAGGTCTTCACGGAGGCGGAGGTGGAATCCCGGTACGAGATCACGCTGGAAAACTACTGCAAGACCATCCACATCGAGGCTGCCACCATGGCCGATCTGGTGCAAAAGGAGATCCTGCCGGCGGTGATGGCGTACACCAAGGTGGTCTGCGACGAAGGGATGTCTAAGGCAAGCTTCGGGCTGGATGCGACCTACGAGAAGGAATTGGCTGCACAGCTGAACGGGCTGACGAAAGCGATGTCGGACGGCGTGCGGGTACTGGTGGAGGAGACGGAGGATGTGGAGCGGATCCACAACGTGACGGACAAGTCCATTGCCTACAAGGAACGGATCTGCACGGCGATGCTGTCTCTGCGCGGTCACTGCGATGCAGCGGAGAATCTGACGGCAAGATCGTTCTGGCCCTTCCCCACCTACGCCGATCTGCTCTTTGGCGTACAATAATAGTATTGCATATCGTTTGCATATACCCCCGTTTGATGCAGCTTTGGCTGTATATGGCGGGGGTTTTCTGTATAAAAATCGAATTTTACAAAAAAGCATTTTTTCAAAAAAATGGGAAGAAATTTTGAAAAACCCCTTGACAACGGGGGAAAGATGTGGTAAACTGTTCCCATAAGCAAAATTGAGAGGAAAAACCGATATGATGTTCGCATTCGCTGCATACTACTATTATTACTATTACGTTTGCTAATGTAATAGTGATTTGTGGTGCAGAGAATTTGCGACCGGGTTTTCAAAATAAATTCCGAACAAAACGCACAGAATCACAAAGCTGTGCGTTTTTATTTTATCTATGCGGCAGCCCACCGACGTCCCTGGCCACGATGCCGGTGAGACCACCGCAGGGTATCCAAAACAAGGAAAGGAACTCTCCTATCATGTTTATCAAAATTTTACTGCTCGTTCTGTTCTTCGCCTCTATGATCGGGGTCGGGCTGTACTGTCGTCGGACGGCAGACAGCGTACACGGCTTCGTGCTGGGTGGCCGGTCTGTTGGTCCCTGGCTGACGGCCTTTGCCTACGGTACCTCCTACTTCTCTGCTGTGATCTTCATCGGCTATGCCGGACAGTTCGGGTGGAAATACGGTGTTTCTGCCACCTGGGTCGGCATTGGCAACGCCATCATCGGTTCCCTGCTCGCCTGGGTACTGCTGGGCAGACGCACCAGACTGATGACCCAAAAGTTAGATGCCAAGACCATGCCGGAATACTTTGGTCAGCGGTTCTCCTCTCCGGCGCTGAAGATCGTGGCTTCTCTGATCGTATTCGTGTTCCTGATCCCCTACACCGCTTCTCTGTACAACGGCCTGTCCCGGCTGTTCACCATGGCGTTCGGCATTGACTATGCCTGGTGCGTGATCATCATGTCTGTGCTGACCGGTATTTACGTGGTGCTGGGCGGCTACATGGCAACGGCCATCAACGACTTCATCCAGGGCTGCATCATGCTGGTGGGCATCGTGGTGGTCATTGCTGCAGTGCTGAACGCCAACGGTGGCTTCATGCAGTCCTTCATTTCCCTGTCCGAGATCCAGCATGAGACCGTCACCGACCTGAACGGTGCATTCGTTTCCTTCTTAGGTCCCAAGCCTCTGGAGCTGCTGGGTGTGGTTGTCCTGACCTCCCTGGGTACCTGGGGTCTGCCGCAGATGGTGGGCAAGTTCTACGCCATCAAGAATGAAGCGGCCATCTCCAAGGGTACGCTGATCTCCACCATTTTCGCCATGATCGTAGCCGGTGGCTGCTACTTCTTAGGCGGCTTTGGTAGATTGTACGGCGACGTGATCGAATACTCTGCATCCGGTACGCCCGTGTACGACAGCATCGTGCCTTCCATGCTGTCCAGCCTGCCGGACTGGGTCATCGCCATCGTGATCGTGCTGGTGCTGTCGGCCTCTATGTCCACCCTGTCCTCTCTGGTGCTGACCTCCAGCTCCACCCTGACCCTGGATATGATCGTTCCTCTGTCCAAGAAAAAGATCGATGAAAAGAAGCAGATGCTGATCATCCGGCTGCTGCTGGTGGTGTTCATCGCCATCTCTGCCGCCATCGCCATCATACAGACCAAGTCCAACGTGACCTTTATCGCACAGCTCATGGGTATTTCCTGGGGTGCGCTGGCGGGGGCATTCTTAGCACCCTACCTGTACAGCCTGTACTCTAAGAAGATCACCAAGGCTGCTGTTTGGGTAAGCTTTGTCTCCGGTGTGGGGATCATGCTGGCCAATATGCTCTGCACCGCGCTGGGCGTTCCCTTTATCTCCAGCTACTTCTCCTCTCCCATCAACGCCGGTGTGTTGGCCATGGTGGTGGGACTGATCCTTGTACCCATCGTGAGCCTGTTCACGAAGAAGCCGGAGCGCACCAAGGTAGACGATATGTTCACCTGCTACGACCAGACCGTGCTGGTACACAGTGCCACTTCTCTCACCGACGAAGACAACAACGACTGATCTACATATGCCAAACAAAAAAAGCGGATACTATCCTTGCGGGAGGTCCGCTTTTTTTTGTGGCAAAAGAGAGGATGGGGTCACGCCAAACAGCCGGTGAAAGCTGCGGGTGAAGTTGGAGGCATTTTCGTATCCGCACATAGCAAGCACGCCGCTGACAGAATATTTTCCCGTTTCCAGCAACTCCTTGGCACGCTGGAGCCGTAGGTTTTCGATGTATTTGGCAGGTGTTGCGCCCATACAGCCACTGAACAAATGGTGGAAATACTGGGGCGTGATGCCGCACAGCGTTGCTAAGGTGGCAACGGAAATACCGCCGGTCTGGTAGTGTTCGTGGATATACAGCACCGCCGGTTCGATGAGGCTATATTTGCTACTGTCCATATATTGGGATCGAGACTGGGCGGCCAGCTCCTCCAAGATCTGGTAGAACAAAATGGTGCAGCGCAGTGGGTAGCCCGGCAGACGCTTGTCCCATTCGCTGCGGAACTTTCCAAAAAGAGAAATGGTACGTGTGTTTGCTTCGGTCTTGGTGAACTGCACCGGCAATACATCGGGTTCGCATTTGGCGGCGATCAGGAAACCGTCGTCCTCGGCTTTGGTGCGGTCGATGTAGTCGATGTGGTGGGTATGCGGCGGCAGGATCAGGATGTCGTTGGGCTTGGTATCCACACGAAAATAGCTGCCGTCCGACTTTTCGTACAAAGAGTAACCGCTGGAACGATAGGAAATATAGAACTGCCATTCGTCCTCTGTGATGAAGTTGTGTACACCACTGGCCAACATACTGGCAAAGGCTGTGCAGATCCTGGGCATGGTGGCAGCATCGGTGCATAGCATATCGTAGGACATCGTTTTTTCTTCCTTCCGTTTTTCTGAAATCAGCGTTTGCTTATAGGATACCACAAAACGGCGCACACGTCAAGATGTGTTTCTAAATTGAATAGTCGTTTCCAAACGGATATGGTCAAATGGTGCAAAATCGTGTATAATGGAAGTATCTTCCATACCTATGGATCACCACAAGGAGTTATGCACTATGGAACAAAGGATACAAACGCTACTGGAGCTGTCCAATGTACAGGACATCTATCCGCCAACTGTGCCCACCGCATACGATCCCATTTGGCTGTGTGAGCCGGACTGCATCCTGGATGCCTATCGGTTTGCGGCCTATATGCAGAACCAAACCGTTGCCATAGAGCCGGGCATTCGTCTGCCGGGTATGTTCCGGTTTAACGGCAGCTTTCGTGGCGACCTTTTCACGAGAGTGGGACACACTCGCTGGAGTGAGGTGGCAAGTGCTTTTTACCTGAAGCGATATCGGGGACTTGCGACCTTTGAGTGGCAGCATTCTACGCTGGATTATGATATGCTCATGACCGGTGGTATCAACGGACTTCGGGAAAAGATCAGCCTTTTCGAAATCGAACACAAAGACGAACCCGATCGACTGAATTTCCTACGTGCGCTGACCATCGTGTGTGACGGGATCGACAGCTGGTGTGATCGGATCGCTACTGCCTATGCCGATGCCGCCAAGAACGCACCGGAGCCACGGAAGACGGAGCTGTTGACCACGGCAGACATCGTCGCTCGTGTTCCCAAAAATCCCCCCAAAACGTTCCGGGAAGCACTTGTGGCCATGTCGGTGTGCTATCAGTTTTTGCCGGATAGCATTGGGTTGGCAGATCGGTATCTCTATCCCTTCTACACCGCAGACATCGAAAACGGCACCCTGACCCGGGACGAAGCAAAAAGCCTGTTGCAGGAGCTGTTCGTGATCATCAAAGCGCACACGGTCTACAACTCCTGCCATGCGGACAAAGGCGGAGAGGCGCACTTTGCCATCGGCGGCTACAATGCGCAAATGGTGGACAACTGGAACGAGCTGTCCGAGCTGATCCTCGAATCCCTCCTCGAACTGCCCATGTGCATTCCCCAGATCTCCATTCGTTGGACGAAGGATACCCCCATCGAGCGGCTGTACCACATTCTCGATTGCGAACGGCACGACAAATACAAGCGGATCGCCGTGATCAGTGACGAAACGAGAGTGCCGGCGCACATGAACATTTTAAAGCTACCCGTGGAGATCGCGACCGGCTATACTACCGTGGGCTGTAACGAAACTGCGTTCCCCAGCGGTATGGACTTCACCGGGATGCAGAGCAATATTGCACCTTCCATCACCCGCCTGACCAAGGAATATCGACAGGAATTTGCCGCTTGCGCTGACTTTGATGCGGTATTCGACCTGTTTAAACGGATCTTAGGTGACCTGCTGGATGAGCTGATGGACATCCAAAACAAGTTCAACTGCGGTCGTGCCAAGGATGAAAACGTGGTGTCGTCCCTGTTCATGCATGGGTGCATCGAAAGAGCCAAAAGTGCGACACAGGGCGGTGCAGACCGATTCTCCGCTTACGTGGTCACCAATGGGCTGATCTCCGTTATCGACTCCCTGTGCATCATCAAGCAGCTTGTGTTTGATGAAAAGAAGCTGACCGCCGATGCGCTGTGTGACCTGCTGGACGACAACTGGGGTGACGGAGAGATGCGCCGGTATGTGCTCCGGTATGGCAAGTTCTTTGGCAACAACGACAGCCATTCCAACGCCATTGCCCAACGTGTGACCACCGCCTTCCACGACCTGTTGTCCACCAGACGGGATATGTTCGGGCATCGTCTGCTGCTGGGTGCCATGGACGGCTACAATCCCCATTCCGTGTGGTTCGGCGAACTGACCGGGGCCACGCCCGATGGACGACTGGCTGGCGATCCGTTCATGGTGGGGATCGGACAGTCGAATGGCAAGGATCGTCGGGGATTGACACCGCTGCTGCTCTCCGTGGCGCACATGGACCCCACCAACATCCTGACCGCCAATCTGGTGTTCAATCTGGCACTGGACGAGACGATGGTCAAGAACGATGCCCATTTCGAGAAAACCGTGCAAATGCTGGATACCTTCCTGCGAGAGGGCGGCACACAGTTCCAGCTCAATTATGTATCCCGTGAAACCCTGCTCGATGCCACCGCCCATCCCGAACAATACAGTTCTCTCCGTGTCCGTGTCAGTGGCTTCTCTGCCTATTATACTCGTCTTTCCCCATTGGTGCAAAAAGAACTGTTGGCACGTACCGAGATCCATGGATGAAAATATTATATAAAGGAGATTACACAAATGAAGAAATGCACAACACTGCTCCTGCTGATGGCAATGCTCCTTTCGCTGGCAGCCTGTGGCAGTACCGAGGAAACGCCAACGACCACCGACACGACTGCAACGGAAACCGAAACGGAGACCTCCGATGCAGACAAGCTACCCAAGGTAGACTTGGCTGGTGGTACGTATACACTGCTCGTCAACGAAACAGAAGTGGATTACTACGACATTCCCGAACTGACCGGAGACGTGGTTGACGATGCCATCTACAACGCAAGACTGAACGTGAACAGTCGTCTGAATTGCGATTTCCGGTATCTGACCGGACCGGGCAGTACCGACTGGGCAAATCGGCAACAGACCTGGGACTTCGTGCAGTCGGCAGTCATGTCTGGTTCTGGGGATTTCGATGCCGTAGACAACCAATCCTACAATGGCATGTACCTGATGAACGGGCTGCTGCTCGACATGAGTAAGATGGAACATATCGATGTCAACAACCCGTGGTGGGATAAGAGCATCACGGAATCCATGGCAGTGGATGGCAAATACCCCTTCCTGGCCGGTTCGTATTCTCTCGATAGAACAGCTGGCACCTTCTGCTTCTATTTCAATGAAGACATCGCCACGAACCTGGCACTGCCCGATCTATATAAACTCGTGTACGACGGCGAATGGACCGTTGATAAGGTGGCAGAATTCTCCGAAATGGCATACGTAGACACCAACGGCAACAGCAAGCAGGACGATGAGGACCAGCTTGGTGTGGTATTTGAAGGCGGGAACTACTTCACCGGATTTTTTGAAGCCTGTGGTGTGCATGCGCTAAAGACGGAGGAAGGCAAGTTTGTCTTTGATTTTGGCAACGCACGGAATGTAGATGTGGTGGAAAAGGTTGGTGCATTCGTCAAGGATACGATCGGTGTCCATAAGCATGGTGGAGACGACCAGACCTATCGTGGCACGGATGTACTGTTCTTGAATGGCAACGTGCTGTTCACCGGCGGCTGGTTCAAGTGTGCGGAATCCTATCGGAATCTGGACTTCTCCTGGGGCATCCTGCCCTATCCGAAGCTGTATGCGGAAGACGAATACACCGGCGGCGTGCTGACGATCTATGGGCTGCTCAGTATGCCCAAGAGCTGTAAGGATACCGCTGGCACATCGGCAACACTGGAATGTCTGTCCTACGAATACTACAAAAATGTCGTTCCGGCGTATTATGAAGTCGCTATGAAGGTCAAGTACGCCAGCGGTTCAGAAATGGCAGAAATGCTGGACTTCATCACAGGCAATATCGTCTACGATCCTGGACTGGCTCTGGCTGGCGCATTGGATTACACTATCGATGGTACTTTCAAGGATGCCATTGGCAGCAACGCAAACTGGTCCTCTAAGATGGCCTCCATGGAGAAAAAGCTGTCTACGCTGATCGAGGCGCTAAACGAAGCCTATGCCGACCTTGGGTAAGACGATGACCGGCGTGATTTTTGATATCCAGCATGGTTGTCTGACCGATGGCGATGGTATCCGTACCACGATCTTCTTGAAAGGCTGTCCCCTGCGTTGCAAATGGTGTCACAATCCCGAATCGCAGTATAGAGCCACGGAGCTACTCTTTTACGACTTCAAATGTACGTCCTGTGGCAGATGCCTGGCGGATTGTCCGGCGAGACTGCGTGAGAACGACCGGATCGTGCTACATCGGGAGAGTTGTGTCCACTGCGGCAAGTGCGTGGAGCGGTGTCCCATGGAGGCAAACAGTCTCTGCGGCAAGGTGGTCACGGTGGAAGAAGTGTTGACGGAAGCCATGGAGGATCTGCCGTTCTACCGGAATGGCGGCGGCATCACCCTGTCCGGCGGCGAACCTGACATGCAGCCCAACTTTGCTCTGTCGCTCCTGGAAGGTGCAGTGACACGAAACATCGATGTGGCTATGGAGACCTGCGGCTATGGGGAACGGGAATTCTTCCTTCGTGCCGCCAAACTGGGATGTACGTTCCTCTTTGATCTCAAGGAGCTGGACAGTACTACCCACAAGGCGCTGACCGGCGTGGGCAATGAGAAGATCCTTGCCAATCTGGAAGCACTGTTTGCCGCTGGTGCCGAAGTGGTGCTGCGGCTGCCGCTGATCCCCGGTGCCAACGACAGCGAAGCAGAGTATGAGCGGTTGCAAGCATTTTTGACTTTGCACCGTGGGCAGTATCTGCGTGCCGAGATCATTCCCTACCATCGACTGGGCAAGAGCAAGGAGCAGGCGCTGGGGATAGACGGCGTGGACTACGATGCCTCTGTCGCACGAAACCGGGCACAGGCTTTGGCAGCAATGCTTGGGGAGAACGTGCGGGTACTGTGATTTTTGTCGGCTACACAGGAGGATTTTTGCAAAAGTGATTCCATTTCGGCGGCAAATGTGCTATAATGGAGCAAGTGGAGAGCGTTTTCTCCTATCGTACAAATTCTCATGCAAAGGAGCGATCCTATTATGAAGATCCATTTTTTAGGCACAGGCGCTGCCGACTGGGACATCCAGCATCCGAATACCACCCGTGATTTCCGGCGGTTCTCCAGCATTTTGGTAGACGATTGTCTGCTGGTCGATCCGGGTCCGTGCGTGCGGGAGTTCATGGATTCCTTCCACTGCCCCACGCTGCTGGACGGTTGTACCCACGTGATCAACACCCATCGACACAGCGACCACTATGACCAGACGTTTGTCGATTCTCTGCCGGCGGGGCTATTCCATCCCATGGCTGCCGGGGAGACCTGGGAGACGGAGGACCACATCATTTCCGCCTACGCCGCCCACCACGGTACCGTGACCGATGCGGTGCATTTTGTGATCGAGAGCAAAACGGACGGCAAGCGGTTCTTCTACGGCTGTGACGGTGCGTGGCTGTATTACGAAACGGCATGGGCTCTGCTGAAGCAAAGGTTTGATCTGATGGTCTTCGACTGCACCATTGGCGACATCGCCGGGGACTACCGGATCTTTGAGCACAACAATGTGGCCATGGTCGCCGAGATGAAAGCCACCTTCCAGAGCCGGGGTGCTTGTGACAACTTCATGGTCTCTCACTTAGCCCGGACGCTGCATCCCACGACCCACGAGGACACCGCCTCTGTGCTGGCTGCCCACGGGATCGATGTGGCGTATGATAACCGCATTGTGGTGCTGTAAAATGGCATCCTGTCAACGCTGATTAAGGTTGACATAAAAAAACTGCTTCGCAGAGCTTTCCACGGAGCAGTTTTTTGTTGTACTAATAGATTTAATCAAAAACGATAGTCTTGCCGGTTCTGGCGGATTCGTACACGGCGTTGACGATGCGGACGCTCTTCATGGCTTCCAGCGGCAGGATGGCGGGGTCACGGTCGTCCCGCACGGCGCAGATCATGTCCTCCACCATGTACCGGTGTCCCACCAAAATGGATGGGTCTGCCTGGGTGATGGGGCCGTTGCCTTTGCCGTAGGTCTCCAGCATCCACGCTTCTTCCTCCTCCACGTCGAAGGCATCGATCCCCATTTTCTCGGCGAAATCCTCGTCGAATTCCTTCATCTTCCAGGTCTTCAGCACGTCCTGATCGGCTTCGATAGTGCCGCCGGTGCCGTAGAGCTGGATGTCGGTGGAGATGCCGGGGTAGGCGCAGGTGGTGCTGACAAAGGTTGCGGCTGCTCCATTCTTGAACTTGATCAGAGAGGCGGTCATATCCTCTGTGTCGATCTCGTGGTCGTAGATGCCCATATGGGAGGTCACAGAGGCTACGTCCCCCATGAGCCACTGCATCAGGTCCACGGTGTGTACGGCCTGGTTCATGAGAGAGCCGCCGCCGTCCACGTCCCAGGTACCGTGCCAGCCTTCGTAGTAGGCCTGTGTGCGATACCACTTGACGGCGAAGGTGCCAAGGAACACCTTACCGATCCTGCCGGATGCTACGGCCTCCTTGATGGGCAGCATATCCCGGTTGAAGCGGTTCTGGTGGATCACGCCTGCTTTTTTGCCGGTGCGGATCCGTGCCTCCTCGATCTTCATGGCATCCTCCACATGGATGTCGATGGGCTTTTCCACCAGCACGTGCTTCCCGGCTTCCATGGCGCGAACGGCAAATTCCGCGTGCATGGAGGAGGGCAGACAGATACTGATGATGTCCACATCGGGATCCGCGATCAGGTCGGCGAAGTCGGTGTACATGCGCAGTCCCGGCTGTTTGGCGGCGACCTTCTCCATTTTCTCCGGGATCAGATCACACACCGCCACCAGATCCGCATATTCCGAGGCGATGGCACCGTCACAGTGTCCCATACCAACGCCAAGTCCCACCACGGCATAGCCAATTTTCTTATCCATAGCAAACTCCTTTGTACCAAGGTTTTTCGTGTTTGTTCCATTATAACAATCTTTGCGCCGATTTGCAAGAGGGTCTGCGTTTTTCACCGAAAATTTTTTTGTTTTCTCGAAAACCGGTGCAGAAAATTCAAAAAAAAAGCTATATTACGAACGGAAAATATGGTATACTATAGAGTAGTAGATAGGATCAAACTTAGGAGGAAATAGAATATGAGAAGACTTTGTATCCCGTTGGCTGTGCTGCTGCTGGCGCTGGGCATGACGGCCTGTGGCGCTGCCGGTGAAGAGGACACCTTTTATGTAGACACCGATATGCCGGAAACCGTGGCTGAAGATACAGAAACAGAGGAGACCGTCGAAGAGACCAAGGCAGAGACCAAAAAGGAAATGGCCTCCTTTACGGATTACCAGCGGCTGACCCCCGATGAAGAGGCTGCCACCTACGATGCGGCGCTGGGTGCTTTTGTGGTGCCCTTCTCCGATGAAAACGTGCGGTATCTGGCAGACGACCCTTGCTCCGTGGGCATTTCCGGCGGCGGCGAGGCCTACTCCATGGCTGCCACCATCGATATGGAATCCCACCCGGAATTTGAAAACGGGGACTACTACAAAGGGATCGTTGTGAAGCCGGCAGAGACCATTGCGGCAGGCACGTACAAGGTGACCATCACCTTTGATATGTATATCGTATCCTTTAGCTGCACCATTGGGTGAGAATATTCCTATATACAGAAACGACCGTCTTGCGGGAACGGTCGTTTTTTGTATATTTGCTTATTCTGCGGTTTTTTCTTTTTCCTTCTCCTTTGCCAAAAGCCGTACCGCATCGTAGATCCCGCCCATGTGGATCAACTCTACACCCGCCGGCAGCTCCTTTTTCAGGCTCGTCCGTTTGGGTACGGCAAGGCGGGTGAAGCCAAGGCGGGAGGATTCCTCCACACGCTGCTCGATGCCGGATACCGCCCGAAATTCCCCGGACAGACCCAGCTCTCCCATGGCGATCACGTCCGGCGGCACCGGGATGTCTCGGATGGAGGAGATCAGTGCCAAAGCGATGGCAGCGTCGGCGGCAGGCTCATCGATCCGCAGACCACCGATCACGTTCAGGAACACGTCGTGGGTGGAGAAGCGCAGACCCAGCCGTTTTTCTAACACTGCCAAAAGCAGGTACATTCGGTTGTAGTCGATGCCATCGGCGGTGCGGCGGGGGGCATTGGCGTTCGTGGGCGTGACCAGTGCCTGCACCTCGGCGATGATGGGGCGGGTGCCTTCCATGGTGCAGACGGCGCAGGAACCGGAGATCCCCACCGGTCGGCCTTCCAGCAGCATGGCAGAGGGATTCTCCACCTCGTCCAGCCCGGTATCCGTCATCTCAAACACGCCGATCTCGTTGGTGCTGCCGTAGCGGTTCTTGATGGCACGAATGATCCGGTGGGACTGCCGTCTCTCCCCTTCAAAGGACAGCACCGCATCCACCATATGCTCCAGCACCTTGGGTCCTGCAATGCCGCCTTCCTTGTTCACGTGCCCCACGATGATCACCGCAGCACCGTCGGTCTTGGCCTTGCCGATGAGCACAGACGCACATTCCCGCACCTGGGTCACGCTGCCCTGCATGGAGGAGGACAGGTCGGAGTACATGGTCTGGATGGAGTCCACGATCACCACATCCGGCTTGATCTTCTCGTATTCTGCCACCACGGCGTGGATGTTGACCTCGGTGAGGATGAACAGCTTTTCTCCGTCCGCACCCAGCCGTTCCGACCGCAGCTTCAGTTGTCCCTTGGATTCCTCGCCGGAGACGTATAGGATGGTGGTGCTGTCCCCCAGCCTGCCGCACAGCTGCATCAGAAGCGTGGATTTGCCGATGCCCGGTTCGCCCGCCAGCAGCACCACGGAGCCGGTCACAAGTCCCCCGCCAAGCACCCGGTTCAGCTCCCCAATGCCCGTGTCCAGCCGCATATAGTCCGGCACAGAAATATCCCGGAACCGCACGGCTTTCTCCTGTTCACCTACCGGGGTCATGGTGCGGCGACGGGCTTCGGTGGCTTTGGATACCGGCTCCGGCGGGGCTGTATAGGTCTCCTCGGTAAAGCTGTTCCAGGCGTTGCAGGAGGGACATCTGCCCATCCATTTGGCACTTTGATAATCGCATTCGCTGCATACATAAACTTTTTTCGGCTGTTTCATACTTTGTCTCTCTTTGCTTATTCTGTCACGGCACGCTGCTGCACAGGCCGCTCACCACCACGGCAGCCAGCTGCAATTGGTAGACTTCGTCCTGTAGGCGCACGCATTCGGTGGGACTGGACAAAAAGCCACACTCGATCAGGATGGCGGGGGTCTTGATGCGGTGCAACAGGTAGATGGACGATGTGGCTTTTTTGATCGCCCGCTGGTTTTCGGGATCTAAGTAGGCCTTCGCATAGTTCTGCACGGTGGTGGCGTAGCGCTGGCTGTCGGCGGCATTGGGGGAATAATACACCTGTAGCCCTTTGCAGTCCGGATCCGGAAACTGGTTCATGTGGATGCTGCAAAACACCGTCGCACCCGCTTCCTCGGCAAACCGCAGCCGGTTCTTGAGGTCATAGGATTTCTTTTTGCCACCGGTCGGCAATGGCCCGTAGCGGTCGTACAGCATGGCGTCGTCCGTCCGGGTCAGGCAGGTATCCCAGCCCAGCAGATCGGCGATGGCTGCCATACGCTGGCTGATGCACAGGTTCAGATCCTTTTCCATGGTACCGTCTGCCGCCACAGCACCACCATCCTCGCCGCCATGCCCCGGATCCAGCACCAGCACAGGTCTTGTCTGTTCCGTGGTCGATACCGTAGGAACTACAGCCGGTTCCAGCCATAGGCCGATCCACGAGGCGATGGACAGGGGCAGCACCAAAAGCAGTACCCAGGTGCCGACCTTGCCAAATAGTTTGATTTTCGTATCCGTCACACCCCCTTTGCTCTATGGTATGCGCCGGTGGTGCAACAAAGACCCGTCGGTCGGCAAATGGACGGACGGGTCAGATGTTTTTACGATTTGGATTTGGGTTCGTTCTTCTTCTGCTTCGGCGGATTCAGCTCAAAGATCGAGAGGATCCGGCGATTCCGCAGACCCAGGTAATATCCGGCGGTGCAGACGAACAGGGACGGCAGGATCACCAAAAGGAAGGCGATGGGGTTGTTGGGGGAATAGGTCTGGATCAGGCCGATGTACATCCCGTGCCACAGACGGCCGATGGCGTTGAAGATGCCGTACATATTGCCGGCCCACTCCATCTCGAACATACCGCCCTTTTTCCCGAAGATATACCCGATGCAGATCAGCACGGCAAAGAGGATATTGGGGATGTTGGCAAGCAGTCCCATTTTGAGGCCGTTGAAGGGCTGCCACTTGGCACGACCGCCATCCACCCGGATCCGCTCCTGGCCACCCTTTTCCCAGACCACCATGTATTGCAGTACCAAATAAAAGCAGATGGCAAAAAGGCTGGCAAAGAGCATCAGAGTCGGATTGGTAGCCGCAGCCGCCGTGATCATCAGTCCCATGACTGCCGCACCAAACTGGTTCAGGATCAGCTTGGTCACGGTTTTTCCGTTATCGTTCCAAAATTCACGCATAGATCAACAATATGTCCTTTCCATAGGAGGGATACCTGCCCGGCTCGTGATGCATTTTGCATTTGTAAAAGCGCACCAACAGAGGGTCAGGCAAAAATCTCTGACTATATTGTATTTATATTTTGTTACAAATACAAGTCTTTTTCGCAAAATCGGCGAAAATTTACAATCTATCCATGAAAAATCCCATATTCAAGCCCCATTTTGCGCTCGTTTCGGTAGATTATGTGTTTAGCACATCTCCGCATGCGCCTGCTTCAGGAGCTCGATGATGGACAGCTTCTGGGGACATGCCTGTTCGCAGGCACCGCAGCCGATGCATTTGTCCGCCCCATGGCCGTCTGCCAGCATTCTGGCGTATCTGTGGTTGCCGGCCAGCTTGCTGCCATACTGGCTCAGGTCGTTCCAGGTGCCAAAGGTGCCGGGGATGTCCACGTCATTGGGACAGGGCATACAATACCGGCAGCCGGTGCAGCCCACACGGATCCGGCTCAGGTACGCTTCCCGCACCTTGTCGATCAGCGCCAGCTCTTCCTCGTTCATGCAGCCCACCTCGCAGCGGTCGAAGATCTCGATGTTGTTCTGGGTCATTTCCGCATTGGTCACGCCGGACAGCACCGTTGCCACCTCCGGGAAGTTACATAGCCAACGGAACGCCCATTCCACGGGGGAACGCTTGACGGGATAGCTGTCGTACAGTGCCTGTACATTGTCCGGTGCCGTAGCCAGCTTACCGCCCAGCAGCCCTTCCATGATCACCACCGGGATGCCCTTTTCTCCGGCCAGCTGCAGACCCTTGATGGTAGCCTGGTTGTCCACGTCCATGAAGTTGAACTGGATCTGGCACATATCCCAGTCGTAGGCGTTCAGGATCGACTCGAAGGTCTCGTAGTTGTCGTGGAAGGAGAAGGCGGCATACCGGATCCGACCATCGGCTTTGGCGGCATCTAAGAATTCCAAAACACCCAGATCCAGCATCTTCTGCCAGCTATCCTTGCCCAGCGCATGGATCAGGTAGAAGTCGATGTAGTCGGTGCCCAGCCGGGTCAGGGATTCCTGCAGGACCTTGTCCATGTCTTCCCGGGTATTGCAGGCCCAGGTAGGCAGCTTTGTGGCCACATACACCTTTTCTCTGTAACCGTCCCGGAGTGCGTGACCCAGTGCTTCCTCGTTCTTCTGGTTGGAATACACATAGGCGGTATCCATGTAGTTCACGCCGTGATCGATGGCATACCGGATGGCGGGGGTGGAAATGGATTCGTCCACGACCTCCACGCCGTCCACTGTCTTCATGGGGAAACGCATACAGCCCACGCCGAACGCAGATACTTCGATCCCCAGCTTGCCCATTTTACGCATTTTCATAGTGCTTTCTCCTGTTGTTATATAGATTTCTATGCAACATATCTGTTTTTAGATACCCATATTGTACTATATTCTACTCCATTTGTCAATACGATCGTGGGCAAGTTTCCCAGAAAACCAGAAAAATTTCGCCGTGACCTGTGAACTTTTGCGCCGGTGCATCGTCTTATGGACTATACGACCATGCTTGAGCTCGGACAAAAGGAGGCGTACAGGATGACAAAGCCCTATGCATTGCCCAACGGCTATTTATTGGAAGACCGCTACCTGCTGCTGGCTGTGTCCCGGCACGGAAACGGCGGCATTATCTATACAGCACAGGACAAAAAGCTGCGTATCCCGGCGGAGGTACTGGAATATCTGCCGGAGGACTGCGTGGTGGAAAGAGCGGATGGAGAGACCGATGTCCGAGGAGACGAGCGGTTTCGGGAGAAGTGCGGGCAGGTGCTTGCCAGTGGGATCGCCCGGATGCGGGACAGCGGCTCCCATATATACGATGTATTCCCCGCCAACGGAACGGTGTATCTGGTACATACCCTACCGCAGACTGCCGAAGCGATGTCTACAGAACCGGAACAAACGGAAAGTACGCCGGAGGCAGAGGCTACACGGGTGCTGGATGGGCTGTTTCCGGAAACGGACGAGATCGATCTGACAGGGGAGGTCGAAGCCGTCGAGAATGCCCGTGCCGTCCATACAGACGAAACGATCTATACGGATGAAGTGCCGGAAGACACTCTGTCCATGGAGGATACAGAGGAAGAAGAATCGGTTTCGCGTGGGCCCAGCGTGAAGGTGCTTTTGGTGATCCTGATCGTGGGGATCCTACTGCTGCTGGGGTGCTGTGTGGTCTTTCTCACTTCCCTGTTCCGGATCACGGAGCTGCCGAGCGGTACCGGTTCGCTGCTGCACGTGCCATATGCGGCGCTGGAGGAGGATGGCGACTGGCTGGTGACGGGTCGGGCTGTGGTGGACAGCTATGCACCGGGGATGGTGATCGCAGAAGAAGCTGTGGACGGTACGGTAGAAGTCAGCATCAACGGAGAAACGCCTGCCTTTCGTATGCCGGAGCTGACCGGGATGACGGTGGAGGGAGCCTCGGCACTGCTTAGTCGCACCCACTTCACCAATGCTGCCGGGCAGGTACAGGGGCAGGTGGTGATCCAGCGGCAGCAGGTCACGGACAAGCCCCATGGGATGGTGCTATCCCAATCGCCGGCGGCAGGTACCCTTGCCAAATCGGCACTGGTGACCTTGACGGTAGCGGAAAACGACAGCACCTTTGCCTATACGTCCGGAGACGAGACCATGCCGGATCTGGTGGGGCAGACCTATGATGAGGTGCTGTCCGGTCATGCACTGCTCATCAGCGATCGGGTATACAGCGAACGGCCGGCGGGAGAGATCCTGTCCCAATACCCGGCGGCGGGGGCATCCTATCCGGTGGATGGGCCCTGCTATGTGGTGGTCAGCCAGGGAGCGGCAAAGACCCATGTGCCGGATGTGCAGTTTTTAACGCTTGCAGAAGCGGAAACGGCACTGTACGGCTGTGGGCTTTCTTTTTCCGTCCGCTATGCCCTTTGCTCCCATGTGCGGGAAGGGCTGGTGGCAGAGGTCTCTCCGGCAGCGGGCACGGCATTGGACTACGGAGAAGTAGTGACACTGACCGTCAGTGGTAGCAGTGCGGAAAGCTGGCAGAGCGGGCCCCCGATCCGGCAGGACCAGACCCAGGTGCAGCTAACGGTGGGAGACACCTACACCATGGCACTGGAAGCCGACACCGCTGTGGTCTACCACACCACCGATCCGGCAGTGGTTTCGGTCACTGCGGATGGCACGCTGACGGCGTTGTCTGCCGGGTATGCGGTGGTAACAGCTTCGGCGGCAGGACAAACGGTGGTCATGCACATGGAGGTGGCCTATGATAAGCGGCTGCCCTATGTGGTAGATGGGCTGGTGGGGGAGAAGATCTCGCTGCCGGCACTGGGCAATGCGGATGCGGAAGGAACCGTTTGGCAGGGGGACACGGCCTTTGCGACCATCACCGAGGACGGGATCCTCACGGGGAAACAGGCGGGGGATACACTGCTCATCGGCGAAAAGGGGGGCAAGGTATCCCTGTATCTGGTACACCTGACCGAAGCGGAAACGGAGAAGCAATATGTGACCATTGCCAAGTCCACGGCGGCTGATCGGGCGAAAATGGAGGCGGCACTGGCGGCGGCGGGACTGGGCTGCACGATCCAGGAGGAGACAAACGAAAAGGCGGCGGGTACGGTGCTGCGGATCCAGTACAGCGGCTACAGCGATGACAAGGACTATCACTTTGTAGAAGGCTCCAGCGTGACCCTGATCATCAGTGCGGGACTGCCTACAGTGCGCTCCATCGCCATCGAGACCATGCCAAAGAAAACCACCTATGGGGTGGGCGAGGTCTTTGATCCCACGGGGCTGTCCATTCGGGTGACCTACAGCAATAAAACCGAGGAAGTGCTGACCACGGGCTTTGTGACCACCTATGATTTCACAAGCAAGGGACGAAAAACGGTGGCCATAGCCTATGGGGGACGAAAGACTGCCCTGTCCGTGGAGATCATCGAGACCGGGCCTGTGGCAGCGGAGATCTTAGCGTTGCCGGACAAGGTGGACTACAACATCGGCGATACACTGGACACGGCGGGGCTACAGGTCAAGGTACGCTACGGAGACGGAACGGCAAAGACCTTTCTCTCCGGCTTTGAGACCAAATATTCCTTTGCCAAGGCCGGTACCAGTCGGGTCACGGTGACTGTGGAAGGGGTCTCTGCCAGCTTTGATGTGACGGTATCCGAACGCAAGGTGCGCTCTATCTCCGTTGGCACGCTGCCTACCCGTACCCAGTACAGCACCGGCGATACCGTAGACACCGCCGGCATGACGCTGTTGGTGCAGTACACCGACGGTTCCACGGAGACCTTGCAGGCGGGCTGGACGGTGCAGTGCGATTTGACCACGGCGGGGACAAAAACGGCTACGGTCTCCTACGGCGGCAAGTCCACCACCTATTCGATCACGGTCACGGAGGCACCGGTGACAGCCATCCAGGTGGTGACGCAGCCGAAAAAGCTGACCTACCGGCTGGGCGAATCCATCGATCTGGCGGGGCTGGAGCTTTCCGTGAGCCGGGGAAATCATTCTACATCTGTCACCTGGCCGGATGCGGGGATCTCCTTTGAAGGGACGCTGGACACCACCGGGGAATGCGTGATCACCCTGTCCTACGGCGGCTGCACCGACACGATCCGGGTATCGGTGAATGCACCGGCTGTTGTGTCGCTGACCATACTGACCCTGCCGCAGAAGCTGACCTATGCACCGGGTGACGAGCCGGACACCACGGGGCTAGTGCTGCTTGCCACCTATGAAGACGGCTCCACGGCGCAGGTCACGGAGGGATTTGCTGTTGCGGCAAAGCTGGATACCATAGGTGAGTCGGCGGTCACGGTGACATACCAGGGGGCACAGGCCACGTATGCGGTACAGGTGCAGGAAAGCACAAAGGCACTGACTTTGTCTGCCGAGAGCTTGCAAGTGCAGGTGGGTGAGGCAGTGCTGCTGGAGATCGGGTACACAGGGCCGGCGGGCACACAGCTTGCCTACACCATCGAGAATCCGGAGGTGATCCGGGCGGACAACCACATAGGCGGGATCCTGCTGACGGGACTGCGGCCGGGGTACTGCACCTTGACGATGACCGATGGGGTGGAGGAAGCGGTCTGCACGATCACGGTCACGGCCGGTACAGAGGACACGCTGCCGGTGGAGGTGACCATGGCGATCCCCCACCAGACCAGTGCCACCTTTATGCCCACGCTGACCTTCACCGGCAACGGCGTGGCAGAGGCCGACGTGACCTTTACCGCCACGGTTGCCTATGATCCTGCCAAGCTGGCGGCGGGGGACTTTGGTGCCATCGTAGAGGGGATCACGGCAGACACCAACGGTACCGACACCATCACCTTCACCGGAACGGTCACGGTGCCAAAGGACGGTACCGTCGAGGCGGGGTACATTTTATTCTATGGTACGGATATGACGGCATTTCAGCTGTCGGTACAATGATCCGTTCCTTTCAAGACGCACGATAGACTACACAAAAAGGAGCGGCTCATCACCGTTCCTTTTTTGGGTCTACCGCCTGTATACGCCAGCCCACGATCCGGCCTGTGTCTCCACGCACGTCCAGCCAAAGCTGCCAATCGGCTGTGCAGGGGTAGTGGAAGCGGTAGCCGGTGGGGGTCTCGGTGGGGGTGGCGGGAGAGCGGCGGCATAGGGCACGGGGCAGGATCGTTTCCCGAAATCGACTGCCACGCAGCCCACAATCTGCCGCCGTATAGGGTCGATCGGGCCGCACCGGGGTGTAGATGGCAAGCTCCATGGGAATACCGCCGTGGGGAGACAGCTTCACGTATACATTTTTACAAGTGTAGATATAAGTTCTACCCGCCGCAGGGGTCAGGCAGTTTTGGGTCTGGGTGATCTCCTCGGCGATCTTTTTGCCCTCTTCCCGGGAGATACAGGGCAGCTCCTGCCAGGGACAGGCCACCGGTACCTCCGCGGCATCTTCATCTGTTATGCTCCGGGACAGCAGCCAGTTGCCGGTCGCCCGCAGTCGGTCGGTCATTTGCCGGGACTGCGCTGTCTTTGTCGTCATGGACAGGTAGTCGGCGGCGGCGGTGATGTGGTGGTACAGCTCGGCGGTGGGGCGTTGCTCCTGCCAGGCTCGTTCGGCTGCCTCGACTTCGTCCATAGCCAAAGATAGAAACAGCTCGCTTCGGGCTTTGTGGAGCATGGCATTTTCCTTTTCCGTCAGTCCGTACAGCACCAAAAGCAGCAGGCACAGCAGGGTCATGGCTACAAGGCTAAAAAACAGCGGGCGGGGGCGTTTCCAAAAAGGTTCTCGCATAACACACCTCTTGTTCACATTCCGTTTATAATTATAGATTTGACAATCGGGCGGGTTTTATGCTATAATAGTTGTGTTCGTGGGCAGGAAGCTTTTTGCAGCGGTTTTTGCGCCGTTTTTTGGCAAAATTTCGCCTACCCACCCATATCGGCTTGCGGAGGACATCGTATGCGGGATATTTTCTCTTCCCTTTTGGGCAATTCCTATCTCCGGGAAACACTGGCACCGGATCTGGCGGCGGGACGTGCGGCGCATGGCTATATCCTGTCCGGGCCTGTCGGCAGTGGGAAAAAGACAGCGGCCAGACTCATTGCGGCGGCATCTGTCTGTGAAAATCGGCTGGCGGCGGATATGCCCCTGCCCTGCGGCACCTGTCCCAGCTGTCACCGGATCCTACACGATCTGTCGGCGGATGTGCTGTGGATCACCCACGGAGATCGTGCCAGCATCGGCGTGGAGCAGATCCGGCAGCTCCGAGAGGATCTATATGTTGCGCCCAACGATGGAGATAGAAAATTTTACGTGATCGATGCAGCCCACACCATGACGGCACAGGCGCAGAATGCCCTGCTGCTCTCCCTCGAGGAACCGCCGCCGTTTGTGACCTTTCTGCTGCTGACGGAGGATCCTTCGTCCCTGCTGGAGACCATTCGCAGTCGGGCACCGGTGATCCACATGGAGCTGTTTTCGCCCACAGTGGTACGGGACTGGCTTCGGACACAGGTGCTGCCTAAGGCGGTGCTGGAGGACACAGAGCGGTGCGACGGTGCGGCAGTGCTGTCCGGTGGTGCGTTGGGACAGGCATTGGTGCTTGCTGCCGGCGAGGATACCGCGGAGGTCTTGCAGATGCGGGCTTTGGCCTTGCAGCTTTTGGAAGGGGTATTTCGCCTGCGTCCCTCTGTTTTGCTGGAAGAAATCCTGCCGGAAATCCCCTCGAATCGGGTGCAGGTGTGTCGGCTGCTGACCATGCTGCAAAGCGCTCTGCGGGATCTGATCGCCAGGAAACGGCAGGCAGCGATGGATGGGCAGTTTCTCATAGGGACGGAGCCGGTGTGCAGCTATGCGGGGCGGTTCTCGGTGGCTCGACTGCTGTCCCTGTATGATCTGTGTACCACGACCCTGACCCGGCTGGATGCCAACGGTGCCATCTCCCCCTGCATGACCGGCTTTCTGCTGCAAGCCAAGCATATCTGCCATTGAAGATCTATTTTTGTATCGCTATAGATGGAAATCAAGAAAGGAAGTAATCCATATGGAGGAAAAAAATATGACGCTCCCTGATAAGGAAATGACCGAGGTCGTCAACGTCCGGTTTGCGGATGCCGGAAAGGTGTACTATTTCTCCCCCGGCAAGGCAAAGCTCAAGGTCGGAGATGCGGTGATCGTGGAAACGGCACGGGGCATTGAATACGGCCTTGTGGCAACGGCCAATTATCTGCTCTCCAATACCGCCATCGTGCCGCCGCTGCGTACCCTGATCCGGGTAGCGACACCTGCCGATACGGAGCGGTATGAGGCCAACAAAAAGCTGGAAAAGGAAGCATTCGACATTTGTCTGCAAAAGATCCAGGCACATGGGCTGGAAATGAAGCTCATCGATGCGGCCTACACCTTCGACAACTCCAAGCTGCTGTTCTACTACTCTGCCGAATACCGGGTGGATTTCCGGGAGCTGGTGAAGGATCTGGCATCGGTGTTCCGTACACGGATCGAAATGCGGCAGATCGGGATCCGGGACGAGGCAAAGATGCTGGGCGGTCTGGGGGTTTGCGGTCGTCCCTTCTGCTGCGCCACCTTTTTGTCCGACTTCATGCAGGTCTCCATCAAGATGGCAAAGGAGCAGAATCTTTCCCTGAACTCCTCCAAGATCTCCGGCACCTGCGGCAGACTCATGTGCTGTCTCCGGTACGAGCATGAGACCTACGAGGAGGAGCTGCGCCGTACCCCGCCGGTGGAGTCCACGGTGAAGACGGCAGAGGGCGTGGGCGTGGTCACTGAGGTCAGCCCCCTCACCGGCTACATCAAGGTACGGCTGGGGGATAAGCAGAACGAGGTCGTCAAGGTCTTCCACCGGGACGACGTGTCCTGGAAGGATGCCGGCAAAGAGCATGTCCGGGAGCACGCATACCCCAAGAAGGGCGACAAGGAATAAGCACCGCAACGGCGGCAAAATGCACTGAACCTTCAATAGTTTTTCCGCCGAAAAACGCTCCATGCCCGAAAGGACACAGATTTTTTACAGAAAAAAGCCTGTTTTTTGAAAAAACTTTTGCGAAACCTATTTCTTTTCGGCGGGATTTATGATAGAATATAGAAAGCACCGGTCGCCTTGATCTGTGCGCAGCCGAACGCATATTGCTGCGGCTTCGGCCGTCCCATTTGTTCAAAACACGGCAGAGGCTTTCTCGTCGTGTCTTGCAAAATTTTTTATTACAACACCGGAATGACCGGTATGGAGGGTATTATGGCTTACAGAATTAGTGACGATTGCATCGCTTGTGGTGCATGTGCTGCTGAATGTCCCGTTGAAGCTATCTCTGAACAGGATGGCAAGTACGTGATCGACGCTGACCTTTGTCTGGACTGCGGCGCTTGCGCTGGTGTATGTCCCGTTGAAGCTCCTCAGGCTGAATAATCCAGAGACCGAGCAAAACGACACGATCAAGATAAGGGGGGAGGACGGTTTCTCCCTCCTTTTTCTTGTCAGCACAGGAGGCACACATGGACAATGACCTGCTTATCCCCGCCCCCGGCGAGCGCATCGACAGCATCAACGACGACCTGCGGCTGCTCCAAAGGGTGGACGGGCTGACCTTTGGCACGGATGCGTATCTGCTCTCTGCCTTTCTGCGCCCTTCTCCCAAGGCAAAAGCAGCTGAGTTGGGTGGCGGGACCGGGGTGCTGTCGCTGTTGGCACTGACGAAAAACAAAGCGGCGACGGTGGATGTATACGAGATCCAGCCGGACTTTGCCACGCTGTGCCGCCGGAACGCCATGCTCAACGGGCTGGACCACCGGATGCAGGTGCTGTGCCAGGATGTGCGCCAGATCCCATCAGAGACCGGACTGGATGTGGTGTACACGAATCCGCCGTATATGAAAGCGGACTGCGGCAGAGAGAATGCAGTCTCTGCCATGAACATTGCCCGGCGGGAGGTACACGGCGACATCGGGGATTTCTGCGGGGCAGCGGATCGGCTATTGAAGCACGGCGGCATGTTTTCGCTGGTCTATCGGCCGGAGCGGCTCTGTGATCTGTTCTCTGCCCTCCGTGCCCATCATATGGAGCCAAAGCGGGTGGTGTTTGTGTATCCCACCGCTGCCGACCGGCCCTGTCTGGTGCTGGTGGAAGCCAAAAAGGGTGCCGCCGGTGGGACGCTGTTTGCGCCGCCGCTGTGCATTTACGATGGGGCAGACAAAACAAAGTACACGCCGGAGATGGCAAGGATCTATGAGACCGGGTCCATGGAGTTTCTCTTTCCGGGAACCCGACAGCGGTCACAGGCGGGAAAGAAAGGGGTAGACGATGCAAATGCAAAGTCCTATGAAGACCATCGATGAAGCGGTGGTCACCGAAAAAAATGCGGTGCTGGGGGGGACACTCTATTTGGTAGCCACGCCCATCGGCAACCTCTCCGATCTGTCGGAGCGCGCCATCAAGGTTTTGTCCGAAGTGGATTTCGTGGCCGCAGAGGATACCCGGAACTCCGGCCTGCTGCTGTCCCGCATAGGCATATCCAAACCCATGCTCAGTTATTTTGAGCACAACAAAAAAGAGAGAGGCGAGGTCATTGCCGCACGTCTTTCCGGGGGAGAATCCTGTGCGCTGATCACCGATGCGGGCACACCTGCCATCAGCGATCCGGGGGAGGATATTGTGCGGATCTGTGCGGAAAGGGGGATCCCGGTGACCTCCATTCCCGGTGCCTGTGCCGCCATTACGGCGCTGACCCTCTCGGCACTGCCCACCAGACGCTTCGTGTTTGAAGGCTTTTTATCAACCAACAAAAAAGAGCGGCAGGAACGGCTATCAGCCCTCTCTACGGAAGACCGCACCATGATCCTGTACGAAGCGCCACACCATCTGCGGCAGACCTTAGCAGACCTTGTGAAGACCCTGGGAGAAGCTCGTCCCGTGACGCTGTGTCGGGAGCTGACCAAGCGCAACGAAGAGCTCCACCGGACGACACTGGGAGAAGCGGTGGCGTACTATCAGGCAAACGATCCCAGAGGAGAATATGTGCTGGTGATCGGTGGCAGGACAGAGGTGGTGGCAGAGGCAAGCTATCCGGCAGACGTGGGAGAACACGTGGCGCAGCTGGAGAACACCGGATTGACCCGGATGGAGGCCATCAAAGCCTGTGCCAAGGCCCGTGGGGTCAGCAAAAATGAAATATACAATATGGTAAATCGAAAGGAAGAAGAGACAGAATGAAGATCGGACTGACAAGCTATAGTATGAATGCCTATATCGAACCGGGGCTGCTGCCGTTGACGGACGTGATGCGGTTTGCCAAGGAACAGGGGGCAGAACATATCGAACTTGTGCCCTTTGGCTTTACGCTCCACGACGACCAGACCGGCACCTTCAACGAACCCCTGCTGGAAGAGATCCGCAGCCTATCCAAAGAGCTGGAACTGCCCCTGTCCAACTATGCGGTGCTGGGGGATCTGCTAAAGCCGGCTGTGGCGGATCGAGAAGCTGAGGTGGAACGGCTGAAGCGGCATATCGATGTGGCTGCCAAGCTGGGCCTGTCCTATATGCGTCACGACGTTTCCTCCTTCCGCAGACCGCTGGAATCCAACACGCCCCAGGTCTTTGAAGAAGCCTTCCCCATCTGCGTGGACACCTGCCGGCAGCTTTCCGAATATGCGGAGCAGTACGGGATCACCACGCTGGTGGAAAACCATGGGTTCTTCGTCAACGGCTCTGACCGGCTGATCCGGCTCATGGAGGCTGTCAAGCGGGACAACTTCGGCATGCTGCTGGACACCGGTAACTTCGCCTGCGTGGATGAAAACACCGTGGTAGCCGTGCAGAAGTGTGCGCCCTACGCCAAAATGGTGCATCTGAAGGACTTCTACATTCGTCCTGCCGCAAGCCTGACCGGTGTAGGCGGGCTGTTCCGCTGTGACGCCGGCAGCTGGTTCTCCACCAACTCCGGTCTGTCCATGCTCCGTGGTTCCATTTTAGCACAGGGGGATCTGGACGTTTGGACCTCTCTGCAGCGGATCAAGGAAAGCGGCTACAACGGCTATGTATCTGTAGAATTTGAAGGGATGGAAGACGGCAAGCTGGGCAGCATCTACGGGATGGAGGCCGCTCGGTATATCTTAAATTCCTTAGAAAAGTAAGGGATCAGGCGATAGGCGGGTTCTTCCCTGCTGCCACGATCCGCATTTGATTTGGAGGATACGATCATGTCAAGACCAAATGTTCTATTTATCCTGTGCGACCAGCTCCGGTATGACTCTGTGGGGTATGCCGGGCTCCGTCCGGTGCAGACGCCCAACATGGACAGACTGGCCGCCGAAGGGCTTGCCTTCCACAATGCCTTCACGCCGCTGCCGGTCTGCGCACCTGCTCGTCAAGCCATGCTGACCGGTGTACAGCCGGACTCCATCGGGGCGCTGTTCAACTACAATTTCATAAGGACCAACGGAGCCGATCCGGCCAGACCCACCTGGGTGTCGTCCCTGAAAAATGCCGGATACCGCTGCGGTTTCGCCGGACACTGGGACGCTTCTCCTCTGGGCAACGAACGGGACTTCGGCTATGAGACCATCTTCGACAACGGCGGCTATGCCAAGGAGATCGGGGAGAAATACGGTGCCATCGAGTACCAAAACAGCTGGTTCGGCTGCACGAATCCGTTGGCGTGGGAGGACACCAAGACCTACCGGATCTGTCAGGCTGCCATGAACTTTATCGAAGATTGTGGCGACACGCCCTGGCACGCATGGGTGGACATCACCGACCCGCACCTGCCCTGCCGTCCGTCGGAGCCCTTTGCTTCCCTGTACAAGGCAGAGGATATGGAGCCGTGGCCGGGCTTTGGGGATCCGCTGGAGAACAAGCCGTACATCCAGAAAAAGCAGCTGGAAAACTGGCATCTCACCGGCAAGACATGGGCAGATTTTGCACCCACGGTAGCACGGTACTATGCCATGATCACCCAGACGGATGCTGCCATTGGCCGGATCTTAGATATGCTGCGGGAGCGTGGACAGCTGGACAACACGCTGGTGATCCTGACGGCCGACCATGGGGACACCTGCGGCGATCACGGCATGCTGGACAAGCACTACATCCTGTACGACTGCGTGACCCACATTCCCATGCTCGTGCGGTATCCGGCACTGGGACAGGGGGATGTACACAAGTTCGCCTGCCAGTGTCTGGATCTGGCACCCACCATCGAGGACATCTGCGGCGTGACCACGGACTTCCCCCGGCATGGGCGTTCGGTGCGGGCCTACATCGATGGCAGCGAGACCCCGGACTATGCGGTGTTCACCTCCAACGGACAGCAGTTTGGTCTGTTCACCCAGCGGGGCATTCGGACGGAAAAGTACAAATATATCTGGAACCTGACCGATGTGGACGAGTTCTACGATCTGGAAGCCGATCCCGGTGAGAAGGTGAATCTGGCTGCGGATCCGGCATACAAGGAGATCATCGCCGCACTTGGGAAGACGATGTTTGCCGAGCTACAGCGGCGTGGCGATCCCTTTGCCAACGGCTGGGTAGGCTGGCAGGTAGGCTGTTAAGGTACCTCCGCACGATGCATGGCTAACACCCTGCACACCGGTCGAAAATCCGATTTTATTGCAACTTTTTGAACAAATTCCGTTCATATTCAGTATTTTTGCTTACAAATGACACAGAAAAGCGCAAGATTAACGTGGAAACTGCATAGCGAATGCGCCTTGTAAATCGGGCGTTTTTCTGTTATAATATGTATATGGTGCCTGGGCGTTCCAGGTTTGCCATCATTTCAAAAACAAGGAAAGGACGATGTAGTCAGATGAAGGTACTCTTTTGTGGCGGGATGGTATATGGTTCCGACAGCCATCAGTTCCAAAAGGCAGATATTCTCACAGAAGACGGTGTGATCACAGCGGTCACGTCTTCGATCACTGCCCCGGATGCCGAAATTGTGGATTGCACTGGCAAATATATCCTTCCCGGACTGGTGGACGTACACACCCACGGTCGAGCCGGATTCGATTTTAACGAGATCAATGAGGCGGCGGTCATGTCCATGCGGCAGGCCTATGCAAAAGCGGGTACCACCACCATCATGGCTACCCTCGCCTCTGCAACGCCGGAGGAGCTGACCCACTCCATGGCAGTGCTGGCGGGCCAGAGAGACGTGCGCCCCGGCATGACCACCATTGCGGGGATCCATCTGGAAGGGCGGTATCTCAATCCCGGCAAGCGTGGTGCCCATGCGCCCCAGCTGTTAGCCCCGCTGGATCCCGATGAGCTGAACAGCTATATCGATAAGATGCTGCCACTGCCGGTGCATATCTCGGCGGCTGTGGAAATGGAGAATGGTGACGCATTTGTGAAGGCGGCTGTTTCCCGTGGGGCTACCGTGGCTATGGTACACAGCGATGCTACCTATGCCCAGACCCGTCATGCGGTGGAAATGGGCGTGCGCTCCTTCTCCCATACCTTCAATGCCATGAAGGCTGTGCATCACAGAGAACCGGGCAATGCGGTGGGCTCTCTGCTCTCCGACGAATGCTGGTCGGAATTCATTTGTGACGGCGAGCATCTGCATCCGGCGATCGTGAAGCTGGCATCCCGGTGCAAGCCTGCGGACAAGTTCATGCTGGTGACGGACTCCATGGCGGCGGCCGGCTGTGCCGATGGAGAATATGCCATTGCGGGACTGCCGGTATTTGTGAAGAACGGTCGTGCCGTCAACGAAGAGGGCGCGCTTGCCGGCAGTACGCTGGATCTGTTCCGTGCCGTATGCAACACCATGGATTTCTGCGAACTGCCCCTGGAGGATGTGATCCCCTTTGCTACGTCCAACCCTGCCGATATGCTGGGCATTGCGGACACCTGCGGCCGGATCCTGCCCGGTCGTCGTGCCGACTTTATCCTGATAAACGACAAGACACAGCCGGTGATCGACACCGTATGGTGTGCGGCTGCCCGTGTTTGAAACACCGATTCAACGATTAGGAGAATATCATGTCTGAAAAATTTTATATAACAACTGCCATTGCCTATGCCTCCTCCAAGCCCCACTTCGGGAACGTGTATGAGATCATCATGACCGATGCGGTGGCACGGTACAAGAGACAGCGTGGCTACGATGTATTTTTCTGCACCGGTACCGACGAACACGGGCAGAAGATCGAAGCCAAGGCAGCCGATGCCGGGATCACGCCTAAGGAATATGTGGACAACATTGCCGGGCAGATCAAGGAGGTTTGGAACGCTTTAGGTTCCAGCCACGACAAATTCATTCGTACCACCGATGATTACCACGAAACTGCCATCCAGCACATTTTCCAGAAGCTGTATGACCAGGGGGACATTTACAAGGACGAATACGAGGGCTGGTACTGCACGCCCTGCGAATCCTTCTTCACCGATACCCAGCTGGTGGACGGCAAGTGTCCCGACTGTGGCCGGGAAGTACAAAAGGCCAAGGAAGAAGCCTACTTCTTCAAGATGAGCAAGTATGCCGATTGGCTGCTGGAGTATATGGAATCCCACCCCGGCTTTATCGAACCGGAGGCACGGCAGAAGGAAATGATCAACAACTTCCTGAAGCCCGGATTGCAGGATCTGTGCATCTCCCGTTCCAACTTCAAGTGGGGCATTCCCGTTCCCTTTGATCCCAAGCACATCACCTATGTGTGGCTGGATGCCCTGTGCAACTACATCACGGCGCTGGGCTACGATCCTGCCAACGAGGTACAGCCGGAGACCTTCCAGAAGTATTGGCCGGCAGACGTACACGTGATCGGCAAGGACATCATGCGGTTCCACTCCATTTACTGGATCATCTTCCTGAAGGCACTGGATCTGCCCCTGCCCAAGAAGATCTTTGGTCACCCCTGGTTCAACTTTGGTATGGACAAGATGTCCAAGTCCCGTGGCAACGTGATCTATGCGGATGAGCTGGCAAAGCGGTTCTCCGTGGACGGCGTGCGGTACTATGCCCTGTCGGAGATGCCCTACCTGAACGACGGCTCCATCACCTACGAAGGGGTCATTGGCCGGTACAACACGGACCTTGCCAACAATCTGGGCAACCTGGTGAACCGTACCGTTGCTATGACAAAGAAATATTTTGACGGCGTGATCCCCGCACCCGGTGCTGAGGAAGGGACCGATGGGGAGCTGAAGGCCGCTTGCGCCAAGGCTGTGGCAGATTTCTGCGACAACATGGACACCTTCCACATTGCGGATGCCTGCGCCGATGTGTTCACCATGCTGCGCCGTGCCAACAAGTATATCGATGAGACCACGCCCTGGAGCCTTGCCAAGTCCGAAGAAAATCGGGGTCGGCTGGGGACGGTGCTGTACAATCTGCTGGAATGCATCCGGATCGGCGGCGTACTGCTGACCTCGCTGATGCCCCAGACCGCCGACTCCATCTTTGCCCAGATCGGCTCGGACGTGCGTTCCTTTGACTCCATCCAGACCTTTGGTGGTCTGGTAGCCGGTGGCAACGTAGGCGACGCTGTGCCGCTGTTCTCTCGGATCGACGAAGAAAAGATGCTGGCTGAGATCCAGGCAGAACGGGATGCAAAGGCAGCGGAAGCAGCAGCAAAGGAAGCGGCTGAGGCACCGGTGGAAAAGCCCGAAGGCTGTGCCCTGATCGGCATTGAAGACTTTATGAACGTAGAGCTGCGGACGGCAAAGATCCTGACCTGCGAAAAGGTACCGAAGGCGAAGAAGCTCTTAAAGCTGCAAATCGACTTAGGCTACGAACAGCGGCAGGTGGTCTCCGGGATCGCCAAGTGGTATCAGCCGGAGGATCTGGTGGGCAAGAAGATCATCGTAGTGGCCAACCTGAAGCCGGCGGTGCTGTGCGGGATCGAATCCAACGGTATGATCCTTGCCTCCGGGGAAGACACGGTGCGTGTGGTATTCCTGGATCCGGAAACGCCCCTGGGCGAACGGGTGCGGTAAGCGATGCCGTTTTTCGACGCACACGCACACTACGACGACCGGCGGTTTCGGGATGAATTCCCCGGCGGTGTGGATGGGGCACTTGCCTACGTCTACACCCAGGGGGTGACCCGGATCTGCGACGTGGGTGCCAGTCTCCGTTCGTCGGAGGCGGCGCTGGCTTTGGCAGAAGCGTACCACGGCAAGGCGGGCTATCCCACGCTCTGTGCCGCTGTGGGGATCCATCCCTGTGACGGGTTGGAGATCCCGCCGGACGAGATCACAGCGGCACTGGACAAGGTGCGGCAGCTTTCTGCCCATCCCTATGCGGTTGCCATTGGGGAGATCGGGCTGGACTACCACTGGGACGAGGCGCAGCATGACCGACAAAAGGAACTGTTCGACCGGCAGCTTTCCCTTGCGGAAGAGGTGGGTCTGCCGGTGATCATCCACGACCGGGATGCCCATGGGGATACCTTCGACATTCTCTCTGCCCATCCCAACGTGACCGGGATCCTGCACAGCTACAGCGGCAGTCCGGAAATGGCAAGGCAGCTTTGTGACCGGGGCTGGTATCTCTCCTTCTCCGGGCCTGTGACCTACAAAAATGCCGCCAAGGTGAAAGCGTCCTGTGCCATCGTGCCTGCCGAGCAGCTGCTGCTCGAGACGGATGCGCCCTATCTGCCGCCGGTGCCCCATCGTGGGGAGATGAACCACTCTGGTTTTCTCTGCCACACGGCGGCGGTCATGGCAGAGCTGCGGGGGACGACGGTGGAGGATATTGTGGAGACCACCTACCAAAACGCCTGTCGGATCTATCGCTGCCTGTAGCACCTTTCTATACGTAAAATTTCGACAAAAAGAAGGCTTGACATGGTTATAACATACGTCATCAAAAACAGTTTATACTGCAATCTGACCAACCATTGTACCAACCGATGCGATTTCTGTATCCGGGATCACGGTACCGGTGTGTACGCCAGTTTGGTGCTGGAAAAGGAACCAACGCTGGACGAGATCATCAGCGATGTACTGTCGCAAAACCTAAATAAATACAAGGAAATCGTGTTCTGCGGGTACGGCGAGCCCTGTTGTCGTCTGTACGATATGCTGGAGGTCTGCAAGCGGATCCGGGAAGTTTCCGACACGCCCATTCGGGTGAACACCAACGGACACGCTTCCCTGATCTTAGGCGAGGATACGGCACCGGCCTTCAAGGGTCTGGTGGACTGCGTTTCCATCAGCATGAATGCGGCAGACCCGGATACATACTATAAAATATGTCACCCGAAATTTGGCGAAGACACCTACATGGGGATCATGAAATTTGCCCGGGAGATCGTAAAATATGTGCCCAAGGTGGTCATGACCGTGGTGGAAGGCACGATCCCGCCGGATGACATCGAACGCTGTCGTGCCATTGCCGAAGGACTGGGTGCCACCTTCCGGCTGCGGGAATATATGTGAGGCGATACCTGCGATGCCATGTGGCCGATGGGGAGACGATCCTGCACATGGTCAACGAAAAAAGTTTCATTCCCATGGAACAATATGGGGATCTGTGTCGTCTAATCCTACAGTATCTGTAGGATTGTCCTATCGATACTGTGGTATCCGTAGAAGTGCCTGACGCCTTTTGGGAAAAGACATGGCATAAAGCAGGTAATTTTGGATATACTCATTTTAGCTTTTTATAAGGAGGAATTATTTATGAGATGCGCTATTGAACTGAATTCTATCGGGGACGTACAGAAGTTTTCCCAGCTGGCCCAGGGGGTCGATGTGGACGTTCGTCTGATCGGGAAGGACGAAAACGGGAACGACTGGGAGCTGTCTGCCAAGTCTACCCTTTGCGCCCTGCTGCTGGGGGACCACATCCGTCACAAGCACGCCAAGAACGTAGACTGGAACACCATCTACTGTGAGTGCGAAAAGGACATTTCGTTCCTGATCCGTGACTATGTAAAGCAGTAATTTTAGTCATCGCTGACTAAAACCAAAACAAAACGGCTCTGCTGTTGGCTATCCTGCGGGATGCCGGACAGACGGAGCCGTTTTTGTTGTCTACAGCAGCATCTTTCCCGCTCCGTCTTGCATTTTTTCACAGAATATGGTACAATGGATATATACAAGTTTGATCAATGGAGGAAATTATGCTTACCAATGAAGAAATTCTCTCCGTCAAAGGGCGGGGATTTTTGCGGAACCGGGGGACGGAATGCTTCTCCGGTCGGATCGTGGCGATCGGTGGACAGTTCTCTGCCGATGCGCTGGAGACCATTGCCGGCTGCGCCCGGACCTATGGCAACGGACAGGTGATCTTCACCAGCCGACAGTGTGCGGAGGTGCCCGGTATTCCCTTTGATAGGATCCCGGCGGCTGAGGCATATTTGTTGGAACGTGGGCTGGCCTTTGGGGGGACAGGAGCCAAGGTGCGGCCCATCACGTCCTGCAAGGGTACCACCTGTGTCTACGGCAATATCGACACGCTGCATCTGGCGAAGGTGCTGCACGACAAATTCTACGTGGGATACCGAGACGTGAAGCTGCCCCACAAGTTCAAGATCGGCGTGGGCGGGTGTCCCAACAGCTGCATCAAGCCCTCGCTGAACGACGTGGGCATCGAAGGCAACCGGGTGATCCCCTTTGACGCTGACAAATGTCGTGGCTGTGGCAGCTGTGCTGTGGCAAAGGCTTGTCCCGTAAAGGCTGCGACCAAGGCCGATGGGGAAACAAAAGCAGTGTACCAGCCGGAGAAGTGCATCCACTGTGGGCTGTGTGTGGGCAAGTGTCCCTTTGGTGCCATGCCGAAGGAAGCCGAAGCGGTCTGCAAGATCTACGTAGGCGGCACCTGGGGCAAGCAGCAGCGGATCGGCACGCCTCTGTCTACACCTGTGCCGGAAGCGGAAGTGGTGGACGTGGTGGAGAAGATCTACCTGTGGTACAAGGAAAACGGCTACGTGAAGGAACGGCTGGGCACCACCATCGACCGGATCGGGCTGGAAAACTTTGAAGCGGCGATTTTCTCCGACGATCTGCTCTCCCGTAAGGACGCAATTTTGTCGGCACCTTTGCTGGAGCGGAAATGAAGCGGACTTTGACCCTTTGCACGGTAGGGCTACTGCTCTCTACCCTGCTGTGCGGCTGTAGTACAAGCGTAGAACCAACTGATGCATCCGTGGAACGACCGGAGACGGTGGCGGTGTTGTTTTCGTCCCTGGCGGAGATCTGGCTGGATGCGGGGGGCGAGATCGACATCACCGTTGGGGAGACCGTGGAACGGGGGTTTGCGCCGGCGGGAACGCCCCTGCCCCTGGTGGACGATGGTGCCGGAAAGACGGTGAACGTGGAGCTGCTCCTTTCGCTGGAACCGGATCTGGTCATCGTTTCTGCGGACATCCCTGCCCAGGTGGAGGCGGCGGATCTGCTGGAAAAAGCCGGGATCGACACGCTGGTGTGCCATGTGGAATCCTTCGCCGACTACGTGACGGTGCTTGCGGACATGACGGAGATCACCGGGGACACCACCGGTTTGGATGTTGCCAGATCCATGGAAAAGGAAATACAGGAAACCTTGTCGTCGGTATCCTTTGCGGCGGTGCCGGATATTCTCTTTGTCCGTGCCGGTTCCACCGATGCTTCTACAAAAGCCAAGCTGGCAGAGGATCATTTTGCCTGTGCCATGCTGGAAGAATTTGGTTGCCACAACATCGCAGCCGATGCACCGATCCTGCTGGATGGGCTGAGCATGGAGGAAATTTTGCTGTCTGACCCGGACTATATTTTCTTCTCCCTCATGGGCAATGAAGATAGTGCTACGGCGCACGTGGAGGAGCTGCTGACCGAGGAGACCTGGGGGCAGCTGACGGCGGTGCAGGAGGGACGGGTGTTCATTTTACCAAAGGAGCTGTTTCACTTTAAGCCCTGTGGTAGGTGGGCAGAGGCGTACCGGTATCTGGCGGATATTTTGACGACAAAGCCGTCGGAGAACACGCCATGACCGGGCGCAGGCTCTATGGGATCTTGACCGGGGTACTGCTGTTGGTGCTGGTGGTATCGCTGGCCTTTGGCAGTGCAGCCTTTACGCCGGCGGAGCTGTGGGGCGGGCTGACGAGACGCTCCGGCTACGAAACGGTGACGTTTATTCTCTATTCCCTGCGTCTGCCTCGCACATTGGCGGCACTGATCGCCGGTGTGGGGCTTTCACTGGCGGGGACGCTGCTGCAAAACACCATGGGGAATCCGCTGGTCAGTCCCAATACCATCGGTGTCAATGCCGGTGCCGGACTGACGGTGGTGGTGTTTTTGACCTGCTTTCCCCGTGCCATTTTTCTGCTGCCACTGGCGGCCTTTGTCGGTGCGTTTGGTACTTCCCTACTCATTTTGGCGGTATCCAGGAAGGCGGGCGGCGGCAAGGGCACGGTGGTGCTGGCGGGCATTGCGGTGACGACGCTGTTTCAAGCCATCATTTCGTTTTTCTCCACCTTAGACACGGACGTGCTCAGCTTGTACACCGCCTTTTCCGTTGGCAGTCTGCAAGGGGTCACGGGAGAGCAGCTTATTGTGCCGGGGCTGGTGGTGCTTGGTTGTCTGGTGCTGTCCCTCGCTCTGTCCGGGCGCATTGCGGTGTTGTCGCTGGGAGACAGTATGGCGGCTTCCCTGGGCGTGTCGGTGGGACGGATGCGGGCGGTATGCTTGCTGCTGGCCAGTCTCAGTGCCGCTTCGGTGGTGAGCTATGCGGGGCTACTGGGCTTCGTGGGGCTGGTGACACCGCACATGAGCCGCCGACTGGTGGGCACGGATATCCGCAGCCAGCTTTGTGGTTCGGCTCTGCTGGGCGGGATTTTGGTGATGCTGTCGGATCTTTTGGGGCGGGTATTGTTTGCCCCTTCGGAGATCGCTGTGGGGATCCTGCTGGCGTTGGTGGGAGCACCGTTTTTCTTCTATTTGCTGTTGCAACGAAAGGAGCTGCCGAATGCTGACCTTTGATGGTGTGACCGTTTCCTATGGCAAGCATGTGGTACTGGACGACATTTCCTTTGGGGTGCCGACCGGTGGGATCACGGTACTGCTGGGGCAAAATGGCGTGGGCAAATCTACACTGCTGCGCTGTGTAAACGGACTTTGCCCCTACACCGGCACCATTTTGCTGGGGGACACGGTGCTTTCCGATATGTCGGCACGAGAAAAAGCGAAAAAGATCGGGATTTTGCCACAGGCGTTGCCGTCCACCCCTTTCACGGCACAAACGCTGGTGGAGCTGGGGCGCAATCCCTATGTGGGTGTCGGTGGACGATTGTCGCCGCAAGATCGGACACAGGTGGAGAGAGCCATAGCATACACGCATGTGCAGCCCTTTCTCGATCGGTCGGTGGACACGCTGTCCGGTGGAGAACGGTGTCGGGTGTTCCTGGCGATGCTTGTGGCGCAGGATCCGGCGGTATTTTTGCTGGACGAACCCTTTGCGGCACTGGATGCTCCCAGCCGGAGACAGTTTTATACCCTGCTTCGTGTGCTGGCAGACATGGAGGACAAAACGCTCCTTGTGATCCTGCACGACTTGACGGAGGCCATGGAGATCGCCGATCATGTGGTGATCCTGGAAGGGGGCTGTGTTGCCTTTGCCGGCAGCCGGGACGATTGTCTGCGCACCACCATAATAGAGGATACCTTTGGCGTACACCGCTTTACCTCTGGCAACATGCTTTTTTTCCGCTGACAAAAATTTCCTGTTGACTTTTGCCCGGATATGGTGTATCATATACATAGACAAAAGATGTGACATTGACACGGTGTCCCAGACACGGTGGCATTGACACGGTAACCCTGACACAAAGAAGCGTCTGCGTGAAAGGCTTGTAGAAAGATCCATATGGCGGGAATGCCGTTTGGCAGCTGTCCCTCTCTGTGTTTTTTGCTGTGCCTATTCATAGAGGGCATGGCTTTTTTTGTCGGGCAGGAAGGAGCAGCTATGGAAACACGTGTGGCTGTTATGAGCATCATTGTGGAGTCCCGGGACATGACGGAAACGCTGAACCACATCCTCCACGAATACAGCGAATACATCATTGGGCGCATGGGCATTCCCTATCGGCCGAAGAACATCAGCATCATCAGCATTGCCATCGATGCCCCACAGGACACCATCTCCGCCCTATCCGGCAAGATCGGCAAGCTGGCGGGAGTCAGTGTCAAAACGGCGTTTTCCAGTGTGAAGACATCGACCGATGCAACCAATGATGCAACCATTGCACATAATGCAATAGGAGAAACAAATACCTGATATGAACAAATTGGAATCCCTGATCTACAAGCTGCGGGACACCCATTCCCTGACGATCCCGGAATACGAGACCCTTCTGCGGGAGCGGAATCCCCATGGGGCCGGACTGCTGGCGGCGTTGGCACTGGTGGAAAAGCAGAAGATCTACGGCAACGATATTTACATTCGTGGTCTGATCGAGGTCTCAAACATTTGCAAAAACGACTGCTACTACTGCGGCATCCGGAAAAGCAATGCCCAGTGCGACCGGTACCGGCTGACGGCGGAGGATATTCTCGCCTGCTGTGCGGAAGGATACGACCTTGGTTTTCGCACCTTTGTGATGCAGGGCGGCGAGGACGGCAGCTTTACCGATGCCTTTTTGGTGCCGCTGCTCCGGGAGATCAAAAAGCGATACCCCGACTGCGCCATCACCCTATCCCTGGGGGAACGCAGCTACGACAGCTATCGACAGCTGAAGGAAGCCGGTGCAGACCGGTACCTGCTGCGGCATGAGACCGCCGACGTAGAACACTACGGCAAGCTCCATCCGGCAAGCCTGTCCTTGGAAAACCGGATGCAATGTCTACGGAACCTGAAGGGACTTGGCTATCAGGTGGGCTGCGGGTTCATGGTGGGCTCTCCCTACCAGACCATCGAGATGCTGGCGAAGGATCTGAAATTCATCGAGACCTTCCGACCGGATATGTGCGGCATTGGACCCTTTATCCCCCATAAGGACACCCCCTTCCGGGACTTTCCTGCCGGGGACGTGGAGCTGACCTGCTATCTGCTCTCGATCCTGCGCCTGATCCAGCCTACGCTGCTGCTGCCGGCCACCACGGCTTTGGGGACACTCTCCGAAAACGGCAGAGAAAAAGGGATCCTGGCCGGTGCCAACGTGGTCATGCCCAATCTGTCTCCCACGGCGGTGCGGCGCAAGTATATGCTATACGACAACAAGCTCTCCGACGGTGCGGAATCGGCACAGGCCCTTGCCAGTCTCCGGGAACGCATGGAACGTATCGGCTGCCGTATTGCGGTGGCACGGGGAGACATCATCAAATAAATCTATTTTCGTTAAAAATCATCTAACGGGAAAGACGGCAAGTCACACCGGACGCACATCTGACCCAAAAGAAAGGAATATACTATGGCAATCTACGATCCCAAATCCAGAAAAGCGGAAGAATTCATCAACGACGGGGAGATTTTGGAGACCCTGGCCTATGCGGAAGCCAACAAGCACAATGTGGAGCTGATCGACCAGATCTTGGAAAAGGCACGTCCCCGCAAGACCGAAAACGGTACGGTATGTGCCGGGCTGACCCACAAGGAGGCATCGGTGCTTTTGGCCTGTGACCTGCCGGACAAGATCGAGAAGATCTTTGCAATCGCGGAGGAGATCAAGCTGGCGTTCTACGGCAACCGTATCGTCATCTTTGCGCCCCTGTATCTGTCCAACTACTGCGTCAACGGCTGTGTATACTGTCCCTACCACCTGAAGAACAAGCACATCTGCCGGAAAAAGCTGACCCAGGAAGAGGTCAAGGCAGAGGTCATTGCCCTGCAGGATATGGGGCACAAGCGGCTGGCCATCGAAGCCGGTGAAGACCCGGTGAACAACCCCATCGAATATATCTTAGACTGCATCAAGACCATCTACAGCGTACACCACAAGAACGGCGACATTCGCAGAGTCAACGTGAACATTGCGGCTACCACCGTGGAGAACTACCGGAAGCTGAAGGAAGCGGGCATTGGTACCTACATCCTGTTCCAGGAGACCTACCACAAGCAGAGCTATCTGGAGCTGCATCCCACCGGTCCCAAGCACGACTACGACTACCACACCGAAGCTATGGACAGAGCCATGGACGGCGGTATCGACGACGTAGGGCTGGGCGTGCTCTTTGGGCTGGAGCTGTACAAGTATGAATTTGCCGGACTGATCATGCACGCAGAGCATCTGGAAGCGGTACACGGCGTTGGCCCCCACACCATCAGCGTACCTCGTCTCAAGAGAGCGGACGACATCGACCCGGATACCTTCGACAACGGCATCGACGACGACACCTTTGCCAAGATCACGGCCTGCATCCGTCTGGCAGTTCCCTACACCGGCATCATCATCTCCACCAGAGAAAACGAGACCGTTCGTGGCAAGCTGCTGAACTGCGGCGTTTCTCAGGTCAGCGGCGGCTCTCGTACCTCTGTGGGTGGCTACACGGAAGAAGAACGTCCCCACGACACCGAACAGTTCGACGTATCCGACCAGCGTTCTCTGGACGAGGTGGTGCGTTGGCTGATGGAAAACGGACATATTCCGTCCTTCTGCACCGCTTGCTACCGGGAAGGTCGTACCGGTGACCGGTTCATGAGCCTATGTAAGTCCGGGCAGATCCTCAACTGCTGCCATCCCAATGCGCTGATGACCTTGACGGAGTATCTGGTGGACTATGCCTCCGACAAAACCAAGGAAGTGGGCTTCCAGATGGTGGAGGAGGAGCTAAACCGGATCCCCAAGGAAAAGGTGCGGAACATCGCAAGAGAGAATATCGAGGCCATCAAGAATTCCAATCGCCGGGACTTCCGGTTCTGAGGTATCTATGGGACTGAACGATACGGTATCTGCCGAACGGGTACACATTGGCTTTTTCGGCAGACGAAATGCGGGCAAATCCTCCCTGGTCAATGCGGTGACGGGACAGGCGCTTTCTGTGGTCTCCGACGTACAGGGCACCACCACCGACCCGGTGAAAAAGGCCATGGAGCTACTGCCCATTGGGCCTGTGGTGATCATCGATACCCCCGGCTATGACGACACCGGGGAGCTGGGACAGCTGCGGGTGGAAAAAACACGGGAGATCCTTGCCAAGACCGACATTGCAGTGCTGGTGGTGGATGCGACGGTGGGCATGGGGGACACGGAAAAAGAGCTGCTTGCCATCATCGGGGAACGCAAGATCCCTTGTATCACGGTGTGCAACAAGGCGGAGCTGCTGCCGGACACGCCGTTTTCCAGCGAAGATGTGCTGTATGTCAGTGCGGCGGAGCAGATCGGGATCACGGCGCTGAAGGAAAAGTTAGGCAGTCTGGCGAAGAAGCGGGAGAATCCCCGGCAGCTGGTAGCGGATCTTCTCTCCCCCGGCGATCTGGTGGTGCTGGTGATCCCCATCGATGCGGCGGCTCCCAAGGGACGGTTGATCCTGCCCCAACAGCAGACACTGCGGGATATTTTAGACAACCACGGTTCCGTGATCTGCTGTCAGGATACGGAGCTGCCCCAGACGCTGGCCATGCTCTCGAAGAAGCCACGACTGGTGATCACGGACTCCCAAGCCTTCGGGCGGGTGGCTAAGGCTGTACCGGCGGATGTGCCGCTGACCTCCTTCTCCATTTTGTTCGCCCGGTACAAAGGGGATCTGGCTACGCTGGTGCAGGGAGCGGCGGCGTTGTCCACCCTCCGGGACGGCGACAAGGTGCTGATCTCCGAGGGCTGCACCCACCACCGGCAATGCGGGGACATCGGTACCGTGAAGCTGCCCATGTGGATCGAGCAGTATACCGGCGTGAAACCGGACTACACCTTCACCTCCGGCGGCGAATTCCCGAAGGATCTTTCGGCCTACAAGGTGGTGGTACACTGCGGCGGCTGTATGCTGAACGAAGCGGAGATGAACCACCGGATCCAGGTGGCAACGGCGGCAGGTGTACCCATGGTGAACTACGGCATCGCCATTGCCCAGATGCACGGGATCCTGGCACGCAGTCTGGAGCCCTTCCCGGATATGCTGAAGCTCCTGCAAAACAAATAACGACAGAGCCGTGTGGTCTCTTCCGGTGGATTTGTCCCGGGGGAGCACACGGTTTTTGTTCACTTTTTATTTACATTCATACACATGTTGTTCACACATTCCGGGGGCATATGTTGTATACTATAGATAACTTCAATCTGTTTTGCGGAGGAATTTTTATGGTGCAGAGATGCATTGGAAATCGCAGATCCATTTTGACCCTGCTGCTGGCGGCACTGCTGACCCTGAGTGCGGTAGGCTGCGGCAATACCACCGAGACGACCGACACCACCGTGGACACGGCAGCCACGACCGCACCGGTGGAGACCGAACCGGAGGTCACCTTTGATTCGGTGGCGCAGTCCTACCACGACCGGGACTACGGCGGGTATGATTTCCGGATCGGGGACAGAGGCTCCGGAGACTGGCTGACCATGGACGTATATGCGGAGGAGATCACCGGTGAGGTCATCAACGATGCGGTCTACAACCGAAATATGGCGCTGGAAGATGCTATGAATATCAAAGTAACAGAGATCGGCAACGACGTTCCCGCCAACAATCTGAAGACCGCTGTACTGGCCGGCACGGACGAATTTGACACCGTCACAGAGGGGCTGAGCTACATTTCCCCGCTGGTCTCCCAAAACATCCTGTTGGACTACCGCAACATCTCCACGGTTCGGGCAGACGAGCCCTATTGGGATGGGCAGCTCTATGCAGAAAGCACCATTATGGGACGTTCCTTCTTCATGACCGGGGACATTTCCATCATGGACAACAAGGGCACCTGGTGCATGCTGTTCAACAAGGACATCATCACGGACAATGGGTTGGAGAGCCCCTATGATCTGGTGAACGATGGGACCTGGACCCTGGATAAGATGGACGAGATGGCAAAGGTGGCACTGACCGATACGGACGGAGACGGCAAATGGACAGAGGCGGACACCTACGGCTTCATCACCGAGGGCTACAACAGTCTGGCTATGTGGTCCTGTGGCGGGTTCAAGATCATGGACAGCGACAAGGACGGTAAGCCCTACTACACCTATAACAGCGAGGCCTCGTTGGATGTATTGACCCGTGTCATGGAGATCCAGTACGCCGACTATTCGAATGTGGGTTCCAAATCCAATGTGACCGGCGGCGGTATGGGCGATGGTGCCACGAGAGAAAAGCAGTTTGCCAACGGCAAGGCACTGTTCTACTATGCGGGCATGATCAACATCACCTGGTTCCGGGACTTTGACACGGCCTTTGGCGTACTGCCCGCCCCCAAATGCACCGCCGACCAAGACCAATATTATTCCAGCTACAGCTACGCCAACTTCACGGTATATGTGATCCCGACCACGGCCTCGGATCCGGAAATGATCGGCGACATCCTGGATGCTATGGCAAACCTGTCCATGTATTCTCTGACACCGGCCTACTATGACCAGACCCTGATCGGCAAATCCACCAGAGACGAAGAATCCGAGCCCATGATCGAGCTGATCCTGAACACGAGAAACTTTGACCTCGGTATCATTTTCAACACCGGTACGATCCGTGACACCATCATGAATCTGTCCTCTGCGGAAAATATCGCCTCTACGCTTGCCACCAAGGAAAAAACGGCAGGCACCGATTTGGAAAAGTTTATCGAAGATGTGGCTACGTTGGCACAGTAATATTTGTACATATAACAATAAAAAACCGGTACGTTTATTTCGTATCGGTTTCTTTTGTGCCCGGTATCGGATGCTCCTGCATACGATTGGCGCGGTTGCTGATGTGGCGGTACAGGAGTAGGCCCAGGCCACTGATGCAGGCGGTCACGGCTAAGATCACGATGGCGGCGGCGTAGTTGGCAGTCCCCAGTGCGTTGCCACCGATGGTGGAGGTCAGGATCGAGGGCAGGCGGCCGATCGTTTGGATCAGGCACCAGCGAACAAAGGGGATCCCCGTCAGGCCGGCGAAGTAGCACAGCAGGTCTTTGGGCGTGCCGGGGAGCAGGAACAGGAGGAAAAATAATGTGTCCCGCTTTTTGGGATCCCGGAGAAAGCGCAGGGAATGGATCTTGTCCCGGGGGAAGAAGGTCTCCACCACCTGCATCCCAAACCGCTTCACGAACAAAAACACCAGCACGCCCCCGATGGCCTCGCCCACCAGGCACAGCAGCGACCCACGAACCGCACCAAAGGCATATCCGGCGGCGATCTCCAGTGGCTCTCCCGGGATCACAGCGGCAAACACCTGCACGATCACCATGAGCAAAAATAGGATCCAGCCGTACCAGCCACGGGTGTCCAGCCACTGCCGGAAGGCCGCCGGATCGTCTGCCAGCTGTAGGATCGGCTTGCCCAGCAGCAGTGCTGTCAGTCCCATCAGACAAAGAAACAGCACCACCCCGCCGCTCACCAGCATCTTCTTTTGTCTCTCCGTCCACTGCTTTTTTGCCATATGCGCCACATCCTTTGCTCTTTTGTACACCTATAGGATACCGCAAAAACGTGAACAAATCTGCCTTCTTCCATTGGTATTTTTTAAGAAATTCCTTAAGAATTGCTTATGTTGGCATTTGTGTGAAAAAACACTTTTTTGTGTAAATCGTCCATTTTTCCCTTGACAACTGTGTGAAAACGTGCTATACTATGTGGTACTGCTTATAAGAATCTACATTTATCTAAGGAGTTATCCATCATGCGCAAGAATTTGATCATTGCACTGCTGCTGGCGGCCATGCTGCTGCCCTCTCTGGCTTCCTGCGGTGAATCGAACACCACTACGGAAACCACACCCACCACCTCCGGCGATACCCAGACTACCAATACCAAAAAGGAGACCACCGACGAGGAATCCCGTAACGCCATCGATGATGAACTGCCGGACAGCGACTTTGGCGGCAAGGAATTCATCGTACTGGGCTCTGCTGCTGTATCCAATCCCATCGAAGACTTCCGGGGCTTTGTGATCGCCGATGAGCTGACCGGTGAGATCGTCAACGATGCCGTGTACAACCGGAACCTGACCATCAGCGACCGGTTCAATGCTGTGATCGGCTACGAAGCACCCGGCAACGGCTATGACGACACCTGCTCCTATATCCAGAAGGCTGTCACTGCCGGCGAACCGGATGCCTTCCATCTGGCCTCCTTCCATGTGGTCTCCAACGGTTCTCTGGTGACCAAGGGCTACTACATGAACTGGTACGACATTCCCCATGTGGATTTCTCCAAGCCCTGGTGGTCGGACTCTACCGTCAACGACCTGACCGAGAACGGCAGATGCTTCCTGGCTGTAGGAGATGCGGCTGTGTCTTCCGTTTCCCAAACCTACTGTATGCTGGTGAACAAGACCAAGCTGGCAAACTATGATGTGCCCAATGTGTACGACAGCGTGCGGGAGGGCAAGTGGACCCTGGACTATATCCAGCAGATCACGGACGGGATGTCCCAGGATCTGAACGGCGATGGCAAGATGGACGACAACGACTTCTACGGCTTCGGCTCCAACTTTGCCTCCAACACCAATGCCTACCTGTGGGCCTTTGACCACATGATCTTCCAGCGGAACGACGAAGGCAAGTTAGAGTTCACCTACTATGACGAAAAGCTGGTCAACATTGTGGAAAAGCTGTACAACGTGTTTGTGGAAGACACCAATGTGTACTGCCCCACCGTGTCTACCGGGAGCGTACAGGCGCACAATATGGCACTGGAACAGTTCAAGCTCTCCCGCTGCGTGTTCATCAATGCTCTGCTGTCCCAGACCATCACCTACATGTCCGAAATGGAAGACGTATACGGCATCCTGCCCTACCCCAAGTATGACGAAAACCAGGCGGAATACAAGACCATGGTGGACGGCAACCACGAAGCTATGGCCATCGGGAAGAACGCTGTGGATCTGGACTTCATCGGTACCATCACCGAGGCGCTGTGTGCAGAATCCTTCAAGCAGGTGCTGCCGGCGTACTATGACGTTTGTCTGAAGTCCCGGTATGCCGACGAGCCGGACGATGCGGAAATGATCGAGCTGTGCGTAAACTCTCGTGTATTCGACATCGGCTATGTGTACGACGGCTGGCACGGTGTGTCCTTCTACATCCAGAACCTGATCGCCGACAGAAGCAAGGACATCGCATCCTACTACGCCAAGAACGAAAAGTCCGCTACCCAGCATTACGAAGAAGTACTGGATATGTTCTACGAAGACTGATCACGCAGGACTTGTGTCCTGAGTGTGCAAGACTACGTCTTGCGTATTGCGTTTCTTAAACTATCGTCTTAGACAACAAAAACTCTCCTGTTTCCCATATTTCTGGGGCAGGAGAGTTTTTTGGTTTACAGCACCCGGTTCACGCCTTTGCCGGTTTGGACAAAGGAACCCAGGTTTTCGTCTAAAATATCGATGAGCCGCAGTCGTGCTTCTTTGGAGGTCCAGGCGCAGTGGGGCGTGATCCGGCAGTTTTTCGCTGTCAGCAGAGGGCAAGCAGGATCCGCCGGTTCGATGGTCAGCACGTCCAGTCCCGCACCACCCAGCTTGCCGCTGTTCAGTGCCTCTGCCACATCTGCTTCGTTGAGCACCGCACCACGGGACGTATTGATCAACACCGCACCGTCCCGCATTTGGTCGAGGAACGCCTTGTTCACCATGCCACGGGTCTCGTCGGTCAGGGGGCAATGGAGAGACACGAAATCCGACTGTTGCAGCAGCTCCGTGGGAGTCACGTACCGGATGCCGTCCTCTGAGCCGCTTTGCCGGGATCGCTTGGTTGCCAGCACCTGCATACCGAAGGCCTGACACATGTTGGCAAATGCCTTGCCAATGGCACCACAGCCGTAGATGCCCATGGTCTTCCCTGCCAGCTCCATGAACCGCACGGTCTGGTACCGGAAGCCGGGGATGCCTGTCCACATGCCGTCTTTAACGATGCCGCACAGACCGTCCAGGTCGGTGGCAAAGGAGAGAAGCAGGGTGAAGGCGTGCTGTGCCACGGACATGGTGGAATACCCCGGCACGTTGCACACCTCGATGCCCTTTGCCCGACAGGCGGGTACATCGATCATGTCGTAGCCGGTGCCCAGGGCGGAGACGTAGCGCACCTTCGGACACTGGTCCAGCACGCTTTGGTCGATGCGCACCCGGTTGGTGAACACGATCTCTGCGTCGCCGATGATCTCGGCTGCTTTTTCGTTGGGGGTCTTATCATAGATCGCCGCCTCGCCATATTTGGTGAGAAAGTCCCAGCTGATGTCCCCGGGATTCACGGCAAATCCGTCTAATACTACGATCTTCATGAAATTATTTGTCTACCCGTTCCTTTCCGTCGTGGAGCAAAATGCCATAGCCGCTGCCCATGGTACCGCCGTTTTGCAGGTGCTTTTTCAGCTGCCGTTGCAGGGGCGTGTTCTCCGGCAGTGTATCCGGTTCGTAGGAATCCCGCACGCCAAACACACGCCACAGGTCGCCGCTGTCCTGCTTACCGTAGCTTTGCAGAATGGTGAAGTTGTCCAGAAAGGCGACCATACGGGAATTGGGTGCGCAGAACTTGCGGTTGTCGGGATAGAGCAGCCACGAGGAACACACGATGGGTGTGATGCCGGTCTTGCCAAAGTAGCGATAGGCACGGCAGAAGGCGTCCTGCACATCGGCAGGTTCAAAATGGCCGTCTGCCGGAATGTGGGTGTTGATGACGGGATCGCCTTTCTGCACCGTCACGCCACAGGCTGTATAGGGTGTATCCAGATCGTATTCGATGATGTGGAATTCCAGCCGCCCCAGCCGTACGATCTTAGCTGTCCAGAAGTTGTGGAGCCAGCCATACTGGTACACGCCTAAGTGGTGCCGGTTCTCGATGCAGGTCTGCGTCCACACCCAAATGTCCCGCATGGATGCCCAGTAGATCTCTTCATCAATGTGGTGTTCCCGGTAGTACCGGTGGGACGCTTCGGTCAACAGCAGGCATACCGCCAGCATACCCAAGTCGTCCTCCAGCCCCAGAGAACGGGTGATGGCGTAGACCTTATCCGTGTCGTCCTCGCCGCTGAGAAGATCGTTTGCCAGCACTTGCCAGTCGTCCGGCTTTGCTTCCAAAATCTGGTACATCACCGGGGAAAGCACACCGATCTGCTCGCCGGTAAAACCGATTTTCACCGCCGCTTCGATGGCATGGACGAATGTATGTTGCAGTTCGTTTGTCATAGGTTTCTCCTTTATGCGGGAATGAGGAACAGGCCGATCCCGATCACGGTCAGGGTCAGGCTGATGAGGGTGGGCTTGCGGATCCGTTCGTGGAAGAACAGCCAGCCAAAGACCGCACCCATGAAGATGACCACACCGGACAGCAGCGGGAACTGGATAGACGAATCCATGGTCACGGCGCAGCGCAGGGAGAAGATGTTACCCAGTGCGTTGCACACCGCATACCCGGCGGTCAGGCACAGCAGCACGGCGAACAGCTTGCCCGTCATGGGGTCCTTGCCGATCTCATAGTACACAGAGCGCACGGGATGCTTTTCGCCCTTGGCTGCCGTTTGGATGGTGCGGACCACCAGCACGACAAAGGCGATGAGCAGTCCCACCAGTGCGTTGAGCAGCACAAAGCCGTCGGTATCCACTTCCCCGGTGGAAAGTGTCATAGCACCGTCGGCGATCTGGTGTGCCTTGGAGAACACGCTGACCATGCCGTTGCCGCAGAAGGTCATGAGGCAGAAGATGATGTAGCGCACTCGATCCTGCTTCGTTCGTGCCACGCTTTCCGCATGGGGATCTTTTTCCAGCGTGGTGGGGATAAGAGAAGCGATGAGCACCAGAATACCTAAGGTTTTCCACAGGGTGACCGGCTCCCCTAAGAACCACACGCCGTAGAAGAACGGCAGGATCATGCCGCCCAGCAGGCAGAAGGAGGTCACAGCGGACACCTTACCATAGCGCATGGCGAACAGGGAGCCCGTGGTGGAGACCAGGCCGGATACAGAGTACAACAGCGAATACAGGATGGAGACACCCGTCACGGCAAAGGGCGTCTTGGTGGTCAGGAGCAGATACAGCCCCATGAAAATGTAGATGTGGAATTGATTCCAAACGGTGATGCCGAAACCGCCCTTGGTGTTCTTCTGGAAGCACTTCTGGAAAATGAACTGGATCGAGAAGAACAGGCAGGCCAGCAGTAAAAATTGCAGCTCCATCGGTTATCTCTTCACACGTGCGTTGCCGCCCCAAACAGACCAGATCATCTCTTCATCGGCCGGCTGTGCATAGTCGGTCAGGAAGGTCGTTGCCAGTGCGCCGGATGCCCAGCCGAACTGCACCCACTTTTCCGGTTCCCAGCCTTGCAGGATGGCATAGAGCAGACCGCCCACAAAGCCGTCGCCGCCGCCAATCCGGTCCAGTACATGGATGGGTCTGGGTTCGGCGATGTGCCAGCCGTCCTCAGCCAGCAGGATCGCACCCCAGATGTGTTCGTTTACGTTGACCACCTGCCGCAGGGTCGTAGCGAATACGGATGCGTTGGGGAAGGATTTTTTTACTTCGCCGATCATTTCCTGGAAGGATGCGATCTTGGAGGACAGATCCTTACCACCGGCTTCCGGTCCCTTCATGCCCAGAGCCAGCTGGAAGTCCTCTTCGTTGCCCACTAAAATATCGGCAAGAGAGGCGATCTCGGTAAAAATGGCACGAAGCTCCTCTTCCCGGTTCTTCCAGAAGGAGGCACGATAGTTGATATCAAAGGAGATCAGCGTACCGTACTTCTTGGCGGCACGGGCAAGCTCTAAGCAGAACTGGCTGGTCTCCGGAGACAGTGCGCCGATGAGCCCGGACAGGTGCAGGATCTGTACGCCTTCCTTGCCGAAAATGCGGTCGGTATCAAAGTCCTTGATGTTCAGGGTGCGTCCCACTTCCCCGGCTCTGTCGTTGCACACACGGGGGCCACGGGAGCCATAGCCGCTGTCGGCAATGTTGAACTGGTGCCGGTATCCCCAGGGGCCGCCCTGCTCTACCTCAGCACCTTCGTAGTCGATGCCACGGGAGCGGAGGTTGCGCTTGATAAAGTCGGCGATGGGGCTGTCCTTGACAAATGTGGTCAGTACCTTGGTCTTCAGACCCAGGTAAGAGGAAATGGACAGCACGTTGGATTCGGCAGAGGTGGCCTGCATAAAGAAGTTGTCGCTGGATGCCACGGGCTGACCGTGCATGGGGCAGATACGCACGCCCATGGAGGTAGGCACAACGATGGCATATTGGCAGTTTTCACGAATTTTCATGGGAGAATTCTCCTTATTTTATTAATATCATATCCATATCAGCGTTACCGCACGGAACAGCCAAGGCAGTTCCCTACAGGATTTTTGGGGTATATGGATGCACTTTTTTAGAATAGTATATTTCCTAAAAATTATATCCCACGTACTCTTATACGGTGTACTGGCTGGCAGCGGCACCTTCGCCGTGACCGGTCCAGTCGGTGTGGAAGAACTCGCCTCTGGGTGCGTCGATCCGTTCGTAGGTGTGAGCACCGAAGTAGTCTCGCTGGGCTTGCAGCAGGTTGGCCGGCAGTCTGTCGCAGCGGTAGCCATCGTAGTACGCCAGTGCAGAGGAGAAGGCGGGGGTGGGCATACCGGTCAGAGCAGCCTGGGCTACCACCTTCCGCCAGCCGGGCAGCAGGGATGCGATCTTTTCGGTGAAGTAGGGATCCAGCAGCAGGTTGGTCAGGTCGGGGTTCTTGTCAAAGGCATCCTTGATCTTGCCTAAGAACACGGAACGGATGATGCAGCCGCCACGCCACATGAGCGCAATGCCGCCGTAGTTCAGGTTCCAGCCGTAGGTCTTGGCTGCTGCCTTCATGAGGGTGTAGCCCTGTGCGTAGGACACGATCTTGGAGGCCAGCAGTGCGCAGCGGATGTTCTCGATCCATTCTGCCTTTTCTGCCGCAGTCAGCGTCAGGGGCTTTTCGGCTGCGCCCGGCAGTACGGCAGAGGCGGCGACCCGTTCGTCCTTCATGGCAGACAAACACCGAGCGAACACGGCCTCCCCGATCAGGGTCAGCGGCACGCCTTCGTCCAGGGCAGCAATACCCGTCCACTTGCCGGTACCCTTCTGTCCGGCGGTGTCTAAGATCTTTTCCACCAGCGGTTCGCCGTTCTCGTCCTTGTAGGCAAGGATGTCTCTGGTGATCTCGATCAGGTAGGAGTTCAGGTCCCCGTCCATCCAGTCCGCAAAGACCTCGTGCATTTCGTCGTCGGACATACCCAGCATATTTTTCATCACGTGGTATGCCTCGCAGATCAGCTGCATATCGCCGTATTCGATGCCGTTGTGTACCATCTTCACAAAGTGACCGGCACCCTTTTCACCTACCCAGTCGCAGCAGGGAGAGCCGTCCTCCACCTTGGCGCAAATGGTCTGTAGGATCTCCTTTACGTGGGGCCATGCAGCGGGAGAGCCGCCGGGCATCATGGAGGGGCCGTTCAGCGCACCCTCTGCACCACCGGACACGCCGGTACCGATGTACAGCATTCCGTGGGCCTCCACCTTTTCGCACCGTCTGGCGGTGTCCGGGAAGTGGGAGTTGCCGCCGTCGATGAGGATGTCGCCTTCGTCCAGCAGGGGCAGCAGCTTGTCGATGGTCTCGTCCACGGGAGAACCGGCACGGATCATCATCATGATGCGGCGGGGCTTTTCCAGTGCGCCTACAAATTCTTCGAAGGAGTGGGTGGGGATGAAGTTCTTGCCCTTGCCACGGCCTTCCATGAACTTGTCCACGATGCCGTCCCACACGTCGTATACCGCTACGGTATAGCCATTGCGTTCCATGTTCATGGACAAATTCTCGCCCATGACCGCCATACCGATCATACCAATATTCGCTTTTTTCATATTTCTATCTCCTTTTCAAAGAGGATCATTGTCTATTTGTTTATCTGCGTTCCTGCATGCCTTCCAGCACGCTGTAGGGGATACGCATGTCTCCCAGCCCACGACCGATGGAGATGTGGGGCTTGAATGCGCCGTGGAAGTCGGTACCGCCGGACAGCTTCAGGCCGTACTTTTTCGCCAGAGCCCGATAGGTATCTGCCATGTCCGGGGTGTAGTCGGTGTAGTAGCCCTCGATGCCGGTCAGACCTGCGTCCACCAGATGCTTCACAAAATCTTCCAGCTCGTCGCCGGTTTTTTTGGTCAGGTGCAGGTGTGCCAAATATGCGTCCCCGCCGGAGCGTCGGATCAGGTCGATGGCTTCGGTATCCGTCAGTGCCTGGGATTCGCTGTAGCAGGGGCAGCCTACGTTGAGCCATTTGGCAAAGGCCGCCTTGGGCGATTCGCTGTAGCCCTTCTCCGTCATGAGCTTGGCGATGTGGGCACGACACAGGATCCCGCCGCCCGCCTTTTGCTTGACTTCGTCCAGAGTCACGTGGATGTCGTATTTCGCCAGCATAGCGCAGGTCTCGCCGATCCGTTCGGTGCGCACCCTGCGGATGTTGTCCACTGCCTGTACCAGCGCCGGAGATGTGGGATCGATGAAGTAGCCTAAGATGTGGGTCTCGGTTTTCGAAACGGCCGACAGCTCAATGGCGGGGATCACCTGGATGCCGCAGGCTTGTCCGGCTGCTACAGCTTCTGCCACCCCATCGGCTGTATCGTGGTCGGACACGGCTACCGCAGACAGTCCCGCTGCTTTGGCGTGATGGACCAGCTCGGTGGGGGTCATGGAGCCGTCGGAGCAGACCGTGTGGGTGTGCAGATCGATATATTTTTCTTCCATATTATTCGTCATATGTCCAAAGACCCAGCGCCGGGTTGCTGATGTAGAAGATCTCCTCGCCGTCAATGGTGTTGTAGCCGTCGGTCAGCGTAGCGGGATCGTACTTCTTTGCGGCATCGTCGTATGCCATCCAGTCAAAGCCCACACTGCGCACCTCGTCCTCGGTGACCTTTTCGGTGGCGTAGGTGATGTGGAAGCGGCCGTCGGAGGAGCCGTGGATCAGGTGTGCCGCTACAGACAGGTTGGCGTTCAGATCGGCGTTTGCCGGATCCTTCACCAGTGTCAGCACCGTTTCTCGTCCCACGTAGCCGTACTTGCGGATCAGCCGGTCGTTTTCGTCGTCCTCACCGAACCTTGCCACGCCGGGTGCCAGCACGATCAGCTCCCCACCGTCGGCGATGGCCATGCGGGTGCGATAGATGGCTTTGTTGCCCAGCCAGGTGCTCTTGAACTCCCGAGGATCCAGGTACACCACCACCTTCTGGAAGGGCTTGTCCACGTGGATCAGGTTGATCTGCTGGCTGTGCGCCACGGCTTTTTCGAAGTTGGCTCTGTCTCGGCCGGTGTAGATGCCGTGGATGTTGGTCTTGTCGCCCGTATTGGTGGTGCAGGTCAAAACGAACAACAGGGGAATATCACGACAGAAGTTTTCCTGGGCATAGTCAAAGACCTTGCGCACCGGCGAGAAGTCCTTGCCCATGATCCGTTCCATGCCGTAGAAGGCACCCAGCATATGGGAGGAGTTGATCATGGATGCACCGCCGCAGCCTACGAACAGGTTTTTGGAATAGTTTGCCATGCCAACGACTTCGTGGGGCACCACCTGACCGATGGAGATGATCAGGTCATAGGAGGGATCCAGCAGGCGTTTGTTGAGCTCCACATCGATGGGGGTATCCACCAGACCTTCGGAGACCTCGGACACAAAGGAGCCGGGGACCTGGCCGATCTTGACCACGTCGTCCCGCCAACGATGCACAAGGATGTTCTCGAAGGGCACGTTTTCGCCAAAGAAGGCGTGGCATTCTTCCTCGGTCATAGGGGCATGGGTGCCCAGAGCGGGCATGATGTCGATCTGGCAGGTGTCGTGGAGCATTTCCCAATACATGGCGACGATCTTGCCGGCACCGCTGTACATTCTGGTGTAATCGGGGGGCAGAAGCAGGATCTTTTTGAGGTTTTTATTTTTTATAGTATCTTGCAGAACGAACCGGATGCTGTCGTCCGATAGTCCGCTGGCGCAGGTATATTGCATACAGTAGGTTTCCTTTCTGGTACAGTGCCTTTCTGGTACAGTGGTCTATGGTTATTGTAACACTATAGGATAGAAAAGTCAAGATTTTTCCGGCAGGATCGTGGTTTTTTTCGTCCGGGGTGAAAAAATATGTAGGAAATTTGTGGAAGGCTATTGCAATTTTGTAGGGGATGGTGTATAATAAATGTACGTTAGCTATACCGAATAAAAAGGAGAATGTAAGGATGAAAAAACGAATTCTACAAATAGCGGTGGCTCTATGCATGGTGCTGATGCTGCTGCCGGTGTCGGCTCTGGCAACGGATAACAGCGAAATGCAGACCTGCACCTGTGAAGCGGCGTGCATGGCAGAAGCCATGAACACTGACTGTCCCGTTTGCGATGCGGAGGGTGCAACTATCGAAAACTGCGGCAAGTACGAAGCTCCTGTAGAAGAAACAGAACCGGAACAGACAGCGATAGAAAAGGTTCAGGCACTGATCGATGCTCTGCCTATCGTGGAAGAACTGGAAGATGCGGATGAAGCAACGGTAAACGTTGCTTATGAAGCTGCTCAGGATGCTTACGATGCACTGGAAGCATTAAATCCGGAAGAACAGGAACAGATTACCGGAGTAGAAAAGCTGATGACGCTTATGAAATGGTTTAATGAGAAGACATCGATGACCGACGATGTATATTATTATGATAATAATAATGTGCATGGAATAGAGCAAGGAAAGACATATTGCGGAGACACATATTTCACAGTAGATATTCCAGCAGAGCATTTAACTGGTGTAGACTACTATCATCCAGCAAGCGGAACATATCCTGTGTTGACACCAGACGAAGATGGACGTTACAAGCTTGATGCCGGTTTGGGACTAATAGATGTAACGGTGCGCTGGGACAATAGAATAAATACTAACGGCCATATTATATTTCATAATATTACTATCAACGCTGATCATGCCGATATCGATAAGGATCATAATTGTGAAAATGGCTGTGGTAAGACCGTTGGAACACATGAGGACGCAGATAGGAATCATATTTGCGATTACGAATGTAAGGAAGCAATAGGAACCTGCGAAGATGCATATAAAGACCACAAGTGCGACTACGGCTGCGGTAAGGACTTCGGAACCTGCGAAGATGCATATAAAGACCACAAGTGTGACTATGGCTGCGGTAAGGACTTCGGAACCTGCGAAGATGCATATAAAAACCACAAGTGTGACTATGGCTGCGGTAAGGACTTCGGAACCTGCGAAGATGCCGACAAGGACCACAAGTGCGACTACGGCTGTGGCAAAGACTACGGAACACATGAGGAAGGCACGAACTATGACCACAAATGTGATTATTGCGGAGGCACAGTTTCTAATCACAATTTTGGCAAAGACGGCAAGTGCGAGTGTGGCGCAGTCCAATCCAGCGCATTTCTCCCCACGTGGCAAGGCTGGGAGCTGATCGACAAGATCGTTGCCGCTAACAAAAAGAAGGACGAGCCTGTTGCAGTAGAGCCGGAAGTGACAGAAACCGAACCGGTCGAAGAAGTGGAGCCTGCTCAAGTAGAAACTACTTGGGAAAATCCTTTCTCCGACGTAACGGAAACCGACACATTCTACGAAGCCGTAAAGTTTGCTTATGAAAACGGCTACATGAACGGTATGTCTGAAAACACCTTTGCACCGAACGAAGGTCTGACCAGAGCCATGCTGGTGACGGTACTGTACCGTGCGGCTGGTGCGCCTGTGATGAATGATGCAAATCCCTTTACAGATGTAGCGGATGATGCGTGGTACCATAACGCCGTAGTTTGGGCAAGATCCATTGGTCTTGTCAACGGCATCACCGAAACCGAATTTGCTCCGGAGAATCTGCTCACCAGAGAACAGCTTGTTACCATATTCTATCGGTACGCAAACTTCCTCGGCTATGATGTAAGCATTGGTGAAGAAACAAACATTCTCTCCTACGAAGATTTTGCAGACATCGCCGAATACGCCATTCCTGCTATGCAGTGGGCGTGTGGTGCCGGGCTGATCGAGAATATCGACGGCAACATCCTGCCCAAGGAAAGTGCCACCCGTGCGCTGGTCGCCATGGTATTGTTTGGATTTTATGCATAACTGAATAAGCGTTAGCCGATACGACTCGCAGAATGGGAAACCGTTCCGGGTCGTATCGCTTTTCTTTTGTGGAAAATCGGGATTCCGACCGGTTGCGGCAACTTTTTCCCGTTTTCCCCTTGACGGAACGCCCGAATTCCGGTATAATATAGTTAACGCTGATCCAGGTTGAAAACGTGCCCAAAACGCCACAAATCCCAGCCTTTTAGGCACGTTTTCTCGAATTATTCAGCGTTACCTATCAGTTGGGCTTTTCTGTAACTGACGGATTTGCGTTTGTACGCAGCGGGATCGACCGCATGAAGCAGAAAAATATGCCTTGGTCACATCTGTGGCCCGCCGACCGTCTGGGCATTCCGTTTCCGGGGACACACTCTTGTTTTTTCCGCATTGCTTTTTTGCGTCAATGTTTGCAAGACCCCTGCATGCGGTATGCCTTTTTTCATAGAAATTATTATATTAGCGAGGTATTGTCATGGCTAAGAAAGTTGCCATCCTGATGGGCAGTGACTCCGATCTGCCCGTTGTCGAAAAAGCGTTTGCTGTGCTGGATTCCTTTGGTGTCGCATACACGGCCCGTGTCCTCTCCGCCCACCGCACCCCCGTGGAGACCGCAGCGTTCGTTTCGTCTGCCAAAGAAAATGGGTACGGTGTGATCATAGCTGCTGCCGGGATGGCCGCACACTTAGCCGGTGCCTGCGCCGCCAACACCACCCTGCCCGTCATCGGCATCCCGGTCAAAGGCGGTGCCATGGATGGTTTGGATGCGCTGCTGGCTACGGTGCAAATGCCCAGCGGGATCCCGGTGGCTACGGTGGCGTTGAACGGTGCTGCCAACGCTGCTCACCTGGCCTGCCAGATCTTAGCCTTGTCCGACGATGCCCTTGCCGAAAAGATCGCCGAAAGCCGCCGGAAGGGTGCCGAAGCGGTGCTTGCCAAGGATGCGGCTTTGCAGGAGAAGCTAAATCGTGCAGAATGAACTGCACCGGATTACGACTGTTTTTGTATCATAGGAGGAGCATCTTATGCGGTATACATTTCTGCGGTACCCCGGTTTTCGCCGTAAGGCCGTGACGCTGAGCTATGACGATGGTGTCATTTTCGACCGTCGGCTCATCGAGATCATGTCCGCAGCCGGCTTGAAGGGTACCTTCAACATCAACTCCGGTATGTTTGCCACCAAGCCCGGCGAAGGCAGACGACTCATGGTGGATGAAGCCATGGAGCTGTACACCGCCTCCGGCAACGAGGTGGCGGTACACGGCGTACGGCATCTGTCCCTGACCGAGGTGGATCCGGCACTGGCCACACGGGATGTGCTGGAGGATCGGGTCAATCTGGAAAAGCTGCTGGGAAAGCCGGTCAAGGGTATGGCTTATGCCAACGGCAGCTTTGACGATGGGGTGGTGGAGATCCTGAAGACCTGCGGCATCGTGTATTCCCGCACCACTGTTTCCACCGGTCGGTTCGATATTCCCACGGATTGGCTCCGACTCCCCGCCACCTGCCACCACACCGATCCCCGGCTCATGGAGCTGGCACGGCAATTTGTGGAGGAACCGGACAGAGCCTATTTCTGGTCCCACACGCCCCGGCTGTTCTATCTGTGGGGACACAGCTACGAATTCAACGACAACAACAACTGGAACGTCATGGAGGAGTTCGCCGACTACGTAGGTCACCGGGACGACATCTGGTATGCCACCAACATGGAGATCTACGACTACGTAAAGGCCTACGAAGCCCTGCAATTTGCGGCAGACGGCTCCTTTGTGTACAACCCCGGCAGGCTGGACGTTTGCATCTGCTACATGAACAAAAACTACGAAGTCCCCGGCGGCAAGCTCGTCCGGCTGGATTGAACCTACCCCGTTCACCAATACATTTTTATATAACTTGTAGGGAGCGGTCTTGACCGTTCCGATCACAACCTTGGAGGTATTCTATAACATGAAGAGTTTCAGCGAAGCATACAAGGAAGCCGGTGTGGACATCACCGCAGGCTATACCGCTGTTGAACTGATGAAGGCACACATCGCCCGGACCATGACAGCCGGCGTTTGCGACAAGATCGGCGGCTTTGGCGGTCTGTTCGATCTGGGCGTGATGATGAAGAAGTACAACATCACCGACCCGATCTTAGTCTCCGGTACCGACGGCGTGGGCACCAAGATCCGGCTTTCCATGCTGATGGACAAGCATGACACCGTGGGTATCGACTGCGTGGCCATGTGCGTCAACGACATCATCTGCTGCGGCGCACGTCCCCTGTTCTTCCTCGACTACATCGCCTGCGGTAAGAACATCCCCGAAAAGATCGCCTCCCTGGTATCCGGTGTGGCAGAGGGCTGCGTACAGGCAGACTGCGCTCTGATCGGTGGTGAAACGGCTGAGCATCCCGGTCTGATGCCGGAGCACGATTATGACCTGGCCGGCTTCGCTGTGGGTATTGCCGACAGAAGCCAGATCCTAGACAACACCACCACGGCCGCCGGGGATATCCTCATCGGTCTGCCCTCCAGCGGCTTCCACTCCAATGGTTTCTCCCTGGTCCGCAAGGTATTCGACATCGAAAACGCCGACCTGACCGCTCCCGTGGCAGAGCTTAGTGGCAAGAGCCTGGGCGAGGTACTGCTGACTCCCACCCGCATTTACGTAAAGCCGGTGCTGGCTATGCTGGACGTAGTCAAGGCAAAGGGCATTTCCCACATCACCGGCGGCGGCTTCTTCGAAAATATTCCCCGCTGTCTGCCCGATGGTCTGTCTGCTAAGATCGATTCCGCAGCCATTCGCACCCCCGCTGTGTTCGACCTGCTGCAAAAGAAGGGCGGCGTAGACCGGAGAGATATGTTCAACACCTTCAACATGGGCGTGGGCATGAGCATCACGGTTGCCAAGGAAGATGCAGACAAGGCACTGGAAGTACTGCGTGCCAATGGAGAAGATGCGTACATCATCGGCGAAGTGGTCTCCGGCGACGACGGCGTGATCTTTGCCTGATCGGTGGTAGCTATGGAAAAAATCACCAAGATCGCTGTATTCGTATCCGGTGGCGGCACCAATCTGCAAGCCCTGCTGGATGCGGAGGCGGCCGGCAAGCTGGGCAGTGGGAAGATCACTTTGGTGGTGGCCTCCAAGCCCGGCGTATATGCACTGGAACGGGCGAAGAACCATGGCGTGCCCTCTCTGGTGCTGGCGAGAAAAGACTATGACAGCATCGCCGCCTACACCAAGGCACTAACCGATACGGTGGTGGAAAACGGCATCGACCTGATCGTTTTGGCGGGCTTTATGACCATCATCGATGAACAGCTGTACGACCGGTATCCCAACCGGATCCTGAACGTACACCCTGCTCTGATCCCGTCCTTCTGCGGCAAGGGCTTCTATGGGCTCCACGTCCATGAGGCGGCGCTGGCAAAGGGCGTGAAGGTATCCGGCGCAACGGTGCATATCGTGACACCCGAATGTGATGCGGGACCTATCGTGCTGCAAAAGGCGGTGGCTGTGCAGGATGACGACACGCCGGAAACCTTGCAGAAGCGGATCATGGAAGAAGCAGAATGGAAGATCCTGCCCGAGGCAGTGCGGCTGTTCTGCGAGGACGAAGTGGAGGTCCGGGATGGCCGGGTCTTTCGGAAGAATACATGAGGTGTAACTATCATGAAAATCAATACAATTGAAAATGAACTGAACGCCCTGGCCTACCATGGCAGAGGAATCCTGATCGGGAAGAGCGCAGACGGCAAGAAGGCGGTAACGGCCTACTTCATCATGGGCAGAAGCGTCAACAGTCGGAACCGGGTATTCGTGGCAGAAGGCAACGCTATGCGCACCAAGGCCTTTGACGAATCTAAGATGGTGGACCCCCACCTGATCATTTACTATCCCGTCAGAGTGCTGGGCAACAAGACCATCGTCACCAACGGCGACCAGACCGACACCATCTACGACCTGATGGACAAGCAGATGACCTTCGAGCAGGCCCTGCGTACCCGTACCTTCGAGGATGATGCACCCAACTTCACCCCCCGCATCTCCGGGATCATCCACCACGAGAACGGCGACATGAACTATGCCCTGTCCATTCTGAAGAGTGCCGAGGGCGACGATTCCTCCTGCCAGCGGTACACCTATGCGTACTCCAACCCCATTGCCGGTCGTGCCAAGTTCATCCACACCTATGCCGGTGAGGGCGACCCGCTGCCTTCCTTCGAGGGCGAACCCAAGACCCTGGAGCTGCCGGACGTGGACATCGATACCCTGACGGATCTGCTTTGGACGAATTTGAATGCGGACAACAAGGTCTCCCTGTTCGTGCGGTATATTGACCTTGCCACCGGCGAGACCGACACCCGGATCGTGAATAAGAATCAGTGAGGTGAACAAATATGAAAGAATTTGAACTGAAATACGGCTGCAACCCCAACCAGAAGCCCGCAAAGATCTACATGAAGAACGGCGATGAGCTGCCGATCCAGATCCTGAACGGCCGTCCCGGCTACATCAACTTCTTAGACGCTTTCAACTCCTGGCAGCTGGTGAAGGAGCTGAAGGAAGCCACCGGTCAGGTTTGTGCTACCTCCTTCAAGCACGTTTCTCCCACCTCTGCGGCACTGGGCTGGAAGCTCTCCGAGGACATGAAGAAGATGTGCTTTGTAGACGACATTCCGGGGCTGGACGATTCTCCCCTGGCCTGCGCCTATGCCAGAGCAAGAGGGACCGACCGTATGTCTTCCTTCGGGGACTGGATTGCGCTGTCTGACGTATGCGACGTGACCACCGCCACCATCATCAAGCGGGAGGTTTCCGACGGGATCATCGCACCCGGCTACGAACCGGAGGCACTGGAGATCCTCAAGTCCAAGAAGAAGGGCAACTACAACATTGTGCAGATCGATCCCGATTTCGTGCCGGATCCGGTGGAGACCAAGGAGGTATTTGGCATCACCTTCCAGCAGGGCCGCAACGACTACAAGGTGACCGACGAAGCCTTTGCCAAGGTCGTGACCGCCAACAAGGACATTCCGGAGGAAGCACGCCTGAATCTGACCGTGGCACTGATCACCCTGAAGTATACCCAGTCCAACTCCGTGTGCTTTGCCGTTGACGGACAGGCCATCGGTGTGGGTGCCGGACAGCAGTCCCGTATCCACTGCACCAGACTGGCTGGTAACAAGGCAGACATCTGGCATCTGCGGCGGCATCCCAAGGTGCTGGCCCTGCCCTTCCTGCCGACACTGGGCAGACCCGACCGGGACAATGTGATCGACGTATACATCTCCGAACAGAACGAGGACGTACTGGGTGAGGGCATGTGGCAGCAGTACTTCACGGAAAAGCCGGAAGAGCTGACCGCTTGCGAAAAGAAGGCATATCTGGCCGGTATCACCGGTGTGGCACTGGCCTCCGACGCATTCTTCCCCTTCGGTGACAACATCGAGAGAGCACGGCGCAGCGGCGTTTCCTACATCGCAGAGCCCGGCGGCAGTGTCCGGGACGACAACGTGATCGAGGTCTGCGACCGGTACGGCATCGCCATGTGCTTCACGGGCATGCGTCTGTTCCACCATTGATCCAATACACGTAAACAATGAGAGCTGTAGGGTATTTGGAAAGCTTTTTCCATGCCCTACAGTTTGACGCTTATAAAATCAAACTATATTTTGGAGATACATCATGACTGTACTGGTAATCGGTTCCGGTGGGAGAGAGCATACCATTCTCACCAAGCTGGCGGAAAGCCGGGAGATCGACAAGCTGTATGCCCTGCCGGGGAACGGTGGGATGACCGATGTGGCAGAATGTGTTGCCATCGGCGTGAAGGATCTGGACGCTATCACGGCGTTTGCGGCAGAGAAAAAGATCGACTTTTGTGTGGTAGCACCGGATGATCCGCTGGTGCTGGGTCTGGTGGACAGACTGGAAGAGATCGGGATCCCTTGCTTTGGCCCGAACAAGGCAGCGGCTGAGATCGAGGGGAGCAAGGTCTTCTCCAAGAATCTGATGCAGAAGTACGGCATCCCCACGGCGGCCTACGAGGTGTTCGACAACATCGATGCGGCACTGCGCTATGTGGAAACGGCAGAGGTGCCGCTGGTGGTCAAGGCCGATGGGCTGGCACTGGGCAAGGGCGTGCTGATCTGCCAGACCAGGGACGAAGCGGTGGCGGCACTGCGGGAGATCATGGAGGACAAGATCTTTGGTGCCTCCGGTAGCCGGGTGGTCATCGAGGAATTTCTCACCGGGCCCGAGGTATCCGTGCTGTCCTTCACCGATGGCAAGGTGGTGGTACCCATGGTGTCGTCCATGGACCACAAGCGAGCCGGCGACAACGATACCGGTCTGAACACCGGCGGTATGGGCACGGTGGCACCCAATCCCTATTACACGCCGGAGATCGCCGCCCAGTGCATGGAAACGATCTTCCTGCCCACCATGCGTGCCATGAACGCAGAGGGCCGCACCTTCAAGGGCTGCCTGTACTTTGGCTTGATGCTGACACCCAAGGGACCCAAGGTGATCGAGTACAACTGCCGCTTTGGTGACCCGGAGACCCAGGTGGTGCTGCCGCTGCTGGAGACCGATCTGTTCACCATCATGCGTGCAGTGGCAGAGGAACGGCTGGCAGATGTGGATGTTCGGTTCCGGGACGGTCATGCCTGCTGTGTGATCCTTGCCTCCAACGGCTATCCGAAAAAGTATGAGACCGGCTTCCCCATCACCATGCCGGAGACCCTGAAGCACGATGCCAAGGTGTTTGTGGCCGGTGCCAAGCGGAACGATGCCGGGGAGCTGCTGACCGCCGGTGGTCGTGTGCTGGGTGTGACCGCTGTAGCAGATACCTTGCAGGAGGCCATCGCCAACGCCTATGATGCAGCGGCAGATGTGACCTTTGCCAACGCCTACAAGAGATGCGACATCGGGGCAAGAGCATTGGCAGCCTATGGGAAATAATTGGTAAGAGGTAATAATTATGGTTTATCGTATATATGTAGAAAAAAGACCGGGGCTGGCGGTGGAGGCCGATGCCCTGCTGTCCGACATCCACGCCTTTTTGGGGATCTCCTCCGTCCAGTCCCTGCGGCTGCTGAACCGGTATGACGTAGAAAACATCACGCCGGAGCTGTTCGACTATGCGGTAGGCACGGTCTTCTCGGAGCCCCAGGTAGACGTGACCTATCGGGAGCTGGACGTGGCAGAGGGCAGCATCGTATTTGCTGTGGAATATCTGCCCGGTCAGTACGATCAGAGAGCGGACTCTGCTGCCCAGTGTATCCAGATCATCTCCCAGGACACCCGTCCCGACGTGCGCACCGCCAAGGTATATGTGCTCACCGGTGACGTGTCTGCGGAAGAGCTGGCGGCTGTGAAGAAGTACGTGATCAACCCGGTGGAGGCCAGAGAGGCTGTGCTGGAAACAAAGGACACGCTGGTGACCAAGTATGACGTGCCGGCAGACGTGGCTGTCATGGATGGGTTCTTAGCCCTGGACGACGCTGGTCTGGCTGCCTTTGTGAAGCAGTACGGCCTTGCCATGGACGTGGACGACCTGCGGTTCTTGCAGAACTATTTCCGCACGGAAAACCGGGAGCCCACCATCACCGAGATCCGCATGACGGACACCTATTGGTCCGACCACTGCCGGCACACCACCTTCCTGACCACCATCGACAATGTGACCTTTGAGGATCCGCTGCTGCAAAAGACCTTCGAGGAATACAAGGCAGTGCGGGAAAAGCTGGGTCGCACCCACAAGCCCATCAACCTGATGGATATCGGTACCATTGCTGCCAAGGCCCTGAAGGCAGACGGTCGGCTGACCAAGCTGGATGAATCCGAAGAGATCAACGCCTGCACGGTGAAGATCGATGTGAACGTGGACGGCAAGACAGAAAAGTGGCTGCTGCTGTTCAAGAACGAGACCCACAACCATCCTACGGAGATCGAACCGTTTGGCGGTGCTGCTACCTGTATCGGTGGTGCCATCCGTGACCCGCTGTCCGGCCGTTCCTACGTGTACGCCGCTATGCGTGTGACCGGTGCTGCCGATCCCACCAGACCTGTGTCCCAGACCCTGACCGGTAAGCTGCCCCAGAAGAAGCTGGTGACCACGGCCGCCGCCGGGTATTCCTCCTACGGGAACCAGATCGGTCTGGCTACGGGACAGGTGGACGAGCTGTACCACGATGGCTATATGGCAAAGCGTATGGAGATCGGTGCCGTAGTGGCTGCTACCCCTGCCGATCATGTGCGCAGAGAATGCCCGGATCCGGGAGACATCGTGATCCTGCTGGGCGGCCGTACCGGTCGAGACGGCTGCGGCGGTGCTACCGGTTCCTCCAAGTCCCACGACCTGCATTCCCTGGAATCCTGCGGTGCAGAGGTGCAGAAGGGCAATGCGCCGGAGGAACGGAAGCTGCAAAGACTGTTCCGCAACGGCGAAGCTGCCCGGCTCATCAAGCGGTGTAACGACTTTGGTGCCGGCGGTGTATCGGTTGCCATTGGGGAGCTGGCAGACGGTCTGCTGATCGATCTGGACAAGGTGCCGAAGAAGTACGACGGTCTGGACGGCACGGAGCTTGCCATTTCCGAATCCCAGGAACGTATGGCTGTGGTGGTCGCACCGGAGGATGCCGAGCGGTTCTGTGCACTGGCCGAAGCGGAAAACCTGGAATCCACCATCGTGGCCACGGTGACGGCCGAGCCTCGTCTGGTGATGCACTGGCGTGGCAAGACCATCGTGGATGTGTCCAGAGAATTCTTGAACTCCAACGGTGCCGAAAAGCACATCGACATCGCACCGGCAGCACCCATGGCCTTTGCTAAGGCGATCCCGGCTTCCTTCGAGGAAGGCATGCAGGCACTGGCAGGGGATCTGAACGTATGCTCCAAGCGGGGTCTGTCCGAGCGGTTCGACTCCACCATCGGTGCCGGTACGGTCATGATGCCCTTCGGCGGCAAGTATCAGGAAACGCCCAGCCAGGCTATGGTACACAAGATCTCCACCGAGCATGGAGACACGGACACCGTTTCCTACATGGCATGGGGCTACAACCCGTACATCGCCGAAAAGTCTCCCTACCATGGAGCCTATCTGGCCGTGGTGGAATCCGTATCCAAGCTGATCGCCGCCGGTGCCTCCTTCACCGACACCTATCTGACCTTCCAGGAATATTTCGAAAAGCCCATGAAGGATGGCAAGCGTTGGGGCAAACCCTTAGCTGCACTGCTGGGTGCCTACAAGGCCCAGATGGAGCTGGGTGTGGCTGCCATCGGCGGTAAGGACTCCATGTCCGGTTCCTTCGAGGATCTGGATGTACCGCCCACGCTGGTCTCCTTTGCCGTGACCACCGACAAGCTGGACAACGTCACCACCCCCGAAATGAAGGGTGCCGGACACAAGGTATACTGGTTCCGTCCCGCATATGACGAAAACGGGCTGCCGGTGACCGCTTCTCTGTTGGCTCTGTTCGACAAGATCCACGCACTGGTGACCGCCGGTAAGGCACTGACCATCTACACCCCCGGCTTTGGCGGTGTGGCTGAGGCGATCATGAAGATGAGCTTCGGCAACCGGCTGGGCTTTGCCTATGACAAGAACATCACGATGGACGAACTGTTCGGCTACAGCTACGGTTCCTTTATCGTAGAGACCACCGAAACGCTGGACGGCACCCTGCTGGGTCTGACCACGGAAGCGGTGGAAATGACCTACGGCGACACCAAGCTGTGCATGGGTATGCTCCACGACATCTACACGAAGAAGCTGGAGGGCGTATATCCTACCAATGTACGAGCATCGGACCGCAAGCCCGACACCACTACGGTGGAAAACATTTGCAGTCCTGCTACCCACCGGATCTACAGCAGCGACACCTTTGCCAAGCCTCGTGTGCTGATCCCGGCATTCCCCGGTACCAACTGCGAATACGACACGGCGAAGGCACTGGAAAACGCCGGCTTTGCACCGGAGATCGTGGTAATCCGCAACCTGACCAGCGCACTGGTAGCAGATTCTGTGGCTGCCTTTGCGGAAAAGCTGCCCCAGGCCCAGGTGATCTTTGTACCCGGTGGCTTCTCCGGCGGTGACGAACCGGACGGCTCCGGCAAGTTCATCACGGCATTCTTCCGGAACGGCATCATCAAGGAGCGGACCAACGAGCTGCTGAAGGTGCGGGAAGGTCTGATGTGCGGGATCTGCAACGGCTTCCAGGCCATCGTGAAGCTGGGTCTGGTTCCCTTCGGCGAGATCGTGGACACGGACGAAAACTGCCCGACGCTGACCTTCAACACCATCGGCAGACACCAGTCCCGGATCGTGCGGACGAGAATTGCCTCCAACAAGTCCCCGTGGCTGGCCGGTACCCAGGTGGGTGACGTATACAATGTGGCGATCTCCCATGGCGAAGGTCGGTTCATCGCACCCCAGGATGTGCTGGCAAAGCTCATCGAAAACGGGCAGGTGGCTACCCAGTACGTGGATCTGGACGGCAACGCCACCATGGACATGGACTACAACCCCAACGGTTCCCTGCTGGCCATCGAAGGCATCACCTCTCCCGACGGACGGGTGCTGGGCAAGATGGGACACACGGAACGCTGGAACGCCGGTCTGTACAAGAATGTCCCCGGCAACTACGATCCCCAGCTGTTTGCCTCTGCAAGAGCATACTTTGGTTGATGTAGCATAAATAAAGCATAACAAAAATGGGTACTGCCTGCCGAATCAAGGTGCAGGTACGTACCCATTTTTTGCATCATGCAACGCTGATCAACTCGAGAAAACGCGCCAAAAAGCTAAGATTTATGGCTTCTTTGGTGCGTTTTCCTTCCGATACCGAACGATGCCGATGACTGCCGACACGATGGACAGGGCTTCGCTGACCAGCCCCGCATAGGAGCCGGTGAAAGCATCGTACAGGATGATGAGCGTACAGGTGAACAGCACGCTTTTGCGCAGTCCCTGAGGCTCCAAATAGCCCATGCACAGGGTATTGACCATGAGTCCGACGATGACAAACAGGGAATAATATCCGTCCCAGCCCAGCACCGATACGACACCCATGATGAGCGCCAGCCCCACGGGGAGCCATTTGCCAAAGGTGGTATCCTTCTTTCGATAATAGAAAAGGATGTTACGAATGATGCACACGATATTGGATGCGAAGCCGGCGTAGGCACCCAAGCATGCATATTGCAAGCACATACAGGTGGTCGCCAAAGTCTGCACCACCAGCAGCTTCTTTTTTTCCGAGATCTGGTAGGAAAGGAAGAAAAGTCCGATCGCCAGGATCCCCAAGATATGTCCTATGATCCGCATAGAGCCTCCCTGGATGTATTGATGTCATACGCTATATGTAGCGGAGCAATCTATATTATAGCATATTTTTGAGAAAATACAACACTTTCTTTTGGGATAATACGAAAAACGGCATTTTTGTATACCATCTGCCCATGGAAAGCCGGTGTGAGAGGCTTCTTTTTCCCGACAAATCACCTTGACTTCCCCCTAAAAATGTGCTATACTATAGCCGCCCGGTACCGCCGAAGGGTGGTTCAAACCGGAAACAGGTGCAAATCCTGTGCGAGCACGTCACCGTGATGCCCATGCCTCCCCCCGCGGAGACGATCCCTTTGCCAAGACCATTGCCGCAAACGGTCGGGTACGCCACTGTCGAGCCAACATGGTTCGGTGGGAAGGTGCAAAAGGATGGGTTCAGTCGGGATACCTGCCGGGCGTGGCTTTGCAGTATGCAGCGAGTGCCTGCGACCTTTGTCCTGCATAGGCCGAAAAACTACATTTATTCTATAAGGAGAAAGACAAAATGAAAAGAAACGATCTGAACATTTTTTCCAGACTGGTTCTCTTTGTGCTGATGGCGGCGTTGGCACTGTGCTGCGTTTCCTGCGGCGAAACGGAAGCGGATACCACCGGTACGGAGGACAACAATGCTGTTGTCAGCGAAAATGCTGTGACCTTCACCCTGACGGTGATCGGTCCCGACGGCACTGCTACCGACCACACCATCACCTCCGATGCGGACAACTTAGGTGACGCACTGCTGGAGGAAGGCATTGTGGAAGGTGACATGGGTGACTACGGTCTGTATATCACCACGGTAGACGGCGTGACGGCTGACTACGATGCCGACGGTGCATACTGGAGCTTCTACATTGGGGAAGAATATGCCATGACCGGTGTCAGTGCTACGCCCATTGCCGAAGGCGACACCTTCAAGCTGGTGTATGAAGTTTACACAGCCGCATAATCCACAAAACAGGGTATCCTCGCCGTACCGACATTCCCACACGAGGCTGACGAAGCTGGTGCTATACGCCATGCTGGGCAGCGTGACCTATGCGGGGAAGGTGGCGATGGAGTCCATTCCCAATGTGCATCCGGTGGCGCTATTGCTGATGGCGTTCACGGTGGTCTACCGGGTCGAGGCGCTGATCCCCCTGTACGTGTATGTATTTTTGGTGGGGCTGTTCAACGGCTTTGGCCTGTGGTGGTATCCGTATCTGTACATCTGGACGATCCTGTGGGGCGTGACCATGCTGCTGCCGAAGCACATGAAGCCGAAGGTGGCTGCGGTGGTGTATCCGCTGGTATGTGCCCTATTCGGCCTTGCCTTTGGTACGCTGTATGCCCCGGCCCAGGCACTGCTGTTCCACTATGACCTGGCGACCACGCTGAAATGGATCCTGGTGGGTCTTCCCTACGATTGCATCCACTGCATGGGCAACCTTGCCATGGGACTGCTGGTGTATCCGCTGGTGCAGCTGCTGCGAAGGCTGAATCGGATGATCGGGTTGCGGCTCGATACAAAATAGAATTACAAAAAGGTGCTGGCTGAGTGGGAATATCTTAAAGCTGATCCCACTCTTGAAAAAGGCATTGGCTTAACCGGTCAGTGCCTTTTTTGCTTTTGTAGAGCGGGATCGTTATATCGCATTTGCATAGGGGTATACATTTTATATAAGGGGATGCGATTTTTTTCGAAAAAAACAAAAGAATTTACAAAAACATATTTACTTTCCCGCCACTTTGCGTTATAATATAGGTACATGGGCACAGTGGCGTTTTTTTCTGCGTCCCTCTGCCCTACGCACACTTTTTACGTTTATTATTATATAAATGGAGGATATACCCAACATGGCAAGAAAGAAACTTTCCATGGATGGCAACACTGCGGCGGCGCATGCTTCTTATGCGTTTACCGAAGTTGCTGCTATCTACCCCATTACGCCTTCTTCTGTTATGGCTGACGTGACCGATACCTGGTCCGCTACCGGCCTGAAGAACATCATGGGCGATACCGTTAAGGTGATCGAAATGCAGTCCGAGGCTGGTGCTGCCGGTGCCGTACACGGTTCTCTGGCTGCCGGTGCTCTGACCACCACCTACACCGCTTCTCAGGGGCTTTTGCTGATGATCCCCAACATGTACAAGATCGCCGGTGAACTGCTGCCCTGCGTGATCCACGTATCCGCTCGCTGCGTAGCTTCCCACGCTCTGAACATCTTCGGTGACCACTCCGACGTATATGCCTGCCGTCAGACCGGTTTTGCCATGATGGCTGAATCCAACCCGCAGGAAGTTATGGACCTGGGTGCTGTTGCCCATCTGGCTACCATCAAGGGCCGTGTACCGGTCCTGAACTTCTTTGACGGCTTCCGTACCTCTCACGAGATCCAGAAGATCGAAGCTTGGGACTACGAAGACCTGGCTGAAATGGTGGACAAGGATGCTATCGCAGCATTCCGTGCCCGTGCGCTGAACCCCGAACACCCCGTTCTGCGTGGTTCCGCTGAAAACGGTGACATCTTCTTCCAGCACAGAGAAGCTTGCAACCCCTACTACGATGCATTCCCGGCTGTTGTTGAGGAATACATGAACAAGGTAAACGAGAAGATCGGTACCGACTACAAGCTGTTCAACTACTATGGCGCACCGGATGCCGAAAAGGTCATCATCGCTATGGGCTCCATCTGCGACGTTGCTGAAGAAGTGATCGACTACATGATGGCTGCCGGCGAAAAGGTTGGTCTGGTAAAGGTTCGTCTGTATCGTCCCTTCGTGGCCGAAAAGCTGGCTGAAGCCATTCCCGCTACTTGTAAGAAGATCGCCGTTCTGGACAGAACCAAGGAACCCGGCTCTCTGGGTGAACCTCTGTATCTGGACGTTGTTACCTCTCTGGCTCTGACCGGCAGAAGCGACATCAAGGTCGTTGGTGGTCGTTACGGTCTGGGCTCCAAGGATACGCCTCCGCAGTCCATCTTCGCTGTATATGCTAACCTGGACGCTGACGAACCCAAGAACAGCTTCACCATTGGTATCGTAGACGACGTGACCGGCCGTTCTCTGGAAGAAAAGCCTGCGCCGGACACCGCTGCTCCCGGTACCATCGCTTGCAAGTTCTGGGGTCTGGGTGGTGACGGTACGGTTGGTGCCAACAAGAACTCCATCAAGATCATTGGTGACCACACCGACAAGTACATCCAGGCATACTTCCAGTATGACTCTAAGAAGACCTCCGGTATCACCATTTCCCACCTGCGCTTCGGCGATCAGCCCATCAAGTCTCCTTACTACATCAACAAGGCCGACTTCGTTGCTTGCCACAACTCTTCTTACCTGAAGAAGTATGACATGGTATCCGACATCAAGCCCGGCGGTACCTTCCTGCTGGACTGCGCATGGCACACCATTGAAGAGCTGGAAGAACACCTGCCCGCAAAGGTAAAGTCCTATCTGGCCAACAACAACATCAAGTTCATCACCATTGACGCTACCACCATCGCTACCAAGCAGGTCGGCAACGCCAAGGTTAAGAATACCGTTCTGCAGTCTGCATTCTTCGCGCTGGCAAACATTCTGCCCAAGGATGAAGCCATCGAATACATGAAGAAGATGGCATACAAGTCCTACATCAAGAAGGGCCAGGCCATGGTTGACCTGAACTATGCCGCTATCGATGCCGGTGCTGATGCCTTCACCGAGGTTGCTGTTCCCGAATCCTGGAAGAACGCCGGTGTAGATGCACCCAAGGCTGCTTTCACCTCCAAGAGAGCCGATCTGGAAAAGTTCGTGAACACCGTAGTGAACCCCACCAATGCTATGGCTGGTGATTCCCTGCCCGTTTCCGCTTTCGCCGACTATGTGGACGGTACCTTCCCGCAGGGCTCTACCGCTTCCGAAAAGCGTGGCGTAGCTGTATACGTTCCCGAATGGATCCCCGAAAACTGTATCCAGTGTAACAACTGTGCCTTTGTATGTCCGCACGCTGCTATCCGTCCCTTCGCTATGACCGAGGCTGAAGCTGCTGCTGCTCCTGCTGCTACCAAGTTCGCTGCAAAGCCCGTAGTAAAGACCACCTACAAGTTCACCATGGCAATTTCTCCTCTGGACTGCATGGGTTGTACCCTGTGTGTCAAGGCTTGCCCTGTAACTGCTAAGGCTGAAAAGGACGGCACCGACAAGAAGGCTATCAAGATGGTACTGGCTGAGACCCAGCAGGATCAGGCTGAACCCTGGGATTACGCCGTTGCCAATGTTTCCGAAAAGCCCGAGCTGATCAACAACACCGTGAAGGGTTCTCAGTTCAAGCAGCCCCTGCTGGAGTTCTCCGGCTCTTGCGCTGGTTGTGCCGAAACCTCTTACGCTCGTCTGATCACCCAGCTGTTCGGTGAAAGAATGTACATCTCCAACGCTACCGGTTGTTCCTCCATCTGGGGTGGTTCTGCTCCTGCAACGCCCTACACGGTGAACAAGGAATCCGGTCACGGTCCGGCGTGGGCAAACTCCCTGTTCGAAGACAACGCTGAACACGGTCTGGGTATCCACCTGGGTCAGAAGACCATCCGCAACCGTCTGATCGGTTACGTAGAAGAAATGGCTGCCTCCGACAAGGCTTCCGACGAATTCAAGGCTGCTGCTAAGGCATTCTTAGACACCAAGGACGATGGCGCTGCAAACGAAGCTGCTGCAAAGGCTCTGCTGGTTGAAGTAGAAAAGGCCGCTGCTGCTGGTTGCACGGTAGCTCCCAAGATCCTGGCTGAAAAGGATTACCTGGCTAAGAAGTCCGTTTGGATCTTCGGTGGTGACGGCTGGGCATATGACATCGGCTTCGGTGGTCTGGACCACGTGATCGCTTCCGGCGAAGACGTGAACATCATGGTATTCGATACCGAAGTGTACTCCAACACCGGTGGACAGGCTTCCAAGTCTTCCAACATTGGTCAGGTTGCACAGTTCGCTGCTGCCGGTAAGGCCATCGGCAAGAAGAACCTGGCTGAGATCGCTATGTCCTATGGCTACGTATACGTGGCACAGGTTGCTATGGGCGCTGACATGAACCAGCTGCTGAAGGCTCTGACCGAGGCTGAAGCATACAATGGTCCTTCCATCATCATCGGCTACGCTCCTTGCGAAATGCACGGTATCAAGGGCACCATGCAGAACTGCCAGCTGGAAATGAAGAAGGCTGTTGACTGCGGTTACTGGCAGATGTTCCGGTACAATCCTGCTCTGAAGGCTGAGGGCAAGAATCCCTTCACCCTGGACAGCAAGGAACCCACCGGCAACTATCAGGACTTCATCAAGAACGAAAACCGTTACAACCGTCTGGCACAGACCAATCCGGAGAGAGCAGCTGAACTGTTCGCTAAGGCTGAGGAAAATGCCAAGGCTAAGTATGAACGCCTGACTCGGTTCACCGAACTTTACAAGTAAGTTCACTTTACAAGTAAAGCTCACACACAATAAGGATCACTTATTGTGTGTCTGTACCAAGTAATCCATACTAAGTATATAAAAAGATACGGATCGGCTTCGGTTGCTCCGTATCTTTTTTGTCTTTGCACTTGACAAACCTGCGATATTGTGCTATGATTATGATAATTATGATCTATACATAGGAGAATCTACATGAAGCGCAACAAACTGTTTATTTTTTTGCTAGTAGCATTGCTGCTGACCGGCTGCGGGCAGGCAGAAACGGAGACCGAAAGCACAGCCGATACCACCGCTTCTACAGATACGGTGGCAGTGGAGACGGAGACCACCCGTTCCCTGGCGGTGGCATCGGCGGATTACGGCGGAGAGACCTTCCGTTCCCTCTGCTTCACACAGGACTCCCCCGGCACCATGAAGCAGTATCTGGATCTGGGTTGGTCGGAGGAGCACACCGGTGAAGTGCTGAACGATGCCATTTTCAACCGGAACCTGCGGGTGGAAGAGGATTTCAACGTGGTGATCGAATGGTCGGAAACGGCTGACGTGGCTGCCACTGCCAAAACCAGCATCATCGCCGGGGAAACGGACTACAACATCGTGCAGGTGTACATCAACGATGCGGTGAACATGGGGCAGGATGGCAGTCTGTGGAACCTGGTGCCGCTGCTGGATCTGGAAGCGGCCCATTGGGACCCTGCCATCCAGCGGGACCTGACCATGGGCGGCAAGCTGTTCTGCATCGCCGGAGATCTGACGTTGGGCGAGGAAGAGCTGAACTATGGCGTGTACTACAACAAGGCACTGGTGGACCAGTATGGTCTGGAGGATCCCTATGCTATGGTGGACGAGGGCAAATGGACGCTGGACGTGATGTACACCGCCGCACAGGGTGCCACCTACGACATGAACGGTGACGGGACACTGGACACCAACGATGCCTACGGGATCGGCAGTGACTACCACCTGTCGGCTGTGCTGTTCTATGGCACGGGCGGACAGCTTGCCAAAGTGTCGGACGACGGTTCGCCGGAGATCGTTTTGAACAGTGAACGGAACACCAGCGTCATCGAAAAGCTCGCTACCATGTACAGCGACCGCAACGCCTCCGTCATGGTGGCCGACATTGGCAGCGACGGCTGGACGATCCTGGACAACATGCTGATGGAAGACCGTCTGTTGTTCCGGCCGGGCAGCATTTACGACATCAACCTCTACCGGGAAATGATCTCCGACTTCGGGATCCTGCCCAATCCGAAATGGGACGAGAGCCAGACCGATTACTGCCACATCATTGCCTCCAACGTGTGCCCTGCCATCAGCGTGCCGATCACCATCACGGACGAGCAGCTCACCCACACCACCGTGCTGCTGGAGGCACTGTCCTTCTACTCGGATTCCGTGGTGGAGGCCTACTACGATGTGAACCTGACCACCAAGCTGGTGCGGGATGCCCAATCCTCTGCCATGTTCGATATTATTTTCGATACGCAGTATTATGACCTGGGAAAGGTTTTCGCCTGGGGCAACATCGAGGATGTGATCGCCAATACCGTCCGGGCGGGCGGCGGCTTTGCCTCCAACTACGCCAAGCAGGAAAGCCAGATCTTAGATGCGATGAACAAGAGCTGGGAATTCTATCAGGACTGATCGTGAATATGAGAAAAAGGATGTACGTTTTGCACATCCTTTTTGTTATCTTCACAATAGGCTCTCAAGCCGTTTGGCATATTCCTTCCACAGCTGGGACAGGGCAAAGAAATCTGCCTCGTCCATGGGACAGGTGTGGGTGCCCACGAGAGAATATAGGTCTGGCACGCCGGTGAGGGGCTGGGTCAGGAGCCAGTGCATGGTGTCCCGATAGTTGGCGTAGCCGGCGTTGTCGGTGTCCAGCAGCACCCCCGGCATGGCGGCGGCAAACATCTTTCCACGCATCACCAGATCCTCCCGGTTGTTGCGGTTGTTGTAGTTGTAGTCGTGGAGGCGAGCCTGGTCGCAGATGTGGGCGAAATAGGGGTGGCAGGGGCTGGCGTTGATCAGGGCATAGGGCTTGATCTCTTTGGACTTCTTGTAGATGTAGGCTTGCATATCGTACAGCAGCTCCACGCCGTATTTGCCGGAGTAGGCATGCACCTTGCGCCCGATGGGATTGATGAAGGCAAAGTCTAACTTCATGCCGTCGCAGTCGTAGCAGCCCTCGTCAGCGGACAGAATCCGGTGCAGGACGGTATCCAGATTGGTAAGGAATGCGGGCTGGCTGGGGTCGATCCGCACTTCCCCGTTGTCAGCCGTAACGCACAGGTCCTTGTCCCAGCCGTCCGGATCCCACAGCTTGAACCACAGCATGGTATGGATCCCTTCGGCGTGTCTGGCATCCACAAAGCCCCGCAGATCGTGCCACTTGTCAGGGTTCACTTCGTCGGTGGCGTAGTGAGTTTGCCATTTGTCGTCGATGATCAGCGCAGTCGGGTGCATGTCGTACTTGTGGATCTCGTCCACAATGGTCTCGTACACGTCCTGTCGTGCCATATCCGCTTCGCCGATGTGGGGATCGGTCTGCATGGAGCGGGCGATCTGCTCGATCCAACCGCATACCATGGGTCCGTACCAGAACCGGGGCTGATTCTCCCGGTTTCTCGGCGCCGCAATGCCGGTGGTGAAGTAGTAGTTGGTGTATTGGTCGAGGATGTCATATGGGTCGTCGCCGGAAAAGCCTACGATGGCGGGGGCAGTCCAGTCTCCGTCTACGGTGGCGTGACCCATTTGGTCGGTCACCAGAGCGAAGCCGGAGTGGAAGGAGCCGATGGGGGAGGAGCGATAGTCGAAGCTGTGGAAGTTGTGCTCGCCCTTCTCTGCCACCAGACCCAGACCCAGTCGCCGGTTGCTGTTTTCGCAGCGGAAGGCATAGCAGAACATGGGCGGCACCATGAGCACGGACCAGCGGTGGCAATTGGTGCTGGCCTTGAAGGTGTAGTCCTCCTCGTTGTACCAGGACACGCAGGGGGTGAAGCCCTCCTGGAATTCGTAGCCACTGCCCCACCGACTGCCACGATCCCCGCTGAAGTACCAGATCTCGTCCACTCGACCCTGTCCGTGGAGGGTCAGATCGAACCGGAATCGGAGCCAGTCGCAGGTCAGGCGGTAGGTCTTCTGCCACAGGGAGCTTTGGTTCTCCCAGGTGAACACCACCTTGCCGGTTTCGCTTTGTACATCCGTCAGCGTGGGCAGAGCGGGTTCGATATCGGGGATGGCACCGGTGTCGTCGTCGTTGGTCATAGGCACGGCACAGCGCACGTCCAATGTGGCAAACCGGTTATTTTCGATGGACACGGCAACGGTATGTCCCACGATATGCAGGGCATAGGTGGCCGCCCGGACGGTATAGCTGCCGTCGGATCCTTTTGTAAACAGTTCTCGCATAGGTATTGCTCCTTTGTTGCAGGATGATATGTTCCATATTATTTTTGCAGCATACGTTGGAAAAATTTTCGTCAGGAAATTTTTCGTGAGTGGGGGAGATCGCTTCCCTACTTAGCTGTAGTGTATCCCCACTCAGTATATCATATTGTGCGGCAAATTGCAATAGAAATGTTGCGAAATGCCACGGCAATCGCTTACGAAAAAGCGAAGACCTTGAGTAGATACGCATGAGAAAG